>JAHFTX010000068.1 GCA_023265395.1 Thermoplasmata archaeon
ATGACCTATCATACATTCTGGGGCAGCGCGCAGGGTGCTAGGGAATTCGGGTGCCCGGGGATGGAGAGGACACGAGGGTCCTACGACCGACCCCGCTGCTCACCCTCTCAGAGTGCCCACTGCGCGGCCCCTCGATCGCGCAAGACCGGGACCCTGCAATTGCTTCCCTTGAGGCACGGCGGAGAGCTACGCGAAGAGGAATCCCCGGCGTGATGAGCCCTCACTCGTCCCTCGTGCGGCCTCCCCCCTTCGAAGCGACCGGCGAGTAGTAGATGAATCGAGCGCGGGTACATCGGCCCGCCCTGGGCGCAACCTCGCGTGGTCTACCCGCTGGCCGACCATCCGCCATCGACCGCGAGCGTCTGGCCGGTGACCGCATCAGCTGCTGGTGAGGCAAGCCACAGCACTGCCGCCGCTACTTCGGCGGGGGTGCACAGGCGCCCCAGGGGGATCTGGGCGATGGTCTCAGCGCGCTCCTGCGCAGCAGTGGTCCCCTTGGCCTTGGCGGCGTCGGCGAAGAGGTGCTCGAGGCGCTCCGTGGCGGTGAATCCCGGTGCGACGCAATTGACGGTGATGCCCTGCGGGGCGAGCTCGACCGCCAACGAGCGCGCCAGCCCTTCGACGGCCCTGCGCAGGGCGTTGCTGAGCGTCAGCCGCGGTCGTGGGCGGATGGTGGTGATCGAGGTCAGCAGGACGATCCGTGGATGGAAGCCCTTGCGCAGGCTCGGGAGTGCAGCGTCGATGGCGCGCACCGCCGAGAGGAGGGTCCGATCGACCCCTCGCTGCCATGCCGCCCCATCGAGGTCGGCGAAGTCCCCTGGCGGAGGACCGCCGTTGTTGACGATGAGCACGTCGAGGCCACCAAAGGCGGCGACGGCGGTGTCGACGGCGCTCTTGCAGCCGATGTCGGTGTCGAGGTCTGCGAGGATCGCCGTGCTGGGGCGGTGCCGGAAGGCCTTGTGTGCTGCAGCGGTGTGGAGCCGCTCCTGCTGGTGGCCGACGATGGCGGTGGCCCACCCCTCGTCCGCCATGGCGGTGGCGATGGCAAGCCCCAGTCCGCTGGTGCCACCAAGGACCAGTGCCGTGCGTCGCTGCGTCGCTGCCATCGGTCGTAGAGCGTAGCAGAGGGAGCGGGCATAACCCCTCGCCCGTCCTCTGGCGGCAACCCTTATCTGCGGCGACCAGGTTCGACGCCGGTCTGCCCGCAGTGGCGGCCGCCACCGGTGTCCCATGTCACGCATCGACCCGCAGCTGGCCGGCAGCGGCACCACCGACTACGAGCGCTACATCCGCACCGCCGAGTTGCTCAGCCTGCAGAAGGACCCCGCGACCCTCTCGACCCACGATGAGGCGATGTTCCAGATGGTCCACCAGCAGGCGGAGATCTGGATGAAACTCGCCCTGTTGGAGTTGCACGAGGTCGCCACCCGGATCGAGGGGGGGCAGCTCGAGCTGGCAGCAGTGTTGCTCCATCGGATCGCGCGCATCTTGCGGATCCTCATCGATGGCATCCACGTGCTCGAGACGATGGCGCCCTGGGAGTACCACACGGTGCGCCTGGCGTTGGGCAGCGGCAGCGGCCAGGACAGCCCCGGCTTCAACCGCCTGCTGACCTACGCCCCCACCCTCTGGAAGCCCTTCGCGGGTGCGCTGGGACGTGAGGGGGTCACCCTGCTGCAGCTCTACCACGATCACCGTCAGCACCACGGACTCTACGGCGTGGCTGAAGGGCTCAGCGAGATCGACGAGCTGTTCCAGCTGTGGCGGCAGCATCACCTGATGCTGGTCAAGCGCATCATCGGTGATGCGGTCAAGAGTCTGCAGGGTGCGCCGGTGGAGAACCTCGAGTACCAGGTCAAGGCGCAACTCTTCCCGCAGCTGTGGCAAGTGCGCAACGCCTTGACCGCGCACGCCAACGAGATCCACAAGGGCAAGGGCAGCGCGGCACGCTACTGAGGCCCCTGCGTCCGCATCGTGCCGGTGCACAGCCATAGGTTTATGGCCGCGCCCCCGCAGCTGTGCCGCGGCCAGTCCCGACGTGACCCATGCCCGCAATCAAGTTCATGGACAAGATCGAGCCGGGAGCGGTCGAGGCCGCGGCTCCCTCGCAACTCGACCAGCAGATGGCCCAGTTCCAGAAGCGGGTCGAGGAGCAGAAGAAGCTCGAGCGCACCCTTGGGCGCATCAAGCACAAGCTCGTGGTCATGAGCGGCAAGGGCGGCGTGGGCAAGAGCACCGTGGCCGCCAACCTCGGCGTCGCGCTGGCGCAGCAGGGCCGCAAGGTGGGGTCCTCGACATCGACATCACCGGGCCCAACATCCCGCTGATGCTGGGGCTCGAGGGCCAGCGCCTGAGCGGCGACGATGATGGGATCATCCCGGTGATCGGCCCCAACGGGGTCAAGGTCGTCTCGATGGAGTTCCTCCTCAAGGACCCCGAGCACCCGATCGTCTGGCGCGGTCCCATCAAGATGGGAGCGATCCGCCAGTTCCTAACCGAGGTCAACTGGGGGGACCTCGACTACCTGGTGATCGACCTCCCACCGGGGACCTCCGACGAGCCGCTCTCCGTGGCCCAGACCATCAAGGACGCCGAAGGCGCGATCATCGTCACGACGCCCCAGGACGTCGCCATCCTCGACATCACCAAGTCGGTCAACTTCGCGCGGATGCTCAACATGAAGGTCATCGGCATCGTCGAGAACATGGCGGGCCTCGAGTGTCCCCACTGCCACAAGCAGATCGACCTCTTCCGTCTCCATGGCGGCCAGGAGGCGGCCAAGCACCTCGACGTGCCCTTCCTCGGCTCGCTCCCCATCGACCCCAAGGTGGTCATCGCCGGCGACGAGGGCACCCCCTTCGTCGAGTCGGCGCCCACCTCGGAGGTGGCGCGCGCCTTCCGCATCGTCGTCGAGAACATCCTCAAGCAGGTCAGCTGAGCCCGCTCTCGAGCGGGTCGGCGCGCCCCGGCTGCGCGCGGGTGGCCGCTGGAGCAGGCTCCTCACCGCGGATCGCCTGGATGCTCCCGAGGGCGAAGCGGCGCGCCCAGTAGAGGAACAGGAAGCCGCCGACCACCAACCAGGTCACCCAGATGGCGGTGTAGACCCAGTCGCCGAACCAACCGGTGACGAACAGCGACGTGGTCTGATCGAGGTAGTCGAAGCTAAAGTGCACGAGGATCGCCGCGTAGAGGCCATGACGGACGAAGAGGTAGCCCAGCGCGATCCCACTGACGAACACCGGAACGATCTTCCAGGCATCCCAGCCGGGCACATGGGCTAGGGCGAAGATGAGCCCCGAGGCGAGGACGAGCAGGCCGGTGTTGAAGGTCAGATGGTCGCGCTTTCCGCCGCGGACCTCGAGCCAGACCTCCCGCAGCGTCGTGGGGTAGTCGCGCACGAGGTCGATGATGTAGCGGTCGGTCTGGGTCAGGCGCCAAAAGAGGATCGGCCCGGCGATCAAGGCGATCCGGCCAGCCACCTCCTCCCACACCGAAGCACGGGCGAACCCGTAGAGCTGCTCCCACCGCGGTTGCTCGTCGAAGGCAGGCACCGAGGGGTTGACCGAGATCAGGTTCAGCAGCACGAAGTAGCAGATGGTCAGGCTATAGGTGGCCAGGAAGAGGCACCCGGTGACGAAGAACGCGTTGTCGTTGTGCAACGGTGGTGCCGCGATCCGCTGCAACGCCCGGCGTAGCAGGCGCCCGTTCCACCGTCGCTGGCGCCGCAGCAACGTCGCGAAGGAGACGACGATCGCGAGGACGATGATCAGGTAGTAGAGGACGAGGAGTTCACCCTCGATGGGCAGGAGGCCGATGGGCAGGGGCAGGAAGAGGAACAACACATCCTGGTACCCGAAGAGGTTGGGCAGCACGTCGGCGATCCCCAGCAGCAGGGTCAGCACCATCAGCCCCAGAATCAGCAGCCAGGTGAGCAGGCAGACCAGCAGCGCGGCCGAGAAGAGGGTGCGGAGGCTCAGGGCGAATCCGCTGGTCGGCAGCAGCGGCAGCGGGCGCAACGGGTCGCCCCCCCACCCCACAGCCCCCTCACCCTCAGCCGGCGTTCCTTGCTCCCGTCCCTCGTCCTCCTCGGTCGCCTCGTCGATCTCCCCCTGTTCGAGGGGACCCTCCGAGGGACCGACCGCACGCTCGAGGGCACGGGCACGCTGCTCACGCCGTGCGCGGCGCCATGCCTCTTGGCGCTCGCGGGTGCTTCCGGCTACCTCCAGCGACGAGGGTGGGCGAGCGGAGACGGCACGGGCAGGCGGATGGGGCATATCCCGTTGCAATCGGCCAAGTGGTGCGCGGCGCTCCCCTCCGATCGCGACGGCAGTGCCACAGTGCTCGCAGCGACCGCTGCCGCCACCAAGGCGTACGGGCGTGCCACAGGAAGGGCAGCGGAGGAACACGCTGCTCCCTACCTAGGATGCGCCGAAAAGGTTTGCCGTGCCCACGGGGGCGTCTGGGCCACCCCCTTTGAGGGTGGACCTCCCCTGCGGTCATGGCGGCAGGAGCCAGCTGCTTTGCCGTCGCGGGCGGCCGTCAGCGCCACCTACCTAGCTGGCGTGCCGATCGGTTCGGTGCTCTCGACGAGCTTGAAGAACTCCTCCTCGGAGAAGGCACGCAGAGTCTGGGTGCGGATCCTGCCGGTCATGTTGATCTGCAGCGAGAGCTTCATCATGACCTCGTCCGAGGGCGCCTCCATCACGACGATGACGTCGTACTGGCCCAGGGGGTAGTAGCGCGTGATCTTCGCCCCGGCTGCCTTGATCGCGGCGTTGGCTGCGTCGCGGGTGTTCTTGAGCGCCTTGATGTCCTTCTTCATCTCTTCGGAGAAATTTCCCAACACGATGTAGTGTGGCATGGTGTGTCACCGGCGGCCGCCAACCCCACCGACAAGGAATAAGGATGCGGGTCTGGTGGCAGACCGACGGCCTACTACAAGGGGGATCGAAACACGCCGCTGCCCCCCTGCTGGGGTTCGGCGAACAGGGATGCCACGCGAAGGGAAGGGGCCCTGAGCCATCCCTTATCAGGGTGGAGCGCCCCCTGAGGGTCGATGGGTGGCAAGGTTGCGGAGCAGAGCTTCGTCTGTCCCCACTGTCAGCGCCCCGTCCAGCTGCGGGGGCGCTTCTGCTCCTCCTGCGGCGGCTCACTGGCCGCAGTGCGCTACCCTACCGAGCGGGACATCACCCCCAGCGCCTACGCCGATGCGGGCTCGTTGCTGCTGGGGGAGGAGGAGGACGGGCGCGAGGTGATCAAGAAGATCTGCGTCATCGGTGATTCTGGCGTGGGCAAGAAGACGGTCGTCGGGAAGATCGCCCCCTTCAACAACGAGATGATCCGATACACCGAGACTATCGGCACGGCGGTGACCAAGTACCTGCTCACCTACGACGCGCCTCCCGAGGTGGCCCAGGGGGACTCCGCAGCGGGGCCGATGCGGCTACTGGTCATAATCTGGGACATCACCGGCAAGGAGGACTTCCGTCACCTTCAGCCCTCCTACTACCGTGGCGCCGAGGGGCTGGTGGTCATGGTCGATGCCTCCGACAAACACTCCATCGAGGGGGTCTCCGAGTGGATCAACGATGCCTATGCGATCATCGGGCCGATCCCGACCGTCGTCGTGGGCACCAAGGTCGACAAGGTCGACGAGAAGGCGCGCCGCGCCATCGAACGGCAGCTGCGCCAGCTGCTGGAGCCCCATGTGGAGATCCCCATCTACTTCGTCACCTCCAGCTCCGAGATCAGCGACCTCAAGGCGCCCTTCTTCTATCTCTCCGAGCAGTTGCGTCGTCGCTACCTCGAGCAGGCCAGCAGTGCGCAGCTGCGCAGGATGGAGCAAGTCTGAGGGCGGGCCTGCCCAGTATGGTGGGTCCATACCTCGCCCACCACCCCCGAAAGGTTGATGGGGGCGGCACATTTCCTTCGTCGACGCAGCCCCGTGGTGTAGCGGTCAATCATGCGGGCCTTTGGAGCCTGCGACGGCAGTTCGAATCTGCCCGGGGCTATCCCGAAACTGGTATAGCACTAGCGAACGTTACCCATCCGGATGCCAGACCGGAAGCAGGGCGCCCGGAAGGGTCCGGCACCGCCAGGCCTTCGACCTCGGGCGATGGCTTTCAACATTCTCTCCCTGAGCATGCCTCGGAGGCCCCTCGTTCGTGCACTC
>JAHFTX010000052.1 GCA_023265395.1 Thermoplasmata archaeon
GGGGGATCGTCCCCCAACCCATCGAGGTGGAGATGGAGCGCTCGTACATCGACTACGCCATGTCCGTCATCATCGGCCGCGCGCTGCCGGACGTGCGCGACGGTCTCAAACCGGTGCACCGCCGGATCCTCTATGGCATGCGGGAACTGGGCAACCTCCCCAACCGTCCGCACAAGAAATCGGCTCGCATCGTCGGAGACGTGCTGGGGAAGTTCCATCCCCATGGTGACACTGCCGTCTACGACGCGATGGTGCGCATGGCCCAGGGTTTCGCCTTGCGCCATCCCCTGGTCGATGGCCACGGCAACTGGGGCAGCGTCGATGGTGACAATGCCGCTGCGATGCGGTACACCGAGGCGCGGCTGGCTCCGATCGCCCTCGATCTGCTCGAGGAGCTGGACATGGAGACCGTCGGCTGGCAGGATAACTTCGACGCGACGTTGCAGGAGCCGCTCACCCTGCCCGCGCGCTTCCCCCAGCTGGTGGTCAATGGCGCCAGTGGGATCGCGGTGGGGATGTCGACCTCGGTTCCTCCCCACAATCTGGGTGAGGTCATCGATGCCACCGTCGCACTCCTTCACGACCCTTCCCTGGAGGTGACCGACCTGATGCAGTATGTCCAGGGACCCGACTTCCCCACTGGCGGGATCATCAACGGTATCGGTGGGGTCGCCCTGGCCTATCGGAACGGTCGCGGCACGATCCGGGTGCGCGCGCACACCGGTGTCGACGAGGAGCCTGGGGGAAAGAGGCGCATCATCGTCAGCGAGATCCCCTATCAGGTCAACAAGTCCACCCTGCTCGAGGGAATCGCCGAGGCTGTGCGGGACAAGCGGGTCGAGGGGGTCACCGACCTCCGAGACGAGAGCGACCGGGCGGGGATGCACATCGTCCTGGAGCTCCGCCGCGACGCCATCCCTGATGTGGTGCTGAACCAACTGTTCGCTCACACGCAGTTGGAGGTGACCTTCGGAATCCACAACCTCGCCATCGTCGACGGCGAGCCGCGGCTCCTGGGCCTCAAAGGGCTCCTCGCCGAGTTCATCCGCTTCCGCACCGCGACGGTGCGCAGGCGCACCGCCTTCGAGCTGCGTAAGGCGCGGGAACGTGCCCATATCGTCGAGGGGCTGCTGGTGGCCCACGACAACCTCGACGCGGTGATCTCCCTCATCCGCGCCAGCGCCGACGGGCCAGCCGCTGCGGTCGCGCTGCAGCAGCGCTTCACTCTGAGCGAACCGCAGGCAGCAGCCATCCTCGACCTCAAGTTGCAACGCCTGACCTCGCTCGAGGTCGGCAAGCTCCACACCGAGCTGACGCAGCTGCATGAGCGCATCCGCGTCTTGGAGGGGATCCTTGCCGACCCGGCCCAGGTCTCGGCCCTCATCGAAGCGGAACTCCAATCGATCAAGGCGACCTTCGCCGATGCACGACGCACACAGATAATCTCCTCCGCCTCAGACCTCGAGATCGAGGACCTGATACCCAACGAGCGGGTGGTCATCACCTACACCGCTCGTGGCTATCTCAAGCGCGTCCCGGTAGCGGAATTCCGCTCCCAGCACCGTGGCGGGATCGGCGTGCGGGGGGCAGCCACAAAGGAGGAGGACGCGGTAGCAGACATCTTCACCTGCACGGCCCACAGCCACGTCCTGTTCTTCACCTCTCTAGGGCGGGTCCACTGGCGCAAAGCCTGGCAGATCCCCGAGGGCGGGCGCCATAGCGCTGGGCGCCCAGCAGTGACGATACTTGGGGAGTTGCTGCCCAACGAGACCGTCGCGACGCTCCTGCCCATCGTCGAGTTCTCCCCCGAGGATTATCTCCTCTTCGCCACGCGCCGGGGGGTAGTCAAGAAGACCACGCTACGCGCCTTCAGCCGCCCCCGGCGCGGTGGCATCTGGGCCATCCGGCTGCGGGAGGGCGATGAGTTGGTCGATGTCCGCCGGTCCCGTGGCGACCAGCTGGTGTTGCTGCACACCGCTGCAGGCAAAGCGGTCCTCTTCGAGGAAGGCAAGGTCCGACCGATGGGACGCAACAGCCAGGGGGTACGGGGAGTCAGTGTGCGCGGCACCGATCGTGTGGTGTCGATGACCCTGTGTGCGCGCGACGAGACGTTGCTGACGGTCACCTCCGACGGCCAGGGAAAGCGCTCCTCGCTCACCGAGTACCGGCTCACCAACCGCGGTGCCGGCGGAGTCATCGGGATGCACCTTTCCAAGGGTGCGACGGTCGTCGAGGCGCGCACCGTCGCAAGCGACGACGAGCTGCTGGTGACGACGGCCTCCGGACAGGTGGTACGGATCCCCATCTCGTCCGTGCCCGTCATCGGCCGCGCAACCAAGGGCGTGCGGGTGATGCGCCTGCACGAGGGCGATACAGTCACTGGGGTCACGCGGCTGGCGACGACGGGACAGCTGGAGGCCGCGCTCTCGGCCCCTGAGGGCGAAGCCCCCCTGCCAGCGCCCGTCCCCGATGATTCCGAGGACGAGCACGCCGACGTTGACGACGATTCCGAGGAATAGGTCACGACCCTTCGACGGGCGCATGACAAGCCTCTTATAATCCACAAGGCCGAGGGCACAGCCCATGGCAGGGCGGCGCCGGCGCGGAGCGGTGACTGCCATCCTGCTCCTACCCTTGCTGCTGCCCCTCCTGCTGGCAGCGCCGACGGCCAGTGGTTCGACCGGCGGCCCGGGGTTGCCCTATCTCGACGGCGACTGGGTCATCCCTGCGGGAAGTACCTGGGTCTACGATGAGGACCTCACCATCAACGGCTCGATCATCCTGCTACCGGGGGCCAGCCTTGAGATTAACGGCGGCTCCCTGATCCTGCAGGAGGTCAGCCGTTCCGCGGCGTGGATTCGGATCGGAGCGGGGGCGTCCATCCAGATCGACTGGGCGACGGTGCGGGCTGGCGGGGGCGGCGCCCCCTTGGCCATCGAGATCAATGGGAGCTTCAGTGCGTACCAGAGCCAATTCGAGGGCCTGCACCAGCCGGGTGACCTGCCTGCGGCGGTGACCCTGGGCAGCGGTGCATCGATGGTGGCGAGCTCCTCCGACTTCTCCGGCGCTGCCCTCGGCACGACCGACAACGGCAATGGGTTGGAACTGGGGGCCGGTCAAGGGATCAACTTCGATGATGTCAGGGTCTCCTCTTTCGACACGGGCATCCATTGCGTTGCCTGCTCAGGATCCTACAACGATGTCACCATCGATACGGTCTCCAAGGGCCTGGTCGTCGAGTCGTCGCTGACCACCTGGTCGCAGCTTGCTATCATCGATGCTGACATCGGTCTGCAAACGACTTTCTCGGCAGTGTACATCGATCAGGGCTCTTTCATCAACATCGGGACCACTGGATGGCGCTCCCAGATCGGCGACGCGTCACAGCTTGCATCGGTGAGCATCGATGGTGACGACCAGGGGGTCGGGATAATCGTCAACGGATCGCGCGCTGACCCGCCCTCCTTCAACAACGGTTGGGTCAGCGGATTCTCCACCGCCCTCGAGGTCGGGGCCGATGCCAGCCTCAGGGCTGTCTCGTCCGACCTGCAAGGGCAATCCCGCGGGGTCGAGGCGGACCGGCCACAGTCGGTCGAGCTGCTATATTGTGATATCGCGGGGGGCCAGATCGGCATCCATCAGAAGGGTGGTGGTCTGGTCGTGGACGGATCGTCACTCTACGGCAGCCCGCTTGGACTCGATCTCGAGCAGGTCGATGCGGTGGTGACTTCATCGACCCTCGGCGGTGGCGGCATCGCCGCCCTGCATCTGGAGGGGGGGTCGCTCGATCTGGACGACGACCTCCTGAGGGACACACCCGTGGGCCTCCAGGGGTCACTACAGACCCTGACCCTAGGTAACGAGTTCTCCTACACCACGATCCAATCCGTCGACCGGCCCTTCGACTTGGACCTTGGGAGCGCGCAGGTCTCCAACTTGTTTGTCAGCGGTGCGATGCAGACGAGCGTCCTCAACGTCTCTGGAGATTCCGTGCTGACCAGCCTCAGCTGGCAGGGTGTCGTGAGCGGGCCCTTGCTGGAGGTCGATGGGCCGTCGGCGGGCGCACCCACCAACAACGTCTCCCTCCTGTGGAGCTCCTGGGAAGGCGGGACACCGGCGCTGGCGCTCTCGGGCTCCTCATGGGTCAGCATCGAGGACCTGTGGCTGCTCGACCAGAGTACCGGCATCACCGTCCGCGATGTCGCAGGCCTGTCCGTTGGGACGATCAACGCCACAGGCGTCGGGACGGTGCTCGCGGCCGAGGGGACACAGATATCACCGCTTGGCGCCTCGTTGCAGTGGGCGTTGACTCCCACCAACGGCACAGAGGTCAATGACACGATCGGTCTGCTGCTGACCAAGAGCCGCTTCGTCGCCGAGGATGCAACAATCGATAACCTTGGTCGAGTGCTCATTGACGCCGACAGCGCTTGGGTCGTCACGAACACCATCGATGTGCGTGACCACCTCGAAGTGACCTCCCCAGGGGGGCGCATCGAGCACTGGTGGGATGTCGAACTGTCGTTGGAAGACCGCCTCGGGTTCTCACTGGCCCCGGCCAATCTCAGCCTGCTCGATACCATCGACCCGGCCAATGACCTCAACCTGGAGACGCCGCCTCTGGGGAGCGCCCCCCCCGTGCGGGTGATCGAGGAACATGCCTACGAGGTGCAGATGCGCTACCTGACGCTCCTGCAGAACAGCACGACGCACTTCACCCATCAGGGGCCGACGGTCCTGACCTTCGACCGGTCCCCGGCCCTTTTCTCGCTGCCTGATCGTCAGGTCGTCGAGGACGAGCTGACCACCTGGAACGCGGGCCTGCTCTACGCCGATCCCGATGATTCGTGGGAGCTGCTCAACGTCTCCACAGACTCGCCCTATGTATGGATGGATGTCGCCAACGGTACCCTGTCGGCGCTCTTTCCCCACGAGGGACCTGACCGCACGGTGGGGGTGACAATCGACGATGGGCTGCTCTCGGTCAGTGGCACCTTCGTCATTCAGATCATCCCAATCAACGATGTGCCGCAGTACGTCGGCACCCTTCCATCGGTGATCTTTGTGTCGGAGGAGGAGGGGTGGTCCATCGACCTGGGGAGCCTGTTCGACGACGAAGAGGATGATGCGGGGCTGCACTTTCAGTGTACCGACCCCGCGATCGTGATCGACGGCAGCCGCGCCTCGTGGGCTCCTTCGGGCGACTACGCCCATCTGCAGGCTGTCGAGTTCCGGGCGATCGATGGCGCGGACCCAGACCTGTTCGTCAGCAGTCCATCGGTGGAGTTGGTCTTCGAGGCCTACAACGACCCCCCGCACTATATCGATTCGCCGCGGGAGTTCACCGTCCCGGAGGATACCACGTGGACCTTGGACCTGCGGACGATCTTCGTTGACCCCGAGGATGACCCGATGAGCTTCACCAGCAATGGTGCAGACGTCAGCGACAACGCGCCCATCTGGATGGAGGGGCCCTTCGCTCACTGGAGTCCTGACCAGAACTCGCGCGACCTGCTCAATCTGATATTCTCTGCTTCGGACGGTCTGCACGATTCTGTCAGTCCCCCGTTCACGCTCGACCAGCGGCAAGTCAACGACCCCCCGACCATCATCGGCTCCTGGACCAACCGCTCGGTCGAGCGATTCCAGACGCTGACCCTCGACCTTCGGAGCATCTTTACCGACGAGGAGGATGCCCTCGACCTCAGGTATGGCTGCAACGACGCCGCCTTGCAAGTTTCTCCCCACTCGGGGATGGTGACCTACCGCCCTGACGTCGGCAGCACCAGCTTGACGGACATCGCCTGCTGGGCCAATGATAGCCACGAGCAGACCCTGACCCCCCCCATCACAATCCGGGTAACGGAGCCCTCCAATCTCACCACCGCAGCACCCCCGGACCAGCTCTCAGCGACGGTGTTCTTCCAGCTGAGTGCCGCTGCCGCCGGGGGAGTCGTCCTCGCAGCGATGGCCGGATATCTCGTGGCCCGCAAGAGAGGCGGGGGCGACCCGCTGCACCTCCTGGGGACAGCGCTGGGGCAGGGGTCCTACCGCACGGGATTGTTCCTGTTGCTGACGGCCTCCAACGGCAGGGTGCTGCGATTGCTGCGTGCCGACCCCGAGGGGGGTGGAAGCCTCGAAGGGGCCCTCAAGGCCCGGGCCCTCGACCACCTGCGTCGAGCCAGCGCAGAGGGCGTTCCCCGAATCGAGGTGGCAATCGCCCGGGGCAGCCTGACGCTGGCGATCGAACCCAGCGCCCTTTCGAGGCTCATCGTCCTCAGTGGCGAAGGGCTGCGACCTGGCCAGCGCCAGGCCTTTGCCGCTGTACTCTCTCAGCTCGAAGCGCAGCTGGGCCCTGCGCTCCTGGCATCGCCGATGGACCCTGACACAGAGCTGGAGATCGACGAGGCGCTCAGCCAGTTCCTGGCACCAGCACCCTCGGAAGAGAGCTTCTGGGCACACATCCGTGCCGGCCTTGATGCGACCGCGCCCGGGGCGATTCCAGGGTGGGGCTCCGAGGCGACGAGGGTGGAACGAGTACCGCCTCACCCACCCAGACGCCCAGCGGGACGGGCAGATGACCTCTATGGTGACGATGCGCAGGCTCGCGCGCGGCTCCAAGCTGCAGCGGCGGCGGCCGACTCGAAGCCGACCGTCGAGGAAGAGGACGACCCCCTCTCGAAGGAGGGGATGGTCTGGGGAAGCGGGGTGGGACCTGAAGAGGAACAGGGGTCAGAGGATGCTCGGCCCACCGAGCGACAGCCTACTGCCACCCCCGATGATGTCGATGACCCCTGGGATTCCATCAAGGACCTGATCGACAAGGCCGAGTCGGGCTCGGACGGCCCTGTTGACCGCTGAGCTCCTCACCACTGACGCTCGGGTGTGAAGAGCGGGGGCCACTCCCACCTCCCCCCCTCCCCCTTTGGCTTATATGCGACGCCCTCCCTCGCAGAGGTGCACCCACACGCATCCACCGCACCTACCCGGATGCAGGAGCATCAGACATGAGCAACGACAGCAACACGAAGATCGAGGAACTCCCTGGCGTCGGACCGGCAACGGCCGACAAGCTGCGGGAGGCTGGATACGCCGACCTTATGGCCATCGCTGTGGCCTCCCCCAAGGTACTGGCCGAGCACGCCGACCTAGGGACGAGCAGCGCGGAGAAGATCATCGCTGCGGCGCGCAAGCTTGCCGACGTGGGTTCTTTCGTCACTGGTGACCAGATTCTGACGGAGCGCAGCTCGGTGCGCAAGCTCCACACCGGAGCCCCCTCCCTCGATGACCTGCTTGGCGGAGGCATCGAGAGCCGGGCCATCACCGAGTTCTTCGGGGCCTTCGGCTGTGGCAAGTGCGTCGCCAAGGACACTCCCGTCCTCTACTATGTCCACGGAGTCCCCCACTTCCGGACCCTGGAGGAGCTCTGGTCAGCATACGCTGAACCGTCGGGGACCACCCCTTACGATGATGGCGAGCTCATTTCTGACCTGCCCATCGAGGTCGTGGGAATCACCGACGAGGGATTGGCACCCACTCGCGCGACCAGCGTCTACCGTGAGTACGCCTCGGCGATCACCGTGGTGCGTACCCTTGCAGGACGACGGCTGCGAACGACCTCCAATCACCGCTTCCTGAGCGTCGACGTCACTGAGGGCGTCCGCTGGCTCCCAGCGGGCCTCCTCCAGCCAGGAATGCCTGTTGCCACCCCTCGGACGCTGCAGGATGGCGCCGAGAGCCTGCTCTCGCCCGAGGACGCCTTCTTCCTCGGGGTGTCCTTGGCAGGCGCCAGTCTCGACCCCCCATTGCTCCGTCTGAGGGATACCACGCTGGCTGGTTGGGTCGAAGACCACCTTTCCCGGCGGCACAACCTCCGCCTGTTCCTGCGTGAGGACCACCGCCGCTTGGGGGTCACCTACCACTTCCGCCTGCCTGATGCCTTCGGACCGGTCTTCGAAGCGCTCCCCCAGGCCCTACGGGGTGAGTGTCGGCTTCCTGAGGAGGTCATCGGCGGAACCGAAGCGATTGCCGCCCACTTCGTGGCCGGTTACCTGCGCGCATGCGGAGGTCCGACGGCCACGGGACTTCTTCCGGCGCTACCCTCCGCCGCGGCCAGCCAGCTGGCCTATCTACTCGCCCGGCTGGGTGTTCAGGTGTCAGGTGGGGAATCTTCCGCTGAGGGCGAAGTGCGGTTGCGCCTGCAGGGTGACCTTCACCAGATGGCTACGTCGCTGCCCTCGTTGGTGGCGGGCGACCTTGTCCCTCCACGCGGGGCGCGCAGCCAAGCCCTTCCCAGCGCCGTCCGCGAGCTCATCGAGGAGACCTTCCGCGACTGTGCAGGCCGCCGACTCCAGATCGACGGGTCACTGACCTCTGCTGCGCTGCAACGGGTGATGGTCGATTCCCTCCAGCTGCTCCGAACGATCGACGACCTCTTCGAACGGGCACAGGGGCTGCTCGAGCTCGACCGAGAAGGCTTCCGTGCCCTTGTGCGCGCATTGCCCTTCCCGTTCATTCCCCTGGCAAGTGGATTGGGCCTGAGCGAAGCGCGGTTGCGCAACTGGCTGACCCGGGGATTGCCGGTTGACGCAGCGGTCACGATGCCACTGCAGGTGGCGATCCTCGAGGAACTCTCCCGGCGTCGTACCCGCACGCGTTGGCTGCTCTCGCAGCTCAAGAACCTGCACAGCCTCGCCTGGGACGAGGTCACCTCCGTCACCGAGGAGCCCTACGACGATTTCGTCTACGATGTCGTGGTGCCCCAGAACCACGCCTTCGTCGGGGGGGCGCTCCCGACGGTGCTGCACAACACCCAGATCTGCCACCAGGCAGCGATCAACGTCCAGCTGCCCCCCGAGGAGGGCGGTGCGGGTGGCCACGCGGTGATGATCGATACCGAGGGGACCTTCCGCCCTGAGCGTATCATCCAGATGGCTGAGGCACTCGACCTCGATCCCACGGAGGTCCTTCGGCGCATCCATGTTGCGCGCGCCTACAACTCGCACCACCAGATGCTGCTCGTCGACAAGGCCGATGAGTTGGCCCACGCCGTCCCGGTGCGGTTGCTGATCGTCGACAGCCTCACTAGCCACTTCCGTGCCGAGTTCGTCGGCCGCGGCGCGCTGGCAGAACGGCAGCAGAACCTCAATCGCCACCTCTCGTCACTGCACCGTTTCAGCAATCTGCATGACGCTGCGGTGGTAGTCTCCAACCAGGTGATGGCAAAGCCCGATACCTTCTTTGGTGATCCGACCAGCCCCATCGGTGGCCACATTGTCGGTCACAGTGCGACCTTTCGGATCTACCTGCGCAAGAGCAAGGGGGAGAAGAGGATCGCGCGGCTGATAGACAGCCCCAACCTTCCCGAGGGGGAGGCGGTCTTCAGCGTCACCCTTGATGGGATCCGTCCCTAAGGCCGCACTGTGCGCACCAGCGGGTATATGGGGGCGTCCTCCGTGGGCGCCCCCGGTGACCCGGCTCTACCTGCTGCGCTTTGGGGAGATGACCCTCAAGAGTCCTCCAGTGAGGCGTCTGCTCGAACGGGCATTGCGCCGCAACCTCCAGCAGCGCCTGCTGCAGGCACACATCGAGGCAGTGGTGCGCTCCGACCATGGGCACCTGTACCTCCAGGTCGATGCGACGGGAGCAGCGGCTACCGAACGGGTCGTGCGCACCACCTTTGGGATCACCAGCTTCAGTCCCGTCGTCAAGGTCGAAGCGACCATGGACGCAATCGTGCAGGCTGGCGTCGACCTGGCGCACGAACAGCTCCGACCAGGCCAGAGCTTCGCCGTCCGCCCGCGTCGTACCGGATCGCATCCCTTCTCGTCGATGGAGGTCGGCCGCATTGTGGGATCGGCCGTCTTTGAATCGCTCGCACCCCAGGGCGGTGTGCGCGTCGACCTCCATGCACCGCAATGGGAGCTCTCGGTCGAGGTACGCGACCATTGGGCTTATCTGACCTCTAGCCGGGAGGTCGGCCCTGGCGGTATGCCCTATGGCACCCAGGGAGCCATCCTGGCGGTGCTCCACGATACCGCCTCTGCGGCTGCAGCGTGGTTGCTCATGCGACGCGGGTGCACACTGCGTGCATTGCTCCTACCCGGAGGGGAGAACCAAGTGCCAGTGCTGCGGGCGTGGGTTCCGGGGTTCAAGACGTCCCGAGCAAGCAGCACCATCGAGGGACAAGGGTGGGCTGGGGTCCTAGCCGAGGCTGCTGCTCTTGCGCCCAAACGCGGGGCGAAGGCGATCGTCTGTGGATTGACCTTTGACCAGATGGGTCAGACCATACCCAAGGGCCCGCTCCCGGTGTTCTTCCCCTTGACGGGGTTCGACGCATCCCGTAGGGCGCGACTGATCGCGCGGGTCGCCGACCCCGACCTGTTCCTTCGCCAGCTCGACAGCGGCGTAGCGGCAGGTGACGACCAACCTCCTCGCAGCGGAGCAGAACGCGCAGCGGAAGCCCTCGCGCAGGGCCAGGCGCAAGCAAGCCTTATCTGAACGGCCGACGAGCGAACGAGGGTGTCCATGGGAAGCGCCCGTAGCGTCAGACCCCTGCAGGGCATCAGCGCAGGTTCCCTGCTCCTGCTCGCCCTGTTCTTGGTGCTCCCGGTTCCCCCGCTGAGCGATCACGCTGGTGGAAGCGGCATCGGGGTCTACCCGCCGCCGCTCACGGGCGATTGGAACGTGACCAGCCCGACACAGGTCAATGATGAGATCATCGCCCTCAACGGCTCGTTGCGGATTAGCTCGGTGCTGACCATGCAGAACGTCTCGTTGCAGTTCGCGGCGCTCACCCCCGGCGCGATTGGCCTTCGACTCGAACCTGGGGGTTCCCTGGTCCTGCGCAACGTCACCATCAGCCCGACCACTCCGGGCACTGGCTACACGTTCGAACT
The DNA here is from genome assembly GCA_023265395.1 of Thermoplasmata archaeon. Classification (GTDB taxonomy): domain Archaea; phylum Thermoplasmatota; class DTKX01; order JAHFTX01; family JAHFTX01; genus JAHFTX01. The sequence continues at coordinate 10,899 of JAHFTX010000052.1, forward strand.
CTACTCGACCTTCGATTTCGCTGACGTCACCATCGACGGTCCCAGCGGGACTGGCTCACTCAGCTGCGGCGGCCCACGGATCTTTGGGGTCCCTCTGGCATACATCACGAACCTCACCATCTCCGACAGCGGTGGTCGAGGGCTCGATATCGCCTCCTCGAGCCTGCAGGTCGAGGGTCTGGAGATCTCGGGATCGGCATGCAACGCTCTGAGCGCGACCAGCAGCGTGATTGCGGGCACTGACTGGTCCCTAAGCGCCCCTCAGGTCATCGACTTCGGCGACGGTATCCCCTTGGTGGAGTTGCGGGACTCCGCCCTTGCGATCGCGCAGATGGCCCTACGCGGGGATGGGAGTGCGGAGGCCATCGCGATCGATGCGGTACGCACCCAGTTGAAGGTCGGCGAGCTCTCCGTCGAACGAAGCTGGGATGTCGCGATTCGACTTGAAGACGACAGCGACCTGGCTGTCGACCTGCTGGCAATCGTGGATATTGGGGCTCGTGGAGTCGACGTCAGCGAGTCCTCCCTGTGGGTGGGGAACGGCTCCATCGATGGGGGTGATTCGCCCGGTTCTGTGGCCCTCTTCGGGAATTCCTCGACCCTCGAGGTGCACAATGCCACCATCCGAGGCACCGAGGGGGGTTTCGATCTCCATAGCTCGACATTGACTCTGGGCACGACGAACATCGACGTGCTCGGAAAGGGGGTCGTCGTCGCCAGCAGCACGACCACTATGGGGGGGGCCACCATCGATGCTGGCACGCCGCTCTCCCTCGTCGCGGGCGGGAGTGGTGGATTGAGCAATACCACGCTGCGCAGTCGAGGGAGTGTGGCGTTGGAGGCGTCCGAGGTCGCTATCACTATCGTATCGAGCAGATTAGACGGCAATGGCACGGTGGCAGGTGCAGGCTCGCTGCACGCAACCAGTAGTGGGGTGTCACTGACGAACTCGACCTGGGAGGCGCTGCAAGCCGTCGATTCCCTCGTGGAAGTGACGGAAGGCACCCTGGAGGATGGGGCTGAGCTTAAGGAGGTCGTCGCGGTGAGCGCCTTCGATGGCGCTGAGGTGCGCCTGCTCGACTGCCCGGCCACGGGACGGACGCTGCTCGCGTCGGATCCCGGTAGCATCATCGAGGAACGCTTCTCGATCAACGCATCGGTCCGACAGCCTGGAGGAGCGCCAGCAGTCGGAGCCCTGGTCGAGGTACGCGCCCTCGATGGCAAGCGGGTGGATCTGCAGACGGCCTCCGACATTGGGACCACACAACCCGTCCCAATCCTGGTGCGCAGCGTCAATGAGACCCAGAGCGTGCTCCTGAGCCCGTTGGTGGTGGAAGCTATCCTCGGCCCCCTGGGCGACCAGACGAGCCTGACCCCTGCCGGCCCGACGGCCGTGCACCTAGAGATTCACGATCGCGTCGGCCCGGACCTCACCATCACGGCACCGGCAGAGGGCACGGTGACCAATGAAGCGACGATTCTCATTGCAGGGGTCGCCACTGATGACATTGGCGTCAGTGCGGTCGAGGTCAGCAGCGATGGTCTGAACTGGACCAGCGCCGATGGGACCAGTAGCTGGCAGGCGACCGTGCCACTTGCACCAGGCGAGAATCTCCTGAAGGCACGGGCTCTCGATACCTCTGGGAACGTTGGCGTCACACAAGTGAGCGTGATCCAGGACCTTCTCCCGCCAGTCCCATTGTGGTTCGAGCCCCTTGATGGTGAGCTTCGCAACTCCATATTCGTGGACGTGGTCATCCAAACCGGCCCCTCCGACCGCGTCATGCTCCAAGGAGTGGCTGTTGCGAACCTCGCGGGCTGGGCCAACACTACCCTGCGCCTCGACATCGGCGTCAACATCCTCCACCTCCATGTGAGCGACCCGGCGGGGAATGTCGCGGCCAGTGAGCGCACGATCACCGTCGATATCATCCCCCCCTTCCTGGAGATCACCTCGCCCCATATGGGCGAATGGCGCAACACCACAACGGTCATGATCGAGGGGCGCGCCGAGAAGGGGGCGACCCTGTCGGTCGCGGATCGCGATGTGCCCCATCCCCAGGAGGCCTTCTTCATCCCGGTGCAGCTCTCTGAGGGGGACCAGGTCGTCGAGGTGGTGGTGACCGACACCGCGGGCAACACGAACCGTACCTTCGTCGCCGTGCGCGTGGACACCGTACCGCCGACGCTTTCGGTCAGCCTGACGGGGAACAAGGGACCGCTCCGTCAATTCAACGGGACGGCGATCGGAGCCGCCCATGTCTGGATGGAGGCACAAGAGGTCTCCCTCCAGGCCGATGGAGGATTCGTCGCCGAGCGCCAGCAGGTCAACGCCTCTGAGGCGATCACCTTCGTCGCAACCGATGCTGCGGGGAATCGAGTTGCCGTCAGCGTCCCTGTCGGGGGACTTCCACCGCTCAGACCGTTCGATGCAGCCCATCGGGGAGAGGAGGGGTTGCAGGTGTTGATTGCTCTGGCCATCGGAGCGATTGCCGGTACCACCGCGCTTGCCCTTCATCTGCGAAGAACACTGATCCGCCAGCAACGTGGTGATCTTGACGAGATTGCCTCCATCGTGGCGACGCGGGCCGAGGAACGTCAACGCGCCCTGGCGGCCGCCGCATTGGTGGACACCACCGACCCGCTCGCGATTATCGACAAGGAGGATCTGCCCCATCCAACTCCGAGAGGCGTCACGCGAACACACGAAAGCGCCCGTCCCCCCGATGACGCGGAACTTCCGAGGGATCTCCAGGTACTGGTTGGCAAGGGACGAAGCAACGCAAACAAGCGGTCCAAGGGCCGGCCTTCGCGCCCACCTGGGTCTGTGGATGACCCGGCGCCGCAAACGACGAAGAAGCGCGCGAAATGACCCATATATCCATATGGCCCTGCTCGGATGTCTGGGCCCCGTGGGGTAGATGAAGTACATCATCGTCACGGGTGGCGTCATCTCGGGGCTGGGCAAGGGGATTACCGCCTCCTCGATCGGCCGCCTGCTCAAGTGTCGTGGATTCAGCGTCAGCGCCATCAAGATCGACCCTTACCTCAACTGCGACGCAGGGACGATGAATCCCTTCGAGCACGGCGAGGTCTACGTCCTTGAGGACGGGGGTGAGGTCGACCTCGACCTGGGAAACTACGAACGCTTCCTCGACGTGAGCATGACCTCGGCCCACAACATCACCACCGGGAAGGTCTACAAGGAGGTCATCGAGAAGGAGCGCAAAGGCGCCTACCTTGGTTCGACGGTGCAGATCATCCCCCATGTCACTGACCAGATCCGGTTTCAGATCGAGCACACCGCCTACGAGAGCCTTGCCGATGTCGTCCTCGTGGAGCTGGGGGGCACGGTGGGGGATATCGAGAGCATGCCCTTCCTCGAGGCGCTGCGGCAGCTCCGCAACAGCGTGGGCCGGGAGAACTGCGTCGTGGTGCACACGACGTTGATTCCCATCATGGGCTCGGTTGGTGAACAGAAGACCAAACCGACGCAGCACTCCGTCAAGGAGCTCCGCTCACTGGGAATCGAGCCAGACATCATCGTCGGTCGTGGTACCAAGCCAATGGAACCTGACGTGCGCAAGAAGGTCTCGCTCTTCTGCAACGTTCCCGTCGAGGCGGTGGTCTCAGCCCCCGACGTCTCAAGCATCTACGAGGTGCCCCTCGTGCTCGAACAGGAAGGACTTCCCCGGGTGCTGCTGCGTCAGCTAGGCCTTGAACCCAGGGCCGACGAGCTGGATGCATGGAAGAAGGTCGTCTCTCGGATAGTATCGCCCAAGGGGCACACCCGCATAGCGATTGTCGGCAAGTACGTCGACCTGCGCGACAGCTATCTCTCTCACATCGAAGCCTTCGCCCACGCTGGTGCCGAGGCAGATGCCAAGGTGGAGATCCGCTGGGTGGAGGCCGAACACCTCGAGTCCGGGTCGGCTTCGGTGCGCAAGGCACTCGGTGACGTCGACGGCATACTCATCCCCGGCGGCTTTGGGGAGCGTGGAACCCAGGGCAAGATCGCTGCCATCGGTCTTGCTCGCACCGAAAAGGTGCCGTTGCTTGGGATCTGCTTGGGATTCCAGTTGTCGGTCATCGAGTTTTCGCGTGGGGTGCTTGGCCTGGAGGGCGCCTCCAGCACCGAGCTCGATGCGGCGACCCCCCACCCCGTGATCGACCTGCTTCCCGAGCAACGGGCAATCTCGGCCATGGGTGGCACGATGCGCCTCGGCTCTCATCCCGTATTGCTCTCCGAGGGCTGCCTTGCGGCACGTCTCTACAAGAGTGCGGCCATCGACGAGCGCCATCGCCACCGCTACGAGGTCAACCCTGCCTACATCGAGCGCTTGGAGGCGGCGGGGATGCGCTTCACGGGCCGTTCGAAGGATGCTCGTCGAATGGAGGTCCTCGAACTCTCGGACCATCCCTTCTTTGTGGGCTGCCAATTCCACCCCGAGTTCAAGAGTAGGCCCACCAACGCCTCACGATTGCACCTTGGACTTGTCGAGGCTGCCCTCATGTGTCGACGGGCCAAGGTCGGTGAGAAATCCGCACGTCGGGCACGCACGCGCGCCAAGAGTCGCACGTAGGCCCCCCCCCACGGGGCGAAAGCCTCTTGGACCGCAAGGGCGAGTTACTCTCAATGGCCAAGGATGAAGGGGTGCCACCACTGCGTCTTGCCTTCGTCACGGGCTCCTCACGGCCCCTCGAAACTCTCTACGGCCCTCCCGAGCACGAAGTGCCTTTCCCAGGCCAGGTCGGTTTCCCCGGAACCCCACCCTTCACTCGGGGCATCCAGCCGACCATGTACCGCGGACGCCTGTGGACGATGCGGCAGTACGCGGGGTTCGGTTCGGCCGACGCCTCCAACGCGCGCTTCCGCTACCTGCTCTCACAAGGCATCAGCGGCCTTTCGGTGGCCTTCGACCTGCCCACCCAAATCGGAATGGATAGCGATGATTCCCGGGCCGTAGGAGAGGTGGGCAAAGTCGGCGTTCCCATCGACAGCCTTGCCGACATGCGGGCGCTCTTCGATCAGATCCCCCTTGGGGCCGTCTCGACCTCGATGACCATCAACGCCCCTGCGGCTGTCTTGTTGGGCCTCT
>JAHFTX010000053.1 GCA_023265395.1 Thermoplasmata archaeon
GCGAGGACGGCACGGATCCTCGTGGTGGCCGGCGGAGTGTTGATGATTGTCGGGACCGTCGCCGTTATCGTCGGGACCTCTGCCATCGTCGAGCTCATTGGTTTTCATTCGACGCTGCGGTGGTCGCCGATCCTCGTCGTCCCGCTCCTGGGGGGGATCCTCGCACTTGTTGGAGGTGCGAGAATCCCACCCTCGCCTCCAAGGAAGCTGAGGGCTCCCCGGCCCGCGATGAGCAAGACGCAGGACAAGCAGGTCGTGCTCCTCGACGACGCGGAATAGGTGCCTATTCGTAACGGAGCGCTTCTGCAGGCGGCACGCGTCCGGCCCGTAGGCTTGGGGGGAATGTGCTCGCCAGGGTCATCATCAGGCAGATGCCACTGACCCACAAGATGGGGCCGAGGGGCAAGACGAAGGAGAAGCCCGCCTGCTCGAAGCTGTCTCGCCAGATCTGGTAGCCGAGGAATATCCCCAGCGCCGTCCCGATGAGGATTCCCAGAACCGCGATGAAGCCGGTCTCGAGGAGGAACAGCCCGGTGATCTGTCGGCGGCGGAATCCGATGGCCCGAAGCATCCCGATCTGCTGTCGCCGCTCGTGGACCGATCGGATGGTGATGATTCCCAGGCCACAGATGCCGACGATGAGCCCAAGACCGAGGAAGGCCGAGAACAAATCGAAGAACTGTTGTTGCACGGAGAGGAAAGTCTGGAGCTCCTCCCGAAGCACCGTGACTTGCATTCCAAAGGGCAGGAAGGCGCGTTCCAGGTCCTTGGCCAAGGAGCCCGCCACGACCCCAGTCGCAGGAGAGAGGAGAACTTGGCTGCTGCTGGTGAAATTGAATCCTTCGATGGCGACCTGGTCCTGGACGAAAAGCCCCTGCAACAGGAAGGTATCGACAATCCCAATGACGGTGACCACGATGGTCTGGTTGGCCGCCCCGAGCATCTCCACGCGGTCTCCAAGCGCTAGCCGGTAGGGCGCCGATGGGCCGAATTCGAACCCGAGCACCGAACGGTCGATGATCGCGACGCTGGGCTCCTCCATGAGAGCGTGCCACGTCGCGCGATCGTCAGCATACTTGGTAAGGTGGGATTCGAGGGTGAACCGATTACCCTCCGCGAACGAGCGGTTGACCCCCAGCAACGGATACCGCCATGGGTTACCAAAGAGGTCTCGCTTGTTGGTGAATTGCACCTCGCCCGTCTGGAACACGGCCAGGTCACCAACCCTCTGCGGACCAAAACCCGCTAGCCCAAGAGCCGTGCTGGCATCACGCAACGGTGTGAGAGGATTGGTGTGGGCTTCGATCTGATAGCCGCCACTCTGCTCGATCACTTGCGCCTCAAGGTTGGTCGAGAGCATGCCGACGATCATGCTCAGGGTGGTGATCGTGAAGATTACCAATGCGAACATCGAGATGGTCATCCCGGTCCGGAAACGCGAATGTAAGGAGTAGCTGATGGCACTCCTCACGACTGCTTGGCTGCGACGTGCAGGGGCGAATATGCCCATCACGGCTCGGACAACCTGCCGGCTGTTGAAGACCACCAGCAGCAGAGCACCAAGGACGAGGAACAGACCCCCGAGGATGAACATCTCGATGTCCGAGGAGTAGTCTGGCCACCAGCCGAACGGGACCGCCCACTCCAGGAGGATGAAGGACCCAGCAGCGGAGAAGGCCCAGCGATCAGGGATGAAGCGGCGTGCTACGAGGGCACACCCGAGGATGGCCATCGCAATCCCCGTAGTCAAGAGGGCAAGCTGCTCGACTCCAATCCCCGCGGCCGCGATGGCAAGTCCGCCCAGGGCGGTGGCGCCACCCAAGAGGACCAAACGGCGATCCTGGGGTGGTGGGGGCTGCTCAGGAAGGTCTCGGATCGCTGCAACGATGTTCAGGGTACTGATTCGGTGCGCCGCGATCGCGATGGTACTGATCGAGATCACCATCCCTGCAACGGCTGAGACGACCAGTGACCCCGGGGTAAACGTGAACGAATCAAGCAGGTGGAACTGGGGGTCGGAAGAACTGGCCGATGCCGAGAAGATGTTCCCGATGGCCATCATCACGACATAGCCGATTCCCACACCAGCGACAGCGCCGATGCCTGACGCGATGGCTGCGTAGAGCGACCCCTCATAGAGGTACATCCGCTTGAGATGCGAACGCCGCATACCGATTGCGCGGGCCATGCCCATCTCCGCCTTCCGCTCCTCAGCGAGCATGACGAAGATGTTGAGGATGAGGATGACTCCCGCGATGATCGAGAAGGTCCCGAAGACGAGGAACAACTGGCTGAACTCAGAGACGGACTCTCGGCTCTCGGCAAGTTGGTCCGCCTTGACGACACTCACGTAGAATCGGAGGCCGTGGTCCCCGACGATCGGGGCCAGCAAGAACTGCGCCATGGCTAGTCGCTGCAGGCCAGTCGCCGGATCCCCAAGGAGAGACACCGCGAGTTCGTTGGGGCCTGTCAGCGCCCCCAGGGACTGGCCAGTGGTCGGCTCGACGTAGGCCACTGCCCGCAACCCTGACCCGGCCCCTTCGCTTGAGACAAGAGCCACTACCTCAAGATCGCGAGGTGGGATGCCCGGTACATCGCTGACCACCCTCACGTACTCCCCAGGGGTGACCCCAAGAGCACGGGCTGCGGGAAGGGAGAGGGCAACCTGGTCCTGCTGCAAGGGGCCGAGCGGGAAAGGGAAGAGGTCGGGTCCCTCGGGAGAGGGAAGCTGCAGCAAGGGACCGAAAGAAAGGGCGTGCGAGTCGTTGGGCTCGAACCCTTGCACCGTTACCTCGACGGAGCCCCCATGTTCAGCAGGAGAGAGCGATCGCATGGTCAGCCTAGGCACTCGGACTTGCAGCGCGACCCCGTCGACGAGCGGGCTGGCCCAGAGGCGATCGACTAGTGCCTGCTGGTCCACGGGCATCAAGGCGGTGGGATGGCCCTGCGAATCGAGAGCTGAGACCAGCAGGTCAGTGCCATTGAACTCCTGGGCCACGAGTACCTCGGAAGGTATCTGGGCAAGCAATTCCAGCTTCGGGGCGCTGATCACGAGACGATAGGGTAGGACCTTCTCCAATGCCTCGACGACCTTCGCCGTGGGGCCGAGGCCCCCCTTGGTCCCACCATCATTGGAGACGAGGATGCTGGTGTAGTGCCCCGTTTCATTGAGGAGCACCTGGGCTGTATGGATGTCAACGTAGATTCCTACGCCTAGACCCGCCCGTCCCTCAGCCCGCAGGACGGCAGCGACGGTCAGATTGTGTGGCCCTGTGGGGGTGTACAGCGTCAGGACGTGCCCTTGTTGGGCATCCAAGGCCTTCGCGCTCGACGAGGCGATCGCCAGTTCGTCCGCCTTCAGAGACGAGATGGTCTCACCCTGCGTGGTCCGCAAGGGGCCAAAGGCCGTGCCGTTGGGGAAATCGATGCCGAACAGGCCCATAGAGGCCTCCGAGAGTTCGGTCCGTCGGTCAAGGACGGCGACACGGCCAGAGAGTTGAGGCGAGACTCCGTCGACCCCAGGGATTGCCGATATGTTGTGGGCAAGGGCATCGTATGCGGTGGAGTTGAATGATTCCTCAGCGCCGGTCACGTCCTGGACGCTGATGACCTCATCGGTGGTATGCAGCACATCGAGCACGATGCCGGAGACGAAGGTGTCCATGGTGTCCCCCACGACGAAGGACGAGCTGATGATCGCCGTCCCGACCATCAGTCCCCCGATGATGATGGCCGTGTTCCCCTTGCGACGCAGCAGGTTTCGACCACCCATGCGCGCCAGGACGCGGTTGCGCGAGGCGGAGAGGGTTATCAGACCAAGGATCACGACCGCGAGGGAGACTGCGGCACAAAGCGTCTCCTCGTCAACGGGCATGGCGGGGGTCCTTGGGCTTGAGGAGCACATCGTGGGCGATCGCACCATCGCGCATCGTGACCATCCGGCCACCCCGGGCGCCGACCTCGGGGTCGTGGGTGACCACCACGAAGGTCTGACCCTGATCACGGTTGAGCCGACACATCAGGTCCATGATATCGGTCCCTGTCGCAGTGTCGAGGTCTCCGGTGGGCTCATCGGCCCAGACGATCTTGGGAGAATTGACCAGCGCCCGGGCGATCGTCACCCGCTGACGCTGCCCTCCACTGAGCTCTGCGGGGAGGTGGGATTGCCAGTTGCGGAGCCCGACCTGATCGAGCATCTCGAGCGCCCGTTGTCGTGCCTCGGCGGGCCGGGCCCCGGCCACCAACAGGGGGAGCTCGACGTTCTCGACAGCCGTCAGCACGGGAAGGAGGTTGTAGAACTGGAAGATGAATCCCATGTGACGCGCCCGATAGTCGGTTCGTGCATTGTCCTGCATCGTGGTGATATCGACACCCTCGACTTCGACCAGACCCGAAGTGATTTCATCGAGCCCACTACAACAATTGAGCAGGGTCGTCTTGCCACATCCGCTGGGGCCCATGACCATGACCATCTCCCCTGGAAGGATGTCCAGGGAGATGCCTTGGAGCGCATCGATGCGCACCTTACCCGTGTCGTAGACCTTGCGCACATCCCGAAGCCGCACCAGGGGGGTCTGGCTTGGAGAGGTCTTGGTTCGCCGCTTCATGCCCTTGGCGGAGCCTGTCACGACGGGTCAACGACAGAGGGGGACGAAAAGTATTGCGCGTGCCACCAGGCGGTCGGGGTCGTCCCGGTAGGACAGGAAAGGATATGGCGGTCGACCCCCTGTCTTCTCCCGACTGATGAAGGCCCTCTCCATCCTCCTGGCGTTGTCGCTGCTCGGGCTCAATGGCGTGGGAATCTATTTCGAGGAGCGCAGTGGGGGGCTCTCGCCGTTCTCGGAGCGCGGAAGCGAGGATGAGAGCCAGGCCCTGGACGACCTCCATGTGACCGTCGGGCCCCAGCGGTACGGTGACCTCGCGATCTATGATTACAAGGTGGTCGCAGAATCCTACTCCAACGACAAGGGGGAAGGGCGTTGGGACCTTTTTCGCCTCACCCTTACGGGAACACTCACACAGTCGTTCAAGACCGACCAGGCTGCCACGGCCGAGGATGGATTCGACCAGAAACACCCCGTGGTCCAAGCCCACCAGGAGACCCGGGCGACCTTCATCCTGCATGTCGAGAGTAGCGATGGGGAGCCACTGGACATCCCTGGGAGCATCGAGGGCACCCGGGACGTCTTCACGACGATCGCTGGGAAGGTGGACATCAAGGCGCTCACCCATGGGTACGTGCAAATCGACCGCTTGCCGCGCTCGCCCAAGCCCTTGGAGTACACGGGGGACCTCCGGAGTTACACCAACCCCAGCCTGCCCCAATTCCCAAGCCTCGATGAGCAGCTGCTCGTCGCCGGGCAGGCCTATGACCCCTCGGCCAACGGGAGCATCACCGTGGCTTCGGGGGATGAGAGCGACTGGCTGGAGCTCCCTCCGAACACCATCTACAACTGGTCCGCCGAACGCGCGGAGATCGTCAATGGCTACCCTGCAGTGGTGCTCAACATCACCAGTTCGTTCTTTGCTGGGTTGGTCGACTTCAACGAGCAGATCTGGATCGGCAACGATGCGGCATTCCCCATCAAGCGGGTCAGCTACACCAACGCCAGCTGGAACTCCTCGGACAGTTCGGGCTACCTCTTCCTGAAGACGATGAACACGATACGACCGGGAGGCTTCGTCGCAGGGACTCCAGCGATACCCTGGGCGATCCCCGCACCGATCTTTCGGACTACCCACCAAAAGGCCGAGTTCGCCCCTTGGCACTACATGCCGGCCCAGGGTGCAGGTTTCGCGAGCAGTTCCTTCGACTGGGGCCAGGATGACGCCATAGAGTACGCCATCGACCATAGCCCGGGCTTGCAGTCCTTCCTCGACCGCTATGATAGGCCCGAACGGCCAGTGACGATCACTGGTGCCTCCTACAACGCGACTCCGACCGCAGCCGACCCAGAGGGCAAGGCCGGGACCTATTGGTGGAACCTCACCTTCGGCTACGACCCGACCCCCCAGGAGCGTCGGGACGCCTACGAGCGGTATCAGGCCGGTGAGGAGGACGCGTATGATTTCAGCTACCAGATCCTCATCCGCAAGGACGTCGCGCGGACGATCAATCCCCTGGACCCCTATTCGGAGAGTTACACCATCGAGCGAGACCTCGACCAGCAGGGGACAGCGGAGTTCAACAAGAAGGACCTCTCGGACCATCTGGTGACGATTGCGTCCGCCGAACAGATATTCAAGGCCGACCCTGAAGTGTTCAGCGCGATGTTCCGTCGGACCGACGGAGAGATCCAATGGTCATCGCCGGGGACGAGCACCAGCGGGACGGTGCAGACGAAGTTCAACCTTGGGCAGACGGGTCTGACGGGGACGGGGGCGGGGACGATCATCCTCCAGACCCTGACGGGGATCAGCATGCCTTCCTCACGGTACGGCTGGATGATGCAGAAGGGCCAGATATTCACGGGAAGCGACACCTTCATCGCAGCGATCGACTCCGAGAGCGGGCAGCGCGTCTCGGTTGCGTCAGTCAGCGGGACGAGCCTCCTAGGGGTATTCGGCTGACGGTCGCGTGGGACCCGCACCTTTTTTGCTCCAGACCCTCTTGGGACAGCATCGGCAGCGAGGCGACGTGGTGGCGAAATCCGGATTGGAGAGCACGGGCGCGGTGGTCAACCGCGAACTCCGCAAGGTCCTCGACGCCGAAGGGGCGGCCGAGGCGAAGCACCTCTCGGGGGAGAACGTCGTCGCGGTAGGCTTGCCCCGGGGAAACCGGGTCAAGATCAGCGGCACCGTGGGTGACTTCTTCGGTAGCATGAACGAGGGGGCGGAGCTCGTCCTCAACGGCGAGGGGGGGCGATACCTCGGCGATTCAATGTCTGACGGGATCATCAAAGTCAACGGGAATGCCGGGCATGGGCTCTGCAGCTATCTCCGCGGCGGGACCGTCATCGTCAAGGGCAACTGCTTGGGCGACGCCTGTGCGATGATGCGCGGGGGACTTGTCCTCATCGATGGGACGGTCCGAGGGGACCTGGGATCGTTCCTCCAGGGGGGCACGGTGGTGGTGACGGCCGACGTCAAGGGCCTCGTGGGACACCAGATGCAAGGAGGTTCCATCCTCATGCTCGGTGAGCCTGCTGGGGTTGGTGAGGGCGTACGTGCCTTCTCCCTGACATCCAAGGAGAAGGAACTGTTGCAGCAACTCTACAAGGAGCACCGCTTCCGACGGGTGCTCGACCTCTTCGCCACCCTCAGTGAGACCGGCTTCAGGCGGTACGGAAGAGTGTAGCGGTCAGGTCATCGATGGTCCGCGCATCCTAGCAATGCACGCAGGTAACTGTCGATGCAGCTCGATTCGACATAGGATGCCCCGGCGACACTGCCAGGGAGCCGGAGCCGCGGGTCTGCCATCGGTGCCTAGCGCCTATCTGGCGCCGTAAGGTTTCGTCAGCTCGGGGTGGCGCGGACTCTCCAGGACACTTCAAGAAGCATTATGGGACCTGGGCACCGCCCCCGGTAGAGGGCACATGGGGGCACTCTCCGAATACGCCAAGCTGGCACGATCCTTCAACCTCGCCCTGACCGCGGTGGGCCCGCCGCTGGGGGCCATCGCCTCGGGCGGGTCCGAGAGCTGGGAGCTGGTGCTGCTCTTCCTCCTTGGAGCCGGCGCCCATATCTTTGGGTTCGTCCTCAACGATGTCATCGACCTGCCAATCGATGATCGGAGCCAAGAGCTGCGTGACCGTCCCCTACTGAGTGGGAGCATCAGTCGTCGCAACGCGACTGCGTTCGCCTTTGGGGGCCTAGGAGTAATGTGGATAGCTGCCATTGCCTTGACAGGTGGATGGCATTGGTCGCTGCTGCTGTTGGCCGCAGCCACTCTTGGTGCGACGGTCTACAACCTTGCCTCCAAAGTCGTCCCGGGCATGGATGTTTTCGTAGCTGGTGCGATCTTCTTCCTGATCATGTTTGGGGCGAGTTTCCGGCTCGCGGACCCGGTCTTGCTGACCCCCCTGGCGGTCCTGGTGGCCCTGCTGGGCTTTGGTCAAGTGCTCTTCATGAACATCGTCGCCGGCGGCCTCAAGGATATCGACCATGACAGCCAAGCAGGGGGCACCACGCTGGCCTGGACCTTGGGCTGTCACGTCGCGCCCGATGGTGCCCTCCGGATCCCGTTCCGATTCCAAGCCCTCGCCCATGGTCTCGAGCTGCTCCACCTGACGTTGATCGCGGCGGCGACCTGGATGTTGGCGCACTCGACCGAGCCCCTGACGGGCGCTGTGGTTGGTGTTGAAGCGCTCCTTGCGGTCGCGATGCTCCGCACCTCAAGCGCCCTGCTGGGGATGGAGCGGTGGGATCGTGATGCCCTGCGTGCCAGAATCGGAACGCACTACCTCCTCAATTACAGCTTGGTCCCTGTGATGCTCGCACTGATCCAGCCCTGGGCACTGTTCTTGCTGCTCGTCCCGCCGTTGGGCTTCATTGGTAGCAACCTCGCATTGCATGGGACCCTGCTGGCACCTCGGACCATGTAGCGGCCCCACGGCAATCGCCACGAGCAAGAAGGTTATACCCCCCAGAGGATTGGCCGCCGTGGCACCCCCCAGAACCGTGTCCACGGATCCTGGCGACGACGCACCACCGATTCACCCCCTCGTCCGGAAATCGCGCCTCTCGACGCTCAATGACCTCCAAAGGATTCTCACCGCCGCGATTGCGGTAGGCTTGCTCCTGTGGGTCGGCGAGGTGCTCCGCCGAGGCGCCTTCGAGGGAACCCCTTTCCGGCTGGACCTGCCAGCCTTCGTGTGGATCATCCTGGTGATGTTGCTGGCCATCAACGGCGTCGCCGTGGCGTTCTTCTACATCAAGTATCGGCACCAAGTCGACGAGCGGTCGCAGATGATGACCATCGAGCGGGACCTGGGAGTGGCCAAATCCTACGTCACGGTCGGCGTGATCCTCTTGATTCTCTTTGCCGCGCCACCCATCGTCGAGGGGTTGAACGGCCTCCTGGTCATCGATGATCCCCAGGTGATCGAGAGCAGCCTCGTCTACAGATTCTCCGCGGGTGATCCCCTCGGCCTCACCCGCGCCGACGACCTCCAAGTGACGGTCGAGACAGCAGGATCCGCAAACATCACCTTCTACGACCAGGCCGAGCGGGAACGAAACCACGACCAGGCCCACCCATACTATCCGACGCGGTCGGCGACCCCCACTGGCAGCTACCGGCAGGCAGAGGAGCTCCCCGACGGCGAGTACGCAGTGGTGACCGACAATCTCGGTGAGGAGAACATCGAGGTGACCTACCATGTCAACCGGTTCCTCGACCCGGCGTTCCTCACCCACCTTTCAGCGTTCGCGCTGGGGCTGGTCCTCCTCAATGCCGCCAATCTCGTCGGCCTCTATCGCATGCGGACGAAGACCATCGCCTCGTTCGTCGAGCGGGAACGTGCACGTCTACGAAAGCGCTACACCATCGAGGAGATCCTGGTGATCTACCAGGATGGCCGCCTGATCAGCCACAACAGCCGTACCCTCAAACCCGACGTCGACCGCGAAATATTCACGGGCATGCTCACCGCCGTGCAGAGCTTCGTCAAAGAATCCTTCAACCGTGATGACCCCGAGGGCGAGCTCAACCAGATGGCCTACGGCAAGAAGACCATCCTGCTCGAGAACGGCCCCCAAGTGACCCTGGCAGTCGTCGTCGACGGCCAGGCACCTGAACACTTCCGCTCCCGCATCCGCAAGGTCGTGGAGAAGATCCACGTCACTTATCCGCGGGTGCTCCAGAGCTGGAGCGGGGACCTCGCAGCGTTCCAAGGGGTCAAGGACCTCGTCGCCACCCTCGTTCCGCCCGCGACCAATTCCAACGGGCTCGAGGAGGTGTTCCTGATCCACCGGGACCACCGGTTCATCTGCCATTCGACTCAACGGTGGGGTCCCGACGTCGACACCAAGCTCTTGGAGAACACATATCGGTACATCAAAGGTGAGATCATCGCTGCCCAACGTGGCGGTGGAAACATCTTCTCCGATCTGCCCTACGGACCATGGCGAATCGTCCTGGGGTATGGGCCCTCCGCCTACATGGCGGTCCTCGTCTCGAAGAACGAGGTCCCTCCGTGGCTCGAAACGAGCATCGCGGCAGCCCTCGACCAAGTCCACCAGTCCTACGGCCCACAGTTGAGCGCTTGGAACGGAGCAGTCGAGGAACTTCGGGAGATTCCGCGGATCCTCGAAGGTGTGTTCATGGAACCACCAACGAAGCAGAAGGGCCGTTTCAGCCGTTCCCGCTGAGACCTCCCCTGACCGGGTCGACCTCCCAGTGGTAGGGGTGAGGAGAACAGCACTGCGCGACGTGCTCAAGACGCTTGCTGAGGATTGGGGCGAGACTCTCCTCGGCCTCGAAACCGATGCCATGTCGGCCTAGTCGGCCAGCGGCTTCCAGTGTCGTGCCCGTCCCGCAGAACGGGTCGAGAACGGTCTCACCCACGAGGCTGAACATCCGCACCAGGCGCGCAGGGACCTCTAGGGGGAATGCCCCCGTCCGCCGGGCGATATCCGACCGTGCCTGACGGGTTCCGCGGATCCCGTCCCACACCTGGCTGAACCAGAGGTCGCGCTCGGGCTTGGTGAATCGGCTTGCCTCTCGGACTCCCTCCTGCGGGCGAGAAGTACGCAGCCGACCGTTGCGGAAAAGAAGGACGTACTCGCAATCGAGCGTGACGTAGGCATTGGGGGGATTGAAGCCGCTCCCGAGGAAGGCATTGGCCCGGTTGGTTGGCTTCTTCCACAGTACGTAGGGCAAGGGGGTAAGTCCGGCTTTTCGGCAATCGACCAGGACCTGCGCATGATTCTCGAACAACTGAAAGGAGCCATCGACCCGGCGCAGGGCATCCCCAATGTTGATGGCAGCGATTCCCCCCGGGCACAGGACGCGAGGGAGCGCCCGCCAAGTATGCGCCAACTGCTCGTGCATCTGATCGAACGTTGTCGCTCCTGACCGAGCAAAGGACTCATCCCACATCGGAATCATGGGATATGGGGGAGAGGTCACCACCAACTCGACGCTGCTGGCCGCAAGTGATTCCAGGGCTCCTGCGGTTCGCAGGTGGACCCGTGCCGTCATGGGCCAGGGGATGTCCCCAGGCCCCGGCCCCCCGACGAGGGCAGGACAGGATGATTGGGCCCAAGGACCAAGCCGTGGTCCTCGCCCGACAGGACGCTGGGTGGCCACGGCTCCCCCTAGGCAAACGAATCAAGGCTCGTCTGGGCGCCACTCTCGATTGCCACCCCGACCCGTTTGAGGGCTGCACCGACCCGCACCTGGTTGAAGGAGAACTCGTCGACGAGGTAGCGCTCGACCGCTGCCCGGTCCAAAGGGCGCCATCGCGGATGGGAGATAGAGCTGACGGGCATCGTCAGGAAAATCGATCGGACATCCTGCAACCAGGCGCTATCGAGCTCCCATCCCTTGGCCTTGGCCACGGCCTCAGCGGTCTTGTGCTCCCGGAGCAGAGCCAAGGACTTCTTGGGGCCAATCCCGCGGACCCCAGGATTGAAGTCCGTGCCGATGAACCACGCCATGTCCACGAGTTGCTCGCGGGAGAGCTCGAGGTGTCCGAGCACGTGTGCGAGGGTGATCTCCTCGGGGGAGATGGCCACGAAGACGTTCTTGCGGGGGAGCTTGCGTCGGCCACTGAGGGTAAGATTGCGCGCAAGACGAGGGGCCCCGTACAGGAGGCAGTCGTAGTCCTGGGAGCCGACGACATCGACCACGCCCGAGATCGCCATCGCCGAAGCATGCCCCTCGCCGTCGGATGGCGCGTCCACCCACGGGACACCCATATGCTCGAGGAGGGTCTTGGCTTGGGAGACCTCATTGCCGCCCAGCCGCGAGGTCTGCTGCGCCTTGCTACGGGCCCGTTCGAGGTCCCCTTCCTCGAGGGCATCCCTCCATTCCTGGGTTGCCTTCTGCCGCACGTGACTGCGTAGCTGGAGGGTCGCCCGCTTGCGCGGGTGCGGTTCTCCGTCGAAGACGTAGCAGGGGAGGATCCCCGCCTCGAGGAGATTGACGGTGCGGAATAGCACGCCGGAGAGGTGCCCAGTGACACGGCCACGCTCATCGGTCAGCGGTGTCCCGTCGGGCTGCCTGTTGGTCGCCAGGAACTGATAGAGGGCGTTGAAGGCATCGATGGCGACCTTCGCTCCCTTGAAGGATTGCAACGTCCGCGGCTGCGCGGAGGCAAGGTCCCCGAGGTCGATTCCCATGGTCAACCCCCGAGACTAGCCATCGCCCTCGGTACTATCAGGATTCGACACCAGCGACGGCCGAGCGGGGCCCCGGATGGGTGCCCCCGCCTGACGGATGGGACCCTTGGCACCGGCACCGACGACTGTGACTTCAGCGATGGGCTCAGCGCCACTGGAGAGAACTTGGGCGCGCGATTCCCCTCGCCGGAGTGCCTCGAGCTCATCCTGCAATCGGGCAATGGTGCCTTCGAGCTCGACTATCCGTGTCCGTGCCTGGTCGAGCAGAGCGTCATGGCGCCCACGCCAGTCCTCGGTCGTGGGGTTGACGTACGCCGCTACCAAGGATCCAGTGAGGAATGGGTACCGCCGGTTCTCGATCTGGTGCCCACACGAAGGACAGTCCCAGTGTGGTCGTTGGCCGTCGGCAAGGAACTCCTCGTCGCATTCAGCACACACGATGGTCAGGTACATGCGACAGCCTGCTGGGCAGCGCGAGGCCATCTACTTAGAGGGATTGGTCCCATCGACCACCACCAGGAGTGGCCGAACGGTTCAAGGACCTGCGGCCTGCTGGCTGTGATGTGCGTCTCCTGGGAATCGAAGGTACGGCCCACACCTTGGGCGTCGCCCTCGTCGACTCGACGGGAGCGACGCTTGCTGCAGCCAAGAACACGATCCGGCCTCCCGGGAACGAAGGGATCCATCCGCGAGAAGCGGCCGACCACCACGCGCGCGCGGTGGGGCCACTGGTGCGTCAGGTCCTTGACGAGGGCAAGACAGGGTCGGACCAGCTTGCCGGGGTAGCGTTCTCTCAGGGCCCTGGTCTTGGGCCATGCCTGCGCGTCGCCGCTAGCGCAGCACGCGCGCTAAGCGCCTCGCAGCGCATCCCCCTTTGCGGGGTCAACCATGCAATCGCCCACCTGGAGATGGCTCGGTGGACGACCCACCTTGCGGCACCGCTGTGCCTTTACGTCAGCGGCGGGAACACCCAGGTGCTCGTCCCGCGGCGCCATCGTTATGAGATCTTGGGTGAGACCATCGATATCGGGCTGGGAAACGCCTTCGACAAGTTCGGACGCGCCTGTGGCCTAGGATGGTACGCTGGGCCGATTATCGAAACTTTGGCTGCCAGAGCTGCCGCTGACGGAGCTCCCTTCCGTGACCTCCCGTACACAGTCAAGGGGATGGATGTGGCCTTCAGCGGGATCGTGACCGCGGCAACGCACCTGCACACCTCAGGGATGCCGCTCCCAGAGGTCTGCCATTCCCTGCAGGAGACGGCATTCGCGATGCTTATGGAGGTTGCGGAGCGCGGCTTGGCGGCGACGGGTGCGGGTGCGCTGACGGTCACCGGGGGCGTTGCCTGCAATGGGAGGTTGCGTCAGATGCTGGAGAGCTTGGGGAAGGAGTGGGGCATCCCCGTCGGGCTGCCACCGGCTGCAACCTGCGTCGACAATGGCGAGATGATCGCCCTAGTGGGGTTGCACCAGCTCGAGAGCGACGTCACGCTGCCCATCGATCAGAGCGGCGTGATCCCGCGCTATCGGACCGATGTTCCGCGGTTGCCGTGGCTCGAAGGCCTGGAGCACCAGGCCCCATCGAATGAGTCAAGATGGCGAGGAGCAGAGGCAGAGGTAATCCCAGTCCAATGGCAGGGACGGCCGTCAGTCCTCAAGCATCGGCTGCTGAAGGCCTCGCGTCACCCGCGGATCGATCTGATGCAGCGCCGCATGCGCACACGAAGCGAAGCGCGGGTCATGACCGCGGCGGCAGCCGGCTCGATCCCTGTCCCAGCCCTGTGGGATGTGGAAGTCGATTCGACCAGCCTTCTGATCGAGCGCCTCGAGGCGACGCTCCTGGAGGAACTATTCTGGGAGAACGTAGACGGTCTCGATCGACTGGACCCGGATGAGACCAGACACCTCGCCAGGCACCTGGGAGCAACGATTGCTCACCTCCACGCGTTGGGAATCATTCATGGGGACCTCACTGGCCGCAACGTCATGATCAGTGGCGTGGGACCGGATTGCCGGGTCTGGCTCATCGACTGGGGGCTCGGTCGATTCACCCAAGAGGTCGAGGACCGAGCAGTGGACCTCCGTGTGATGTTGCACTGGTGTCGACTGCGCGGTAGCCTTGGGAACACCTTCGCAGCGGAAGTTGAACGGGGCTACCATGCAGTTCTCCCCGAGGAATGGGATCGCGTCGCAGGCCGCTTGCAGGAGATCGAGACGCGGATGCGCTACGCTTGAGCTCTCACCCGTCCTTGGGCGGGAAGTAGAGCCGGGTGTTGCACGAGGGGCACGCGATCCATTCGTCGGTGACCCGGGCACCGCAGATGGCGCAGATCGCCCATCGAGCGGTCTCGGAGACCGGGGCCCGCTGCGAGAGGTCGAACATTGATCGCGTCCGTCGGGCTGGGAGCTCACGCTCCTGATACGTGAACGCCCTGGCGGGTTGGCCACCAGACATCAGATCGCTCATGCTCCCATCGATATCCGCAGCGTCAGGGAGGGTGGCCTTGGGCAAGGGTGTGTCCAAGGCCCCCGTCCCTCGCTCCGAGCGTTTCCGCCCCTCTAGGAAGGCGAAGGGATCACGGTGTTCGCGAGTGGCTTGTTCCTCGATGGCCGAACGCACCTCGGTCGCGACGCCCATCTCTTCGAGGAGGGAGGCTAACTGGGCCTGCTGCTCCTCGGGCATCCTCCCTTCGACGGCCATCAGGACGTCGGCTGCTGTCTCCCCATCCAGCCCCAGCGATTGGAGCATGCCTTCGAATCCCTCGGGCGATTCTGGCCCCTGTTCATTCGATGGGGTGACGAAGTGTACCCCCGAGAACCCAAGTTGGGAAGCTTCACGTTCCGCGTTGGCGTCCTGGACAAGTCCACAGAGGGTCGGCTCGCTGGGCAACACATGCTGGGGCAGCGGTTGTACCAGACTGAGCCAGACCTCATCAGAGCCGTCCCTGCGTTCGGGGGGATGGCCGAGGAGACGCGTGTCATCATCAGTGGTGGATTGGCGATTTGCGGCACCCTCGAGGAGCACTTGGCGATGATGTGCCAGCACTTCGAGTTCGATGAGGGTGGAACGAGAGAGGGGCTCCTCTGAGACTCGATGTGAGGAGGAGCGCCGCGCCGGCCTCGCACTCGCTCCGATCGTCTCTGGGGGAGGTGCGGGCTGCTCCAGGAGGCGGGTGGCGACAGAGGTCGGCTTGGCCTCATCTTGGGTCGCTTCCCGCCGGAAGTCTGGTACGTCGTCGGAAGTGCGAGTCCTCCCTGAGATGTCGACGGTGCGTTGGTGCTCCGCTATCTCCGTCTCCAACTCCCCCGAGAGTGGTTGGGAGAGCTGGGCCGCGATCTCAGGATCGATCTCAGCCCAGAACGCGAGCTCCGCAGCCACCTGTTCTTCCGAGAGGTGCGAAAGGTCTGGCAGACCCTCACCGTGCATCAAGGGCTGCGTGTCGAGATCTCCTTCACCCGTGCTGGGGGGGTCTGACCTCGTGGGGGTATCCCGATCCGAG
>JAHFTX010000022.1 GCA_023265395.1 Thermoplasmata archaeon
CGGCGCAGCTCGAGGCCGCTGATGGTGTCGAACTCGACGACGGCGTCGGGGTTCTCGACCCCCACGTAGACGAGGTCGCTGCTGGGGTCGGCGACGGTGATGCCCTCGAGGTCCCCTGGCAGGTTCCAGGTGACCATGGTGCCCCCGTCGTAGTCCATGCGCGCGATGCGGCCGCCATCGTCGACGACGTAGAGCATCTCGGTCTGGGCGTTCCAATCGGCCCCGCTCGACTCGAAGCTGACCGGCAGGCCCACGCCGACCTCGGTGACGTTCTCATCGAAGGCGAGATCGATGCAGGGTTGGCCGGCGCCCTGGGGTGTCGGGGTCGTCTGCGGGCCATCGCCTCCGCTGGAGAGGGGCAGGGTGCCAACAGCCAGAAGCAACGCAAAGGCCACGAGAGCCGCATCGCGCGCACAGCGGCGACCCATGGTCTGGTCGTGGGATGGGGGACGATGAAGGTGCCGCTCCAGCGTGGCGGACGAGGAGCGGCGCAGCGATGCAGGGGGAACTCCCGCATCCCCTTGAAGTCACGCCGTCCATAGTGTGCGCCGATGTCCATCCTAGGGGCCTACGTCACCAAGGAGCTGCACTGGCGCAAGACCTCGGCCTGGCACGGCGAGTGGGAGCTGGGTTGCGAGGAGCTCGTCCTCGGTACCCTGATGGCCTCACACGCCGACAAGAGCGGCGACCATCCTGCGGAGCTCGTGATCGGTGAGGGGCGGTGGCGCTTGAGCCTGGGGCGCAGGATGCCCGGCGAGCCGAAGCGGGTCACCCTCTCGGGCGCCGACGGTGCGCCGGTGGGGAGGTTCGAATCGAAGATGAAGAAGTCCCGTCTGGGCGGCGCTGACCTCGTGGCCAAGGGCGGGACATGGACGCTGCAGGATGGCACCTCGTACCAGTGGGTCAAACCGGAGCGCCATCGCAAGGACATGGTCCTTCGAGATAGTCAGGGCCAAGATGTCTTGACGGTCAACTGGAAGGGGCTGTTCGAGCGCCGCGGCGACCACGTGACGTTGTCCCCTGAGGCGGCGACCGAACCAAACCTCGACGTGCTGGTGGGAGCCAGCTACTACGTCTTCTTCTTCGTCAACGGCCGCAACGACACGTGACTCTCCTCCGAGCCGTCGACGGCATCGGCGCAGGCAGGGCGCCATCGGTTGCTACAAGTAGGGCCTGCGACCTTCGCCCCGTGTCGCCGTGACCTTCGCATCATTCCGGCTCGACCCGCGGTTGCGCCGCGGCCTTGAGCGCGCCCACTACGTCGAGCCCACCCCGATCCAGCAGGCGGCCATCCCGCTGGCGCTCGAGGGCCGTGACCTCGTGGGCACCGCCCAGACGGGCACCGGCAAGACCGCTGCCTTCGTGCTGCCCATCCTCAACCGTCTGCTCAGCGGGCCGCGCCGCCGGACCCGTGCGCTGATCCTCACCCCCACCCGCGAGCTGGCCGAGCAGATCCACGACGTCTGCGTGCAGCTGGGCGAGGGCACCGACCTGCGTTCGGCGACGATCTATGGCGGGGTCGGTCAGGGGTCGCAGGTCACGGCCCTGCGCGCGGGCACCGAGATCATCATCGCCTGCCCGGGGCGGCTGCTCGACCTGATGGACCAGCGGTACGTCGACCTGCGCTCGGTCGAGGTCGCCGTCCTCGACGAGGCCGACCGCATGCTCGACATGGGCTTCCTGCCCAGCGTCCTGAAGATCATCCGCGTGCTCCCGAAGAATCGGCAGACGATGCTCTTCTCCGCGACCTTCGACACGCAGATGGAGCGGCTGGCGGCGCAGGCGCTGCACGAGCCCAAGCGGGTCGCCGTGGGGATGAGGGCGCCGGCCGAGACGGTCTCCCACGCGCTCTACGAGGTCCCCCAGCACCTCAAGACCGAGCTGCTGGTGGCCCTTCTCAACGCCGCCGAGAAGGACACGGCGCTGGTGTTCACCCGCACCAAGCACCGGGCCAAGCGCCTGGCGGCGCAGCTCCAACGGTTGGGCTTCTCCGTCAACAGCCTCCACGGCAACCGCTCCCAGAACCAACGCCAGGAGGCACTCGACGGCTTCCGGCGCGGCAAGTACCAGGTGCTCGTCGCCACCGACGTCGCCGCCCGCGGGATCGATGTCGAGGAGATCTCCTTCGTCATCAACTTCGACATGCCCGACACCGAGGACTCCTACATCCACCGCATCGGCCGCACCGGTCGAGCGGAGAAGAGTGGCCGTGCGCTGACCTTCGTCACCCGCGAGGACGATGCGATGGTCCACCGGCTGGGACACATCCTGCCGGGAGGGTTGCGCTGGGAGAAGGTCGAGGGGTTCGACTACACCAGACCCGCTCCCCCACCATTGCCCCAGGGGGCGCGCCACTTCCGGCCCGGGCGCGGACGAGGGCCGCCACGACGGCAGCACCGACCCCCTCCACGTCGCGACACCCGCTCCGCGGCCCCGCAACCGCGGCCTGCCAGCGGCTCGCACCGGCCCCCGACCCCCTCTGCCCCAGGCGGATCGCACCAGCGACCGGCTGGCCAGGGGCAGGGGCGCAGCGCATCCCCCCACCGCGCTGCGCACAGCGGAGCCCCCGGCGGCGGGCGGCGACGCCGACGCGGGGGCGCACAGCGGCAGGGCCGCTCCTCGCACCGCCAGGGCTAGCGCCGCCCTCGAGTCCTGCGCCGATCCGCCTCGGGCCACGGACTACAGATCTTCGATGGTGATGCTCAGGTCCGGACCGACCTCGATCAGGCTGCGGTCTTTGAGCTGCACCCAGCGGCCCCCGCCCAGCGGCTGCTGGCAGAGGACCACCGCAGAGGTCTGCTGCTGATACCACATCATGTAGTAGTGCGCCAGCTTCTCCCTGGGGTAGTTGTCGACGCTGCCGATGACTCGGCTGACCAGCAAGCGCTCGCCGTCACTGAAGGCCGTGGTCAGACTGGTGAACTCATGCTCGTCGGCGATCGCCCGCAGCCCTTGGCGGTAGCCTTCCATCGGAGACCTGGCGGCATTGACCGCCTTGATCAGCTGGAGCATCATCCACTCGCTGTCGGTGCGACCGCGCATCGGGTGCACGGGGAGCTTGAGGCCGAATATGGTGCCGTTGTGACAGAAGGACCAGCCGTCGTGCAGGAAGGGGTGGGTGTTCTCGATGTTGATGGCACCCTCGGAGGCGGCGCGCAGGTGGGCGATGACCACCCCGCCCTGGGTGCGCGCCTCGACCTTGCGTACCGCTGCGGTGAACTTGGAATTGTCCTCGGCGGTCTCGGCCTCACGGCCGACATAGCCCCAGGCGCCGTCGTCGAAGGTGGTGATGCCCCAGCCGTCGGGATGGCCCGTATCCTCGGCCGAGAGCACGTCCCCGGTGCGCGCGAGGTCCCCAAACTCCGCGAGCAACCCCGGGGGGAAGGGGCCCTGCGTCACGCCCGCGAGGATGCGGCACATCGCCCCTGCTAGCACGCTCCTAGCTGAAAAACCTATCAAGCGCGCGGGTACGACAGGTCAGACCGGTGTGCGGGCCGGGCCGACGATGCGCGGCTGGATCTGCGCGGGGGCCCCTACGGCTCCTGGTCGTGCGACGGCCCAGGCGGGACGATGCTGGCGTCGATGCGATCGAGCTTGGCGAAGAGCTCGGCCTGGCGCACCAGGTCACGTTGGTCGATTCGCCGACGCAACCGGCGCGTCAGGAAGACGATGCTGAGGACCATCACCACCGTCACCAGGAGGATCGCCGCCAGCAGGACGATCGCGAGGTTCGAGAGGTCCGGTGGGGTGTCGTCGAGGATCCCCCGATCCTCGACCTCCAGGGAGAAGTGCGCCGCATCGGTGGGCACGGCGTCGGCGGAGCGCTGGCTGTCGAGGTTCTCCACCACCAGATGGAACCGGCCGCTGCGTGGGGCGGACCACTCGAGCTGCGAGACGCTGACGACGTCCTCGCCGACGATGCCCTCAGTGAAATTGCCCGGGTAATTGGCGGGGTAGTCGGCATCGCCCAGCAGGTAGAGGTCGACGCTGGCGTTGGCCACGAGGGTGAGGACCAGCACCTGCCCCTGCAGCAGGCCCTCGAGGGGGTGCTCGAAGTAGGAGCCCGCCGCCACCTCGATGTCGGTCACCGACAGGAGCGTCCCCTGCGGTGCGCCGCCGATGAGCCCTGGCAGCAACAACCCCAGCGCGACGACCAGGGCGGCGCCGCATGTGCACCTGCTCACGGCAGGTGCTCCATGTCGCGCTCGAGCAGGGCCAGCTCCTTGGGTTCGAACCCCTCGGGCGCCAGCGTCACCAGCAGGCGACTGTCGTGGAGCATGACCTTGTCGCTGAGCAGCTGGACGAGCTTGAGCGCCGTCGGGAAGGTGTTGTTGGTCACCAGGTACTCGAGCCCATCGAGGAGGACCACCGAGCTCTTGGCACGCTCGAGGAACTCCCCGACGGCGACGTGCAACCGCGGGACCTCGGTGGGGGCCAGGCAGGTCTCCCCCTTGAACGAGTTGAGCGTCAACCACAGGATCGGCGTGCGCTGCAGGTGGTAGCGTTGCCGCAGATCGGCGGGCTGGCGGCGCGTGATCAGCAGCCCCTCCTTGCCGTGGTGGACGAGGTCGGCGAACACCTCGTAGGCACGCTCGCCGCGGCCATCCTTGCTCAGATAGGTCCGATTGCCCGCGAGCGAGAAGCGTCCCTCGCCGCCGCCTCCCTCCGCGGCCGGCTCAAGGTTGAGCCGATGCAGCAACGCGGCGCGCTTGGGGTCCTGCTGGAGGTCCTTGGCGGTCAGCAGGTCGGAGACGGTGCCGAACGTCTCGACCTCGAAGCGGATCGCCACGACCCGCAGCTGCACCAACCCCCCGGTGGCCTGCGCGGCGGCGGTGGCCATCGCGCCCAGGTGCTCGCCGATCTCCTCGTAGGTGACCGCCGAGCGCGGGGTGACCTTGAGCGTGACGGAGGTCTCGTCCAGTCGGAGCACGTCGGTGACGAGCTCCGAACTGACGCCCTCCCGCAGCTCATAGGCATCCAGGGCGTTGCACACGAGCAACCGCTGCTGGAGCGTCCCTTCGCTCAGCGCCAGGTCGACCTCGAAGCGGTGGCGGATCTCGATGGGGGGTTCAGCCATCCTGCGCGGTCATGGCGAGGGCAGGGGAATAATGCTGCCCCTTCGAGTGGGGGTGATCAGAGGCGGCTCGTGCGCCTGACCTCGCGCAGCACCGTGCGCAGCGGCGCGATCGGGAACGGCTGCTTGCGGGTGTGCTGCAGGCAACCGCGCAAGACCGTCAAGCCTGCCTCCTTGAGGATCGGCACATTGCGCTGGAGGCACCCGGGGTCGGCAGGGTTCCACAGATGCACCGTCAGCCCACGCGAGCGGGCGGCGACCAAGAGCCAGACGTAGCGCGGATCGATCGTGCCCACGAGCAGCCCGTCCTCCTTGCGTAGCCGCCGCCGCATCTTCCAGCCGGGCATGCGATAGGCGAACACCTCCTCTGCAGAGGGGAAGGTCTGGTGCACCAGCGCCGCGATCTGACCAAAGCTCTCCTGGAAGGCGGGGGGGGCCGAAGCCAGGTAGCGTGCGCGGGGGTCGCGGCGAGCCATCGTCGGTCCAGGGGCAGGGGCCGTATCAAGGGTGCGGAAGGGCCCCCCCGAGGATGGTCGGATACGGCCCGGAGCCCGACGGAAGGTGGAGGATGCTCGGCGAAAGCATACCGGAAGGTCTACAATTGTGGTCAGGGTGCAGGAAGGCAGAACGGAGCGGGGCCGATGGGACTGCGAGACCTCCTCAGTGGCACCGAGAGCCACATCCCCAAGCTGCTGGAGCGGCTGAGCAGCCCCGAGGTCGCCGAGCGGGAGAAGACCGTCAGCCGCATGCTGGCCCTGCTGCCCCAGCAGGGCCCGGCTGCCTTTGCTGCGGCGGCGCCGCCGCTGGTGCAACTGCTCGCCGACGACGAGGTGGTCTGGCAACCCCTCCATGCGCTGGTGCTCGCACTCCACAAGGCCGACAAGCGAGTCATCGAGCCGGTGATCCCCTCGCTGGTGGCCTGGGCGACCGCACCGGCGCCGACCGGTCCGCGCTGCCTGCAGTTGCTCGCCGAGCTGGCCACCCAGGGGCTGGACCTGCGCACGTTGCCGACGGCGCTGCACATGGCCACCGAGCTGGTGGAGCTGGGCGACCCGACGCTGAGCCCCGGAGCAGTGGCGCTTCTGCAGGCAGCTGGCCTCGAAGCCTCCCGGTACGCCGTGCTGATGGCGCCGGTGCGCGAGCGCATGGCCCAGGCCCATGCCTTCGGTGCCGAGACCGCACCGGCGACGACAGCGATTGGTGCCGTCCGCGAGCTGTTCTTGGCCAAGCGCCTGGAGGAGGCCATCCCGATGATCTCGGCGGTGCAGGAGCAGTTGCGGGCGGCCAACAAGCTGGTCCCCCTGTGGTACCTGCAGGGGCAGTTCCACCGCGCCGCCCTCTCCCCCGACGGCGAGTTCATCGCGCTGGCCAACGAGGACGAACTGCGGGTGCTCAACCCTGCCGGGACCCAACGCTGGGGCACCCGCGTCCCGGGACGCATCCACCGGTTGATGATGCGCGGCAGCCGGCTGATGGTGACGGTGCCGACCCAGGTCCTGTGCTTCGACCTCGAGGGGAAGGTCTTGTGGCGCCACGACCTGCCTGTGGCACCCACTGCCCTGACGGCCACCGAGGAGCCCGAGACCTACGTCGCGCTGGCCGACAACACGATCATGCGTATCGGGCCAGGGGGGGCGAGTCAGCCCCCGGTGCGGGTCCACCACCCCGTCGTCTGGATCTCCTGCTCAGCCCAGGGCGAGCTGGTCGTCGCCGCCGGCGACGGCGCGACCCTGCAGGCCTACGATGCGCGTCTCAACCCCCGCTGGCGCTTCCCCGGGGGCCGGTGGGCGACGGTCAACGTCTCCTTCAGCGGCGCCTCGGTGCTCGCCGGCACCGATGGCCGTGAGGTGGTCGCCGTCTCGGGCACCGGCGGCGGGCGCACGTGGAAGGCCATCTTGGACCGGCCGGTGCTGGCGGTCTCGACGAGCAAGACCGGTCGGGTCAACCTCGCCGCCGACGCCACGGCGCTCTACCACTTCAGCCTCTCGGGGCAGCAGATCTGGAAGATGGCCCCGGGGGAGGAGATCCGATTCTTCGCTGCCGATGCACTGGGGATCAACCTGGTGCTGGTGACCGCCTCGGGTGTCCGCATGTACGAACACCTCGACGGTTGGCGCAACCTCGTCGAGCACTGGACGCCGCTGATGGAGATGGGCACCCCCACGCCGCCGCAGGCGCGCGAGCGGGTCAAGGCGGCCATCGCTGCCTTCAAGGCCAACCGCTACGACGAGGGCGCCTCGATCGCACGGCAGGCGCTCTCGATCGCCCGTGGGATCCGGTAGCGGCGCGCCCGAATCGGTGAGCGCACCTTAAGGCGCCTCCGCCCCCTGCTTCCCTTAGGTCGAGGTCGTGGGCTCCACCGACGCTGCGAGCACCCCCCTGCGACCGTTACGCGAGCAGCTGCAGTGGCCAGGGGCGGACCCTTCCCCTCCGGCACCGGGCCTGAGCCGTTCCGACCTGCAGTGGGTCTACACCCATCTGGTGGCTCCTCCGACCCACTTCGACTGCGGCACCAGGTGCGGGCCGACCAACGGGGGGCTCCCCGTCTGCTGCGGCCAGGAGACGACGGTGCCGGTGCTCTACGAGCAGGAGCTCGCCTTCCTTGCCGAGCGCACGAAGCTGTGGACCCGCTGGCAGCCACTCTCGTGGTTCGATGGCTCCGTGGATACCACGGCGACGGAGGGCGAGGTGCTGGCCTTCTGCAAGGGGGTGCAGCACTGCGAGCGCGACAACCGCTCCATCGTCTGCCGCACCTTCCCCTTCGACCCGTACACGACCAACGACGGCGAGATACTGGGGCTGGTCTACAACCGCGTGCTGGGGGAGCGCTGCTGGCTGCACGACCGCCACGGTCTGATCCGCGGCGACTTCGTGCGGCAGAACCTCGCCTACTGGCACCTGCTCTTCGACCGCCTGCCGTCCGAGGCGCAGGCCTTCGTGCGGGCCTCGGCCCAGCTGCGTCGGCACCACGGGCGCAACCATCTGCCGCTGCTGGTCCTGCGCCCCGAGGGGATCTTCGAGGCGCCCACCCGCGAAGGCGCCCGCCCGCTGCGGCTGGTCGCCCCCCTCGAGGGCGCCCCCTTCCCGCCCTAGCGGCGCCGCAGCCGTTGCAGCAGCGCCTGAGCGCGGTCCGGTGGTCTCTGCCCGTGCGCGGCGACCGTCGGGTCGTGGTAGACCAGGTAGTAGATCCCCGCCACGAGCAGTGCCCCACCGACGATGTTCCCCAACGTGACGGGGAGGAGGTTGGCAAGGATCGCAGAGGGTTCGATCCGCGCCGTCCCCTCCGCCGCGTACTGGTCCTGCCAGAGGTACCCCAGGGGCAGGAAGTAGAGGTTGGCGATGCTGTGCTCGAAGCCTGCGGCGACGAAGGCGCTGATGGGGAAGACCACCGCCACGACCTTGTCGATGACCGAGCGGCCGGCGACGGAGAGCCACACGGCCAGGCAGACCAGCATGTTGCAGAGCACCCCCTTGAAGAAGGCCTCCCAAAAGGGCAGGGCTACCTTGGCCTGAGCGATGCGCACCGCCGCAGCGCCGACGGCACCATCCCCGAGGCTGCCGTGGTTGGCCAGCACCACCATGAGCACGAGGCCACCGGCACCGAGGGCGTTGCCCAGATAGGCCAGGGTCCAGTTGCGCAGCAGCTGCGTCGTCGAGATCGAGCGACCGACCCACGCCATCACCAGCAGGTTGTTGCCCGTGAACAGCTCCGCCCCGGCGACGACGACGAGTATGAGCCCCAGCGAGAACGCCACGCCACCGACGAGCCGACTTGCCGCAAAGGAGAGGGTCGTATCGGCAAGGACGATGGTGAAGGAGAGCGCACCCAGTCCGATGAAGCCCCCTGCGAGGATCCCCAGGACGAACAGCGGCAGGGTCCCGAGGTTGGCCTTGGCCACGCCCACCTGCTCGACGCGGGCGCTGATCTGCGGCGGCGCATAGGCGTCGGTGCCGAAGATCTCCGCGCGCGGACCGTGGTCGTGCACCACATCCGGCTGATCGGCCATCAACCCAGCCGACGAGACCTCCCCAAAAAGAGGCACGTATCATCTTCCGACCGAATCCTAGGCAGGAACGTGGCGATGGGACCTGTCGGACATCCTACCGCACAGGATACCGGAGGATGGTGCGCAGCTTTTGTGGGGCGGTCCGCTGCGGGTTGTTGAGATAGATCTCGTGGTGGGGGCCGCGCAGGCGCACGCCCTGCCGCGCGGCGAAGTCGTGCAACCGCAGCAGCGACGGGCGCTCGTGGTCGTAGGGACCGATGTGGAGCACCTGCACCACCCGTCCCTCGTCGAGCCGCTGCAACGAGACCTTGCGGTACGCGACATCGCCCTTGTCCGTGGCCAACGCGGCGGCGGTGCGCGTGACTGCAGCTGGGGTGACCCCCTTGGGCACCATCACCTGCAGGCGCCAGCGCCAGGCGTTGGGGTCGGTGCGGTGGAAGACGTCGAAGGCCGGCAGGGTCGTGCGCGACCGGCCCAGCCACCATAGCCCCTCGAGGGGGGCGACCTTGAAGGTGGGCTGGCCCGCCCCCTTGCGGGCGGACTTGAGGGCATAGGCGACGCCGTAGAGCACCCTGATAGCCTCTGCGAAGGCCGCCTGGGAAGGTGAGCCGCTGCCCTCGACGCACAGGTAGGAGGCGGCACGCAGGCGCTCGATCGAGGGCGAGCGGCGGGCGCGGAACTGCTCGGGACGGACCTTCGCAAGGTCGATGATGGCACTGTTGTGCGCCATCGGACGACCTCGCTCGGTCCGAGCGTCACTTCTCCTTGCCCTTGCCCTTGGCGGCAGGAGCGGTCTCGCCCTCGGCGAGCTTCTCCTTCTCCTTGCGCGGCGGTTCGAGGCCGTTGCGCTTGAGGCGGTAGTAGGGTTCGTTCTGCTGCGCCGCGGCCTTGGTGGGGTAGACCTTGGCATAGCCGACGGTCCGGCCCTTGCCAAACTCGGAGCGCATGTGGTCGAGCACCAAGCCCTCCTTGGAGGCCTTGAGCGCCTTGGAGAGGAGCTCGCGGACTTCCTTGCGTTCGGGGCTCTTGGCCCCGTCGTGGCTGATGGCGAAGCGGACCTGCTGGCGGCCCAGCAGGGCGTTGGTGGTGTTCTCGATGATCTCCAGTTCCATCGTCGGACCTCGTCGTGTGACTAGCGGACCTTGAGGGCGTACTTGCCCGGCTGCCCGACGCCCATGCGCTGGGCGACGGCGCTCTTCTCGGTGCTGAGCACCACCAGATAGCCATGGAAGTCCCGGGAGAGGTCGCACTTGGGACCGGGTTGGCCGCCATAGACGGGGCACGTCTCCTCGTCCTCGAGGATCGCGAGGCAGTTCTTGCAGGCGCGGGTCATCAGGCGGCCTCCTTGCCCCTCTTGGCCTTGCGCACGTTGCTGGCAGCACCGGCGCTCTTGCGGTCCTCCTCGAGCCAGGCGAGCTTGCCCAGGCCCGGTTGGCGCATGGTCAGTCCGATCTTGCTCTCGCGCGGAGAGCGCTCGTTGATCGAGACCGCCACGATCCGGGCGCGCACCTCGTCCCCGACACGGATCTCGCGCTTGGTGCCCTTGCCGATCAGCCGGTTGCCAGTCTCGTCGATGTCGATGCGGTCGTCCATGATCTGGCTGATGTGCAGCAGCCCGTCGAGCGGGCCGAAGCGGACGAAGGCTCCGAACTTGAGCACCTCGCAGACGGTGCCCGTGACGATCTCCTGCAGCTCGGGGCGGAAGAAGAGGGAGCGGAAGGTGACCCGCTGATAGACCCCGCCGTCACCGTGGATGACGCGGCCCTCGCCGTTCTTCTTGACATCGGTGGTCAGGACGATCAGGGCGCCGTTCTCGACCATGCCCTCGAAGGTCGCCTGCGTCAGCTCCTCGAGCAGCTTGTCCATCTCCTCCCCCAGGCGGTGGGGGGGGATCCGCACGACGTCTTCCTTTTGGGTGACCGTGTACATGGACGCGCCCGGCCGCGCGCGAGCACCGAGCATCCCACAGGGAAGCCTGCGGCTCTCGCGAGCCTTGCGCCCAAGTCGCTTCCCCTTTAAAGCCTTTCGCCCCAGTCCCGAAGGGGGTAGGACCACAGGGCAGCGACCTACTCCTCGCCCTCGCGCGCAAGGGAGCGCTCGCGCGATTCGTTGCGTTCGAGGTGCAGCTCGTCGCGGATGTAGCCGACCATCGCCGTCGGCGAGGCCAGTTGCAAGAAGAACTGGATGTCGGCCTTGCGCAGCTCGCCGACGACCCAGAGGATCGCCGCGTAGATCCCCAGGAAGGCCCCCGCCACGACGACCAGCTCGTACCACCGCGAGATGGCGGCACCCCCACCGGTCAGGTACAGCAGCACGAAGCCCGCCAGCGCACCTGCCAGCAGATGACGCGCATGGCACAGGGCTGGCGGCCCCACCAGCGTGCGCGGGGAGGTCACGAGGTAGGCGATCAGCAGCCCGCTGCAGGTAGCAATCAGCGTCGCGAAGGCGGCACCGGTGGTGCCCTCCAGCGGGATCGTGGCGATCGACCCGAGCATCAGCACCGGCGCTCCGCGGGGGACCAGCAGCAGGTTGAGGGGGACGTTGGCCAGCGCGATGAATGCCGAGATCATCGCCGAGACCTTGAGTCGCCCGGCGCCTCGCAGCCACACCATCCGCGGCAGGATCAGCGTCGTGGCGTAGACCGTCGCGGCGAGGAACGCCAGCGAGGTCGCCGCGGGCAAGAAGTCGTCCGAGAGCATGATGTGGATCACCGGCCGCGAGAAGAGCGCCAACACCGCCACCACTGGCAGCAGCGTCAGCGACAGGTACCGTTCGGCGTCGTGGACGGTCTTGCGCGCGGCCGCCCAGTCATGCTTGGCGACCAATCCGGCGATCTGGGGGAAGAGCAGCACGCCAGCGGCCTGTGAGGCCACCAGCACCAGCGCGGTGATGCGCTGGGCGCCGAAGTACCACCCCACCTGCGCCTGGTCCCAGAAGTATCCCAGCAGCACCTTGTCGGTGTTGAGGATCACGGTGCCGAAGATCCCCGACAGGAACAGCGGCGCGGCGTAGCGGGTGTAGCGCGGCAGCAGGCTCCAGTCGGGAGCACCGACCCGGTAGCGCGCCCGCAGGAAGAGCACCCACAGGACCACCGTGCCGACCAGCGCCGAGAGGGTGTAGGCCCGCGCGATCGCCAGCGCACCACCGCCGAAGATCGCCGCGGCCAGGAGCGCCACCTTGACCGGGTGCTGGGCGAGGAAGCCTCCCTGGGTCAGCGCGGTGCGTTGCAGCCCATCGAACGTGGTCGAGGGGACCAAGAACAGGGCGTTGAAGATGTAGTAGAGCATCACCAGATGGATCACCGCCATCGAGGTCGATCCTTCGAAGAGGGTGCCGGTGACCGCCTGCCACCCCCAGAGGCTGCCATAGAAGGCGCCGACCATCAGCAGCACCAGCATCAGGCGCAGCGACAGGTAGGTGCCCAGTGCGCGTTGAAGGTCGACTCCCTCGGCGACCACCTTGACGTGGGCCTGGCCAAAGCCCAGGTCGCTCAGGAAGGCGAAGAAGGAGAGCAGCGCCAGCGCGAAGGCCACCTCCCCCAGGCCCTCCTTGCCGACGTACTGGGCCACCAGGTAGAGGCCGATGTAGCCCAGTACCGCCCCGACGAGGTTCTGGAGCAGGATCAGCAACGACTTGCGCGCCAGCATCGTTTCGTCTCAGCAAGAGGCGCCGACCAAGGCGAAAAAAAGCCTGCCGGTGCACCCGCAGGGCGACAGGGAGCGCCGCGCCGATAAAGGGGGCGCACCGTGGCTGCTCCCCGGGGCCTTTAAGGTGCCAGGGGTATGCGCGCGTGCATGGGAAGCGCTCCACCGCGGAGCAGAGCACCCGCCTATTCGCTGCCCCCGGCCGAGCAGGTGGCCGCCGCCGCGTTGGCGGTGCTGCGCGCCCATCACACCACACCCTCGCTGTGGAAGCTCTGGACCTTGACGCTGGCCCAGCTGCGGCAGGAGAGGCAGACCATCGCCCTCAAGCCCGAGCGACTGCGCCGCCTGCTGGTGGCCGACCCGCGCTTCGAGGTCGAGGTCCACTATCGCGAGGAGCCGACCAAGCGTGCGCTCTCGCGCTGCCCCGTCTGTCGCGCCTCCTTGGCCATCTCCAAGAATGAGACCATCTTCGGTGGCACGGTCACCGTGGGCCATCGTTGCACCCGTTGCAGCTACTGGACCGGGGTGCGCCGCCGGGTACCCACGCGGTATCGGGTACGCCTTGCGGGCCGCAGCGCCGCTTGAGGGCGTCGCCACCGGCAGCACTTTGGCGTCACACCCGCCTGTGCAGCAGGTGGAGCTGCGCCTGGACAAGGGCATCGTCGTCAGGGAGGGAGAGCGCACGCTGCACCTCGACCCAACCCGCGAGCGCACCCCCTCGGTGATCAGTCACGCCCATGCCGACCACGCCAGTGCCAATGGGCTGATGACCCCCCCGACCCGTGACGTGTTGCAGGTGCGCACCGGCGCAAGCAGTACCACCCTCGCCTCCTTGGGCAGCACCACCGACCACGGTGGTTTCGAGGTCACCCTGCACAACGCCGGGCATGTGCTTGGATCGGCGATGGTGCAGCTGGGAGGGCTGCTCTACACGGGGGACCTCAACCCCGAGGGCGCCCTGACGGTGCCTCCGGCGCAACCGATCGACTGCAGCACGCTGTTGATCGAGGCGACCTTCGGCCACCCGCGGCATCGCTTCCCTCCCAAGCAAGAGGTGATCCGCGACATGCAACTGTGGGCGCAGGCGGTCACGGAGACGCGTTCCCTGGTGCTGGGAGGCTACACCTTCGGCAAGTCCCAGGAGCTCATCGCCCTGCTCAACGCCGTCGACGTGCCGGTGATGGTGACCCCCGACATCGCCGCCGTCGCAGCGGTCTACCGCGCCCATGACATCCCGCTCCGCTACGAGGTGCTGGAAGGGCCGGCGGCGATCCCCTCCTCACCCCACGCGGCCATCCTCCCGCGCGAGGGGCTCTCGTCGAAGGGCGGTGCGGGCGCCAAGGGAGGGCTCGCCCGCGAGCTGGGGGCACGCTACCGCGCCGCTGGCGCGGCCTTCGGCTACAGCAGCGGGTGGTGCGCCACCTGGAACCTCGCCCGCTCGTGGGGCCTCGAGGCGCAGTTCCCCCTCTCGGACCACGCAGACTTCGATGCGCTGATGCAGTTCATCGGTGGCTGCGACCCTGACCAGGTCTACACGGTCTACGGCGAGGACCGGGCGCTTGCCGATGCAGTCCAGACACAGCTGGGAATAACGGCCGGTGCGCTGCGCGACCTAAAGTAGGGCGCGTGGGAGCGCTCAGCGCTTCTTGGAGCTGCCCTTGCCCTTGCCGGCCTTGGCGGGGCCTGCCTTGGCGGGCGCACCTTTGGCCGGGACGGCCTTGGGCGGTGCCGCCTTGGCGGGCGGGGCCTTGGCGGCGGTCGGCTTTGCCGGGGCCGGGCGGGCGGGCTTGGCGCCACCCGAGCCGCCCTTGAGGAACAAGCCGAGTCCGATGAGGAAGAGCATGGCGGCGCCGATGATCGCGAGCAACGCGTTGGTGCCGATGCTGATCGGACGGCCATTGAGGACATCCCAGCCAGGCACACCTGCCATCCCCAGCAGGCCAATGAATGCAAGGATCATCCCGATCATGCGCTTGCCACCCGAAGGGGCAGCCGGCGCGGGCTTGGGTGGGGACTTGGCCTTGGTCGGGCGCGGAGGGGCCCTCTCTTTGTCCTCCTCCTCTTCTTCCTCCTCTTCTTCCTCCTCCTCTTCCTCCTCCTCAGGCTCCTCTTCGTCGTCCTCGGGGGCGGCCTCTTCTTCCTCCTCCTCGTCCTCCTCCCCAGGCTCCTCTTCGTCCTCCTCGGGGGCGGCCTCTTCTTCCTCCTCCTCCTCCTCGGCCTTCCCTTCCGGCTCCTCGGAGGTCTCCTCCTCAGCCTCCCCCTCGACCTCGGAGGCCTCCCCCTCCTCACCTTCGAATTCAGCGTGGCACTCAGGACAGGTCGTCGCCGTGGCCTTCACCGTCGCGCCGCAGATCGGGCACTCGTATTCGACGCCCCCCTCGTCGTCGTCGGCCATGGGAATCCCTCGTGCGATGTGAGAGAGAGTTATAAAGGCTTGGGGTTGCCCCCACGCGTGCGTCGCCCTGCGATGCGGCACGTGTGGCTTTGACACTCCACCGACACGACTTTGGGCAGACGCGCCGTAGTCGGAGGGCGAAGGTCCCCTCCATGTCTTCTGCTTTGGTGCCAACCCGCGCGCTGCTGCTGGCTGCCCTGCTCCTGCTCTCGTTGGGCGCCGCAGCATGCGTGAGTTCGAACATCAAGCCCGTGGGCAAGGCCAGCGCCGACGCGACGCTGGTCTTTAGCGGCGCGCCGGTCTCCTTCACGGCCAACGGCTCCAAGGACCGCGATGGGAAGATCCGCACCTATTCGTGGGAGTTCGGCGATGGTGCCACGAGCACCGGCAAGGAGGTCAGCCACACCTACACCCGCGCGGGAGCTTTCGCGGCGTCGTTGGTGGTCATCGACGACAAGAAGGGCAAGAGCGAGGCGGTCACGGTCGGTGTCAATGTGCTCGGGACCCCCGTGGCGACGCCCCCCTTCGCACCGACGGGGGTCGCGATCTCCCTCGCCCTCGACCCTGCGGCCGCCAATGTCACGCTGCCGGGGGTGCAGTGGGACTTCGGTGACGGCAGCAACGGCAGCGGCGTCAATGTCAGCCACCCCTTCGCCCAGGATGGCGCCTACACGGTGCGCGCGACGGTCAGCACCATTCCGCCGATCAGCGCGACCACCACCGTCACCATCGCCAACCGCGCCCCCAGCGCGGTGATCACCGCACCGTCGCCGCCGGTGGTCACCAATCGCGCACTCGTGTTCTCGGCGGCCACCTCGAGCGACCCCGACGGCGACGTCGTCGACTACGGATGGGAGTTTGGGGACCACTCGCTGGCGGGCAGCGGCCAGGAGGTCAGCCACACCTACACCTCACCTGGGACCTACCACGTGCTCGTCACCATCACCGACGACGACGGGGCCCCCGCCAACGCCTCCCTCGACGTGCTGGTGGTGGCCGACCTGGTCTTCGAGGACCTCGACGACAACGGCGACGTGATCGGCGTGTCGCTGTGGGTCGACAGCAACGGCAACCTCACCCGCGCAAACCTCACGGTCGAGCTGCGCAACCTCGGTGACCTCAAGGTCCAGAACACCATCAACGTCAGCGTCGCCAGCTACACCCAGCTGGGCAACCCGCAGATCGACCACAGCACCAAGTCCTGGGCCGCCCAAGTCGACGAGGGCGTCGCGGTCACCGTCAAGGTCGGCGGGGTGCTCACCAACCAAGGCGACTCCGCGGCGGTGGCGGCGACCCTCTTCGTCGTGACCCTCTCCTACCAGGACACGGTGCTCGCCCAACGGCTGGTCAAGAACACCGCGGGGGCCTGGGGCAGCACACCCTACGACGGCTGAGCCTCAGGCGCCGGCATAGTAGTAGTTGCCCGCCAGCTTCTGCTCGCGGTCGAGACGGCTGTCGAGCTTGTTGATCCGCGGCCGTGCCGAGTCGCCGTCACGGCGAAAGGTGATCTGCAGGTCCTTGAGGAAGCGGTTCATCCCATCGCGCAGCTCGTAGGGCCCGGCACCGATGCCCTCCACCGAGGGGGTGCCGTCGAAGACCATCAGGAGGTCGCTGACGATGTCGATGAAGTAGACGTCGTGGTCGATGATCAGCGCGGCGCGCCCCTCCTTCTCCATGACGCGGCGGATCGCCTTGGCGCACTCCATGCGCTGGTTGACGTCGAGGTAGGCGCTGGGCTCATCGAGCAGGTAGAGGTCGGCCTTGCGACCCAGGCAGATGGCCACGCTCACCCGCTGCAGCTCGCCGCCGCTGAGGCCCATCACGGGCGTATGCAGCAGACGGCGCAGGCTCAGCGGACCGAACACCTCAGCCTGGAAGAAACTCGTGTCGACGGTGGTGCCCAGCTCCTGGTAGAGCCACTCCTGGACGTCGCCGTCGAACTCGGGCTTGATGTACTGCGGCTTGTAGGCGACCTTGACGTCGCCGTCGACCCAGCCGCTCGAGGGGGTCAGCTCGTGGGCGAGCATGCGCACGAAGGTGGTCTTGCCCGTGGCGTTGGGGCCGACGACGCCGATGACCTCCCCTCGGCGCAGCTGCGCCGCCTCGATATCGACGTGGAAGCGGTCGTAGCTGTATTGCAACTCCCCAAAGCGCACCAGGACCTCGCCGGGCCGCTCCTCCCGGGGCGGCTTGGGGTCGAAGTGGATCGCGTAGTCGCGGAAGCGGATGTTCTCTTCGGCCATGAATCCCCCAAGATACGTGTTGATGGCAGTGCGCACCGGCCGCGGCATCCCCAGCACGCCATAGGCACCGGGGGTGCCGTAGAGCAGGTAGACCTGCTCGGCCAGGTAGTCGAGGACCGCCAGGTCGTGCTCGACGAGCAGCACCATCTTGGTGGACGCCAGCCCCGCCAGGAGCTTGGTGACGTTGAGCCGTTGGTGGATGTCGAGGTAGGAGGAGGGTTCGTCGAAGAGGTAGATGTCGGCCTCCTTGAGCAGCGTCGCGGCGAGGGCGGTGCGCTGCAGCTCGCCCCCGCTGAGGCCCTTGATGTCGTGGTCGAGGATGTGCGGGATGCCCAGCTGGTCGATGATGTCCTTCATGCCCCCCTTCTCGTCGACCTTCTGGAGCAGCTCGCGCACGGTGCCCTTGAACATCTTGGGGATGCGGTCGACGTACTGCGGCTTGAGGGAGGCGCGGACCTTGCCGTCGGCCACGCGCTTGAGATAGTCGTGCACCTCCGTGCCGCGGTAGTGGTCGAGCACCGGACCCCAGTCGTCGACGGTGCGATCGAGGTCGCCCATGTTGGGCACCAGCGAGCCGGTCAGGATCGAGAAGATGGTGCTCTTGCCGATGCCGTTGGCGCCCAGCAGCCCCACCACCTGCCCCTTGCGCGGGGCCGGCAGCCGGAAGAGGCGGAAGCCATTGATCCCGTAGTGATGGACGAGGTCGGTGTCGAGGGCCTCGGGCAGGTTGATGATGTCGATGGCCTCGAAGGGGCAGCGGTTGACGCAGATCCCACAGCCGATGCAGAGCTCCTCGCTGATGAGGGGTTTCTCCTTGGTGCCGCGTTTGGGCGGGACGATGCACTCGATGCCATTGCGCACCGGTGGGCAGTACTTGTAGCACTCCAGTGAACAGCTGGCGGGCTGGCACTGGTCCTTGTTGAGCACTGCGACGCGCACGACTGCTGATGGCAGCGGCGGCCTTTAGGCCCTTGTGGTGTCGCCCAGTGCCACGCTAGCGTCGTCGGCCATAGGGCCGCGAGTCGAGGTCCGCTAGCAGCGGGCGCAGAGCGGCGGTCAGCACCAGCAGCACCAGCGCGATCGCGGCGCTCAGTACCAGCGCCACTGCGACGCGGCTGAGGCCCTGCCGCAGCGGCAGCAGCGGGGCGAGCACCAGCGCGGCGAGCAGGGCGCCCAGTGCTGCCAGCAGGCCTGGCAGCCGGCGTGCCGCGGCGGCATCCTGGACGTCGAAGGTCGAAGGGAACTCAGCCGACATTCCGTGTCACCTGGGCCACTGCCAGCCCTTGCAGCTGGGGAGGTACATCAACGCTTCGCCGCGGGCGCGCCTGCGAGCGCCGCTCGCACGGAAGCTTCGAGGGCGACGAGCGTCGGCCCCGTCGCTGGGGCAGGGACGCGTCCTTGCGCCAGGTCGCCCTTGCCCCCGCCGCGACCACCGACGCTCGCCAGCACGCTACGCAGCAGGCTCGCGCAGTCGATGTCGACCCCCTCGCTGCGGGCCAGCAGCACGTCGCCACCCTCTCCCATGAGGGCTGCGACAACCGAGCCGCTGCGCAGCAGCTCCGTGGCGATGCGCAGCAGCTCCGTGGCTGTCCCACGCTCGGAGCGGCAGATCAGTCGCACGCTCCCGACCAGCGGCGCACCGTCGAGCGCCCCCCAGGCCGATGCTGCGGCGGCAGCCGATTCGATGCGGGCGAGCTCCTTGCCCAATCGCCGTACCTCCTCGAGCGTTCGCTCGATGGTCGGTGTCAGCGAGTCGGGGGCGACCGCCATCGCGGTCGCTGCGGCGGTGAGCACCGCTTCCTGGTGCTGCACCACCGCGATGGCCGCCTCGCCCGCCGCGTACTCGAGGCGCACGACCCCATCCGCGATCCGGTCGGCCTTGAGCAGCTTGATCAGACCCACCTCAGCGCTGTTGTCGGCGTGGGTGCCCCCGCAGCCTTGGGTGTCGTGGTCGCCGATGTGCAGCACCCGCAGCCGCGTCGCCGCCGGCGCACCGCCCTGGTAGAGGCGGAACCCGAAGCGGGCCTCGGCCTCCGCCCGTGGCAGCACCAGCTTCTCGATGGGCGTCGCTGCGAGCACCACGGCGTTGGCAACCTGCTCGATCGCCTGACGCTGCTGCAGGCTCAGGCGGTCGTAGTGGGTGATGTCCAAGCGCGCCCGTGTCGCCTCCTTCTGCGCCCCGGCCTGCCAGACGTGGTCCCCCAGCACCTTGCGGGCGGCGCCCAGCACGATGTGGGTCGCGGTGTGGTGACGCAGGTGCCCGGTGCGGCGCTTGGGGTCGATCTCCCCCCTGAGCGCGCTCCCCACCCGCGGGGGCGCGCTGCCTTCGGCGAGCACGTGGACGATCGCGCCGTCGACCTTCTGGACGTCGATCACGGGCAGCACGATCGCGCCGCAGTGCAGCCGCCCGTGGTCGGCGGGTTGTCCGCCCCCCTCGGGATAGAAGAGCGTCTGGTCGAGGATGACCCACTGTGGACCGGTTGCGACGACGACGGCATCGAACCGCGTCGCGTGGACGTCCTCGTAGTAGAGCGGCAGGGTCACCAGGGGCTCGCCGGCCAACGTCGCGCGCACCGAGGTGATGAGCGCCTGTTCGGCTGCGACCTGCACATCGGCGCCCAGCTCGGCACCGGCGGTGCGCTCGTGGCGCGCGGCGACGGCGGCATGGAAGTCATCGGGGACGCTCACCTGGAGCCCCGCCTTGGCCACCAGCTCGGCGACCACCTCAGGATGCAGGCCGTGACTGTCGTAGAGTTCGACCAGCTCCTGTGGCGGCAGCGCGCCCGTGCCCCGGTGCTTGGCCACCAGGCGAGCGACGAGCCCCTCGCCACGGCGGGAGGCCTCGCGATACCGCTCGGTCTCGAGGGCAAGGATCGCCGCGAACTGCTCCGTCTTGCCATGGAAGTCGACGATCCCCTCCAGGTCGTGGCCGTGCAGCTGCAGCAGCTCGATCAGGGGAAGGTCGATCCCCCGGCGGTCGAGCAGCCGCAGCGTGCGACGCAGCACCAACCGCGCGAGGTAGCCGACCTTGCCGTTGGAGGGGACCACGTCATCGCCGAGCAGGAGCGCCAGGCAGCGGCTGTGGTCGGCGATCGCCGCGACCTCCTCGACCGGCTCCATCAGGGCGCGCAGGTGCTCGAGGGTCAGCGTCGAGCCTTGCTGCACCAGGTGGGCATGGACCCGCTGGCGCAGGTCACTCAGCCGCGCACCGGTGTCGACCGCCATCATTCCCGCCAGCGAAGAGGTGCGGGCGAACAGCCCCGGGTGTCGCGCTTCGATCTCGGTGGGAGTGGTGATGCCGCCAAGGTCGTAGAGGCGTGAGAGCACCTGAGGATAGAGGCTGTCGTAGATCGTCGGCGTGCCCGTGCTCATCCACAACAGTCGCTCCAGGCCATAGCCGGTGTCGACGACCCGCACCGGCATCGGTCCGTACCGCTCGCCGGAGATGATCACTGGCCCATCAGGGCGGGCGGCGAGGTCCATGAACACCAAGGTGGCGACCTCCAGTCCGTGGATGATCACCTCCAGGGCAGCGCCGGCGTTGCCACCCCCGAACCAGGGGTTCTCCTTGTAGGTGACCGCCGTGTCGGTGACCCCCAGGCTGCGGAGGAACTCGTGGCAGTAGCGCAGCGTCTGGTCACGCCAGTAGACCTCTGCGCCGTCGCGGTTGAAGGCGTGATGGGCCATCATCTCGAAGTTGCTGGTGTGGCGGCCGCTGCGCCCGACCGAGCTCAGGTCGGTCAGACGGATGCAGGGCTGGCTGATCACCAACGGGTTCGCGGGCGGGGGGACCGCCCCCGAGGTCACGTGGGGCTGGAAGTCGTAGATCGAGGCGTTGACCAAGAAGACGTCCGAGCGCCAACGGGCGACGACAGGGTAGCGCGGCACGCGGGTGTGGTGCCGTTGCTCGAAGAAGCCGAGGAAGGCCTCCCGCATCGACGCTAGGGTGTAGGGCCGCGCCACGGGCGGTGCGCCCAGGAAGGTGTAGGGGTCCTCGATGGTGTCGCCCGAGGTGGTGCGCTGTGGGTCGGCGCTCCAGAAGGGGTCGCCGCTGACGGTGCAGATGCGCCGCTCGAAACCCAATTCGGCGAAGGTCGGCAGCGCCAACGGCTCCATCAGGCAGCGCCAGCGGCGCGCCCCCTATAGGCCCTTGTGGTCGGTGCCCCAGGAGGCAGCGGTCACCTAGGGGGACGGTGGTGGCGTGCCCTCGTCAGCGAAGACCCAGCCGTCATCGACCGGTGCCTGCGCCAGCGGAGGCGTCGGCGCAGCTGGAGGCGTCGGTGCGACCGTCGGCTGCGGCGAGGACGGCACCGACGGCGTGGGTGGTGCCAGTGCTGGCGGAGCGGTCTGCTGCGCGGCGGGGGGTCCGACGGGGGGCAACGGCGCATACTGTGGTGGCGCCGCCGAGGTCATCGTGCGCACCTCCGCCGGTCGTGAGCGGCGCTTGCGCATCGCTACCAGCAGCACGACGACGGGGGCGAGTACCATCAGGGCCAGCAACGGCAGCAGGCTGGAGCTGCCACTGAGCAGGCTGCTGCCGGGGATGAAGGTCACCCGCTCAGGTGGTGCCGGGGAGGTCACCTCGACCACCACCGTCGCCGAGGCGGAGGCGCCATCCTGGTCGGTGACCGTCAGGGTCAGGCGGTACGTCCCTGCCTTGCGGGCCTCGATGATCGCGCTGGCGCCATCGGCGCTCTGGTGGTCGGGCAGGTCCCAGTGGAACTCGACCAGATAGCCGTCGGCGTCGGTGCTCCCCGTGCCATCAAGGGTCAGTCGCGTGCCGGCGACCACCTGGCGCGGCAGAGGCGCGATCACCGCTGTCGGGTCGTGGTTGCGCAGGGTGACGGTGCCCATCACCAGCGGTGTGCCGGCATCGCCATCGTCGTCGGTGGGCACCAGCGCGACCTCGTAGCGTCCCGCGGGGATGTCGGCATCGAGGGCGACGGTGCCGCGCACCGCCCCTGTGCCATCGAGGGTGAGGTTGAAGCGGCCGCCGTAGTCGGCGTCTCCGACGAGCAGGTGCGCCAGCACCGAGCCGTTGGCGACGACCCCATCGGGGTCGCTGTAGTGCGCCTTGACCGTCACGGTCTCCCCGCGGTCGACCGAGGAGGGGTCGAGCGACGGCGAATCGAGGGTGGGCGGGACGTTGACCACCGCGATGGCCAGGTCGAGGTCACGCCAGATGGAGGGGGCGCCGTCGCCGTCGAAGACCCGTGCGCGGAAGAGGTAGCCCCCCAGCGGGTCACCGGGCTGCGGCGCGAAGGGAAACGCCCACGTACCATCGTAGGAGGTGGCGTTGGAGGCGTGCCAGACGTCGTGGGAATCGAGCACCTCGACCTCCCACCGCCAGCGGTCGGGGGGGCTCTCGAGGTCGCTGCCCGCCAGCATGATGGGGAGCACCGCGCCGCGGATGACGGTGTCGCTGTCGGAGAATCCGCCGATCACCATCGGGGCGTTGTTGCGGACCTCGAAGAGCGCGGTGCGCAGCAGCTGCGCCGAGCCCGCTCCCTCGGCATCGGTGGTGGTCTGGCGCACGTCGTAGATCCCGGCGGGGATGCTGTAGGGCAGGAGCCATTCGGTGGTGTAGGAGCCGTCGGTGGGCTGGTAGACCCCCGGCGGCAGGGCGATCCAGGCGCCGCTGCCGTTGACCGAGGCTTCGAGGATCACCTGCAGGTCGGTGCCGCTATCTTCGATGTCTCCCGAGCGGCTGTGGAAGGTCTGGGGGGCGCCACGGTCGAGCAGGGTGATGTCGACCCACAGGTCGAGGTCGAAGGGATCGTCGTTGACCTCGTCGAAGCGCAACGTCAGCGGGAGCTGCGCGCCCAGGCCGTCGCTGTCGACGACCTCGATGGTCGCCGTGGT
This sequence comes from Thermoplasmata archaeon, assembly GCA_023265395.1. Taxonomy (GTDB): domain Archaea; phylum Thermoplasmatota; class DTKX01; order JAHFTX01; family JAHFTX01; genus JAHFTX01. Next base: position 23,226 of record JAHFTX010000022.1, read on the forward strand.
CTTGCCATTCCAGTCGGGCAGGGGAAGGAACGTCAGGCGCTGGTTGCTGCTGTCGTTGCCCTCGACCGCGGTGATGCCCGCGCCGGTGCTGATGCTGTGGAAGCGCAGCTGGGCAGAGGAGTCCTCGGTGTCGGTGGCGGTCCCCTCAAGGTCGACCTCCAGTGGGGTGTCCTCGTTGCCGACGTAGAGGGTCGCCATGGTGGTCTTGAAGCGCGGCGGGGCATGGACCTGCAGCAGCGGCGTGAGGAGCCGCACGACATTGTCCGCTTCCTCGTCCTCGTCGACCTGGTCGCTGCTGTCGGCCTTGACCCACAGCTCGTAGCTGCCCACCTTGGGCACGAAGGTGAAGTTGAGCGGGAAGGAGGTCAGGTCCGTGACGTCGATCAGGTTCGTCGCGACCGGCTTTTCCCCGCTGTCGGGGTCGGCGGTATAGAGGGCGAACTGAACGTCGTTGGAGGCGGTGAAGTTGTAGTTGGTGACAGTCATGTTGACGTAGACCGTCTCGCCCTCGACGACCGTGTCATCGGAGAGCTCCGCCGAGGAGGCGACCGGCGTCAGGTCGTAGACGTCGTGCCACATGATCTGCGGCACCGGCGCGCCGGAGGTGGGACCGGGGTCGGGGATCCCCAGCTCCTCGGTGACCTTGGGATAGTTGGCCTTGAGACGGGCCCACAGCGAGGTCGGCCCGGCCGTGACGTAGTTGTGGTTGGTGTCGGAGCACAGCTCGGTGTTGTAGCGCGCCGCCATCACCGAGTTGCCTTGGCACACTGGCGTACCCCCACCGCTGTACTCGTCGGGGAAGAAGAGCGCATAGTGCCCGAATTCGTGGGTGAAGGTCCAGGCACCGTTGGGGGTCTTCCAGAGGTTGCCGTAGTCGTTGACTCCCACGGTGATGTAGCCGCCCGAACCGTAGTAGCCGCCCCAGGCAGCATTGGCGCGGTAGTTCTGCTGGTTGAGGATGTGGACGTCGGTCTGCTCCCAATGGTTGGAGCGGTCCCAGAGGTCGAAGCGGGTGAAGGCCATCTGCCCGTCGGTGATGTCCATCAGGTTCTGGTTGAACAGGATGACCCCTTGGTCGAGGTCATCGTAGTCCCACCAGTCGGCGTCCCAGCTGAAGGTCATGTTGAGGGAGAAGTTGTACTGGATCTCGGTGGTCGAAGGGTCCAGCCGCGAGGAGGCACCCCCGCTCTGGGCGCTGCCATCGGCGCCCGAGGGCAGCGGCACGCTCCCGCGACCGCCCTCGTCGAAGGTCGCGCCTGCGCCATCGTCGAGGACGACCAGGGCGGGTGCGGGGTCCTGGGAGGGCCGGATCAACCACGGCGGTGCTGCAGCGAGTGCTGGAAGCAGCAGCCCCAGCGCCAGCAGCGCTGGAACTAACGGTCCCCGCCCCATGGCCGATGGTCTTGCTCAGATGCCCATAAAGGATGGTGGCATTTCTCCCTCAGCCCACATCCGAAGCGGCCCCCAGGAAGGGCAAGGTCACCTGCTCCGAGGCGTGCCAGAGCCACTCCTGCAACTGGCGGTCATGGGAGGCTGCTGAGCTCCGAACGGCGCGCCCGGAGGCGTAGTAGGCCCCGCTGATCCCTTCGACGGTCGGGTCGCTGGCCAGCAGGATGCTGGTACGCGCCGCCGTCTGCGGCCACAGGGCGAGCGGCCACAGCAGCAGCAGACCCATGCCCATCCCTCCGCTGCCGCGACGTCCCAGCCGTGTCCGCACCGCCCCCGGGTGCAGGCAGGTGGCGCTCGTCGTGCTGCCCTGCAGGCGCCGCGCCAGCGCATAGGTGAACAGCACGTTGGCGAGCTTCGAGTGCGCGTAGGAGCGGAGCCCGCCGGGCCCGTCGGTCAGTGGGATCCTCCCGCGACGCGGCCGCGCCCACGCATGGGCGACGGAGGCGACGGTGACGACCCGCGCGGGCGCGTTGGCCTGCAAGGTCGGCAAGAGCGCGGCTGTCAGCAGGAAGGGTGCCAGGTGGTTGACCGCCATCGTCAGCTCGAAGCCATCGCTCGAGCGCCGCGCGCTACCGCTGGCGAGGCCGGCGTTGTTGACCAGGACATGCAACGACCCACCACTGACCGCCCGCACCTGGCTCGCCAGGGAAGCGACCGCCGCAAGCGAACCGAAGTCGGCGGCGACGGAGAGCAGCCGCGCGCCAGGGACCGCCCCGACGATCGCAGCCGTCGCGCGTCGGGCCGAGGCGATGGTGCGCCCATGGACGATGACGCGCATCCCCCGCCCCGCCAGGCCCATGGCGGTGTGGAGGCCGATGCCGCTGGTCGCCCCCGTCACCAACACGGTCCGCTCCGCTGCCGCAGGAGGGTCGACCATCACCCCCGGGGCTGGGTTGCCAGGTCTTGGCCCTTGCGTCGGGGACCCTCCCGGTCGGACCAGCTGCCGCGGGGGTGGGAATCGCGGAGCGATCCCTCGGACGACGATTGAGCTGCCAGCTCCCCCTCCCGGGCTATCCTGCGGATAATTCATGGGGGTGCTCGAGGATGCCCGGACGATGGCCAAGGGCCGATCCGACCACCGCCGCAGAGGCCGCCAGAAGACGATGGGGGGCACGGACGCGCGGCCCCGCGAGCGCCTGCTTGGTCCCATCGATGGGCTCATGCTGCTGTTGCCGCTGGCGATCGTCGCCAAGGTCGCGCACTGGGACGACACGGTGGTCTTCGCCCTCGCTGCGCTGGCGATCGTCCCCGTCGCCAAGTGGATGGGCCGCGCCACCGAGCAGCTGGCGATCCACAGCGGCCCGGGCATCGGCGGGCTGCTCAACGCCAGCTTCGGCAACGCCGCAGAACTGATCATCGCCCTGGTGGCGCTCAGCCGCGGCCCAGCCCTCTACCCGATCGTCCGCGCCAGCATCATCGGGTCGATCCTGGGCAACCTGCTGCTGGTGATGGGGCTGGCGATGTTGGCCGGCGGGCTGCGCTACAAGCACCAGACCTTCAGCAGCAAGGCGGCATCGACCTCCGCCTCGATGATGACTCTGGCGGTGATCGGGTTGGCGCTCCCCTCGCTGCTGGCCAGCCCGATCGTGGTCGGGCAGGCGCTCCCCAGTTCCGTCGTCGACGCCTTCAGCCTGGAGGTGGCCGCGGTCCTGCTGGGGATCTACGTGCTCTCGATCATCTTCGCCCTGGTGACCCACACCCACGTCTACAACCCCCTGGCCGAGACGGAGGGTGAGGAGAGCGAGGTCGCCCATTGGAGTCGCTCCAAGGCCTTGGGCGTGCTGATCCTCGCCACGGCCGTGCTCGCCCTGTTGGCCGAGGTGATGGTCGGCGCCGTCGAAGGTGCCGCCGAGCGGGTGGGGATGAGCGACGTCTTCGTCGGGGTGATCGTCGTCGCCATCGTCGGCAACGCTGCCGAGCACTCCACCGCGGTGCTCATGGCCCTGCGCAACCGCATGGATGTGGCGATCGCCATCGCCTCGGGCAGCAGCGCGCAGATCGCGCTCTTCGTCGCTCCGGCGGTCGTGCTCGCTTCTTTGGCGATGGGGCAGGGTGTGCTCCAGCTGACCTTCGAGCCGATGGCGCTGATCGCCGTCGCGCTGTCGGTGGCGATCGCCAACATCGTCACCATCGACGCCGAGAGCAACTGGCTCGAAGGGGCGATGCTGCTGGGGGTCTACGCTCTGATGGCGCTGTTCTTCTTCCACCATCCCTAGGCGTGAGCGGTCGTGGGGCCCTCTGCCGTGGTGGATAACCTTTTAGAAGGGGTGGCCGTGCCCAAGCCCCGCGGTGGCCGCGCCGCACCGACCTCTCGTGCCCGAGTGGGGTAGCCTGGATATCCTGCAAGCCTGCGAAGCTTGTGACCCGGTTTCGAATACCGGCTCGGGCGCTTCCTTCGAAGCGAGCGCAGCGGCGAGCTACGTCAGGGACTCGATGGTGATGATCACCGCTGCCATCGCCACGGCCAGACGCCGATCGAGTTGCTGGCCAGGGTCGGTGCTCAGGTCCATCTCCCATCCGGTGCGCCAGGCGGCGCGCAGGCCGCCGACGCGGTGCCCGTGGACGAACAGCCCGTAGGAGCGGGTGATCCTCACCGCATGGCGCATCAGGCCGTGGAAGTCCTCACGGATCGCCCCCAGCGGTTCCAGGTCGGGCCCTTGCAACGTCCACGTGTCGCAGTCGATGGAGGCCCAGAAGTGACGGCGCAGCGTCCCGAGCAGAGTCCCGGTCGTGGTGTCGATGATATCGAAGCGCGCCCAGTCGTTGGCGAGGTTGGTGCCCTTGATCTCCAAGAGCGTGCCATGGGGCTCGGCGGCGTCGATGACGGTCAAGTTGTTGAGGATGCGCATGAGGTTGTAGCGAACGAATGCCTGGGGCTCCTCGGCGCCGCCACCGTGGAGGGCGTAGGTCAGGGTGGTCGCCCTGTAGACGGCGACGAAGGAGTAGCGGTCACACTCCCAGACCATCGGTGCGTCCACTGCACCCTGCGCATAGGGGCTGGTGCTCATGCTCGTTCCGGGTACCTTCAGCGGGGGCTTGAGGGTTGTGCGGCCTCGATCCCAAGGGTACGATGCCACCATCGCGGCGCCCCAAGCGCTCACTCATCGCCCTGGGCCGAGGCATCCTCGCCGACATGCACCTCGATGCGACCGTCGGGCTGGTAGTGCCAGTGGACGGGACCGGGGGGGAGGCTCCCCTCGAGGACCATCGATGCCAGCTGCCCCCACACCCCTTCGGGGAAGGATCGCGTCGCCTCGGTCAGGTAGCGACGGACCAGTTCGGCATCGGGATGCTCGAAGAGTCCCGCCAGCAGGAACCGCGCTTCGGCCGCCGAGACGGCGTCGGCTTCGGGGGTCGAGACCACGCTCTCGAGCAGGGCGATGGCCGCCGGCAGGTCCTCCTCGGCGCCACGGTCGAGCCAGGCGCGTGCCAACAGCAGCCGTGCAAGCTGCAACCGCGGGTGGTGCTCCCCGATCTCCCGCAGATAGGCAGGGACCCGCAGCACGGTCTGTGGGTCGTGCTGCATCAGCACCACCTGCAGCGCCTGCTCCAGTGGGATGAGGCCCGCCGTGGCGTCGGCGAGCAGCTGCCCGCTGCGCTGGGCGTCGCGGTACCCCGGGTGGGCGCGGGCGACCGCCTTGAGGTCCTCGACGCCCTGCTCGGTGCGACCCGAGAACAGATGGATGAACGCGCGCTCGTAGCGGGCGAAGGGCCACCGGGGGAACCGGACGACCGCATCGTCGTACAGCTGCAGGGCCGCCTCCAGCTGTTCGGCGCGTTGGAGCACGGCACCGACCTCCTCCATCAGGGCTGCCTGCTCCAGGGGCCGATGCTCCAACGATGGATGCTGCAGGGCTCCTCGCAGCCGCTGCAACGCCACCAGGGGCTCATGCTGGGTGCTGGCCCGATAGACGGCCTCGAGCTGCTTGGCAAGGAGCGGGTCGAGCTCGGCGCCGGTGGAGCCCATGGCCAGGGCAGGGGCTCGGGGGCCTTGACGCTTGCCACTCACGACCCTGAGGGGTCAGAGGCGCTTGGGTTGGTAGGGGGTCGCCGGCGCCTTGTCCAGGCGAACCGAAGGGAGCTTCGCGAACATCGACCAGGCGGACTTGGCGCGGTCGCGAGCACCGCGGATCTTGGTGGCCAGCGCCGCGGTGGTGGTGGTGGGGTCGACCAGGAGCAAGGTCCGGTCGCACCGGCCACAGTTGAAGTCGAAGGCGAAGGCCTCCTCGAAGCGCAGCCGCCGTCCACAGCCTTGGCAGGCGTAGTACTGGTTGCCCTGCACCTCGTCGAGCTCGGTCTGCAGTGCCGCGGCTTCGCTGTCGGCAACCTTGGCGATCCCCTCCGAGAAGTTGCGCGGGGTCACCTGGAAGAGGTAGTAGATCCGGCGCTCCCGGGTGACGCGGGTGGCACCGATCGCGCGGGCATCCTGCAACTCGTAGAGCAGCCGGCGCCAGTGGCTGGCCGTGCCGTCGCCCTTGTCACAGAGGTCCTCGAGACTGAGCGGGCCGTAATCGCGGACCCGCTCGTAGAGCGTCATCGCCTCTGCAGAGACCCGCTCCTGGAGCAGGTTCTCGATGGTCGGCTCCATGATGGTCGCTGATGGGGTACCCCAGACACAAAACGCTTTTGGTACTATCCTGGCCAGTGACACCTTGCCATGGCATGGTTCTCAAAGGGATCGAGGACCCAAGGCGAGCAGGATGACGGGTCGCAAACCCCAAGGGGCCTGGGGCGCCTTCATGCCCATGGTCACGGTCGGGATCGTAGGGGCCAGCGGGGGACTGGGCAGGGCGTTGTGCGCCCATCTGCTCGCGCGTGGCGATGTGGTCGGGGCGATCGGCTCCTCAGCGGCCAGGCTCGATTCGCTTTCCTCGCACCTTGGGGACCCGGAATCGTTGCGTCCGTTCGAGGCCGACGCCACCGACGTCTCACAGCTCGAGGAGGTGGTTGCCACGCTGCAAGGGCTCGATGGGCCGCTCTATGGCTGGGTCAACCTCGCCGGCTCGTGGGCCGGAGGGAGACCGGTGGCGTCGAGTGACCTTGCGCAGCTCGATGCGATGCTCGATTCGAACCTGCGTACCTGTTACTGCGGGTGCCGCGCCGTGCTGCCGACGCTGATCGCCAACGGACGCGGCAAGGTGGTCAACGTCGGTGCGCGGCCGGCGATCGTCGGAGGCCCTTCGATGGCCGCCTACGCAGCGGCCAAGGCCGCCGTGGTCAACCTCACGGCCTCCATCGCCGCCGAGGTGGTCGGTGCCGGGGTGCAGGTCAACGCCATCCTGCCGGCGACCATCGACACGCCGGCCAACCGTGGTGCCATGCCCCTGGCCGATACCCGCGGCTGGGTGCCAGCGCAGTCGTTGGCCGACGTGATCGCCTTCCTGCTCAGTCCGCAGAGTGACGCCATCAACGGCGCGGCGATCCCCGTCTACGGACCGCTCCCTTCTGGCGGCGCGCCTGGCGGGTAGTGGTGGGAGCCGGCCAACCGTCCGCCGTCGATGGGCAGCGACGCACCGGTGATGAAGCCGCCCCCGGTCCAGAGGAAGCGCACCGCACCGACGACGTCGCTGACGTCGCCGACGCGCTTGAGCAGCGTGGTGTCGATCGCCCGCTCCCGCAGCGCCGCGCCATAGTGCTCGGGGAGCAGGATCGGTCCGAGCGCCAGCGTGTTGACGCGTACGCTGGGAGCGAGTTCCACCGCCAGCAGCTTCGTCAGTGCGTGCAGCCCCGCCTTGGAGAGCAGGTAGGGCGCAAAGCGCGGACCCACGCGCTCGGCCTTGACATCCCCCAGGTTGAGGATCAGGCCCCCTGGCGGGTCGTTGCGCAGCATCCGCGCGGCGGCGCCCTGGGCCATGAAGAAGGGGCCCTTGAGGTTGGCTTCCAGCAGCTCGTCGTACTGCGCTTCGGTGACCTCCAGCAGCGGCGTGCTGTAGAAGAGCGAGGCGGAGTTGAGCAGCAGGTCGAGCCGACGAAAGTGCGAATCGAACGCTGCGAACAGCGCGCTGATGCTCTGGACCGAACGCTGTTCGAGGGGCAGGGCCACTGCCTGGACACCACGCGCCTGCAGCTGCGTGACGGTCGCCGCGGCGGCGTCCTTGGAGGTGCGGAAGGTGATCGCGATGTCGAAGCCATCCTCGGCCAGCGCCAGGGCGACCGCCTGGGCGATCCGGGTGGCCCCCCCCGTCAGCAACGCGACGGGGCGAGGAGCCTCACCCATCGATGCCCTCCACCCCATCGCCACGGTCGGGCAGCCCCAAGCGCGTGAAGAACTCCGCACGGAGCGGCCCCTGGCGCAGTGCCCCGCGGGCGGCGACGGTCTCGACCAGCCCCGGCGCGCGCGCGCCGCGGACGCTCATGCAGCCGTGACGGGCGCGCAGATGGACCAGCACCCCCTTGGGGGCGAGCCGGTCCATCACCTGGTCGGCCAGCTGGGTCGTCAGCCGCTCCTGCAGGGTCGGCCGCGCCGCGAAGTGGTGCAGCAGCAGCGCCGGGGCGCCGATGCCGATCAACCAGCGGTCGGGGAGGTAGGCGAAGTCCATGGTCCCCACGATGGGCGTCAGGTGGTGCAGGCAGGTGCTCTGGAAGGGCACGTCGCGCACCAGCACCAGCTCGGCCTCCTCGGTGGTGCTCGGCAGCGGCACCAGGGCCGGGATTGGCTGTCGCAACCCCACCCACTGCTCCCACCAGAGCGTCGCCACGCGCTCGGCGGTGGCAGCGGCCTCGGGGTCGTCGCTGGGCAGGCCCGCGGCGGCCAGTGCCTGGCGCAGCGAGATGACCAGCGCTGCGGGGGGAGGGGCTCCCTGCTCTGCCATGGGCGTCCAGCCGCGAGCGCGCGTAATAAGGGTTGGTCAGTGCGCGCACCCACGCAGGGTGGAGGGCGACCGCCAAGCCCAAGGGGGGAGAGCACGCTCTGGCGCCTGCGGGGGTGCAGCATGGCGCATCCATTGGTGGGCAGGGGCGGCGAGCTGGCGCGCCTGGGCGCTGCGCTGGAACGCGGCGCACAGGGACCACTGGAGGTGATCATCCTCACCGGCGAGCTGGGCATGGGCAAGACCGCCCTGCTGCGGGACTTCGTCGAGCCGCAGCCGCAGAGCGTCCTGTTGCTGGCTGGCGGTTCCCTCTACGGCGACGAGGAGGTCCCCTACCATGCGATTGCCAAGGCCCTCGACCCGCTGGCGCGCATCAACCACCCGGCGATCCGCCCGCTCAAGCCGCTGCTGTGGGGCGGCGAGCGCACCGACAGCGCCACCAGTGGCACCGAGCTGCAGGCGATCCTGATAGAGGTGCTCCACCTGCTGGCCAGCGAGCGGCCGCTGCTGCTGGTGCTCGAGGACCTCCACTTCACCGACCAAGCCTCGCTCTCCGTCGCCCAGGCGCTGGTCGACTCCCGTGCCAAGCTGCGCGGACTGCTGGTGCTCTCGCTGCGCCCCGAGCATCCCCGCCTGCTGCCCAACGGCGTCTTGCACCCCGCACTGGTGCGGCTGCAGCGCAGCGAGGGCGTCAGCGCCCTGGAACTGGCGCCGCTGGGCTACGGTGCGGTGCGCGAATGGTTCGCCCAGCGCGGCGACATCACCACCCTGCCCGAGGAGCTGCTGCAGCGACTCCACCAGCGCTGTGGGGGCAACCCGCTCTACCTCCAAGCCCTCGTGGAGGCCCTGCGAGACCATGGCTACCTTGTGGTGCGCGAGGGGCGCTGGGTCCCCGCCGGGCGCGATCTGCCGCCGACGCTGCCACGTAGCATCGTCGGGGTGATCACCCAGCGGTTGGCGGAGGTCTCCCCGGTGGCGGTCCGCGCCGCGCGGCTGCTGAGCGCCGCCCGCGGGCCAGTGGGGCTGCCGCTGCTGCACCGGGCGCTGGCGCTGGCCGAGACGGCCTTCGCGGGGCTTGCCGACAAGGAGGTACCGCGGACGGATACACAGGCCTCACTCTCCCAGGTGAGCGCGGCGCTGCAGGAGTTGGCGCAGCGGCAGCTGGCAGAGGAACTCCCCGAAGGTTGGAGCCTGGCACACGAACTGGTGCGCGAGACCCTCTACAGGGGCATGGCCGCCGACGTGCGCCAGCAGACCCATCAGTGGTGGATCGAATGCCTCGAGGAGCGCGGGTCCGACGTCTTCGAGCTGGCCTTCCACAGCAACCGAGCGGGGGACCGCACCCGCACCCTCGACTATGCCGCCGAGGCGGGCGAGCGCGCCTTGGAGCTCTCCGCCTTCGCGACGGCGCAGCAGTACCTGACCTACGCCCTCGAGGCGGCAGGGGTCGGTGCCTTGCACACCACCCGCGCCGACCCGTCGACGCCGCTGGATGCCGAAGGGGAGGCCGAGCTGCTGCTCAAGCGCGGGGAGGCGCGCTTCCATGGTGGCGACGTCGAAGGGGCCGACCTCGACGTGCTCGCCGCCCTGCAGCGATCGCCGTCGGCGGGGCTGGCGGGCCGCCTCCAGTTGCTGCGGGCGCGCATGCTGGCCAACCAGGGCGAGAGCCAAGCCGCCGAGACGGTGGCGACCCATGCGGTGACCCTGCTCGACGCCGACCCGCAGGCAGCCGTCGCGGCCCTGCAGCTGCTGGCGAGGCTGCAGGTGCGCCAGGGAGAGGTCGCCGATGCCTCCAACACCCTGCGCAAGGCCACCACGTTGGCGCGCGCTGCGGAACGTCCGGACCTCGAGGCCGCCGTCGCAGCGGCACAGGCGCATCTTCTGCGCCTGCAGGGACGGATGGAGGAGGCAGAGGTCACCTACCGTGGTGCGCTCCCGGCCCTCGAGGCCCATGGCCTGCGACTCGAGCAGGTCGGGGCGCTGGGGGACTACGGCAGCATGCTCAGCCTCCAAGGCGCCCACGACCAGGCGTCGCTGGTGCTGCGCCGCGCCGTCGAGGTCGCCACCGAACTCGGGTTGCGGCAGGCCGAGGGTGAGGCGCGCACCACATTGGCGGCCTGCGCCGTGCGGCAGCTGCACTTGGAGGAGGCCGACCTGCAGCTCGACAAGGCGCTCAAGCTCCTGCAGTCGGTCGAATACCCTGCAGGGCTGGCCCGTGCCTACCTCGTCTACGGCATGCTCCATCATGCGCGGCGGGAGACCGCCTCGGCAGAGACCTTCCTCGACCAAGCAGGCGCGCTGGCTGCCGAGGCAGGCGAGCCAGCGATCGAAGGGGAGGTGGCGATGGAGCTGGGCCGTGCCGCCGCGGCGCGCGGTCACCCGCAGGCTGCTGTCGAGCTGTGGGAGCGTGCCTGGGCCTACTTCACCACGGCCGGGGATGCCGAGCGCGCCGCCAACGCCCGCAAGCTCATCGACGTGCGCGGCCCCGGCGCGATCGCCCGCACCCACGAGGAGTAGCGCCGCTACGCCTTGCGCCACCGCAGGTGGTAGACGCACGCCGCTGCACCGGTGCTAGTGCACGACTCCTCGACCGCCGTGGCGGCGATCCCGCCAGCGAGCCCGATGATCGCCACGAAGAACCCGAGGTTGGTCCAGCAGTGCTGCCTGGTCGACTGGAAGCCGCTGATGGAGAGCCGCACATCCTGGAAGCCGACCTCCTCGTAGCGCATCGAGCCGGGGGTGAAGAACCTCGTCCAGAGCGTCGAGGCGCGGCGCAGGAGTCGGTCGGGGTCGCGCTCGGAGGTCAGCGCCCGATAGGCGGTGCTCCCCTCGCGGGTTGCCGAGAAGGCGCCCATGGAGCGGTAGAAGGCTTCGGTGTCCTCGCCCAGGTGCGTGGCGATCGCCGCGTCGAGGTCGAGGTTGATGGCGAAGTCGAACCACTTGGTCGCCAGGATCGAACCGGTCAGGGTGCGGATCGTCGACTCGTCGACGAAGGGCCGCAGCCGCTCGATGGCCTCCTTGCCGTAGTGCTCGATGATGAACTCCTGGCGGCTCTTGAGCGTCGAGCCCTTGACCATGTGGCCCGCGTGACCGCTGGGGAGTGGCACCGGTGCGACCCTCTCGTGCGCCCACGCCACGGTGTTTGATTATGCTTTGCCCTGCAGGGGCCTGTCCGCCGCTCGCCGCGGGGGGCGCTCGGCCGTCGCGCACCGCGCCTAGGCGACCGCGTCCGAAGCCGCCCCGTCGAGCAGCTGGTCGATCTGCAGCGCCAGCGATTCGAGGGGCACCGCGGTGTTCGCCGATCGGAAGCGGATGATCCCCTGCGGGTCGATCAGCAGCACCGTGGGGACGAATTGCACGCCGAACTTATCGCGCAGCCCATCGGTGTCGATGGAGAACTCGAAGGGATAGCGCCCCGCCTTGCGGAAGGCATCGAGGGCCTCCCCGCTCTCGCGGTCGTCGACATCGACCACCAGCACCTCGCAGCCGCCGCCGTAAGCCTCCATGCGTAGCCCCCGCAGGTGCTCGAGCTCGCCCAGACAGGTGTCACACCACATCGCCATCAGGTCGAGGACCACCACACGGCCCCGCAACTGCGAGAGACGTATCGACCTGCCGTCAAGGGTGGTGAGGGCAAACTCCGGTGCCGACGCGCCCACTTGGGCGGCCGACTGCCCGTGCACGGCCGGGTCGTACCGTCGCATCGATTCCACGGATGTGCCTCCGCCGTAGCGACCATAAGGGCATAGGTCAGTCATGGCCCCCTTGGGGGGACCTGACTCACCCAAGCGAAGGCTTACGCTTCGCAGGACCATCGTCGACCGTGGAGCCGGAGGTCGTCGACGAGACCGGGGCCGATGCCCGCAGCGACCCCGTGCTGGTGAGCCTACGAGCCCACCTGCAGCGCGCCCGAGAACTGTGGGACGAACCGCCGGTGCGCACCTTCCTCCACCGCGGGGGCGCCGACGACCCCTTCGCGCTGGTCTCGGGCGCCTACGACGCGCGCAACGACACTCTGCACGTCAACCGCGCCATGCTCGACCATCGACGCGCCCAGGGGATGGACTACCACCGCCAGCTGCGCTACCTGCTGCCCCACGAGCTGGGCCATCGCGCCCACCTGCGCGCCGCCATGGGGGCAGGGGTGTGGGTCCAGTGGGTCAGCGCCAACGCCAGCGCCCTCGACGCGCTGCGCCAGCGCGACCTCGACCACACCTTCAACCAGGTCCTCGACTACGCCATCGACGCCGAGTTGGCCCGTCGGGGGATCGAGAAGGAGGCGTCCCTGCAGGACTTCGCCGAGTCGGTCGGCGCCGTCGAGGGGGCTGCCCCGCCACCGACCTTGGCGGTGCGCGAGCTGCTCAGCGCCATCGCGCTGCACGACTTCGGGGCGCCTCGGGAGGTCGCATGGGTGCGGGGTAGCTTCCTCGATGGGCTGCGGGCAGCAGACCGCGAGGGGCTGTGGGACCAGATGGTGCCTCTGCTGGGGCGGCTGCACCTGTTCCTGCCGGGGACCTTCCGCAGCGTGCTGCCGACGGTGGTCATGGCCCTGCAGCCAGGTCTCCATCTGCGACCCATCGAGGTCGAGTGCAAGCGCCTGCCCTACATCCCGGCGATCTGGGACCGCCCCAAGGTGGAGCTCTTCGAGGTGTTCGTCGCCGAGCCTCCGATGCAAGGGACCAACGCGCAGACCACCTTCGCCCCCAGCGTTGCCGGCCTCTCACGCCGCTGAGACGCTTCCGCAAGCTCCAAGAGCCCGCCGCAGCCCTGCTGCTGTGGCGCCGATGGAACACCTGCTGCGACTCCAAGAGGTCACCAAGAGCTTCGGCTCACTCACCCTGTTGCGCAGCGCCGCCCTCGACCTGTGGCCCGGCGACAAGGTCGGACTAGTCGGCCGCAATGGTGTGGGCAAGACCACCCTCTTCTCGGTCATCGATGGCAGCGAGCCTGCGGACACCGGCCTGGTGCTGCGCCGCGAGGGGTTGCGCATCGGCCGGTTGGGCCAGTATGATGTCCATGGCGGCGAGCAGACGGTCGCCGGGCTGCTCAGCCAAAGTCCGACGCTGTTGGCGACCCAGGCGCAGGTCGAGGCAATCAACCTCCAGCTCTCCGAGCCGAGCTTCTATGACACCGCAGGCTACCAACAAGTCCTCGACCGCTACGCCACGCTCCAGCAGGAGCTCGCCCGCTTCGACGAGGGCGGGTTCTCGGAGCGCGCCGCCGAGGTGTTGCGGGCGTTGGGCGCAACCCAGGTGACCCCCGCCGCCAAGGTGGCGACCCTCAGCGGCGGCGAGCGCCGCAAGGTCGAGCTGGCGCGGCTGCTGGTCTCGGCGCCCGACCTCGACCTGCTGCTGCTCGACGAGCCGACCAACCACCTCGACCTCCACGCGCTCGAGTGGCTGGAGGAGTACCTGGTCGACTACGCAGGCGCCGTGGTGGTCTGTACCCATGACCGTTACCTGCTCGATGACACGGTCGACCGCATCATCGAGCTCGAGGACCAGCAGCTGCGCTCGTGGGGGGGCAACTACACCGCCTTCGTCGACCTCAAGGCCCAGTGGCTGGCGATCCATTCACGACGGCGCGCCAAGGTCGAGAAGGAGGTGGCACGGCAGAAGGCGTACATCGAGAAGATGCGCGGGCGCAACCGCTTCGACACGCAGATCCGCTCCAAGCTGGCGCGGCTGGCCAAGACCGACCGCGAGTTCGACCCGGTCTTCAAGGAGCGGCGGATCAAGCTCGACTTCAGCAAGGCCACGCGCGGGGGTCGCTTCGTCGCCGAGGCCGAGGGGCTCTCCAAGTCCTATGGCAAGGGAAACGCCCTCTTCTCCGATTCCGATTTCGAGATCGACGTCGGTGACCGAGTCGGGGTCATCGGGCCCAATGGCTGTGGCAAGTCGACCCTGCTCAAGATGCTGCTGGGGTTCGAGCGTCCCACCGCGGGCACGTTACGCCTGAGCGAGGTCGCCGTGCCCGGCTACTACGACCAGGGGCACCTCTCGCTGGAGCCGCACCACACGCTGGTGGAGGAATTGCGCACCGTCGATCCCAAGCTCCACGAGTTCGACTGCAAGGCCTACCTGGGCCGGTTCTTCTTCAAGGGGGACCAGGTCACGCACACCGTCGAGAGCCTCAGCGGAGGCGAGCGCGCGCGGCTGGCGCTGCTCAAGCTGGTCATCTCGCCGACCAACCTGCTGGTGCTCGACGAGCCGACCAACCACCTCGACATCGCCGCCCGAGAGGCGCTCGAGAAGGCGCTCAACTGCTACGAGGGCACGATCGTCATGGCCAGCCACGACCGCTACTTCCTCGACAACGTCGCCACCAAGATCCTCACCTTCCACGATGGCCACATCGGCTGCTACCCGGGGACCTACACCCAACTGCGGGCGCGCCAGGCCAAGGTCCGCGAGAGCGAGGCGGCCTCCGCCGCCGGTCGGACCGCCTCCTGGTACGAGGTGACCCGAAAGTACACGGATTGGGAGAGCGGCGCGCGGTACGAGCCGCGGCAGCGCCTGCTGTTGACGGCCGAGGAGCTCGACGGCCACAAGTGGGCCATCGAGACCGGACGGCTGGTGCGGGCTGCCCAGCAGCGAGGCGGCTCCTCAGGGTGAGCGCGGAGGCGCCGCGCCCAGGCGCCGACCCAGCAGCACCAGGGCGATCAGCCCGCCGATGACACTGAGCGCCAGGATGCTCCCCCCTGCAGGGGTGACCAATGTGCTCGTGGCAAGCGCGCCGACGCGCAATCCGACCTGCACGGTCCCGTTGGCCTGACAGTCGCATCCCTCGGTGGCGGTCAGGTGCAGCACCAGATGGTCCAACGCCTGCCCGGCGGCGGCGTTGGTTGCGCGGACCGGCACGTCGACCAGCAGGGTCGCACCCGGTGGCACGATCCGGTGCGCCGGCTCGATGGAGATTCCGCCCGGCGAGGGCATCGGCAGCAGCAGCGAGGCCCGCGCTGCGACGTTGCCGCCGTTGGTCAGCCGGATCGTGACGGTGGCAGTCCCGCCGGCGCGCAGCTGCGGGATCGTCACGACGACCCCCTCGACGTGGAGCATCGGCAGTTGGCGCACCCGCAGCGGCAGGGTCGCCAGCACGGTGCCGCCGGTGGTCTGGGCCACCAGCGGCACCGTCCGCTCCTGCGCCGGCCGTTGTGAGGAACTCGGCAACGTGACGTTGACACGGGTGCTTTCCCCGGGGTGCAGTCGCACGGCCGCAGGCTCGACCTGCACATGCCAAGGCTCCGCTGTCGCTGAGGTCAGGTGCAGGTCGAGTTCCACGTTGCCGCTGTTGGTCACCTGCACACTCACCCTCCCTGCGGCACCACCATCGGCGACGAGGGAAAGGCCGCCGACGGCATCGAGGCGCGCGCGCTCGAGCGCCGGGATCCGCACGGCCGTCTGCGCCTGCACGGGCTGAGAGGTGCTCCCCAGGGGCTGGGCGTAGACCGTCAGGGGATGGTCGCTCCCGACGGGGGCGCGTGCGTCGAGTCGCAGGTCGAGCGGGATCTGGGTGCTGGCACCGGCGGGCAGGTCGACCGCGTCGGGCAAGGACGCGACCAGCGACGAGTCCGCCTGCACGCGCAAGTGGGCCGAGATGGCGCCCTCGGAGGGATTGCGCAGCGCAATCACGATGGTGGCGTTCTCCTGCTGCGGCTGCAGCAGTGTCGGCACCTCCCATTGCACCGAAGGGGACACATCGACCTCCAGCATCCGGCTGGCGTTCCCGCTCAGCCCCGACGCCGAGGTCACCGCCACTGCCAACAGGTGAGTCCCGATCGACAGCGGCCCGACCTGCAGGATCGGCAGATCACCCACGGCCACGCCGTCGAGCGACCAGGCAAAGCGCACCAAGGGTGACCCTGGGGCGCTGCTGAGCTCGGCGGAGTAGGAGCCGATCGCGTTGGCCTGCAAGGCACTTGGCCCGACGATGACGGCCGTGGGCGTCCCATCGTCGACCTGCATCGCGATCAGGTGGGTCGCACTGGCGTCGGGTGAGGTCGCGCACACCTGCACCAGCATGTCCCCCGTCGGCGTGTCTGCACCTGGGTGCAGATGCAGCACGACGGGCACCTGTGCGCCGCCGGCGATCAGCAGGTCTCCCCCCACGACATCGATCCCACGTGGGAACACACCTCCATCGGCTCGGGTGATGGTGGTGGTGACCTGCTGCGGGGCAGCGCCGATGTTGCGCAGCTGCAGGGGCAGATCGAGCTGTTGCCCCTGGGTCAGGTGCGCGCTGTTCGGGCCCAGCAGCACCACGCCGCTCTGTCCATCGAGGGTCAGCGGGCCGTGCCATCGGCCATTGTCGAGGTCGGCATCGCCGTCGGTGCTGGTGGTCACCTCCAGCAGCAGCGGCCCACCGCCGCTGAGCGGCGCCTGCCACTGCAGCGGGACGGTGGCAGTGGAACCCGCGCCGACGGTGCGGTTCTGCGATATCGTGGCCACCAGCGCACCGCCTTGGGCCTGCCGCACCTGCAGGGTCGTCTGCAGCACTCCCGCCGCGTCGCCCCCGTTGCGGATCGCCACCTGCAGTCCCAAGGAGCCGCCCAGCGAGAGGTCACCGATGGAGGAGAGCTGCGCATCGAGGCCGTCCCCATCCGTCAGCTGCGCGTCGGAGATCGCGCTCGCGCTGGGCACGGTGCGGGAGGCGTTGAGCAACGCAAAGAGTGCCGGCGCCAGTTGCGCGTACTCGGTGGGTAGCCACTCCGGGGGCGGGTAGAAACTATCTCCGATCTCGATGGTGAAGCTGCGCACGCCCAACGTGGCGTAGAGCCAGTCGTCGGTCTCGCCGTTGGTGGGGTAGAGGTCCGTGCCCTTGAGCACCTCGTACCCGGGGGCCGCAAGAGCTGCTGCCTCTGCGGTGGCGACGAACCAATCGTCGTCAGGGGTGCGTACGTCAGCGTAGCCGTAGGGATAGAGGATCGAGCGGCCATAGCTATGCAAGTTGACCGACAGGTCGAAGCTGTGGTTGAGGGCAAGGTCCCGCAGCGCGCGCGACTCGGGCTCCGAGAAGGGCGCGGTCCCCCGGTAGTCGAAGTCGCCGCCGATCCCGCTCGAGCCGAGATCGTCGTAGCCCCACTGGAAGGCGAAGTTGCGATTGAGGTCGACGCCGATGGTGCCATCGCCGTTGTCCCGGCGGTTCTTGCGCCAGTCGTTGTGGCCCTCATCGAAGACGAAGCCATCGACGTTGACCACCGGCACGATCACGATCCGCAACGTACAGAGCCAGCGCGTCGAATCGGGGTCGCTCCCAAAGGCGCCGACCAGCGACTCGGCGAGGCGTACCGCCGCCGATGGAGCACCGACCTCACGGGCGTGCTCGGTGGCAAGGACGAGCACCTCACCTTCGGAGGGGTCCGAGGTCTCGACGGCGTCGGAGAGCTCGATGGCCTCGATCTGGCGACCCTCGACCGTGGTGCCGATGACGGTCAGCTTCGCCAGGTCGGGGTGCGCCTGCACCAAGGCCACCAAGCGCTCGTGGATCGCCGAGGCGGTCAGGTCGGTGTAGGGGTCGCTCGGGGGTGTTGCGCTGCTGGGCAGCGATGGCAGGGAGAGCGCCGCGACGAGCACCACGGCGATGGCCATCCGAAGGCGCAGGGTCACGCTCCTAGCGGTGCTGCCGTGGCTGATAATGTTTATCGGCACAGTCACGCCCTCGGCTCCCTAGGGTGAGAGCGTCGCCGTCGCCAAGAAGACCAAGGCCCCACCTGCGCTGGTGCGCCTCTCCCGGGTGCACAAGACCTACCTGACGGGCACGGTGCCGGTACGGGCCATCGATGGCATCGACCTGCAGGTGCGCCGCGGCGAGTTCGTCGTCATCATGGGACCCAGCGGCTGTGGCAAGTCGACCCTGCTCAACCTCATCGGCGCCGTCGACACCCCGACCTCGGGCACCATCGAGATCGATGGCACCAACCTCGCTTCGCTCAGCGACGACGAGCTGACCGACTTCCGGCGGTGCCACGTCGGGTTCGTCTTCCAGTTCTACAACCTCATCCCGAGCCTGACGGCAGCCGAGAACATCGGGTTGCCCCTCGAGTTCAATGGAGAGGCTCCCCCGGCGGTGCGCAAGCGAGTGGCGCAGCTGCTGGCACTGGTCCACCTGCAAGACCGCGCCGACCATACCCCCTCGCTGCTCTCGGGCGGGGAGCAGCAGCGCGTGGCGATCGCCCGCGCCTTGGCCAACGACCCTGACCTCGTCCTGATGGACGAGCCCACCGGCGACCTCGACAGCGCGACCACCACCGAACTCCTCGAGGCGCTGCGGGACCTCAACGAACAGGGCGTGACCATGGTGGTGGTGACCCACGACCCGATCGTGGCGCGCTTTGCCCACCGCACCATCACGCTGCGGGACGGCCAGATCGTCGCGGTCGACACCAACGGCGACCGTCGCTCCGGGAAGGACTAGCCGTGGGGATCCAGCGATACGTGCTGCGCGGGCTGCGCGGCAATCGCCAGCGCTACCTGCTCGCCGTCGTCGCCGCGCTGCTGACGGTCGCGATGATGGTCATGGCCGGGATCCTGGTGCGCTCGCTGCAACAGGACATCGCCCAAGACGTCACCGCCGATGTGGGGATGGACCTGATCGTCACGCGCGACCTCTCGACCACGCCGACGGACCCCTTCTTCGAACCGGGCGGCCCCACCCAGGTGCTCGCCGCGACCCCAGGGATCGCGAGGGTGCTGCCGCTGTGGGCGACGCCGACGGTGGTGCTGGCCCACCGGAACGCTGGCGAGCAGCTGACCGCAGCCGTCGCGTCGCACTACGGGGTGCACCCTGACCACGACCTCGGTCGGGTCCGCGCCCTCCAGGGCAGCGCCGTGGCGCCCCCGGGCGGCACGGTGCTCTCCAAGGACCTCGCCCTGTCCTTGCGGGTGAGCGTCGGCGACGTCGTGCAGGTCGCCATCGTTCGCCTCTCCAACCTCTCCCTCGACCTCAGCCAAGGACGCATCGACCTCGCCCAGTTGCCCACCATCGACCCTGCCAACGTCACCCTGGTCAACCTCACCGTCTCGGGGGTGATCAGCACCCAGGGCCGTTTCTTGCCAGGGGTGAGCAGCTACCTCTACCAGGACCTCGAGACGGTCCAGCGACTCTACGAGAGCACCAACGTCACCGCGCTGCTGGCGGTGACCCCGCCGCAGTCGTACGACCTGCGCAACTCCGCCGATCCTTCGGAGGCGGTGCTGCGCACCGGCACGCAGGTCGCCCAGCGACTGGGCCCGGGCTTCTCGGTGCTGACGCCGCGCGCGACGTTGTTGGCGATCGCCGGGCAGGCATCGGGCTCCTTCAACCTCGTCGTCTACCTCACCGCGGCGTTCTTTCCGGGGGTCGGCGGGCTGATCATCGCCAGCATGCTCACGCTCAGCGTCGAGGAGCGCAGCCATGACCTGGCCGTCATGCGTCTGCTGGGGGCACGCCGACGGGCGATGGCCTCGGTGGTGCTCGCCGAACTGGGCGCCATCCTGCTGCCGGCGACGGCCCTGGGGGCGCTGCTCGGCTGGGCGCTGCTGCAGGGCCTCGAGCGCCTCTGGCCACGGCTGCTGCCCATCAGTGAGCTGGTGGTCGACCCGACCCAGGTGCTCGGCCAGCTGGCGATCGCCAGCGCCGTGACGCTGCTCTTTGCCCTCGGTCCGACGCGCCAGGCCTTCCGCACGAGCCCTGCCGACGCCCTCTTCCGCACCCGCGCGCGGCTGCGGGTGCGCCTGGTGCGCAGCGAACAGTTCGACCTGCGGCTCGTCCTTGGGGCGCTGTTGCTCTTTGGCGGCCTGATCTGGGGCACGGTGGCGGTGCCCTACCTGTTGGCGTTCCACTTCAACGCCGCCTTCGGCCCACTGATGATCGGCTCCGACCTGCTGATGCTGGTGCTGCTGAGCATCGGCGCGCTGGCACTTGCGCCGCGGCTGCAGGAGTGGTTGCTGCGCCTGGCACGGCCTGCGGCGCCCAAGGTGGCGACGCTGACGCGCGCCAACCTGCGACGCAACACCCGGCGCAACCTGAGCACGACGCTGATCTTCCTGCTGGTGGTGACCATGGTCGTCGACTTCTCCGTCTTCTCGGCGGCCTACACCGACAACGGGGCACGCACCCTCACCTTCGGCATCGGCGCCGATCTGCGAGTCTCCGCGCTCGACCGTCTCGATGGGCGCATGGTCGACTTCGTCGCCGACGAACCCGATGTGCTCTCGGTCAGCGCCGTCAGCGCCCCGGCGGAGGTCATCATCTCCGACCTGGTCAGCTATCGCTTCGGCCCCGTGCGCGCCTTCGCCCCCGATTCAGCGTTCGCCAGGACCGTCGCGTTGCAGCAGGACCACCTGACCGAGGGTTCGGTCGGCGACGTCGCGTCCTTGGGGCCGGGCGAGGTCGTGCTCAGTCGCGCGGTCGCCGATTCGCTCGGAGCGCATCGGGGCGACACCATCGTGCTACGCACGACCTCGGCCAAGAGTTTCGTCGCGGTCGTCGCGGTGGTGCGCACGTTGCCAGGATACCCCTTCGACTTCCTCGAGCAGCCGATCCTCGCCCAGACCTCGGGGGTGCTCGTCGCTCCGTCGACCTACCTGACCCTGACCAACGGCAGCGGCGGTGCGCTGCCGCTGCGCGACCTCTTCGTCGACCTGCGCTCCGGGGTGCCCGCAGCGACGGTCGCCAACGCCATCCAGCGCAGCTGGGGCACGACGCCGGGGCTGGTGGTGGTGCGCACCGACGAGGTGATCGATGCCGCCGACGCGGCGGCGCAGGAGTTCCAGCGGGTGACCTTGGCGATCTTCGCGCTGCTGCTGCTGGTGGCAGTCTTCTCGCTGGTGGCCAACCTCCAGGCGGCCGTGCGCGAGCGCGCCTACGAACTGGGGGTGCTCAACGCGATCGGGCTGCGGCGCGCCGCCATCGCGCGCAGCATGCTCCTCGAGGGCGCCGCCATCGGTGCCGGGGCGCTGGCGATCGGGATGCTCATCGGCATCGGAGTGGCGTTCTTGTTGCTCTTCTCCTTCAACATCTACCTCCCGATCGACTTCCGGTACATCCTGCCCCTCAAGGACCTCGGGATCCTCGCCCTGAGCACCCTGGCCGCGGCGCTGATCGGCAGCGCGCTGGCGGTGCGGACGGTCGCCAGGATGCCGCTGACGAGCCAGATGCGTCGCATCGGCTGAGGAGGGCGAGGCGCAGCGACCAAACGTTTTAGGTCCGCTCCCAGGCTGCAGCGACCATGACCGAGTCGGTGGTGGTCGCCGCGATCCAGCGGCAGACCCGCCTGGGGGACGTCGCCGCCAACCTCAAGCTCCTCACGAAGACGGTGCGCTCGACCAAGGCCGACCTCGTCTGCTTCGGGGAACTGTTCCTGACCGGATACCTCACCCGCGACGCGGTCCATCGCCTGGCCCAGCCCCTCGATGGGCCGGTGGTCAAGGCCGTGCGCACGGTCGCCGCGCGCACCGGGCGCCACGTGCTCTTTGGGATGCCCGAGCGCTCGCCGCGCGCGCGGGGGCTGACCCACAACAGTGCCGTGCTCGTCACGCCCGAGGGAGCGGTGCACGCGTACCGCAAGATGCACCTGCCCACCTTCGGCCCCTTCGAGGAGCAGCTCTACTTTGCGGCCGGCACGGCCCCGGTGGTCGCCAGGACGGCGATTGGACGCATCGGCCTGTCGATCTGCTACGACCTGTTCTTCCCCGAGCTGTTCCGCGCCCAGGCGCTCCACGGGGCTGACCTGCTGTGCTGCATCTCGGCATCGCCGATGACCAGCCGTGCCTTCTTCGAACACCTAGCGGTGGCGCGGGCGATCGAGAACGCCACGCCGCTGGTCTATTGCAACCTCTCTGCCACGGAGCGGCAGGTGCAGTTCTTTGGCGGCAGTCGCATCGTCTCGGCCCGCGGAGCCGTTGTGGCGGCAGGCAAGATCGCTGCACCTGACACGGTCGTCGCGACCATCGACCACGGCCAGACCGCCAGCGCGCGGGTGGGCCGCCCGACGATCCGCGACGCCCGACCGCAACCCTTCGAGGCAGCGCTGCGGGCCTTGGCGGACCTGCCGCCGCTCTGAGGGGGCGCGACGACGACCATGGAGCACGACGGCCCCGACCCGCCGCTGGCGATGAGCCATGCAGATGTGCCCCCCCAGCAGCCCCCCTGGGCGCGCTACGAACCGACCAAGGTGCTGACCCTGGTGCAGGCGCAGGAGGCACTCCTGCGCGTCCGGCCGCTGATGCAACAGGTCGACGACCATCTCGAGCGGATCCGCGAGCTCAGCGGCCTCCTCGAGGACATGACCCAGTACTGGGGCACAGCGATCGACGACCCGACCAACCCTGAGCACCCGACCTACCAGACCCTGCGCACGGAGGCGGAGGACCGCATCGCTTCGGTCGACACCCTGGTGCAGCAGATGGTCCAGGAGGGAGCGTACGTCAAGAGCCTGCCCCAGGGCCTGGTGGACTTCTACGCCGTGCGTGCCGATGGGCAGAAGGTGTTCCTCTGCTGGCGCCGCGGCGAGGAGGGGATCGGCCATTGGCACACCCTCGAGGGCGGCTACGTCGGGCGCCGCCCCTTGGCAGACTTCTGAACGTTCGGCCAGACCCATCCGCCGGCGGCGTCTGCATCGGCGAGCCGAAGCGATTATCGCCCTGCCGCCGTTGGCGGCGGTCATGGCCAAGGCGACAGGAGACGGAACCAAGGGGAACCCGTGGGTCCTCACGACCCCGCCAGGATCATCGGAGTTCAGCGCCTACCGTGATACGACGCTGACCCCCCCCACCCTCGTGGTGCAGGTGGGCAAGACCCAAGTCCATTACCAGCTGCGATGCATCGAGGACCTCCACCGGATGCTCAAGGATGCCGGCGATTGGGTCCCCCTGGGCGCCGCTGACGAGCAGAAGCCCGCCGCCGAAGGGACGGTCGAGGCCTGGGGCCGATCGCCCACCAATCCGGTCAAGGGGTGGTACGGTCTCAAGAAGGGGCTGCGGGGTCGCTTCGGCAACTACCTCCCGCCGGTGCTCGAGGTCCTGGGACTTGCCCAGGTCGAGCACAACCCCCGCAACAACCGGATGCGCGCCAAATAGCGAATCGACGCTCGTGAGCGGTCTGCCCCTCACTTGGGGGGCGCTCGCCGCATGCAGTGCGGTCGGACGGGCCCAGCATCCTGGGCATGATCATGCTCGAGGCAGCCGCTGCGCCGGCCTGCAGAAGGTCCGAAGAAGGATGGGGGGTGCGGGAGGGGGATCGCTCCCCCTCCCGCTTGGTCCGTTGCGATGTGTCGCTACGCGATCACTTGCGCTTGCGGCGCAGGATCGCCAGA
>JAHFTX010000002.1 GCA_023265395.1 Thermoplasmata archaeon
TGCCACGTCCGTCGCGTTGCCTTGGCCCACGTTCTGGATCGTCATGGTGATGCTGATGTTGTCGCCCAAGCCGGGGGTCGTATCGTCGGCCACCAGGGTATTGATGGTCAGGTCGGCCGCACGGGCGGCGGTGGCGCTGCCGATGGGCAGCACCAGCGTAGAGCTGAGCGCCAGCAGCAGGATGGCCAGCAGGGCAGGTGTTCGGTTCGCGTGCATCTTCGAGACCTCGAGGCTGCGACTGCGGAGGGTCGGTACTTGAGGGTTGTGGCACATCGGCGTGCCTGGAAAAGTTCAAGTCCCTACCGGCGGTCGGCCCTCAGCAGGGACCACGATGGCCGTCGCCCATGTCGGACCAGCAGCCGCATCCGCGGTGCATGCCGCCGGTGGCCACCACTCGCACATGCCGGTGTACCTCTTCAACATGGCCGCGCTGATGTATCTGACCGCCATGGAGATCGGCCTCGTCAGTCTGCACATGCCCATCGAAGTGACACTCTTCATCCTGCTCATCGTCGGTGCCGTCAAGGTCTGGCTGATCGCGATGCTCTTCATGCACCTGCGCTGGGACCACAAGGTGCTGCGCAAGACAGCCCTGGTGCCCGCGTTCTTCGTCCTCGTGATGTTCCTGGGGATCGGCTTCACCCCCGACGGCGCGGTCGACTCGATCGCACGGATGTGCGGCTTCTGAGCCCTCAGCCGAAGATGCCCCAGCGGCGCTTGCTCGCGAGCCACTCCATCTCGAAGAGCGTCAGCGTGATCAGGAACCCGTTGGCGGCGTAGGTCGCCAGCAGATGGCGGTCGAAGACGTTGGCCGTGGTGACCCGCTCGGGGCGGGTGAGGTCCACCAGGTGGTTGAGCAGATGGTCCTCGTAGGAACGGCTGCCGATGTCGAAGATGTAGAGCAGCGATTCGTTGGCGAAGTAGACGGCGTAGCCGACCACCTTGCCCTCCTTGCGCGCGAGCACCGCCTTGTGGTCGGGGGTCTGGAGCATCGATTGGACCTGCTTGGACCAGGAGTGGTCCTTGGTGTAGTAGGGGACCACCGCGGCGACCTCGACCTGCTCGAAGGTGACCACCGAGGGCAGGACCTTGATCCGGGGCCGGTCCTGTTGCAGGTAGTAGACCTTGCGCAGCTTGCGGAACCCGGCGCGCTCGTACATCGCCAACGCCGCGGTGTTGCGGTCGATGCACTCGAGCGTGACGCGGGTCGCCCCTTGGTCACGCATGATCTCCAGTTGGCGCTGCAGCAACGTCCAACCGACGTGCTGACGGCGATAGGTCGGGTCCACGGCCAACCCGCCGACCCAGCCACTCTCGCCGCGCAGGCCACTGAAGGTGAACCCCACGGGGGTGTCGTCGAGGTAGGCCACGAGGCTGTGGGCAGGCTGGATGTCGTTGGTCGCCATGTACTCGTGGAAGGTCAGCAGGTCCATCCCGACGGCGTGATAGTAGTCGCTGAAGCCTGCGTTGAAGACGGTCACGACGTCGTCGTCGGGGACGTCGGACATCGGCACGAGCCTGAGCGTCTCGGTGCTGACGACCGGCCGGGAGGCGCTGACCATCACTCCGCCTGCGGCCGGTCCGCCATATAGGCATGTTGGTCGCTCCTTCGGCGGTGCACCCTCGCCGACCCTTGCGGCGCCCTGCCGCAACGCTGCGTCAGGGACCTACCGGGCGTGCCAGCGGCCCGAGGGCCAGGGCCGTGTGCGATTAAGGAAGGGATGCAGCGCGTGGGCGAAGGCCGCCGGTGAGGACTCCTCGACCCGCTGCCGCGCGAGGGTGATCGCGGAACGCGCCACATGACGCCACGCCTGCGGGTCCTCCCACAGCCATCGCACCGTCGCTGCGGCGGCGCTGACGTCGTCGACCACCAGCCGCGCATCGACCTGTGCGACCAGCGGTGCGATCCCGCAGGTGGGGCTGACCACCGGGACGACCCCTTGGAGCATCGCCTCGAGGGGGGCAAGGCCGTAGGTCTCCTTGCGCGCCAGGTGCAGCAGCACCGAGGCGTGGGCCAGCAACGGTTCCGGCGACGGGACGATGCCGTGTGCCGTGACCCCCTCCATCGGACTTCCGGGCGGAACGCTCCCCCCGCCGATCAGGTCGAGGGTGGCATCGTGGAAGTTGGCGCGCACCAGGGCGAAGGCCGCCAACGTGCGGTCGATCCCCTTGGTGGCGACGTTGAGCTCCCCCAGCGCGACGCATCGGTGCCCCGGCCGCGCTGGCAGCAGCGGCAAGGGGGGCGGCGCGCGCGGCAGCGGTGGGTAGAGCACCAGCGCGCGGTCCGAAAGGACCGGCGGCAGCCACGAGGCGCTCAGCGCGGAGTTGCAGACCACCAGGTCGACCCGTTCGAGGAGACGGTCGTAGAGCACCCGCCATCGGGGGGGGAAGGTCGTGCCCACTTCGTGGAGGATGGGATCGGCCGAGAGGAGCACCAGCGAGGGACGTGGCGGGTCGGCAAGGCCCACCGCCACCGTCGCCGGGACGATCTCGAGGCGCCCCTCGGCAATCAGCAGCCGCACACCCTCCGTGGCCTCTGCGCCGAGCAGGGACGCAGCGCCCAGCCCTTGCAGGAGCATCGGCAGCGGGACCCCCAGCGCTCGGGTGGTGGCGGCCTTGAGCGCGCCCACCGGGGAGCCCGAGCCGAGCGAGCCGACCTGCCCGGGGCTGCGCAGGCGCAGCGGCGTGGGCACGAAGGTGCACCCGACCGACCGTGCCCACGCACCATGGGAGGGATGGGGTCCCTCATGGAGGAAGAGGTGGTCTCGCCGCTGCGCCGCGGTCACGGCGCTCCCAGGAAGCGGCGATGCAAAAGGGTATGGGGACGCACGAGCGGGCGGGGCTCAGACCAGGCGGTTGCGCAACGGCGCCCCGCAGCCCGGACAGGTCAGGACCTCCGCGGCACACCGCTCGTGCAGGACCAGCCCGCAGACGCACGCGACGGTGCGGCTGCTGCCCACGAGGGGACCGGCGCACAGCGTGCAGCTGCGCATCGGGTCCCCCAGCGGCCGCAGTATCCCCATCGGAGCTTCCCCTAGGCAGGCCGCGGGACGGTCCCGACCTTGTCGATCTCGGTGGTGTAGGAGGTGTTGTCGCTCGAGCGCACGTAGGTGACCGTGACCTTGTAGGCGATCTGGCCGAAGTCGGTGGGCTTGACCTGCAGCGGGACCTCCTTGGCCTGCCCCACCTCGAGGTCGATTCCCTCGGCGCGGCGGGCGAAGAGGCCCCCGCTGACCTTGGCGGCGATGTTGCGGGCTGGTGCCTTCCCGATGTTGCTGACGCTGAGCGCTGCTGCGCTCCAGCGGCCCACCGTCAGCTCCTCCTGGAGCTGCAAGTCGACGACGACCTCGGGGCGCAACGCGAGGATCGCCCGGCGGATCGAGGCGCTGGCGTTCTGGGCAAGGGTCCGCGCCTGGTCGAGGCGGTCGTCACGCCAGGCCTGCTCGGCAGAGTCGGTCAACTGCCTCGCCGCGTCGACGTCCGCGCCCATCGCAGCGGCGGCGGTCAGGCGCCCGCGGACCTCCACGAGCTCGGGGAGGGGCTCCTTGGCTGGCGCTGGTGGAGCGCTCAGCAGAGACGTCAGGGTCGCCTCGACCTGCTCGAGGGTCTGGTGGGCACCGCCGAAGTCGTTGTTGAGCACATCCGCCAGCGCCAGCTCCAACAGGTCGTCAGCCTCCTCGACGTCGATGCCCGCCTGCTCCGCGGCGGCGATCCGGTCGCGGGCGCCGTCGTAGCGACGGCGCACCAGGGCATGGTCGTCCTCCCGCTGGGTCGCGGTCGCCATGAAGGCCTCCAGCTGCCCCTTGGCCTCGGTCAGCTGCTGCTCGCCGGCGAGGGAGGTCACCGTGGTCAGCTGCTCCTCGAGGTCGGTGACGTTGAGCTCCGCCGCTGCCAGGGAGGCCAACAGGGTGCGCGCCTGCGTCAACTGGGACTCGAACTCGGCGTCGGTGGTGGCTCCCCCCTCGGCGGTGCCCAGCAGCAGCCGCGTGTGCTGCAGCCCCTCGAGGGACTCGGGGTAATCCTTGGCCGTGAAGGCGGCGCGCGCCTCGGTCAGCCGCGCCGCGGCACGGCTCGCGGAGGGATGCTTGGCCTTGAGCGCGGCGGCCACCTCGCCCTCGACGGTGGTGGCAGCGACCGGCAGCGCCTTGGCGATCAACCGCTCGGCTTCGCGGTGACATTGGCTGGCATAGAAGGACGCACGGTCGGCGTTGCCCTTCTGGAGGTAGTCCTCCGCGCGCCCAAGGTAGGTCTGCAGACGGCTGGGGTCGATCTGCAGCAACGCGGCATGGGCGATCGCCAGCTTGGTCAGCCGCAGGCGCTCCTCCAAGCCCGAGGCGACCAGCTGTTGCGCGAGGTCGAAGGCGCCGCGCAGCGTCTGGGCGGCTTCGAGCAGCGCCCCGGCGTCCCGCTGGGAGGCCGCCTTGGCGCGGTCGTTGGCGACCTCGGGGACCTCGATCTCCTGCTTCTTGGCCGAGCCGATCAGTGAATCGAGGGCCGCGAACAGCTCGGTGACCTTGGCGCCGACGACCGCGCGCAGGTCCTGCTCGAAGGCGTCGAGCTGGCTCGCCGCGGCGAGCAGCTCCTTGGCCCGCAGCCGTGCGGCGGTCTCCCGGGAGCGGTCGGAGAGTCCGCCCAGCTCCAGGCTGGCGGCCTTGGCACGCGCGAGGTCCTCGTTGACCTTGGCCATGCGACCGTTGAGGAGTGCTGCCAAGTCGGTCTGCAGGAGCTCGGCGGTGTCATGGAGCAGCTCCAGCGCGTCGGCGTACTCCCCCTCCTCGAGGGCTGCGGCGCTGTCGCGCAGGACCCCGCTGTGCGCCGAGGTATCCTTGCCGGCGTCCTGCAGCAGTTTCAGGGTGGCGCGTGCCTGCGCCTCCATGGTGGTCGCATGGGCGACGGTCGCGGCATGGAGTTGCTCCTTGGCGGCGAGGATCGCCCTGTCCTGGCGCAGGTCCCCTCTGGCCAGCCCTGCAGCAATCGACGCCAGCGCCTCCTCGACGCCGGTGACGACGACCCCGCGGCTTCGCGCTTGGTCGAGGCGCTCCCGCAGCGGGCCGACCTCCCCTGCCACGCGCTCGTAGCCGGTCCGCAAGGCCTCCAGCGAGGCGCGGGCCCCCGTCACCTCCTTCCAGGCACTGAGGAACCGCTTGGCGTCGAGGTGCTCCTGTGCCTTCGCAAGCGCCTCCTCGACGACATCGACGGGCACCTGGGAGACCGCGGCCTCCGCCGAGGCGGTGGCGACCTCCACCCGCACCTCGCCGATCCGGTCGTTCAACCGGGCGCGCAGCTCGGTGACCCCTTGCTCGGCGAGGTCGTGGGCGGTCTCGAAGTCCTGCGATCGCATCGTCTGGCGGGCGCTCTCGAAGAGGGTGGTGGCGCCACCCAGATCGGCCTCGAGCATGCCCACGTTCTGGGCGACGGAGAGCAGTTCAGCCCCACCCTCGAGCAACTCCTCGACCCCTTGCTTGGCCGCCAGCAGCGTCTGCCCGCTGCGGTTGGCCTCGATGACGTAGTGGAAGGTGCGGTCCGCCTCACCCCCTTCGAGCGCCGAACGCGCCCGCGCCAGCAACGACTCGACGAGGGAGGCGTCCAGCCCCGCAGCACCCAGCTGGTCGACGACCTCCGAGGCGTTCTGCAACGCCACCTGGGCAGCGGTGCGCTCGGCGGCGAGCACCTGGGTCCAGCATTCCTGCAACCGCGCCTCGGCACCAGCGTAGTCGCCAGCGCGCATGCCCGCCTCCATCGACTCGATCAAGCCCATGCCCCTGCGGTGGTCGATGATGATCGTCAGTCCCTCTTGCAGCGTCGTCTGGTACTGCACCAGCAGCCGCTGGGCATCCTGCCACGGCGCGATGGCCGGGGGACGCTCCGTCCCCTCACCGCGACCACGGGCTTCGAGCTCGGCGCGGTAGTCGCGCTCGAGCACGGCCGCGATGCGGCTGCGCAACCCCTTGAACTCCGCCAGCGGCAGCTCGCCCGAGGCGAAGATCTCCCGCAGCGCCTCCCGAGCGTCGGCGACGCGCGAATAGCGGATCCGCTGCTGCAGCGCCTGCTCGCGGGATTGCTCGACGAGGGTCAGCGCGACGTCGCCGTCGTCGCGGGAGAGCGCCTGCTCGGCGGCACCCAGCTGCGCCAAGGGCGCGGTCAGGTCGACAGCGCCTTCGAGGGAGATCTCCCCCAGGAAGGTGCGCAGGCGCGCGAGGGTCTGTCCGAGGCTGCGGATGCGCAAGGCCCGCAGCGCCTCCTCGGCGCGGTCGCAGCTCTGCAGGGCCGCTGCATAGCGCCCCTCCTCGCACAGGCCGTTGGCCGCGTCGACGAGCTCGAGCACCTCGCCGGTGTCGAGCCCCTCCTCGATCGTCCCCATCCCCTCCATCAGGGCGGCGATCCGTCCCTGGGCCTTGCCGTGCGAGTCGGCGGCGCTGCGCACCGAGGCGAGCCCCGCCTGGAGCACCGCGCTGGCGTCGATGTAGCCGCCGCGCTCCATGGCGGCCTCGGTGGCGCTGAGGAACTCCACCGTCGGCAACCGGACCCCCTGGGTCGAGAGCGCATCGACCTCGGCCATCGCAGCGTCGAGCTGCTCGGTCAGCCAGGGCCGGGCGGCCTCCCCCAGCGGCCGGTTCGCCTCCTCGAGGGCGTCGCGGGCATCGACGGGGGATTTCCCGGCAAGGGTGCGCCCAGCGCCGGTCAGGGCGGCGATCGCTGCAGGCTCGAGTCGGACGCCACGCTCGTCGAGCAGAGCCCACAGCGTCAGCGCGCGGCAGACATCTAGCCCCACCGCCCCATGGGCGACCTCCCCCGAATCGATGGTGGTGCGCGTCCATGCCAGCGCGTGCCCGGCCGAGTCGGTGGCCGTGCTGCGGACGGGGATCCCTCCGATGGCCAGCTGGAGCCGCTCGAGCTCGGCCTGCTGGGTCAGCAGGCGATCGCAGCGCAACGCCGCACCGAGGGACTCGATGGCCTTGGCGTAGCGCTCGGAGCCCCCCTCCAGGCGGGTGCGCGCCCGCTCGAGGTGGGTGTGCAGGTTCGAGCGGTGCGTCCCCTCGGCGGCGCCGACAGCGACGTCGTCGAGCCGCTCGATCTCCTTGAGCATCTGGGCCGCCCCCAGCCGGTCGGCGGTGTTGGCGGCTTCGAAGGAGAGTTCCATCGCCAGGTCGTACTCACCCTCGGCCATGGCGCCGCGCGCGATCTCCAGGGTGTCGGCGCTGTCGCCGAGTGCGCTGACCCCTGGGGCGGTCCGCAGCAAGACGATCCGCGCGGCGGCACGGTCGAGCTCGGCGACCGCTCGCTCGTGACCGCGCTGCCGCTGGTCGATCAACGAGAGGCCGCCCTCGAGGGCCTCGCGGACCGCGGGGAAGCGGTATTGCGTCAAGAGCTGGCGCGCGGAGCGGATGAACTGGTCGTCGATCCCGCCGACTCCGACCGCGCGGACCTCCTCGAGGCGGTGTTGCGCCTGCTTGATCTCCGCAGTCAGCGACGCGGTGAAGTCGGCGCGCACCGTCGCCACCAGCTGCTCGGCGGCGGGGGTGACCCCTTCGACGTCGCCCCGGGAGAGCCGCTCTTCGAGCTGTTCCACCGCGTCCTCGTAGGGACCTACGGGGAGATCGAGGCGGTTGCCCACGATGATGAGGTCGCGCACCGCCTTGAGGAGCGCCGCTGCATCACCGACCTCTGCCTCGCGCTCGGAGAGCAGCGCCCTGGCGCGGCTGATGACCTCGAGCGCCTGGGGGAACTGGTCGGCGGCGAGGGCCTGCTCACCCTGTTCGAGCAGGTCGTCGACCTCGCTGAGCGCCAGCCCGTGCTCGCGCAGGGTCGCCGCCTTCTCAGTGGCGGCGCTCAGTGCCCCCTCGACCTTGGGCACCCAATTGCCGCGGGTGGCACGGCGGGCCAGCTGCACCGCGGCGGTGGCGCCCTCGAGCTCCCCCTTGGTCAAGGCCTTGCGCGCGGTCGTCAGCGAGGAGACCTCGTCCTTGACCCGCACGTCGAACTCGGGCGCGCGCCGCAGCTGCTCCTGGAGCACCACGATGTTGGTGGAGACCCAATCGTGCTGGCGCTGGAGCGCCGCCATCTCCCCGCGCGTCGACTCGATCGTCTGGATGGCCAACGCCGGGCTGCCACAGGCGACCAGGTCGAGGGAGATCCCCAGCAGGCCGTCGAACTTGGCCGTGGGCAGCCCCAGCGCGTGCAGCTGGTCGGCCTCGCTCTCGAGCTTGCCCGCCAGCGTCCCCGCGCGGTCGGCAGCCGCCGTCGCCAAGGCGCTGATCGAGCGCCGAGCGAGGTCAGCGGCCTCCCCAAGCCGCGCCTTGGAGAGCGTGCTGACCGCCTGGTTGACCAGGTAGGGCGCCTCCTCGACGTGCAGCTGCCAGACTGCGGCCAGCTCCAGCGCGCCACGGGCCTGGCGGACTGCCTCGGCGGCCGCACGGTACTGCTCCTTGGCCTTGATCAGAGCGGCGCTCGAGGCCGTCGCGCCCTCGTAGGCGCTGCGCATCTGCCGCTGCGCCAGGGCGGAGAAGGCCTCCTCGATCCCGCCCTCGGGGGTGGGCAGGCCCAGGGCCTGCAGGTCCGCCTGCAGCGACTGGGCCTCGACGATCGCGCGTCCGACGGCCGCCATCTCGGCCGATGCGGCGGCGGCGTGGGCGCTGCTGGCGGCCTCGGCGGCGGCACGGTACTCCCCGCGATCGAAGGACCGATGGGCGGCCTCGATCGCCTCGAGGGGGCCATCGAGGTTGAGCGCAAGGTAGTCGATGGCACCGATGAGCGCCTCCGCTTCCTCGAGTGCCGCAGTCGCCGCGGTCAGGTCGGCGGTCACCTCGCGCACGGTCGCGCGCACGGCCGAGAGCGCCGCACGCATCCGCTTGTGGCGCCGCGACCGCAGGTGCTCCTGCACCTGCTGCAGCTGCGACTCGATGTCGGGCAACACCAGCCCCTGGGCCGTGGCGTGGGCGACCTCGTCGCGCAGCTGCTGCACCGCCACCTCGCCAGCGCTCAACCGGGCGGCCACGGCGGCAAGGTCGGCGGTGACCGCCAGCAGGCGGAGCAGCGCGCCCTCAAGCGGCTGAGCGGCGGCCTCGGGAGTGAGCGGCAGGTCGCGCAGGAGGCCTTCGGCAGCCGAGAGGTCTCCCTCGGCTTCGGGCAAGGACTCCCCGGCCGCGACCTCAGCCTCGACGCGCTCGCGCAATTGCGCCAGGCGCTGCGGCAGCCCCTCCCGCTGCTCGTGGTGCAGGCGCTCGCCCGCAGCGGCGATGGCCACGAGCGCCTCGTCGTACTCGCCGACCTCCATCGCCCGCGTGGCGGCGCCCAGCGCCTCAGAGGTCTGGGGCAGGGGCACCGCCAAGCGCTTGGCGCGCTCGATGCCCGCCAGGACGACCTCGAGGCGCGCCGCAGCAGCGGTGTGGCCCTGCTCCTGCTTGCGGACCGTCTCGGTCGCCTGCCGGCTTAGTCGCAGGACCTCGTGGTACTTCCCCTCGGCCAGCAGAGGATCGGCCTGCGAGAGCACGACCTCGGCGCGCGCGACCTTGACACCCGCGGCCTTGGCAGCATCGATGGCGCCATGCACCCCCGTCAACGACTTGACGACGTCGTCGGCGAGCGTGCGGCGGTCCTGCAGGTTGGTGGCGACCGATCCGACCAGCTCGTGGGCGAGGGCCACCTGTCGCTTGCCCAGCAGCTCCCCGAGGGCCCCGAGCGACTCCTCGAGGTCGGTGCTGAACACGCCTTCGAAGCGCGCCTGGGCCAGCTCCTCGCGCACCGAGGCGCCCCGGGCCGT
The DNA here is from genome assembly GCA_023265395.1 of Thermoplasmata archaeon. Taxonomy (GTDB): domain Archaea; phylum Thermoplasmatota; class DTKX01; order JAHFTX01; family JAHFTX01; genus JAHFTX01. The sequence continues at coordinate 9,761 of JAHFTX010000002.1, forward strand.
CAGGTCCTGCGTCAGCCGCCGGACGGTGGCGTCGGTGGCCTGCTCGAAGAGAAGTCCGGCCTGCTGGTACTCCCCCCCCTCGATGGCGCGAGCCCCCAACATCTCGAGCTCGGCCGCCTCCGGCACCTCGAGGGCGACCTTGGCGGAGAGCCGCAGATGGTCAACGAGCTCCTCGCGCCGCTCGACCGCGCGGCGGTGCAGGGCACGCTGGTCGGCCAGGGCCGAGATGGCACCTTCGATCGCGCGCAATGCGGCGATGGCCTGCCCCTCCTCGAGGAGGGTCGCCGCCTGGTCGCGGGCGGTCTCGATGGCAGGCAGATGCAGGCGCAGCTGCACCACCTCGCCCAGGGCGCCCTTGAGGACCTCGAGCCGCCGTCGCGCATAGCTCTCCTCACCCTCTTCGATGATCTGCCCGACACCGGCGACGATGCCGGCCGCCTCGACGAGCGTTCCCTCCTCGATCAGGGTGCGGGCCCGCTCGAGCATGCCCCGGGCCTCGTCCATGGGCACCCCTTGTTGCTCGACGTCACCGACGGCGTCCGTGGCTTGCTCGAGGGCATAGAGCAACCGCGACCGCTCCTTGCGCAGATCCCCGATGCCCCGCTCGATGGTGCGCAGGCGGTCCCAGGCATGCAGGAAGTTCTTGCTGCGCGACTCGGTGACGGCCTCCTGGAGCTGGGAGCGCAGCGGGGCGACGGCGATGTGCACCGCGGCCAGCTCCACGATCTGGCCCTCGAGCTGCTGCTGCCGTTCCCCTAGCGCGCTGGCGTACGCGACCTCCATCGAGGAACGCAGGGCGTCCATCCGTCCTTGGGCTGCATCGAACTCGCCGGACTTGATCGCGGTGCGCACCTCGGTCAGGGGGGTGGTGCCGCCGAGGTCGACCCCGAAGGTCTGCGCCTGGGCGAGCAGCTCACCGAGGATCGTCAGGCTGCGGGTCATCGCCGTGTAGCGCGTGCGCGCCTCCGCGGCCCGCTCCTTGGCAAAGGCGATCGCTGCTGCTGCCGGAGCGCACAGGCCGTGTTCCCACAGCCCCGCGGCCTCCGCCAGGCGCGCCTGCAACCCAGGAATGGCGACCACCTGCGCCGTCTTCTCCACGATCGGCGTGGCCTCGGAGAGCAGCGCGGCGACCTGCTCGCGGCTCCGATGGTCCAGCGCCGTCGCCGCGGCGCGGATCCTGGTGCACGCCTCCTCGATGCGCCCGGCGCGTGCTGCGGCCCCCGCCTGGGCGATGGCCCGCTGTTGCTCCTCGGTGGGGAGGCCCAGCAGCAGCGCGGTGCCCACCTGCTGACGCGCCTCCTGCGCCGCGGCGGCCCAGTCCTCCCAGGCTGCCGAGACCTGCCGCGCGCGGGCGAGGGCATCCTTGGCGGCCTCGCCTGCCTCGCCCAGTCGGTCGTGGCTCGCCTTGCGCCAGAGGCCTTCGAGGAGCGTCTCGACCTCCACGACCTCGATCCCAGCGACCCGCAGGGTCGCCAGCTCGTCCTCCGTCTGCCGCACCATCGCCCGCAAGTGCTCGAACGAGCTGCGTCGGAGCAGGTGGCGGGCCTTGGTATAGCTGAAGGTCGCCCCGGTGGGGTCGAAACGCTCGAGGGCGGTCTCGGCGTCGGCAGCGACCCCCGCCGCCGCGGAGGCGTCGATGCCTGCCGCCGCGGCGTCGGACAGCTCATGGCGCATGCTGCCCAGGCGCTCCTTGACCAGCGTCAGGTGCCCCTCGAGCGCCGTCCGCTGGCGGCGCAACTGCGCGAGCATGCCCGGGACGGGCTCGAGGGTGCCGGCAGCGATCGCGGCGTCGATCTCGGCCAGCAGACGCTGCAGCTCCGGGCGCTGCACGCTACGCAGCGGAGTGGCGACCTCGGCGACGGAGGTCGTGACGAGGTCCGAGAAGACCTGGTCGGTCTCCTCCTTGGCCGAACGGGCCAACTCCTCAGCCAGCTCGACCTCACCCTGGCGGAGGTACTCCTTGGCCTCGGTGAGCATCGTCTTGGGCTGGTCGTAGTCTCCGCCGTGCACCGCGCGGTCGGCGAGCAGCTTCGAGGTGGTGGCCACGAGCAGCTTGACCTCGCGCAGCGCCCCCACGAGGCGCCGGAACTCGTTCTGCGCCACCTCGAGGTGGGAAGCCGCGGCGGTCAGGTCGTTGGCCTCGTAGGCCGTTACTGCCGAGGCGCGGGCCGTCTCGACCGTCTCGAGGCCGATTCCCTCCCTCCCCGCCTCCCGCAACTGGTGGGCCAGCTGCTTGAGCTCGCGCCGCAGGTGGGTGCGCCTCTTCTCGTCGGGGTCCACCAGCGCGCGGGCCTCCTGCAGCGCGCCGACCGCGGTATCCTCCTGACCGTCGGCCAGGGCCGTGGCGGCCGCGCGCAGCAGCTCCTCGGCCGCGGTCTTGGACGTGCCCTTGCCGCGCGAAGCGACCAGCTCGCGCGCCGAGCTGAGGGCGCCATCGAGGTGCTCGTTGCGCAGGTGGGCCAAGCGGGCGTGGACCTCCAGCACGGCGCCCAAGGCCGACTCGAAGTCCTTGTTGCCCATGGAGGCATGGATGGCGTCGATGGCCTCCCGATGGCCCCCGCTCTCGGCTCCCAACTCCTCGATGAGGTCGAGGAAGCCCTCCGCCTCGTCGAGGACCACCAGCACCTGGACCCGCCGCAGCTCGTCGATCTCCGAGGTGGCTGCCTTGGCCAGCGCCAGCGCCTTGGTCCACCGCTTCTCCTGGAGGTTGGCCTTGAGGTCGGCGACGAGCTTCTTGGCGGGCACGAGGCGGTCGCCGCCCTCGCGTCGGGTGCTGGACATCTCCAGCTCCATGACCTTCTCCTCGCACTGCCAGAGCGCGTCCTGGACCACCTTCTGGGTCAAGCTCACCGACTCGTGCTCGATTCGCTCGAGGGTCTGGCCCGCAGGCTCGACCTCGCCGCGGGCCATCTCCCCTTGGACCTGGGTGATCAGCCGCTCGAGGCTCTCGGTGGCGGTCAGCCCCTGCAGCGCCCGCAGCCGCACCATCACCTCGTCGAGGCGGGACTGCAACGACTGCAGGGAGACCTCCCGCTTCTTCTTCTCGAGGCGGGCCTTCTCGGTCCCCGGACGGGTCGGACGAGCGGGAGCCTTGGGCGCCTTCCCGCTGAGCGCCTGTTGGAACTTGAGCAGATCCATCGGGTCCATCTGCTTCTTCATCGCGTCCCCTCCCGGACCTCGATGCTCGGTCCCTCGGCGGTGGGGCGTGCACCGCGCACCGTCAATGGCCCCGCCTCCCCGCTCCCGTGGGTGCTGCAGCTGGGCGAGGGCGCAAGGTCCAACGTCTGGGCAGTGCCCGCCCAGCCATCGTAGTACCACACCCCCGAGAGCAGCGTCTCCTCGACCTTGCAAAGGAGCTTGAAGACTTCGCGCGCGCAGACACCGGCGACGACGGCGACCGTGCTGACCTCGGCCGGGACCGCAGGGGTGACCACCGTCGCGGCACCGCCGCCGCAACGGTAGTGCTGCTCGATGACGGCGCGGTGGGTGGCATTGAGGGTGCATTCGTAGCAGGTCGACCCCCGCGGTGTGCTGACCTGCACACGTCCGCGCAGCCCCTCGATGCCGCCGTCGACGTAGGGCACCTGGCGGTGGATCGCCAGGGCACAGAGCGTCAGCCGCGGCCCGATGCCGTCGAGGCATCCGACGAAGAGGTCGACCTTCGCCAGCTGCTCACGGTGGTCCTCGAGCGCCTGCTCGATGGTGGAGGGCAGCACGATCAGCTGGGCCCCCGCTGGAGGGCGACCCGCCGGACGCAACCGGCGCAGCCCTTCGGCGGCGGCGTCGACCTTGCGACGCCGCGCCGCCGCGTCCTGGGGGGTGAAGAGGCAGCAGCGCCCAAGGTTGGCGCCCACGACCGTATCAGGATCGATCAGCAACAGCGTCCCGACGCCGCCGAGCAGCAGGTCCTTGGCCACCTCGTTGCCCAAGGCCCCAAGGCCGACCACCGCGACCGTCGAGTCGGCCAGGGCAGGAGCGTCGAACCACGGCAGCAGCCGGGCGCGAGCCAGCGGGTCGTCGTCTGCGGCACCGACGACGACCAGCGGTGGTGGGGGGTTACCCTGCGCGTCCATGGCCCTTCGCGCGCGCCCGCCCGTGCGCGCAGTATCTAGGGGAACCTGGGGGCCACCTATAAATGGGCCGCCCCCTCGCTGCGCCGCTGCGGCATCCTAGGGAGCGCCCTCGTGCCGGGGGCGTGCTCCCCTGCGGGGAGGTCGCAGCAGGCCCACCGACCATGCAAGCAGGGCGACGGGCAGCACCAGCGCCGCGAGGATGGTCACATAGACGATGGCCACCGAGCTGATCAGGCCGAAGGTCTGAGTCAGGGGGAGCGGGGTCAGCAACAGCGTCCCAAAGCCCAGCACGGTCGTCGCCGCCGAGAGGATCACCGCAGCGCCCGTGCGCTCGATGGTGGTGCGCATGGCGATCCGCGGCGGTGTACGCTTGACCTCCTGCAGGTAGCGCTCGATGATGTGGATGGAGTAGTCGATGCCCATGCCGATGATCAGGGCCGTGATGGTCAGCGTCAGGACGTTGAGGGGGATGCGCACCAGCCACATGGTGCCCAGCACCCAGAGCGTCGCCACCGCCACCGGTGCGAGGGCGAGCACGCCCAGCAGGGGCCGCCCCGAGCGCCCGTGCCAGTAGACCAACAGCACCCCGCTGAGCGCCAACGACTCGATGGTGGACCACACCTGGCTCGCCGCCATGGCATCGAGGGTGGTCACGGTCAGCACCACCGAACCGGTGACCACCACGCTGCCGCCGCCAAAGGGCACGCGGTCCTCCCGCAGCTGGCTCACCAGGCGCCGCGCGGCAGGGGCGTCGGCAGCGTCGATGAGCACCCGCACCACGGCAGCGTCGTAGGTGCTGCCGTGGCGATGCAGCAGCGGGCCGGCCGACGGCTCATCGGTGCTCCAGAGCAGGTCGAAGAGGCCGATGACGTCGCTGTCCCCCATCTGTGGTTGGGGGCCGCCATCGGCGCGCAGGTGGAATCGCTCGAGCAACGTCGGGTCGGCTGCCGCCGCCGCGGCGGCCCATGTGCTGACCGATCGGATGGCGGGGACCGAAACGCCGTCGGCGACGACGACGACGACCCCTTCGTCGTCGGCGACGTTGGCGCTCATCTGCGCCACTGCCGAGTAGCCTTCGATGGTGGCGACGGTCCCCTCGAGCAGCAAGTACCCCTCGGCAAAGGAGGCCGCCGGGAAGGAGGTGGCGATCCGATCCGCCGTGACCAGCTCGGGCGTGTCGGAAGGGACGAAGTCGCGCACCGAGAAGTCCTGGTGCAGCTGCGTCGCCGCCACCATCGCCCCGCTGGTGAGCAGCACCACCGCCAGGGCCACCAGGACCGGCGCGCGGTACATGCCCTTGGCGCCCAACGCCAGCGTCCGCGCCAGCACCGGCCGGCGGCGCTCCTCGACCACCGCCGTCCTGGCCCCGCGCCGGTCGAGCAGCGCCCGCACCGGCAGGTGGAAGAAGAGCGTCAGCAGGAAGACGTAGCCGATCCCCAGCCCCGCCAGGAGCCCAAACTCCCGGATGGGCGGCAAGGTCGAGGTCAGATTGGTCAGGAAGGCGCCCACCGTGGTGACCACCGACAGCAGCAGCGCCACCCACTGGTCGTCGACGGCGTGCGCCAGGGCGCGTTGCGGCGAGCGCATCTGCGGCAGCAGCTCGCGATAGCGCAAGGTGAGGTAGATGCTGTAGTCGATGCCCAAGCCGACGATCAGCGGGAAGACCGCGATGTCGAGGGCGTTGAGGGTCAGCCCCAACCACATCGCGGTGCCTACGGTCCAGAGCAGCCCCAGAGCCAGCGTCAGCAGCGGCAGCAGCACGTAGCTGGCCTGCCGGAAGGTCAGCAGCAACACCGTCACCATCAGCAGCAGCACCCCGCCGATCAGCAGCGGCGCCTCGCGGTCGGTCGCGACGTCCATGGTGTGGCTGAGCAGCGCTGCGTCGGTGTGGCGGAAGGTCACCGTCCCCGGTGGCAGCTGCGCGGTGACCTGCTGGAGCCGCAGCGAGGTCCGGGTCAACTGGGTGTCCGAGAGCGTGTAGTCGACCTGCACCACCACCAGGGTCGACGATGCCGAAGGCCAGTGCGCGAGCGGGTCGGTCCCGTCGCTGGCAGGCAGCAGCGTCAGCAGCAGGATCCGCAGCTGCTGCAGCTGCGCGCTGCTCCGGCCCGAGGCGTTGACCATCCGCTCGTCGATGGTGCCACGCAGGAAGGGCAGGAGCACCGAATCCCGCAGGGTGCGCAGCTCGGGGTCGGTGCAGTTCGCGATGGTGCGGCCCGGCACGGTGACGAGCCCGCCGTCGGGTCCGGGTTGCAGGGCACACAGGCTGTCGACCACGGTCGAGAGCGAGAGGACCTGCTGCACGCCGCTGATGTGCCCCAGGGCGACCACCGCCGCCTGGGTCGTACGCAACCCTTGCGGGGAGAGCACGTCGGTGCCCTCGACGAGCACCGTGTGGACGACGTAGCGCTGGCCGAAGTGGTCGACGACCCGCTGCTGGGCATGGGCGACCTCGTCGTCGGGGAAGAAGCGGCTCAGCTGGGTGTCGATGCGCAACGGCTGCTGCAGCAGGGGGAGCGCCAGCAGCACGGTGATCAGCAGGACGGCCAGAAGGCTGCCACGGGCGTGGCGCTGGACCAGGCGCCCCGGCGAAGGTGGCGGGCTCCCCATGGACCGGCGCACGCCCGCCATCTTCCCCCTTGCACCACGGCGCTAGGTGCGCTTGCGCCCCACGAGGTCGCCCAGGGTCATCGGTCCGCTGTGGCCGCGCCGGGGCGCCGCTGCGCCCTCGACGGGCTCGAGCAGCCGCACGCCCAGCACCCGTTCGAGCTTGCCGATCATCTGCGGCGAGGGGCGGAAGGTCTGTCCCTCCAGCTGCGCCACGATCGACTTTCGCTCGTTGAGGACCTTGCCCAGCTCCTCGTGGCTCCAGCCCTTGGCGTTGCGCGCAGTGGCGATGCGCCGCCCATAGTCCTCGGCGAGCTCGAGCGGCCCGCCCTCGAGGACATCGGGGGCTGGCGGCGCCGGGCCGGCCCGCCGGCTGGCGCGCGGTGCGGAGCTCCCCAGGGGGTCGAGCGCCGAACGGGGTCGCACCTGGGCTGCTTCGGCGGCGGGCTCGAGAGGCGTCCCCATCTTCCCGCAGCCGGCGCACAGCTGCAGACGCACCCCCTCGATCTCGTAGGCCGCCAGGGGCACCTCCTTGCCGCACATCTCGCAGGAGGCCATGGGTTGGCCAAGCGGAGTCGGTCTAAAGAGGATTCCCCAGGAGCGTGGCCAGCTCGATGGGGGCAGCCCCCCGAGGGCGCCCGCTGAGCACGCAGTGGCGACCCCGCAGGGGTGGCCGCAGCTAAGGTATTAAATAGGGGCGCCCATAGACCGAACGCGGAACGACTCCGTACCCAGGACGTTGAGTGGATGCCAGAGGAAGAAGAGTACGTCAAGAAGCGCGCCGAGACCCCGGTCACCCCCGAAGAGGAGGCCGAGCTCTCGCACTACCTGACGGAGCGCATCTCGATCCTCGAGAACCGCAACACCCAGCTGATGGAGGAAGTGCGGCGTGCCGAGAGCGAACGCCGATACGTCGAGAACGAGCTGATCCGCCTCCAGAAGGAGATCAAGCGGCTGCGGATGGAGCTCGAACGGCTCAAGACACCGCCGCTGATCATCGGCTTCATCCGCGACGTCCTTGAGGACGGCCGCGTGGTGGTCCGCTCCTCGACCGGCCCAGACTTCATCGTGTACGCCGCCGACTTCATCGACAAGAAGAAGCTCGAGGTCAACGCCCGCGTGGCGATGAACAAGCAGACCCTGTGCATCATGTCGGTGCTCCCGGCGCCGATGGACCCCATCGTCTCGGGCGCCGAGGTCATCGAGGCGCCGTCCATCTCCTATGAGGACATCGGGGGGCTCGACGACCAGATCCGCGAGATCAAGGAGACCGTCGAGTACCCGATGACCAACCCAGGACTGTTCAAGAAGGTCGGGATCGAGCCCCCCAAGGGCGTGCTGCTCATCGGTCCGCCCGGCACCGGCAAGACGCTGCTGGCCAAGGCCGTGGCCAACTCGACCAAGGCGACCTTCATCCGCCTGGTGGGTTCCGAGCTGGTCCAGAAGTACATCGGCGAGGGCGCCCGCCTGGTGCGCGAGCTCTTCGAGCTGGCCAAGGAGAAGTCCCCCAGCATCGTCTTCATCGACGAGCTCGACGCCATCGGCGCCAAGCGCCTGGAGGTGGCCACCTCCGGTGACCGCGAGGTCCAGCGCACGCTGATGCAGCTGCTCGCCGAGCTCGACGGCTTCGACCCGATCGGTGAGGTCAAGATCATCGCGGCGACCAACCGCGTCGACATCCTCGATGATGCCCTCCTGCGGCCCGGCCGCTTCGACCGCATCATCGACGTGCCGGTGCCCGAGCCCTCGGCGCGGTCGAAGATCTTCAGGATCCACACGCGCAAGATGAACCTCGATGGCGAGTTCGACTTCGACGTCCTCGCCTCCAAGGCCGACGGCGCCACTGGCGCCGACGTCAAGGCCATCTGCACCGAGGCGGGCATGTTCGCCATCCGCGCGGGCCGCGAGTCGGTGACCAAGGCGGACTTCGAGGACGCGATCGCCAAGGTCCTGATGGAGGACCACAACTCGGCCAAAGAGGCCGGGGTGATGTTCGCCTAGCCGCCGCGACGGCCCTGCGCCCATGCTGCAGCCTGCAGACCCCGCGGCCCCCGATGAGGACGCAGGCATCGCCCACCTGGCCGAGCTCGATGGCCATAACGCGGTCACCCAGATCCTGCTGGCGGCACGCGACAGCGTCTCGCGCCAACTGGGAGTCGAGCTCTCCTTCTCGCGCCATCTGCAGGACCACCTCCATGTCTCCTGTCGCACCAGCATCCTGGCCTATGGGCCGCAGGAGGCCCAAGCGATGATGGAGCGCGAGATCCACCGGCAGCTGCGGCTGCGTCGGCGCCACACCCTCGACGAGGCGGAACGCAAGGTCCTCGACCGCCTGCCCCCCGAGAGCGCCCAGGGGCGCCTGGCCCAGAGCGCGCGCGCCCCGGCAGCATCCGAGGCCATCGGTGCTGCCGAGCGCGTCGACGTCGGGTTGCCCTACCTTGGCGGCATCTCGTTGGGTTCGCCGCTGCGGCAGCTCGGCCCCCGATAGGGCGGTGGGGCACACATGCCCAGACGACCGGTGGGGGCGCCCGCAGCGGTGCCCTTCTATCGGCAGACGATGGACTTCAGCTGCGGCCCTGCCTGCGCGGCGATGGTGCTGCGGCATTTTGGCAAGGTCGGGCCACTCACCCGCGACCTCGAGGTCGAGCTGTGGCGGGAGACCCATGCCGTCGAGGTCGGCGGTGCCGACCGCTTCGGCCTGAGCATCCCCTTCGCCCTCCGCGGGCTCTCCCCGCACATCATCAGCGACTGCCGCGGCGAGGGCTTCCTCTGGTACGCCCGCCGCTACCTCAAGCTCGACCGCCGGGCGCTGCGGTTCTTCCGAGTCATGCAGCAGCGGCGCGCCTCCCAGCTGGGGGTCACACAGGAGCGCCGTCCGCCGACGTTGGCGGACCTCTTCGCGGCCCTGCACGCTGGCTCGGTACCCATCGCGCTCGTCTCGACGAAGATCTTCGTCGGGCCCCACGAGGACATCCCCCACTGGGTCGTCATCACGGGCGTGCGGCAGGAGCTGCTGAGCGTGCACAATCCCCTCGACCCCCCGGCCCGGGGCCACCGCACCCTGGCCTTCTCCGAGCTCTTCCAGACGTCGTCGGACTTCCGCGAGCGCACGGTGGTCGTCGTCGGCACCACGGCGCGACCGCGCTCCCTGCGGGTCCCGGCCCCACCGCTGCCGCGGGGCTATCTGCCCTACGAGTATGAGTTGCGGGAGACCGGCCAACCATCCCGCCGCCGCCGTCGGAAGTGAATCAGCCGACGTGGACTTCGGGGGGTCGTTGCGCGAGCCGTGCCTTGAGGTGCGGCACCAGCCCACCGGCCAGGACGATCTGCGCCAAGAAGGGCGGCACCGGCTCGAAGGCAAAGGTCGCGCCCGAACCCTCGTCGACTATCTGGCAGGCGGTGAGGTCGATGCGCAGCGTCGCCAGGTCGGGGATGGTGTCAGCCAAAGGGCAGCGCAGCAGCCACAGACCGCTGTTGAGCCCGTTACGATAGAAGATGCGCGCGAAGGACTTGGCGACCACGACGGCGATCCCGGCGGCGGCCATCGCGAGGACCGCCTGCTCGCGACTCGAGCCGCAGCCGAAGAACTTGCCCGCGACGATGACATCGTGGGGCCGGACCGTGGAGGCGAAGGAGGGGTCGACGCCGGCCATCAGGTGACTCGCCATCTGCGCGGGGTCGAGGATCGCCAGGAACTTCCCGGGGTAGATCACGTCGGTGTCGATGTCGTCACCGAAACGGCGTGCACGGCCACGCAGCGGCGCGGGCAGGCTCGGGTTCACGGGGCGACCTCGCGCGGGTCCGCAACGACCCCGGCGATCGCCGAGGCGGCCACCACGGCGGGGCTGCTCAGGTAGACCTGCGCGTCGGCGGAGCCCATCCGTCCACGGAAGTTGCGGTTGCTGCTGCTGATGCACACCTCGCCGGCGCTGAGGATGCCGCTGACCCCGCCGATGCAGGCACCGCAGCCGGGGTTGGTGATCACCGCCCCGCTGTCGGTGAAGATCCCCAGGTACCCCGCCGCCGCGGCATCGCGGTAGACCTCCCAGCTCGCCGGGGTGACGATCAGGCGTGTGCCGGCGGCGACCTTGCGGCCCTTGAGCAGCGCTGCGGCGATCTGCAGGTCCTCGAGCCGCGCGTTGGTGCAGCTGCCCAGGAAGGCCTGGTCGACGTGCACCCCCAGCACCTGCTCGAGGGGTGCGACGTTGGCGGGGCTGTGGGGTTTGGCCACCTGTGGGGAGAGGTCGCTGACGTCGATGCGCAAGTGCCGCTCGAAGGTGGCGTCAGCATCGGAATGGACCGGTTGCAACGCCGCGTCGGTGCGTGGGCGCAGCCACGACAGCGTGGTGTCGTCGGCGGGGATGATGCCGAACTTGGCCCCCATCTCCATCGCCTGGTTGCAGATGGTCATGCGCGACGCCACCGACAGCGAGGAGGTCAGCGGGCCATCGAACTCGACGGAGCGGTAATCGGCGCCGTCGAGCCCCAACCGGCCGATGATCGAGAGGATCAGGTCCTTGGCGTAGACGTGCGGCTGGAACGTGCCCTCGACGCTGATGCGGATGGTCGGCGGGACCATCAGCCACAGCCCGCCGGTGGCCCACACCCCCGCCATCTCGGTGGCCCCGATGCCCGCCGAGACGGCACCGAAGGCGCCGTAGGTCGTCGTGTGGCTGTCGGTGCCGACGATCAGCTCCCCAGGTCGGACGTGGCCCTTTTCGGGCATCACCTGGTGGCAGATCCCACCGCGCTCGCCATAGAAATGGACCAGGCCCTGTTCCTTGACGAACTGGCGCACCGCCTTGTGGCCCGCGGCCGTCTGCTCGGTGTCGGCGGGGACGCGATGGTCGAAGAGCTGTACCATCTTCGTGACGTCCCAGACGTGGCCGGCGCCCAGCTCGCGGAACTTCTGTGCCACGAGTGCGCCATTCTCGTGGGACATCACCCGGTCGACCTGGGCGTCGACGATCTGCCCCACTTCGACGTGAGACAGCCCCGCCGCCCGCGCGAGGACCTTCTGGGCGATGGTGGCACCGGGCATCGATCGTCCCTAGGCGTTCAGTGGCGGAGCGCGGCTATATCAACCAATGCCTGCGGCGGCGCGGAACAGAGTCACGGTGGGTCGGCAACGCCCAGATGCTGTGGCCAGAAGCCGATGCGGTCGTCGGCGGTGTCCGCCTGGAAGTAACAGGGCTGCGCCGGATCGAGCTCGCCGGCGATGGGCAGGTTGTGGCCGTCGATGGCCATCAGCAGCCGCCGGCCGGTCTGGAAGAGCGGGCCCAGGTGTGGGGAACCCAGCAGGGTTGTCAGGTCACGCATCGTCGAGCCCTGCTGCTCGAGGGCGATGCTGTGCTCGCCGAGCAGCTCGTTGAAGGCGATGACCGGGAAGGTGTTGGCCGTCAGCACCACCGTGCCGCCGCGGGTGCGGCTGAGGAGCAAGACGGCGATGAGGCGCAAGCCCTTGCGCTGCTCCTCGAGCACCAGCGTCAGATGGCTGCCGCTCTGGGCCAGCGAGGCGCGCAGCCACAGGTCGCGACCAGGGATGTGCGCGACGAAGTAGGGCAGCTCGAACTGCATCAGCTCGATGAGGACGTGCTGGGGTTCGCCCCCGGGGCGCTCGATGGGCACGACCTGGGGCACCGGGGGTAGCGGCAACGGCACGCTCCCCAGCACCCCGCACTGGCGCAGGTGCCCCTCGAAGCCGTCGGCCAGCGCGCTCAGGTGCTCCTGCAGCCGCTGGGGGAAGTTGGGCAGCACCAGCTCGTCGCGGGAGAAATGGGTCAGGACCCCGCGGTGGTCGATGCTGACCAGATGGGGCAACACCGGCCGGTGGGCCGCCTGGGTCGAGAGCGCGTAGCCGTAGAGGTCCTCTGGCCAGGCGACGTTCTCGAAGATGGGCACGTAGGCCTCGATCCCCAGACGGCGCGCTGCCGCCAGCTCCGAGACGGCGCGGTGCACCAGCACCTTGGTCGTCTCCGAGGGGTTGCAGTAGGAAGCCGACGTGCCGTAGGCCAGCAGCACCAGCCGTGGCGCCGTCGTCGGCAGGAACCGCGGCGCATGGTCGAACTGGTGGCGCAGCGCCGGGTGCTTGGCATGCACCCGAAGCGTCTGGGCGCACAGGTCGTCGACCTGGGCGACCGTCAGGCGACTCAGGGGAGTCGGCACCGGCGCGACCATGGGCGCTCCAGCACAAAGGAGGGCCTATCAACCTTTGGCGCTGCGCGGCTGGGGGCACAGGCCCAAGTACCCGCGGAACGCTGCCTCCGCCATGGGCGCGTTCAAGAGTGCGACCTCCTACCTGACCTTCCACACCCGCAAGCGGCGCGAGTACGTGCGCATCACCGACCAGGTGGCCGACTTCGTGACCGGCTCGGGCATCGAGGAGGGCATGGTGCTCGTCTCGGCGATGCACATCACCGCTGGGGTGTGGGTCAACGACGACGAGCCGGGGATGATCGCCGACGCCGACGCGCTGCTCGAGCGCCTCGCGCCGCTGGGGGCGGACTATCAGCACCACCGCACCGGTGAGGACAACGGCGATGCGCACCTCAAGTCCGTACTCGTCCACCACCAGGTGGTCGTCCCTATCAGCGGCGGACGCCTCGACCTCGGACCGTGGCAGCAGATCTTCTACTGCGAGTTCGACGGCACGCGCGACAAGCGGTTGGTGCTCAAGGCCATCGGTGGATGAGGTGACCTCTGACGCTGGTGCTGCCGTTCTTGCGGGTGCTGGGGAGCCCCGCCGACCTGCTGGCCAGCATCGTGCTCCTGCTCTTCCTGCTGCTGGGTCTGCTGGCAGCCATCGGCGGAGTCGTTGCGGGGTTCCGCCTCAACCGTCGCACCGCCGCCGCTTCGGGGGCGACCCCACAACTCACGCGCTGGCCCACGGTGCAGATCATCGTCCCATGCCGCGGTGATGAACCCGGGCTCGAGCGGAACCTGCGGGCCCTGCTCGAGCAGGACTACCCCGCCGGGAAGGCTGTCGTCGCCTGTGTCGTCGACGATCAGGACGACCCTGCACTGCAGACCATCGAGCGACTCCGCGCAGCGGGGTCTCCCCTGACGTCCCTGGTGGTGGCGGCGGCGGGCCTGCCACCGATCGGCAGCAGTGGGAAGGTGCAGGCGCTCGCGGCCGCGGTGCGGATCCTGCCCTCGACGACGCAGGTGCTGGCCTTCTGCGACAGCGATGGTCTGGTCGCCCCGACCTGGCTCCGCCAGCTGGTCGCGACCCTCGACGAGCCCGCCACCGGCGTCGCCACGACCTACCGCTGGTATCCTGCGGCACCCACGCACGGGCGCGGTGGCGCAGCGTGGCACCTGCGCAGCCTCTGGAACGCCCAAGGGATGGACGTGCAGTTCACCCGCAGTGGCCGGTTCGTCTGGGGTGGCACGATGGTGCTCTTGCGGTCGACCTTCGCGCAGGCCGACGTGCTCGGGGCGTGGCAGGGCCAGGTCAGCGACGACGTGGTGCTGGGGGAGGCGGTCCGCAGGCTGGGCAAGCAGATCGCCTTCGTGCCCGACGCGATGGTCATCAGCGACGACCCGACCGACCTTGGGTCGACCTTCTCCTGGATGGTCCGCCAGGTGCGCCTGACGCGCACCTACATGCCCACACTCTGGAAGGTCGGACTCGCCGCATCGTTGTGGCTGCGGGGGGCGGCGCTGCTGGCGTGGCTCCTGCTGCTGGGCCTGGTGCTCGCCCATGGCACCACCGCATTGGTGCGGGATGCCCTCGGCTGGCCGCTGGTGCTGGTGGCGTGTGCGAGCATGCCACTGTGGACGATGCTGCGGGCGGCCCAGCGCAACGCCTGGTGGCGCACCATCGCCCGACGCACGGGCGCGACTGCGAGCACCCCCAGCGTGCTGTTGGCACCGTTGGCGACGGCGCTTATGACCACGAGCCTCGTCGCGTCTGCCATGGGCCGTTCGATCCACTGGCGCGGGCGCAGCTACCAGCTGCCCCCACGGGGCGCTAGAGCCAGCCGCGACGACGGAAGAAGTGGACCATGATCATGGCCATGGCGAGCATGAGCACCAGCAGCACCGGATAGCTGTAGGTCCATCGCAATTCCGGCATGACCTCGAAGTTCATCCCGTAGACCCCCACGAGGAAGGTCAACGGGATGAAGATGGTCGAGATGACGGTGAGCACCTTCATGATCTCGTTCATCCGCTGGCTGAGCGTCGAGTAGTGGACCTGTTGCATCGAGCTGAGCAGATCCATGTACGTCTCGATGCCATCGAGCACCTGGAGCAGATGGTCCATCACGTCGCGGTAATAGGCCACCGTCGTCTCCTGCACCAGCAGCGGCTGGCCGGGTTCCTGCTCCTCGTCCTCGACCATGTTGATGAGCTGCCGCAACGCCTCACGCAGCGGCAGGACCGAACGCCGGAACAGGAGCAGCTCGCGCTTGAGGTTGTGGATGTCGGTCAGCGAGGTGTCGGTGGTCTCCTCCACCATCCGGTCGTCGAGGACCTGGAGCAGCTCGCTGATCTCGTCGATGACCACGAAGTAGCCATCAACCATCGAGTCGATCAGGGCGTAGGCGAGGTAGTCGACGCCCGCGCGGCGCACCCGGCCCTTGCCCTTGCGCAACCGCTCGCGGACGTTGTTGAAGGTGTCCCCCGTTCGTTCCTGGAAGGTCAGCAGCACGTGCGGGGTGAGCACCATGCTCACCTGCTCGGAGATGGTCCCCAGCAGGATGGGGTCCCACCGTACCATCCGGAGGACCAGGTAGAGGTAGTCATCGTGGATCTCGAGCTTGGGCCGCTGGCTGGTGGTCAGGATGTCCTCGAGCACCAGCGGGTGGATCCCATAGGCCTCACCGATCTTGGAGAGGAGGTCGGGGCTGTGGAGCCCATCGATGTTGATCCAGGTCGAGGTGGGGGTCGCGCGATACTCGGCAAGCGCCGAGAAGTCGGTGATCTCCGTCTCGCTGAGGTGTTGCGGGTCGTAATCGAAGACCGTGACGCGGACGTCGGCTTGCATCCGCTCGCCGACGTGCACCAGTGCACCCGAATCGAGGTTTGCCTTGTCCGCACTTCGGTGACCGAACCGGGGCAGGTGCCCACCTTCCGCACGCTGCGTCGAACTGCGATGGTGCGCACATAAACGTGCCGACCATGCCCCCGAAGCATGATGCACGGTCGTGCGTCGCGCCGCGGCTGCCCAAACTTTATCGCGCCCCCCTCGCAGCGGCAGCGGGTGTCGGCCTTGGGGCGACGACGATTGGAGGGGTCGGTGCTCGCCACGGCCCCTTCGTACCTGCTCTCGTGGCGCGGGCGTGCCCCCGACCCGCAGCGGGTCATCCTCCACCTGGACGCCAGGCCTCGGGGGCCGACCCTAGTGGAGTATCGCCACGTGCTCGCACAGCTGCCCCGGCTCACTACGGTGGAGCTGCGCTGCCAGGAAGGGAGTACCCCCCCGCTGCTGTGGCCGCTCTTGCAGGTGGCAGCCGAGCGCCACCGCGTCGACGTGCACCTCGATGCCGGGACGCTCGGCGAGCGGCAGATCGGCGAGCTGCTGCAGCTGGCACCCCGACGAGCCCTGCACCCAGGACTGGTCGCGGTCACCGCCACGGTCCGTGGCGATGGGCCCACCCATGACCGCTTGATCGGCCGCGAGGGGGATGCCAAGCGGCTGACCTGGGCACTACGCACGCTGGCGGACCGCCGCGACAGCGCAGAGTGCGCTTTTCCTCAGGTGGTGGTCCGCGCGGTCCTCGACGAGCGCACCGCCCCATCGATCCAGGCTTCCCACGCGTTGGCCAAGGCCGCCCATGCGAATCGGTTCCATCTTGCGATCGTGCCGGGGAGTGCTGCGGCACTCGCTCCGCCGGGGAGCGACCGCCTCGAGACCTTGGCGGTCGATCCTCCACCGGCAGCAGGCATCGACGCCGCAGCGCTCGGGAGGGAGCTCCTCACCATCGACGCCTCACGCAAGTATGGCTGGGAGGGGATGGAGCTGACCATCGACCACGGCTTGGAGGGACGAGAGGAGGTCCTCGCCCATCTGCTGGGTGCTCCGAACCGACCGCTCCTGCGCTGCAGCGCCCCGTGGCGATGGGTGCAGGTCTCCCCTACGGGCGATGTCTATCTCTGTCCACGATTCAGCGTCGGCAACATCAGCTCCCTGCCGCTGTCGGACCTCTATCACGGCATCGTCGCGTGCGGCTTCCGTCGCCAGCTGCGCAGGGCGCGCTCCTTCCCTGCCTGCCGGGGCTGCGAAGGTGCTGCTGCACACTCACGGCTAGGGTGAAACTACGGCGGGACCTGCACCTGGACTTGCCCCTGGTGCTCGCGCACGGGGTAGCGCGGCAGGCAGATGCGCTGCAGGTGTCGGTGACGACCGCTCCTGAGCTCGAACTCCCACAGGTGCAGGGGGCACTTGACCCAGCCATCGGCGATGAAGCCCTGGTGGATGGGCCCCCCGCTGTGGGGGCAGACGGCACCCAGCGCATAGAGGGCGCCGCCCACGAGGAAGAGGGCGATCTCGTGGGCACCGACGACGACGTGCAGCCCCTTGCCCTCGACGAGGGTGCTCCGCGGCACCACGCTCACCCAAGCGTCCTCGCCCATGGGCGCGGCAGCAGGACGAGGGGCACATTACCGTTTGTCTCGGTGCTTCTGCACTGGTGAATCGCCGCGGGCGGGTGGCCCACGGAAGGCCTTTATAGCCACGTGGCAAAGCGCCGCGGATGGTCAACGGTGGAGGAGGCTGCATGAGCCGACGACAGGGCGCCACTGCGCTGCTGGCCCTCCTGTTGCTGCTGCCACTGGTCCTCTCCCTCCCCGCTGCCGCCCAATCGGGCGGGCTCGAGAGCGCCACCGTCTACGGCTTCGTCGTCGACACCGCCAGTGGCAGCTCGCTTCCTGCCAGCGGGCTGAGCGTCAGTGCGACGCGAGAGAGCTTCTTGGGCACCAACACCACCACCGACGCTACCGGGAAGTACGAGCTGCACCTGCCCAAGGGAGACTTCGTGCTGCGGGTGCTCTCCCCCCTGGGCGACGTCCTTGGACGCGCCAACATCTCGCTGGGGCTCAACGACGTCCAGCGCTTCGACTTCGTGGTCGACAGCAGCGACGTCGAGAAGAGCAGCCTGCGAGGCACCCTCTTCGACGACACCCAGCTGCGCTACCGCGAGGGGCTGTCGGTGCGGCTGACGCAGTGCACCGACGCCAGTTGCAGCCAGCTGCGGCCCTACGAGAAGCGGACGACCACCGATCCGCGGGGGCGCTTCTCGCTGCCCAACCTCAAGGCGGGGACCTATGAGCTGCTGGTGCGCGACGGCCACACCGACGAGGTCATCGTCGACCAAGTGGTGACCCTCGGCTTCGCCGAGGAGCGCAACCTGCAGCTGCATTTTTCCTCGGAGGGGGAGGTGTTCACCCCCGACTACCTGCTGGAGCTGTTGCAGACCAAGACGGTCTATTGGGTGCTGCTGGCCGTCATCATCACCCTGATGGTGGTGTTGCTGGCCGCAGTCTCCCGGCTGGCCGACCGCCTGATGCGATTGAGCCACCACCTGATCGACCAGCGCGTGGCCTCATTCGCCCAGGACACCGCCCAATGGTTCGTGGTCCTGCTGGGCACCGGTGCGGTGGTGTGGGACCTCGCCCAGATCAGCTTCACGGTGGAGAACTTCGCCTGGTTGCCCTTCGCGACCTTGTTCGGCTCGCTGGTGTGGATCCTGCTCATAGCGGTGCTGATGCGGCTGCTGCTGCTGCTGCTCGACCGCGCCGGGATCCACTGGCACCACCGGGTGAGCGTACGGACGGCCGCGGGGCTGGCGGCGCTGACCCCGCGGATGGTCACCTTCTCGACGTTGCTGCTCAAGAACGTCGTGCTGCTGGTCGGCGGCCTGGCGATCCTGCTGACCGCGCTCGCCGGCCTGGGCAAGACCGACCTGATCCTCGGGGGCCTGCTCTCGAGCCTGCAGCACAACCTCAACTTCATCATCTTCATCATCGTGATGCTGATCGTCGCGACGCTGGCGCTGCGGGTCATCGAGATCTGGTTCGAGGACATCGGGGCGACCTCCTCGCGGCTGACCCCCGAGATGATCCGGGTCGCCAAGGGCGGCGCGCGCTACGCCCTGATCGGGCTGATCATCCTCGTGCTGCTCTTTACGGTCCTGAGCGCGGCGGGACTGGGCGAGGTCGCCCAGCTGCTGATCATCATCATCTCGATGATGGTGGGGTTGGTCGTCAGCTTCGCCGCCACCGGCTCCATCGGCAACCTCCTTGCGGGGCTAGTGCTGCAGGCGACGCGCCCCTTCGAGACCGGAGACTGGATCCTCGTCCACGACCAGCACGTGCAGGTGCTCGAGGTCTCGCTGATGTACACCCGCGGGCTGACCTTCAAGGGCGAGCGCGTCACGCTCCCCAACAACGTCGTCCTCAGCGGGCAACACACCAACTACTCGCTCTCGGTGCGTCGCGGCGGCTCCTACGCCCTCGAGGTGGAGGCGACCATCGGGTACGACGTCGCCCCTGGGACCGTCGAGGCGCTGATGGTCAAGGCCGCCGAGCACACCGAGGGGGTCCTCAGCGACCCTGCGCCCCATGTGGTGACGACCCAGTTCTTCAACCACGCCGTCGGCTACCAGTTGCGGGCCCACATCCGCGAGCCGCAGTACCACCCGCAGATCCGCACCGACCTGATGTTCAACATGCTCAACACCTTCCACGCGGCTGGCGTCGAGATCCTCTCGCCGCTGTGGCAGGTCTACCGTGAGGACGTCAGCGGAGCAGCTGCCGAGGTCATCCGCACCCGCTCGGCCCAGCCCCGCCTGCGGCGCACGACCCTGCGCCCGCAACCCCGCCCGAGCCACGCTCCCCACCACCAACCTCCCCACGGCGGCTCCCCCAGTGGCACGTCCGCGGCCGTGTCGACGGATCCTTCTGCGGCGCCAGCGACCCCTGCGGCAGGACACCAACCTGAGCGGACGCCTGCGGCGCAGGTCGTCGTCTCCACGCCGACTGCTGCTCCTGTCGATCCACCCGCAGCGCCGACTCCGCCCCAGCTCATCCCCCCAACGGCTCCGCCGGAGGCTCGGCCCCTCGAGGGGCTGGTGGATGTGCCTCCGCCCCCGCCACCACTGCCCCAACCGACGACCTGGCCGGCCCCTGGCGAGGGCGCGCGTCCCGAACCGCCGCAGCGCTGAGCAGGCGACAACCTTAGGCTGCAGCGTGCCAGCGGGGAGGCGATGGCACCGGCGATGGGCCCAGCATCGGATGTCGGTGGCGCAGAAGAGCTGCCCTTCTGGACCATTGCGGAGCTGGACTTCCTCGTGGGGGATTGGCGTGGGGAGGGGATGCTCAACGACGAGCGCTTCGATGCCGTGCTCGTAAGCCGCAAGGTGCTCGAGGGAGAGTTCCTCACCTACGAACTGACGACCCACCGCGGACCGACCGTGCTCCACCAGGAACGGGCGATGCTCTCCTTCGACCGCAAGCGCTCACGTCTGATGGGGCGCTTCTTCTCCAGCGGGGGATTGGTGGAGGTCGCTGCAGGCACGATGCTCTGGGGTCAGGGGGGCTGGCCCGAGTTCCGCTTCGACGTCATCCAGACGGAGAACCTCAAGGAAGGGGTCCGTTCACGCTTGAGCTTCCGCAAGGCCTTCGACTGGGAGTTCTACCTCACCCGGGAACTGGCCCTGCCGGAGGACCCCCGCTTGCGCCCCTACCATGAGATCCACCTCAGCCGCGAGCGCCGCAGCGATGACCGTGCACCGGTGGACAACCACGCACCACGACCGCGAGCGCCACCGTCCGTCGCGGGGGGATGACCATCAGCGCTGCGGCTCCCAGACGGGTGCTCATCGTCGGCGCCGGCGCGCTAGGGATCAGCCTCGCCTACCACCTGCAGCAGCTGGGGCTGCCGCACGTGCAGCTCGTCGAGCGGCAGTTCCCCGGGAGCGGGTCGACCGGGTGGAGCGCGGGCCTCGTCTCGGTGCAGCTGTGGAACCCCGATGATGTGCGGCTCGTGCTCCGTTCCTGGGAGCTGTTCACCCTCGCGGCGACGCGTGCGCACCTGAGCGTCGAGCGTCCGGGGATGTACACCCTCGCCAGCGAAGCCGACGCGGCGACGCTGCAGACCAACGTCACCGCCCAGCAGAGCGTCGGCGCGCCGGTCGAGCTGGTGCCGCGCGCCGCTTGGGCGGAGCGCTTGCCGACCCTGCAGCTCGACGATGTCGGCGCGATCTCCTATGCGGCAGGCGATGGGATGGTCGCCCCGGGGGACTACGCCCTCGCCCTGGCGGGGATCAGCCGCAAGCGGGGGGCGCAGATCCTGCAGAACACCCCGGTGCGATCGCTGCTGGTGCGTGACGACGTCGTGCGCGGCATCACGCTCGGCGACGGGCGCACCTTGGAGGCCGAGGTGGTCGTCCTTGCCGCTGGGGTGTGGTCGGCGCGACTGTGCGAATCGGCGGGGCTGGGACTGCCGGTCTGTCCCTACCGCACCCAGATCGCGATCCTCAAGATGGCTCAGGCCCGCGCGCAGCCGATCGTCCATGACGCAGCCGCCGGGATGTACTTCCGCCCCGAGGCCGACGAGGAGCTCCTCGTGGGCGACGGCACGACCCACCACCGTGAGGACCCCGATCATTACGACGAGTCGGCCAACGTCCAGTTCGTCGAGTCGGTGGCCGAGCGCTTGCTGCATCGGATGCCCGCAGCTGCCAGCGCCATGCCTGCAGCCGGATGGGCGGGATTGGTGCTGGGCACCCCCGACCGCCTGCCGCTGATCGGCCCCCATCCAACGGTGGAGGGGCTGTGGCTGTGTCTGGGCGGCAACGGCTTCGGCCTGATGCGAGCGCCGGCGCTGGGTGAGCTCGCCGCGCACCGGCTGCTGCAGCGCCCACTGCCAAGCGCCCTCAGGGGGTTGGAGGGATATGGCCTGCCCCAGCGGCTGGCCGACCGCTGGTCGGCGCTCTCCGTCGCCCAGAGTGGGTTCACGCTCCGCTAGCGCGCACATCGTCGGAGGCTGGTCGGGTGATCGATGTGGTGCTCCTGCGCGGAGCCAACGTCGGGAACAAGCGCTTCTCGCCAAAGGCCGTCGAGGCGCAGCTGAAGGATCTGCAGCTGACCAGCATCGGGGCTGCGGGGACGTTCGTGCTGGGTGCATCCGCCGCCGAGACGACGCTCCGGGAGCGCTTCGCTGCGGTGATGCCCTTTGCGCCAGAACTGCTGCTCTTCTCTGCGGCAGAGGTCGCAGCGCTGGTGCGCGCCGGTGCAGGGCTGAGCGTGCCGCCGGGCGCCAGGGCGTTCGCCACGGGCATGGATGGCTCGGGGAGCACGGTCACGCTGCCGCTCGAGGTCCCTGCCGGTAGCGGCTGGGGCGTGCGGGTCGTGGGCCGCAGCGGTCGCTTTCTGCTGGGGGTGCGCCGCCGCGTCGACGCGACCGGCATCTACCCCAACGAGGTGGTCGAACGCGCCCTTGGCGTGCGCGCGACGACACGGGACTGGACGACCATCCAGAAGGTCGCCGCACTCCTGCGCTGAGGACACGACGGACTAGGGTTGCAGCCCAAGGCTGTTCTTGAGGTCGGCGAGGTGGCCGTTGAAGTCGGCCGCCATCTCCTTCTCGAGGCCGCGCGTGAACAAGGGGACGAGGAGTGCCTGCAGCCCTCTGGGTGCCAGGGAGCCCTCGACCGTCAGCAGCGTGCCACCTGCGGCTGGCAGCGCCGCCCAGGTCGCATGGTACCCGTACTGTCCATCGATTCGTACCAGATTGGCCGACGGATCGAGGGTGACGGTCGACTCGAAGCTGCGACCGTTCCACGTGTCCACCAAGCGGACCTGCGTCGGTGAGAGCACCGTGACCTTGCGCGTGGCGGGGCGCTTCTGGTTGCGAGGTTGTCCCGAACCGGCGAGGAAGGCGGGTGTGTCATGATCGTCCTGGCGGAACTGTGCGAGCCACGCGTAGACGGCCGAGGGCTCGGCAGCGATGGGGGCGCGAAACGCCCACGTGCGGGGTGCCATGGGAAGGCCATCCGGGGTACCGGCGATCCTTTCGGGGCATCGACCGCTAGCGGACCACGATGCGGAAGCCCCGCTCGTCGGCGATCAACGGATAGTAGTCGGTACTGTGCTTGGTCGCCCGCATCTTGGGGACACCGATGTAGCGGCCGACCTTGAGTCCGTCGCGCCGCAGATCGAGATGGATGATCCCATCCGCAAGGAAGCTCTCGCTGCCTTGGCTGCCGTAGATGTCGTCACCACCGCGCATCTCGGTGAGCAGGAAGGTCGTCGCTCGGAGCGCGCGCAGCTCATGGAAGAAGCTGAGCAGCTGGGTGCGCAGTTCGCCGTCGAAGGCGTACTGGTAGAGCGCGTTGAGGCTGTCGATGACGACGGCCGAGAGGCCGAACTGGGCGTGGTTGGCTCGGACGGTCTGCAGCACGGCCTTGAACCAGTCCATGCGCACCAGCTGGTCCCCTTCGTCGTTGGTCGCCTTGAGCGCGCTCAGGTCGATGGTCATGACCTTGCGCACGCCCTCCCACTGCAGACCGAACCCGCGCATCTGCTGGAAGACGTCGGTGGCCTCCTGCTCGAGGGTCACGTAGAGGACCGGTTCGTTGCGCTGGTTGGCCAGCTGATAGAGGATGTTGAAGGCGACCGTGCTCTTGAGTGAGCCGGGGCGGCCAGCGACCAAGACGACATACCCGCGCGGGATGCCCCCCTGCATCAGCTCGTCGAGCCCTCCGATGAAGGTCGGGACCCGTTGGAGGGGCCCCGGCGGCGGGTATCCGCCACCAGCGACTAGTGCTGCGGAGTTCGCAGTGGTGGAGGGCATGGGTGTGCCGAGTGGGGTTCGCGGTTTAAGGCTGTTGGCGCTGGGGGGGTGCGGAGGCCGCCTCGGGCTGCGCGCGGGGAACCGAGACCCCCTCGGGACTCAAGACGCGATCGAAACGGCTCTCGATGGCCGCGAGGTCGGCCGGCGCCAACGCCCCTTGGCGCACCGCCACGACGAGGGTGCCACCGCTGCCTGACGCCCAGCCGCTGAGCGCCCCGAGGAACTCCGCCACCGCCGAGGTGCCGTTGGTCTCGATCAGGTACTCGAGGCAGTCGATGGCCACCAACGGGTGCGGCGTACCCGACCGCAGGTGTATGCGCAGCTGCTCGAGCATCTCGAACTCCAGCGAGCGGGGTCGCAGCACGGTCGCCTCGACGCTGCTGATGTCGGTCAACCACACGATGGTGGAGGGTTGGGGGATGCCGTGGAGGGCGCGCAGCTTCGTCGGGAAGGTCGCGGTCAGGATCACCGGGGTCGCGCCCTGGTCGATGAGGTGCCGCACCCCCCGGTAGAAGAACGATAGGTCAGCTGCCTTGACGAGGTGGTTGAGCCCCAAGGTGAAGGCCGTTGGCACCTCGGGCGCCCCTGGCGGGGCCGTGGCGACGGCTGCACCGCGACCGGCGGGCCGACGACGACGGGTCAACAGCAGCGCACCGATCGCCGTGGCTGCAAGCAGCACGGCGGCCAACGGCAGCAGCCAGCCTCCGAGGATGCCGCCCAACGGCACGGGCGCGTTGGCGCCACTGCCGCTGACGGATACCACCAAGGTGGTGTTCGCACTCAGGCCATCGGCATCGGTCACGGTAAGGGTGATCTGATAGGTCCCCGCCGCCGAGAACGTGTGGCGAACGATCGCCCCCGTTCCCGTGGTGCCACCATCAAGGTCCCAGCGGTACTGCAGCGTGGCGGGTTCGTCGTCGATGCTGAGCAGCGCATCGAAGGTGACCTCCTGGCCGACCGTCGCCGATGCCGGGCCACGAATCCGTGGCAGCGGTGGGACCGCTTCGCCCCGCGCGATGACGTGGATCCCGACCTGGGCGCTCCCCTGCAGCCCCATCACGTCGGTGACGGTCAGGACGATCGTGTATGCCCCGCGGACCTCGAACGCATGGTGGGTCGACGCACCGGTGTCGTTGCTTCCGTCGCCAAAGTCCCACGAGAAGGAGAGAGTGGCAGCATCCTCATCGAGGCTGCTGCTGCCGTCGAAGGTGACGCTCTCGTTGAGGAAGCCGATCATCGGCGCGTCGATGAGCGCCACGGGTGGAGCGTTGACGCCCCGCTGGACCACCAGCAACGCCTTGGCCGCGCTCGCCGAAGCTCCGTGGGCGTCGGTGACCGTCAGCTCCAGCCGCGCGACCGCGGGGGCGGAGAAGGTGTAGACCAGGACTTGCGCCGTGCCGACCGCATCGCCGTCGAGGGTCCAACGGTAGGTCAGCCCCGCAGGGGCGTCGTCGGTGCTCCCACTCCCATCGAAGCGGGACGGCTCGCCAACGAAGACGACCGACGGGCCGGACACCGACGCCGTGGGGGGGAGGTTCTCTCCGACCGCCAGCACGGTGACGCTCTGTTGCGCATCACCGAGGTTGCCCGCCAGATCCGCCACCACCAGACGCAACTGGAAGGTGCCCGCTGCGGCATAGGCGTGGTCGGTCGTCGCCCCGCTCCCGTCGGTCCCGTCCCCAAACGACCAGACGATCGAACCCATACCGCTGCCCGAATCGGTCGATCCGGTCGAGAGGCAATGGATGGTCTCTGCGACATGCACCGAGGTGGGGCAGGTGAGCACCGCCGTGGGTGGGGTATGGTCGATTCGGACGCTGCGCTGCTGCGCCGGTTCGACGTTGCCCACGGCGTCGACCGACCACCACCGCAAGGTGTGGTTCCCCTCCTGCAGCAGCAGCGCAGAGTCCCACGGGACCTCTGGTGCCCCATCGAGCCCGAGCAGGGTCGTCGCGATGCCGGATGTGGCATCGGTTCCCTTCGGTAGCGCGGTGACGTCGGCAGCGTACCATCCGAGCTGGGTCTGGGAGGTCTCCGACTGCAGCTCGACGCTCGTCGTCGGCGGTGAGGCGTCCTGTGTCGAGAAGACCGCAGCGGAGGCCGCCGTGTTGCCCAGCGCATCGGAGCAGGAGAGGCGGTAGTAGTAGCGCTGGCCATCGGAGAGGCCGTCGAACAGATGGCTGGTCGTCCCCGAGGCAGGGACGCTCTGTGCCTCGAGTGTGAAGGCCAGATCCGCCGCCCGCTCGAAGGCGCACCCCTGCAGACCACTGCCCTCGTCGATGGCCTGTGCGACCTCGATGGTGCGGTCCTTCCCAGGAGTGAATACCGGGAGAGGGGAGAGCGAGGCTGATGGGCCAGCAGTGTCGATCCCCAGGGTGCGCTCTTGGGTGATGCCGTTGCCCGCGAGGTCTTGCGCAGAGACCTCCAGGAGCAAGGATGGCACTCCGCCGTCGAGGCCGAAGGGGACGTCGCGCGCGGTCAGGTCCCAGCGACCGGGGGTGCCGATGCTCGCAGCGATCTCCAGCGGCCTGTCCGTCGACCAGGTGGCGCCGCCGTCGCTCGAGGAGCGGTAGGTGCCGTTGTCGGGGTCGACCCCCGACATGCCATCCTCGAGGGTCAGCTGCAGGGTCGGCTGCTGGGAGGAGAACCACCCGAGGTCTGTGGCGGGGAGCAGTGGCCCCGGCACGACCGTGTCGATCGGGACCACAGAGGCCGCGGAGAGACCGACGTTCCCCGCAAGGTCGATCGCCGAGAACCGCACCAGCGTCCCGTCGGGGCTGTCGAGCGTGAAGGTCGGCGTCGCCGAAAGGTGTTCGAGCGCCGTCGTGCCGTCGGTGCCGCTCAAGGTCGCGCTCGACCATGCGGACCATGACGCCCCAGCATCCTCGCTGACCGCAACTTGAGCGGCGTCGACCTTCAGCCCCGACCCTACGTCACGCACATCGATGCCGACGAGAGGGGTGCGGGTGCCCTGCCACCCGTTGGGGGTTGGTGCCGACCACCCCGTGGGCGCAAGGGTGTCGATGCCGACCCCAAAGGGGCCACCCTCGGCGAGGTTGTGGGCGCGGTCACGGATGCGGAGCTTCGCCAGCAGCGTGGCCAGGTCGCCATCGGTGTCGAAGGGCAGATCCGATGCCGTGAGGGTCTGGGCCACCGTCGTGCCGTTGGCACCGCTGCAGCCGATGGCCAGCCACGGACCCCAGGTGGACCCGCCATCGAGGCTGATGGCCGCCTCGGCGCTATCGACCTGCAAGCCCGACCGCGAATCGGCGATGGTCGTGCTCAGGGTCGGACGCTGCGTCAGGTGCCACCCGTTGCCCGGAGGGGCGCCCCAGGGTGCGGGGGCGACCGTGTCGGCGGTGATCGTCAGCAGGCCCAGGTCGGCGGCAGGTGCCTTCGACCCATCATCGAAGGAGACGCCGTTCTTGTTGAGGCGGACGGTCAGCGACTCGCCATCGGCGATGGTCGCGCTCGTGTGGATCACCAGCAGCCACTGATAGGAGCCGACGACGACGGTCGGCACCCACTCGGGGTTGGTCGCTGGCACCCAGATCAGCCGTGCCGAAGGCCCCGTCCAGGTGGCCGTACTTGGGGTCAGCCCCGTGTCGGTGGGATCGAGGACATCGTCGATCGCTCCATCGTCGCGGAAGAGCGCGACCCCTGAGAGCGCCGGGTCGGTGCTGATGGCCGCCAGGGACGTCTGCACGCCCGACTGGCGGCTCAGGTCGACCTGGGTGAGCGAATCGGTGGTCGCTGCCGACGACGTCGCGCCGATCCCGACGAGGGCGATGGCATCGGCGCTCCCGTTGACATAGAGCGTGCCGCTCAAGAGGTTGTCCGCGCCCGTGGTGGTGACCGCTGCGTCGGCGGCAGGGAGGGTCGGGAGCAGCAGCGACAGGAGCAGGAGCAAGGGCAGAGCTCGGCGTCGCATGTGGGACCCTTCCGGACCAGGGGCCCTTGCCAGGGGTCCTTTGGCTGAGTCCACACCTCTGCGCCACGGTTAATATGGCTTTCGTGGCCACCTCTGGAGCGGTGCTCCGACCGTAGCCCCCAAGGGCTTTGCCCGGTCGCGGTCTTGCCGAGCGGTGGCGCCATCGAAGGCGACCTGGCCGGTGGCCCTCGTCGCCCTGCTCATCGTCGCGCTGCTGCCGACCCCCCCACTGTCGGGGCACGGGACTCCGCAGCCGACCGCCGCCCCCGAGGCGCGGCCGCCGCTTGCCGTCGGCTCCTACATCTCCGCCGCACCCGTGGTCGCCGACCTCGACGGCAACGGCGACCTCGAGCTCGTGGTCGCTGCCGCTGGGGTCCACGCCTACGACCGTACGGGCCAGCCCCTGAGAGGATGGCCGCAGGTCCGCACGGGGCTGATCGCCTCGACGCCCACGATCGCCGACCTCGATGGCGATGGCACGGCCGAGGTGATCGTCGGCTCCGATGACGACTTCGTCTACGCCTGGCACGCCGATGGCACCGTGGTCGCAGGGTGGCCCGTGCACACCGGCGGGGACGTCTTCTCCCGTCCGGCGGTGGGCGATGTCGATGGCGATGGGATGCCCGAGGTCGTCGTCGGCTCCGATGACGGCGGGATCTACCTGCTGGGTCCGCAGGGGCAGGTGCGCCCCGGATGGCCGGTGCGCACCGACGGCTTCGTCTCGGCCGATCCGACCCTCGTCGACCTCGACGGCGATGGGCGCAAGGATATCGTCATCGGGTCGTGGGATGGATCCCTCTACGCCCTCGATGCCGATGGCGTCGCGCTCCCCGGATGGCCGGTGCGATTGGGCGCACCGCTGTGGGCGCACGCGACCGTCGTCGACCTGCGGCCCGTGGGGCAGGGGCTGTGCCTCGCCATCGCCGCCGACCGCCTGACCCTGTTGCGCGCCGATGGCAGCATCATGCCCAAGTGGCCGGTGCAGCTACGCAGCTACACGGTCTCGAGCGTGGCAGTGGCCGAGCTCGACGGCACCGCCGGCCCCGAGCTCGTGGTCGGCGGGGATGCGCTCTGGGCCTTCGACATCGACGGCACGCCGCTGCGCGGCTGGCCCTACGTCAGCGGGGCCTACGTCTGGGCGACGCCCACCGTGGTGGACCTCGACGGCGACGGACTCGACGAGGTGCTCGCCGGCGACTTCGGGGGGTCCTTGCACCTCGTGAGCCACATCGGCAGTGCCGCCCTGCCGGGGTGGCCCGTGCGCCTGCCTGCACGGGTGGTCGCCTCAGTGACCCTCCTGCAAGGCGGCAGCGGGGACACCCCCCTCGTCGCCGTGCCCTGCTGGGACGGCGGGGTCCATCTGATCGAGGTGCAGGCCATCGGCACCCGCACGTCCGATCGCCCGCCCCTTGCTGCGCTGCCAGCGGCCAGTCGTCCGACGCTCAGCGGGGTGCGGGTGCAGCACAACGCGGGCATGCCCGTGGCGGTGGTGGAGGCGCAGTTTGGCGGCGGGCCAGTGCGGCAGCTGCGGCTCGAGTATGTTGACAGGCTAGGCGCCATCCATCCCTCACCCTTCTTGCTCAACGGCACCCACTACGAGGCCCTGGTGGCGCCCATGGGGGTGCGGAGCCTGCAGCTGGCCATCGTCATCGAACCCTACGTCGGCGAGCTCCAGCGGGTGCCGGCACAGGGCACCCTCGTCCTCCCCTGCGAGGGCCGGTGCTAGTTGCGATCGCGCGACGTCCACACCGAAGCCCTTAGGTCCTCCCGCGGCACCATCGGTGATGATGGATGCCCCCGATCGGATTGGACTGCGCAGCCCGAACGAGATAGTGCTGACCAAGATTCAGTGGACCCTCATGATGGGCCCGTGCGTGTTCCTGGGCATGGTGCTCGCCATGACGATCATAGACCCGAGCAGCCCCGTGGGGTACGTCGCCCTCCAGGGCGTAGCGTCAGTGGTGCTCTTCCTTGCGATCTACCCCCCCATCGTGCGCTTTGTCCAGTGGCGCACGGCAGCCAGGCACACCTCGGGGACCGCCACGGGTATCGAGCCGGTCAAGTAGGGGCCATTCCCGTCCGCCGGGCACAGGATTATCGCACCCACTCACCTACTCCCGTTGGGACGCGGCATGCGACAGAAGTACTCCAAGACCCTCTTCGAGGCGACCACCCCGCTGACGCTGCGCATCGACGGGCTGCACAGCATCGAGGAGGCGCGAAAGGTGCGCCAGGCGTTGCGGATGCTCAATGGCGTCGCCAAGGCCGAGGTGCGGGAGCAGGAGGGGCTGGTCGAGATCCAGTATGTCCCCGAGCGCGTTGACGTCCCCACCCTCATCGCCACCATCGGTGGCCTGGGCTTTTCCGCGCGGCAGCAGTAGGCGCACGGGTCTGGGCCTGTGCCTCCCCAGGGATGCCCCCGGTCGTGACGAGGACCCGAAGCCGCGAACCGTGCGCGTGCCCAAGATGGACCTGCACGGTTCGAAGGGCGGACCGATTGCTAAATACTCGCATGCCCACCGCGACCCGTGGAACTGCTCCTGATCGTAGCAGTCCTCCTTGGCGCGGCCGCCCTGGGCGCCGAGGTGGCCCACCGACTGGGGCACAGCCGCTTGCTGGGCCAGGTGATCACCGGTGTCGCGTTGGGGCTGACGCTCCCCCATCTGCAGACGATCGCCGGCGGGGTGCTCGGTTCGACTCCCACGGAGCTTCGCGGCTCGCCCGAGCTCGCGCAGCTCTCGACGCTCGGCGGGCTGGCGCTCGTCATCATCGCGGGGTTGGAACTCGACTTCTCCTCGCTCCTGGTCGTGCTCCGGGGGCGTCAACGTTGGATCCCCGTGCTCTCCTTCTGCCTGCCCTTTGCCGGTGGGATCCTCGTGGGACTGACGCTGGGGCTGCAGCTGCCGGTCGCAGTCGTGATCGGGTGCGCCATCGCGGTGACGGCGCTGCCGGTGACCACCCGGATCCTCGCCGAGCTGGGGATCCTCCAGAGCATCCTCGGCCGCCGTCTGGTGGTCGCTGCCGTCATCGATGACTTGACCGGCCTGACCATCCTCGCCTTGGTCATCGGGGCTGCGGCGGCGGCGCAGAGCGTGCTCTACCCGTTGGGCATCGGCACGGTGGGAACGGTGCTGGGGGGATTGGCACTCTTCCTCGGGGCCGTCTGGCTCGCCGACCGCACGCTGGGGTGGCTGGCCAGCCACCAAAGCCAGCAAGAGACCGGTATCGTGGCCGCCCTGACCACAGCGGTTGCGATGGTGGCACTGGCCGACCTACTGGGGATCCACCTGTTGGTGGCCGCCTTCTTTGGGTCGCTGTTGCTGGGTCGCATGCTGGCTCGCGCGCCCTACGCACAGCGGGTCCGCAAGTTCGCGACCCTAGGGGCGCTGGGACTCTTCTCGCCGCTGTTCTTTGCGCACCTGGGCCTCGACCTCGACCCGAGGGCGCTGGCGGCCCCCCTGGTGGTGCTGATGGTCCTGGGAGTGTCGGTGGTCACCAAGGTGGGCAGTGGGATCCTTGGGGCGCGCGTCGCGGGGTTATCGCGCGCCGATGGGCTGGCGCTGGGGGCCGGCCTCAATGGCCGAGGAGCGATGGAGCTGGTGATCGCGTCAGTGGCACGCAGCCATGGCCTGATCGACGACACGATCTTCGCCGCACTGGTCACCATGGGGCTGGTCACGACGATGATGACGCCGCCCTTGCTGCGGCGGTTCCTCCAGCGGTCGATGGCCGCCGCTCCCCTGAGCAGTCGGCTCCCCATGGCACACCGCCCACCAAGGGTCGTCGACGAGTCGGAGTGACCAGCTGGAATCCTAGCGCATCCGGCGGAAGGACCAGCTGCCGACCAACACCATCACCATGCCAAACCCGCTGATCACTGCAAGGTCGACCGCAGGGTTGAGCCGCCCAGCCGCCGGCACCAGCAACCAGCGCAACGCGTCGACGGCGTAGGTCATGGGGTTGAGGGTCACCGCCTGGCTGAACCATGGCGGCAGCCCCTCGAGGGAGTAGAGCGCCCCCGAGAGGAAGAACATCGGGAACGCCAGGAAGGTGATGAACACCTGGAATCCCTCCAGACTCTCGAAGAAGGAGCCGATGGTCAGCCCCACGCTGACCAGTCCGACGGCGATGAGCACCACCAGCGCCACGGCCACCGGATAGAGCGCGAGGTAGTGGACCATCTCCTCGTGACCATCGGGAATCACCGCCAGCCCGATCAGCAACAGGATCGCCGCCTGGATCGTGACGTCGGTGCAGCCCCCGAGCACCTTGCCGAAGAAGACCGCCGGGCGGCTGACGGGCGAGACGAGCACCGCCTTGAGCACGTCGATCTTGCGGTCCCACACGATGTAGAGGCCGAAGAACATCCCTTGGAACAGCACCGACATGAGGGCGACGCCGGGAAAGATGTAGGCGTAGTAGTCGACACCCTCGGGGGTGCTCGCGGTGCTGCGCAGCCCCGTCCCGAGCAGGAAGAGCCACAACAGGGGTGAAGCCAGAGCCGAGACGACGCGGGAGCGCTCCCGCTGGAAGATCTTGAACTCCCGCAGCCAGATGGCGTGGATGCCGTGGAGGTCGCGCTGCAGGCTCATCGGCTGTTCCCCTGGTTCATGTCCCGCCAGGCAGCCTCGGCCCAGCCCCCACCACTGACCGGCGAGTCATCACGTATCGCGCGGCCGGTCAGGCTGATGAAGACGTCGTTGAGGGTCGGGGTTCGTACCTCGATGGAGACGATGCCTGGCAGCTGGCGGATCAATGCGGGTAGGTTGTGCTGCGCGTCGGCAAGGGTGATCGTGACCAGCCCATCCTCGGCCGTGACGACCCGCTTGATGAAGGGGTGCTCGTGCAGCCGCGGGGGCACGGGCCCGTCCAGCCGCAGGCGCACCAGGTCGCCCCCCAGGCGGCCCTTGAGCTCCCCGGGGGTGCCCAGCGCGATCATCTTCCCATTGTCGATGATGCCGATGCGGTCGCAGACGAGCTCCGCTTCGTCCATGTAGTGGGTGGTCAGGATCACGGTGGTGCCGTGTTCCTTGGCGATGGTGCGGATGTACTCCCACATGGTCGCGCGCGTCTGGGGGTCGAGCCCGATGGTGGGCTCGTCCAAGAAGAGGACCTCGGGGCGATGCAGCAGCCCACGGATGAGCTCCAGCCGACGGCGCATCCCCCCCGAGAAGGTGCGGCAGGCATCATCGGCGCGCTTCTCGAGCCCGATCAGCTGCAGCAGCTGCGGGATGCGCTCCTGCCACGCCGCCCTTGGAACCCCGTAGAGCCGGGCGTGGAGCTCGAGGTTCTCGCGGGCGGTCAGCGTCGTGTCGAGGCTCTGCTCCTGGAAGACGATGCCGATGTCCTGGCGCACCGCGGCGGGGGCGACGACCACGTCATGGCCGTTGAGCACGGCACGCCCCGAGGTGGGCTCGACGATGGTGCAGAGCATGTTGATGGTGGTGGTCTTGCCTGCGCCGTTGGGGCCGAGCAGGCCGAAGATCTCGCCGCGCTCGATCTGCAGGTCGAGCCCATCGACGGCGACGATGTCGTCGTAGCGCTTGGTCAGCGCCGTGGTGGTGATCACCGCTGCCATCGCTGGCGCAGCGTCACGAGGGGCACTTGAAGCATTCTCCCGAGGAGGCATCGTCAGGCGACGAGCAGACTGGTCAGCGCCGCAAGGAGGACCACCAGGCTCAGACCCCACCACCAGACGCTGCCGGTGCGCGCCTGCGACTCCCACGGTGGCGGGAGCGCCGGTTCGGTGCGCGGTGCACCACCCTGCCCAAGGGTGCTTCGCAGCTGGTGGAGGCTAGCGAGCCCGGCGACGCAGAAGGCGACGCACAGGCCGTAGACGAGCGCCCCCAGCGTCGCTGCCAACAGGACCGACCACAGGAGAGGGAGCGACGACAGCGCGGGCAACCCGATGCGCAGCTGCAGGCCCAGCAGGGCGACTGACAGGATGGGCACGGCCAGTTGCGCGGCGCGCCAGTAGGTGCGGGCGTCACGTTCCCAGAGCGCCTCGACGAAGGGGTGGTTCTCCGCCATGTAGTCGACCTGCAGGTGTCCCGCATGCTCACGCTCGAGGCGCACCTGCCGGCCGTGGCTCTTGCCAAGGCACAGCACCAGCCCCACGTGCAGGCTTACCACCGCTGCAACGACGATCGCGCTCATGGTCCTGCCACGTCCGTGGCGATCTGCAGGGATAAGCGCGTTGCGACGTACGAAGGTGAGAAAGCCGATGCCGCACGGATGCACGCCGCGCCGGGGAGAACTCGGCAAGGGGCACGTGGGAGCTCCAGTGGCCTACCATGGCCGCGGACGCTCGATGCGGTGAATCAGGCGGGAGTCCTTAGCGGTGGCTGCCAGCGCGTGTGCCTCTGGTAGGGTGCTGTGGACTTCGAAGGCGTGCGGCACAGCCGTGGGAAAGGTCGCCTCGAGCAGGGCGAGGTCCGCCCCTGCGACGATGGCCCGCAAGCCGTCGTGGGGGGCGCTGTCGCCACCATAGACGACCTTCTGACCGCCGTGACGCAACGACAGCGAGAGGGCATTGAGCCGTACGCCCTCGGTCGTGCGTCCATCTTCGGCAACTCGGGTGCCGCGGTGCAGGGCAGCGATGGCATCGATGGTGATGCCCCCGATCGTGCATCGGGCGCCTGGGTCGAGCACGTGTTCCTCGATGACGAAGGGCAGCGATCCCCCGTAGACCGAACGCACCAGCTGCACCGTGGCGTCGACCTCGCGGCAGTCGGTGGGGTAGAACAAGGGCAGCGGTGGTCGTCGCCCGCTCAGTCGTAGCAGGGAGAGGAGCGCAAACAGGCCCCCCATGTGGTCGGCGTGGCCATGGGTGAGCACCACGCCCAGCAGGGAGGGCAGCCACACCTGGCGATCGATCAGGTCGCGCGTCACGCCCGGGCCGCAGTCGAGCAGCAGCCATCCGCCGTCGCTGTGGCGGTGTACGAGGATGGTCGTCGAGAGCCCCGCCTCGGAGAATAGCACCTCGACCGACCAACCGTTGCCCACCCACGGCTCGAGCCCTGCCGGGGAGGTTTGCAGCGGCGGCAGCGGTCCAGGACCGACCATGGCAGCGCGACAGCTACGAGCCATATCAAGGGATGGGGCGCGGCCGAGGGATCAGCGAGGGTCACCGATGCGCCTGGCGATCAGTCGCTGCAGCTGGTGGCCGCTGCGGCGCGCCAACAGCACGGCCTTGCTGGAGGTGTGGTGCGCATCCTCGGCACACGGCCCGCCAAGTGCTCGCTCTTGCCCTGCCGCAGCAGCGCCGGCAGCTCGAGGGCCATGCAGTCGGCGCAGTGGCCGACACCTAAGTAGGAGAGGTACGGATGGACGGAGTGTCCAAGGCGACGGCCGCAGGATGACCGCGATAGGGCGCCTGCTCCTGGGTCGGCGGGGGCTCCAGTGTGGGTGGTGCGAACGAGGGTTTATGGGTATCCACACGTACACATACGTGTACATGGGTACGAAGACGCTCACCATCACACAGGAGGCCTATGAGCGCCTCCGGGCACACAAAGGGCCGTCCGAGAGCTTCACCGATGTGGTGCTGCGGCTGACCGAGCGGCCCTCCCTCCTCTCGTTCGCCGGGCTCCTCCCGTCGAAGTCGGTGGACGCTATCGAAGCGCAGATCACGCAACGGGAAGCGATCCGGACGAAGAGGGACCGGGAGGAATACCGCTGATCCTCGACACGTGCTTCATCCTCGACTTGTGGCGCGGTCACCCAGGGGCGATGAAGGCCGCCGAGCAGTTGGACAACGTCAGCGCCCCACTCTACATCCCTTCGGTGGTGGGCTTCGAGCTCTGGATCGGTGTCCAGCGTGTCCATCGCCCGCGGGTGGAGGCCGAGCGTATCACGTCCTTTCTGGATAGCTATCCCGTACTCAGCCTCACCATGGCTGATTGTAAAGAGGCCGGAGTCCTCGACCATGAGCTCAGCCGGCGGGGCGTGGTCCTCCCAACGGTCGACCTCTTGCTCGCAGGCATGGCCCGCGCGCGATCGGAGATCCTCCTGACACGAGACCACGCGCTGTTGGACCTCGCACCACGCGTCCTAGCCCAAGGCTACTGAGTGGTTCTCCCGTGGCGCACGCGGTTCGTGGGCGCCCCTAGCTGCGGCCAATGTGGCGGGTGTAGAGGTCGACGGCCCGAGCGCTGGTGTTCCAGCGACCGCCCTGCTTGAGCGCCGGGAGCGCGCCCTGGTGTGCCCGAAGGGCCAGGTAGTGTGCGCTGTAGCCTGCCTGCTTGGGGAAGGTCCCCAATGGTTTGAGGGAATCCTGCTTCGTCCCCACCTGGTCGAGGAGGTCGAGCAACGATGCGGCCATGGCTCTTCGCATGAGCTGCTCAAGGGGAGAGAGGTCCCCGGTGTGGCCGGCCTCCAACGACGCCAGGTAGACCCTACGGTCAGCGGGTCCAAGGTGGATGGGCGGCCAATTCCTCTTCAAGAAGTGTAGGTTGAGGAGCAGACGCCCGACCCGCCCATTGCCATCGGTGAACGGATGGATCGATTCGAACCGATGGTGCATCCAGGTGGCCAGCGCGAAGGTCTCCTCGCCGCCAAGGTCGCGGCGGTCGTACTCGCCAAGCCACTGCTCCATCTGCGCCACGACATGCTCCATCGACGGTGGCCGATGCACCGTCCCGCGGATCCGGACGTTGACCCGCCGCCACTGACCCGCGTCCTTGCCCTGTAGGTCCTTGAACACCGATTCGTGGAGCTCGAGGACCACGACGAGGCTGAGGGGCGACTTCTTGCGAGCACGCAGGCTCCGAAACGCCCGTTCGTGCTGCAGCGTCTCGACGATATCAGATACCGGGCGGTCCGCGACGCCTCTCTCCTCCAGGAGCAACCGCTCGACATCGGCCCAGGTCAGCGTGTTGCCTTCGAGGGCGTTGGTCCCCCACGTGTTGAGAGCCGCCGTCCGCTTCCACACCCCCTCCGGCAAGTCTTCGAGGGCGCGTCGCGTCAGGAGTTCGGACCGCAAGTCACGAAGTATGCTATCATCCATGCTCTAACATGAACGCATATAGTATTTATAAAGAGATAGTCGTTGATGTGCATGAGTACCTAATCAAATAGATATCGGACTC
Organism: Thermoplasmata archaeon; assembly: GCA_023265395.1. Classification (GTDB taxonomy): domain Archaea; phylum Thermoplasmatota; class DTKX01; order JAHFTX01; family JAHFTX01; genus JAHFTX01. The sequence goes on from JAHFTX010000002.1 coordinate 46,259, forward strand.
ACCGTCTCGGCTCCCCGAAGCAACCACAACGAGGGGAGCAGATGCAGCGATGGATGGTGCTGGGTGGCCGGGGTGCGGGCGTGGGTGCCTGACCCTGCCAAGACTGAGGCAAGATGCAACCGGACTTCGCAGATGCCCTAGGGGGGAGGGTGCGAGGTCGTGATGATGACGGCTCGGGTGCGAGCCTACTCATCGTCGAGGTAGGCGATCGCCTCGATCTCGATGGGCGAGTCGAGCGGCAGGCCGCTGATCTGCACCGCCGAGCGCGCCGGACGCACCGTGCCCAGATGGGTCTCGTAGACCTCGTTGACGGCCGCGAAGTCCGCCATGTCCTTGAGGAAGATGGTGACCTTGACGACATCGTCGAAGGTGGCGCCCGCACTCTCGAGCACGCGCACGACGTTGGCCAGGGCGATCCTAGTGGCCGCACGGATGTCGCTGCGTTCGACGTTGCGCGTCAGTGGGTCGATGGGGACCTGGCCGCTGATGAACAGCAGGTGGCCCACCCGCAGCCCGGGGGAATAGGGCGCCGCCGGTGGGGCGCCACCCTTGGGGAAGATTGCCTCCTTGGTCGCCATCGGACACCGCTGTGCCGCGACAGGGAGGCGCTCCCCCATCAACCCTTGCGTCGGACCCTTCGAGCCTGCGTCAGCATGTTCAGATGAACAGCGTGATCTGGCTGTCCTTGGCAGCGGCGATGAAGCTGCCCACGGAGGCGACCCCGCTGACCTCGTCGATGAGGTCTTGCTCCGACACGCCCATCACCTCGAGGGTCAGGTCGCAGGCGAGCAGCTTGACACCCAGCGCCTGGCTGTCGGCGAGCAACTGGGCAAGGGGCGTGGCGTTGGCCTTGGCCATGCGCGATTTGATCATCGCGTCCCCCAGGCCCAGCAGGTGCATCTTCGAGAGAGAGGCCTTCTGCAGCCCGCCCTTGCGGAGCAGGTTGAGCCCCCAGAAGGTGAAGAACACCGTCGTCTCGAGGCCGAAGGCTGCCGCACCGTTGGCGATGATGAAGGCAGCGTAGGCCTTGTCTAGGTCGCCGCTGTGGACGACCAGGGTCGCCTTGCGCACCGCACCCTCCTGACCTGCGGCAAGCGGCACCACAGCCCCGGTCGCCACGCACCCATGGGCTGCAGGGTCGATCGGCTCGAGTTGCTCGCCGTGGAGGTTGAAGGTCGGCACCTGGGCTGCCGTCACTGGGCACCACCCCCTGCGTGGGTGTGGGCCCCGACATCGAGGCGGACCTCCCGGAGCGACCCACCGCGGCGCACGAGGATGCGCCACGGGTTCTCCTTGTGGACGCCCGAGGGGAGCGCCTGAAGCAGGATGTCACCCGTGCTCGCCAGCGCCTGGGGAATCTCCGTGATCGAGGCGGGGTGGTCTCCGACGACTTCGAGGACCCCCCCGATGGGCAGGGCGTTGAGCGCCTTGCGCGTCTCGACCAGCGGGGCAGGACAGACCTGTCCGCGCACGTCGATGCGTCGGTCAGGTTCTGGCAGGGTGGTCGGGGTCGTCGTTGTCATCGTCGGTCCTTCTGCGCTCACGGGCGCAACCCCGCGGACAGCGTCATATTATTTGATAGTACTGTCTGAAGAGGAGGAACATTACGCAATATTGACCATTTATTTGAGGTTGAGTCCCCCGAGACACCCCGTCCCTTTTGTCTGGAGGCTAGCCTGGACGCCCCATGGCCGCGGCTCGCAACCTTGCTGAGCTCGATGACGAAGGGCTGCTCGCCTTCGTGCGCGAGCACCCGGTGGTGTTCGTCGACTTCTGGGCTCCCTGGTGCCCACCCTGCCGAATCGTCGCACCGACGATCGAGGAGCTGGCGACTGAGCAGGAAGGCAGGGTCGCATTCGCCAAGGTCAACACCGAGGATCACAATACCGTCGCCTCGGGGCTGGGCATCAGCAGCATCCCCACCTTCGTGCTCTTCGTCGATGGCAAGGCCGTCGCGGGGCTCGTCGGTGCTGCCCCCAAGCATGACCTTGAGGAGTTCATCACCAAGACAATCTCCGAAGCACATGATGGGGCCCACGACCACGAGAGGGCGAGCGAGGCACGACGGTGACGATCCGAGCTGCCAGGGAGCACGATCATCGGAGGGATGCGTTGATACGCGCCGCGAGCGCCGGTCCGACGCCATCGACCAGCTGCAGCTCCTCGAGCGACGCCTTGCGGATCGCCTCGACCGACCCAAAGTGCTGCAGCAGCGCGCGGCGCTTCGAATCGCCGACCCCGGGGATCGAATCGAGCGCCGAGCCTAGGGCGCGCTTGGCGCGCCGCGTGCGGTGGAACCCGATCGCGAAGCGGTGCGCCTCGTCGCGGACCCGCTGGAGCAGGTGCAGCGCCGGGCTGTCGCGCGGAAGCAGCACCGGTCGTAGGCGCGAGGGCAGGTAGACCTCCTCCTGGCGCTTGGCCAGGGCGGCGACCTGCAGTGTCAGCCCAAGCTCGCTCAGGGCCGCGATGGCCGCGCCCAGCTGCGTCGGGCCCCCATCGATGAGCACCAGGTCGGGCATCAGCGCACCCTCTTGTTGCAGACGATGGTAACGGCGGTGCACCACCTCGCGCATCGAGGCGACGTCGTCCTGTCCCTCGACGGTGGTGATGGTGAACTTGCGGTAGCCGCCCTTGTCGGGGCGTCCGTCGGCAAACCGCACCATCGAGGCGACCACCTCGACGCCCTGGGTGTGCGAGACGTCGAAGCCCTCGATGATCAGCGGCGGTTGGGCAAGCTGCAGCACCCGTCCGAGCTCGCTGACCCCGCTGCCCTTGCCCCGAGCGGCGGCCCGCGCCTCGCTCTGGAGGAGCGCCGAGGCGTTCTCCTCGGCCAGCGCCACCTGTTCGCGCTTGCGGCCGCGGCGGGGCAGCGTGATGGGCACCGATGCACCGCTGCCCCCCATCGCCGCGCGCCGGTGCCCGAGCCAGCGGCTGAGCAGCTGATGGTCGGGCGGCAGGGCGGCGACGACCAGCTCCTGCGGGATCGGGCTGTCGCTGTAGTATTGCTGGATGAAGGCCTGCAGCAAGGCGCCGTCCTCCTCGCCGGCGGCGGCCTCGAGCACGTAGTGGGTGCGCCCGACCAGCCTCCCGCCGCGGAAGGGCAGCAGCACCACCAGCGTGGTCCGCGCGTCGCGCACGACCGTCAGCACGTCGATGTCGTCGAGGGCTGATCCGATGACGCGCTGTCGCGAGGCTGCCTTGCCCACCGCGCGCAGCTGGTCGCGCAACCGCGCCGCCTCCTCGTAGCGCTGGCTGTCGGAGGCGTCCACCATCTGTGCGCGCAACTGTCCGGTCAGGTCGCTGTGGCGTCCCGAGAGGAACAGGTCGGCCTCCTTGACCTTGGCGCCATAGCCCGTCGGATCCAGACAGGGGGCGCAGCAGAGCCCGATGTGGTAGGCAAGGCAGGCCATCGGCAGCAACGTGCGGCAGTCGCGGATGCCGAAGATCCGACGGGTGGCCTTGATCAGTCGGTTGGGGTCGGCCTCGTTGGGGAACGGCCCGAAGTAGCGAGCGCCGTCGGCGTGGATCCGGCGGACCTTGGAGATCCGCGGGATCGGGTCGTTGCTGAGCTTGATGTAGGGGTAGTGCTTGTCATCGCTCATCCGTGCGTTGAAGGGCGGGCGGTGGTGCTTGATCAGCGAGATCTCCAGGCTCAGGCACTCGACGTCACCCTGGGCAAGGACATAGTCCACCGAGGTCGCGGTGGCGATCAGCTCGGGCACCATCGGCCGCGAGTCGTGGCCGCCGAGGTACTGTGCCACGCGCTTGCGCAGCGACGTGGCCTTCCCCACGTAGAGCACCCGCTCCGAGGCGGTGCGGAAGAGGTAGACCCCACTGGCGTCGGGCAGGGCGGCCGCGCGCTCCTTGAGGCTTGCCGCTACCGCCATCGTGCTCGCCTAGCCCGATGCCCGACGGCGTGCCGGCCGGCCATCCTTGCGGGACCGAGGTGCGCGGTCGCCCTCGGTGACGGAGGAGGGCCCGGCCTTGCGCGGGCGACGCCGCGGCGTCGGTGGCCGCGCAGCGGCGACGGCGGGCGCTCCCGGTGGCGCTGCGGGGTTGCCCTTGGCCAGGATCGGGGCGAGGAAGCGCCCGGTGTGGGTGTTGGTGCGCGCCACCTGCTCAGGGGTGCCGCAAGCGACCACCAGGCCCCCCTCGTCGCCACCCTCGGGGCCCAGGTCGATCAGGTGGTCGGCGGTCTTGATGACGTCGAGGTTGTGCTCGATCACCAGCACCGTGTTGCCAGCGTCGACGAGGCGGCCAAGCACCTGCAGCAACTTGCGGATGTCGGCGAAGTGCAGGCCGGTGGTGGGCTCGTCGAGGATGTAGAGGGTCCGCCCCGTCGCGGGCTTGGCCAGCTCGGTGGCCAGCTTGATGCGCTGGGCCTCCCCGCCGCTGAGCGTGGTCGCCTGCTGGCCCAGCGTCACATAGTCGAGGCCGACATCGCTGAGGGTCTGCAGCACCCGCTTGACCTTGGGGATCGCCCCAAAGAAGGCGAGCGCCTCCTCGACGGTCATCTCGAGCACCTGGTGGATGTTCTTGCCCTTGTAGCGCACCTGCAGCGTCTGGTCGTTGTAGCGCTTGCCGCCGCAGGCGTCGCAGGGGAGGTAGAGGTCGGCCAGGAAGTGCATCTCGATCTTGACCAGCCCGGCGCCCTCGCAGCTCTCGCAGCGTCCCCCGCGGACGTTGAAGCTGAAGCGCCCCAGCTCGTAGCCGCGCGCCTTGGCCTCGGGGGTCGCGGCGAAGAGGTCGCGGATGTCGGTGAACACGCCGGTGTAGGTCGCCGGGTTGGAGCGCGGCGTGCGTCCGATGGGGGACTGGTCGACGACGATGGCCTTGTCGAGGTGCTCGAGGCCTTCGAGGCCCCCATGGACCCCCGGCGGGTCGGTGGCGCCGTAGAGCCGACGGGCCGCTTCGCGGTAGAGGACGTCGTGCACCAGCGTCGACTTGCCGCTGCCGCTGACGCCGGTGATGCAGCAGAGCGTCTGCAGCGGCACCGTCACGTCGATGGTCCGCAGGTTGTTGGCCGCTGCGGCGCGGATGACCAGCGAGGTGCCGTCGCCGGCGCGCCGCTGCGCAGGCAGGGGGATGCGTTCGCGCCCCGAGAGGTAGGCGCCCGTCAGGCTCGAAGGCGTCTGGCACAGCTGGTCAGGTGTGCCAGCGGCCACCAGCGTGCCGCCATGCTTGCCCGCCCCTGGGCCCAGGTCGATGACCCAGTCGGCCTCGCGGATCGTCTCCTCGTCGTGCTCGACGATGATCAGGGTGTTGCCAAGGTCCCGCAACCGCTTGAGGGTGGCGATCAGCCGCTGGTTGTCGCGTTGGTGCAGCCCGATGGAGGGCTCGTCGAGCACGTAGAGGACCCCCACCAGGCCCGAACCGATCTGGGTCGCCAGGCGGATCCGTTGGCTCTCGCCGCCGCTGAGCGTCCCGCTCGCGCGGTCGAGGGCCAGGTAGGAGAGCCCCACGTCCTGCAGGAACCGCAGCCGCGCGAGGATCTCCTTGAGCACCTCCTTGGCGATGGTCGCGTCCCGTGGCAGAAGATGGAGCGCACCCAGGGTCTGGGCCGCACCGCCGATGGGCATCGCGGCGATCGCGGCGATCCCCATGCCGCCGACGGTGACGGCCCGCGCCTCGGGCCGCAGTCTCGTGCCCTCGCACGCTGGGCAGGGGACCATCGACATGTACCGCTCCGTCTCGATGCGGGCGCGCTCGCTGTCGGTCTCGGTGTACCGCCGCTGGGTGTAGGGGACCACCCCCTCGAAGGGGCGGCGCACGCTATGCGTCATGCGCCGCCCGACGTAGGTGATCGGCACCTCCTCGGTGCCGCTGCCCAGCAGGATGATCCGCTGGATGCGCTTGGGCAGGCTGTTCCAGGGGGCGTCGACGGAGAAGCCGTAGTGCGCCGCCAGGGAGCGGAAGATCGCATCGACGTAGGAGCTGTTGCCCTCGAGGTTGGCCCACGCGCGCACCGCACCTTGGGAGAGGGAGAGCGCGCCGTCGGGCACCACGAGGCTGGGGTCGACCTCGCGCAGCGCGCCCAGCCCCTGGCAATGCGTGCAGGCTCCATGGGGGGAGTTGAAGGAGAACATCCGCGGTTGCAGCTCGGGCATCGAGAAGCCGCACCTGGGGCAGGCGAGCGCCTCGCTGTAGCGGGTGTCGCCCTGTGGGGTGTTGACGGTCACCAACCCGCCCGAGAGGGCGAGCGCCCCCTCGACCGCCTCCGTCAGGCGGGCGGTCATGCCCGGACCGATGGTCAACCGGTCGACGACGGCCTCGATGGTGTGCTTGTGGTAGCGTTGCAGCCGCACCTTCTCCTCGGAGCGGTGCACGCTGCCGTCGATGCGCACCCGGGCGTAGCCATCGGCAGCCAGCTGCTCGACGAGCTTGTGGAACTCGCCCTTGCGGTCATCGACGACGGGGGCGAGGACGAGCACCTCGGTGCCGGCAGCCAGCGCGCCGATGCGCGTGGCGATCTGCTCGGGGGACTGGCGCTCGATGGCGTCGCCGCAGCTGGGGCAGTGGGGCAGCCCGATGCGGGCGAAGAGCAGCCGCAGGTAGTCGAACACCTCGGTGGTGGTGCCCACGGTCGAGCGCGGGTTCGAGCCGGCGCTCTTCTGGTCGATCGAGATCGCCGGGGAGAGCCCCTCGATCACGTCGACCTCGGGCTTCTTCATCTGGCCGAGGAACTGCCGCGCGTAGGCGCTCAGCGACTCGACGTAGCGGCGCTGCCCCTCGGCGTAGATGGTGTCGAAGGCCAGGCTGCTCTTGCCGCTGCCGCTCAGCCCGGTGATCACCACGTAGCGGTCCCGGGGGATGTCGACGTCGAGCCCGCGCAGGTTGTGCACCCGTGCGCCGCGCACGACGATGGCCCGCTCCGCTGGAGCCTTCAGTGCCGGCCGCCCTTGCGCCATCGACGCCCTCCATAGGTGCCCATCGGGGCTGCTGCCACCTCGACGGCCGCTGCCGCCTCGGCGGGTGACGCCCCATCCTCAATCAGCCGGATCTGGTCGCGCAGCTTTGCCGCGCGCTCGAACTCCAGGCGTGTCGCCGCCGCCTCCATGGCGGTGCGCAGCTGCCCCACCAGGGCGGTCTTGGCCTCGCCCACCAAGGGCGCATCGTCTCCCTCCTCCGCCGTCGCCGTCCCGCGGCGCTGCGCCGCCGGGCGATCCTCCTGTCGGGCGGCCAACGCGCGGGTGATGGTGACGATGTCGCGCGGCAGCGGCTTGCTGATGGTGCGTGGCACGATGCCGGCGCTGGCGTTGTAGGCCTGCTGGCGCTCCCGGCGCTCCGTGGTCAGGGCGATCACCGTCGCCATGGCGTCGGTGACCCTGTCGGCGTACATCACCACGCTGCCATTGACGTTGCGCGCCGCACGGCCGATGGTCTGGACGAGGCTGGGGGCGCTGCGCAGGAAGCCCTCCTTGTCGGCGTCGAGGATCGCCACGAGGCTGACCTCGGGCAGGTCGAGCCCCTCCCGCAGCAGGTTGATGCCCACCAGCACGTCGAAGAGGCCCACCTTGAGGTCGCGGAGGATCTCCATGCGCTCGAGGGTGTCGATGTCGCTATGGAGGTAGCGCACCTTGACCCCCGCCTCGTGGAAGTACTGTGCCAGGTCCTCGGCCATGCGCTTGGTCAGGGTCGTGACCAGCACCCGCTCGTTGGCTGTCACGCGCGCACGGATACGTCCGAGCAGGTCGTCGACCTGGCCGCTGGTGGGCGCCACCTCGATGCGCGGGTCGAGCAGACCGGTCGGGCGCACGACCATCTGCACGACACCGCGCTCACCGCCGACGAGGCCCAGCTCGTAGGTCGCTGGCGTCGCCGAGACGAAGATGGCCGTCTGCGCGCGTGCCCGCCACTCGTCGAAGGTCAGCGGCCGGTTCTCGAGGGCCGAGGGGAGGCGGAAGCCGTACTCGACGAGCACCTCCTTGCGGGAGCGGTCCCCCAGGTACATCCCCCGCACCTGCGGCACGCTCACGTGGCTCTCGTCGACGAAGATCAGCGTGTCCGGGGGCAGGTACTCCATCAGGGTGTAGGGCGTCTGCCCCCACGCACGACCGGTCAGGTAGAGCGAGTAGTTCTCGATGCCGTTGCACCGCCCCGTCTCGCGCAGCAGCTCGAGGTCCATCATCGTGCGTTCCTGCAGGCGCTGGTGGTAGAGCGGCTTGCCCGCGGCATCGAACTCCGCCAGCCGCTGCTGCAGCTCGGCCTCGATCTGGGTCAGCGCCTTCTCCATCCGGTGCTGGGGGGTGACGAACTGCTCGGCGGGGTAGATGCACACCGCTGGCAGCTGCTCGTGGACATCGCCGCGCAGCGGGTCGATGGTGGAGAGGCGCTCGACGCGGTCACCGTCGAGCTCGATCCGCACCGGATCGTCGGCGCCGGGCATCCACAGGTCGATGACGTCGCCACGCACCCGCATCTTGGAGCGGTCGAGGTTGAGGCTCGTGCGCTCGTACTGCAGCCGCACCAGCGCGCGCAGCAGCTCGTCGCGGTCGACCTGCTGGCCCAGCGTCAGCACCACGTGCATGGCGCGCACCTCGTCAGGGTGGGCGCCCGCCCCGTAGATGCAGGAGACCGAGGCGACGACGATGACGTCGCGGCGGCTCATCAACGACATCAGCGTGTGGTGACGCAGCCGCTCGATCTCGTCGTTGACCTGGGTGTCCTTCTCGATGTAGGTGTCCGTCTGCGGGACGTAGCTCTCGGGCAGGTAGTAATCGAAGTAGCTGACGTAGTACTCGACGGCGTTGTCGGGGAAGAACTCCCGGAACTCCTGGTAGAGCTGCGCGGCCAGCGTCTTGTTGTGGCTCATCACCAGCGTGGGGCGCTGCAGCGCGGCGATGATGTTGGCCATGGCATAGGTCTTGCCCGAGCCGGTCACGCCCAGCAGCACCTGGTCGCGCTTGCCGCTGCGCGCCCCTGCGACGAGCGCATCGATCGCCTGTGGCTGGTCCCCGGCGGGGCGATAGGGGGCCTCCAGCCGGAACGGGGGCATCGCCGCGCGCTATGCTAGGCCCCTCCTATATGAAGCTCCTCGGGAGGGCCCCGCAAGTGGCGCCGCGCCCTAGGCAGGCACGACCCACGGGGTGTTGGGCAACGTCGTCAGCGGCTGCGCGCCCTCGGCGGTGATCACGAAGGAATCCTCGGTGCCGACGGTGCCCAGGCCGCGCAGGGTGCACTTGGGCTCGAGCGCCACGACGTTGCCGGCGACCAGCTGGGTCGGCGCGTCCATGAGCACCGGCAGCTCGTCGACCTCGAGGCCGATGCCATGGCCGAGGAACCGCACCTTCTCCCCGCCGATGCCCATGAAGCCCGCGGCGATCCCCAGCTCCTCCGCCAGCGTGTGGGCGCGACGGTAGAGGTCACCAACGACCAGGCCCGGGCGCAGAATCGTGCGGAGCTCCGCGTAGATCTGCAGGCAGGCATCGTGGGCCTCCGCCAGCGGCGGCGGCAGCCCGCCGACCACCAGCACGCGGGCGCAGTCGGAGACGTAGCCGGCACAGTTGCCGGCATAGTCGATCAGGAGCGGTTCGCCGACGCCGATGGTGCGCAGCCCGGGTCCGTAGGGGACGGCCACGTGGCTGCCCCAGCCGCCGTTGGCGCTGTCGAGGCAGGTGCCCTGGGCGGTGCCGGCACCCGAGCCGAGGTGGCCAAAGTGCACCAGCACGTCCCAGCCACGGAACCGCACCGGCCCAAGGTGACCGGCGCGCCGCAGCGCGCTCTCGACGACGATGGCGATGTCGCGCTCGGCGATGCCCGCATGCAACGCCTCCTTGGCCGCCTGCAGCGCCGCGACGGTCTGCGCCGCCGCTCCGCGCAGGTAGCGCAGCTCGGTGGCGCTCTTGACCGACCGCTGGGTGCGGACGAGGTCGCTGACGTCGACGATGTCGCGCGGCGCCAGGGCGGAGCGCACCTTGCGCTCATACTGCACCGGCAGCACGTCGAGCTCCATCCCGATGGTCAGGCCCTGCGGCAGGCTTACGCTGGAGAAGGAGGTCATCGGCTCCACCGCGAACGGGCATTCGGCCCCCGCGCGCTCGAGCACGCGGCGCACCAGCAGCGTCGGGGCGGTCCCCTCGCCGCTGGGGACCCACAGCCAGCACTGCTGGGTGGTGCCAGCGTAGTAGTAGAGGTCTACCGGATGACCGATCAGCGCGGCGTCGACCTGGCGCTCTGCCAAGGCACGCTGCAGCTGGGCCACTCGCCCGCGCAGCTCGGCCTCCGCGAAGGGGGCATCGCTGGCAAGGGCCACGCCTGGGCAAGGTCGACGCGGCACAAAAAGGAGGCGAGGGTCCGGCCGATGCTGCCAGCCCGGAGGGCCCGCGCGCACTAGACGGGCCAGGCCCGGAACAGACGGCGCGGGCCACCACTGCCCGCCGGGGAGCTGGCATCGAGCAGCGGGAGGGACGGGAACTCGGCGCGGACCTTGGCCAATCGCCCTTCGTCGATGGCGCCCTCCTGCAGCGGCAGGAGCAGCACGCCCTTGTGGGAGGCCACCAGCTCGGAGGCGCGGCGAAGGAAGGTGAGCACCCGCGGGAAGTTGTCGCGGGTGGAGTCCCCTTGGTTGATCAGGTAGTCGAGCCCGTCGAGGACCACGACGCAGCGCTCCGAGGGGGCGTGGCCCTCGAGGAAGGTACGCACCTCGGCCAGCAGGTGCTCCAGCCCCGGCTTGAGCATCGGCACCGATGGGTCCCCCGGCGTCAACGAGCGTGCGGTCGCTCCGAGGGTGGCGAACTCGCCAGCGGCGCTGCGGCTGATCGCCAAGGTGGGATGTTCCATCGCCACCAGCAGCCGCGCCAAGGAGACCATCTCGGCCCGGTCGGAGGTCTGGATCAAGTAGGCGCGGCCCTCGACGAGCAGGTACTCGTAGCGCTCGATCCCCAGCTCCTCGAGCCGGACGAGCAGGGGTTGCGCCCAGGGACGGCCGGTCTGGGCCTCGACGAGGGTGACGGCCTTGCGCAGGCAGCTGAGCAGCCCCGGCCAGTCGAGCGGCTGCTGGGGGGAGAGCGCGATCCGTCCGTCGGTGTGGCGCACCGCATCGGCGCGCTGCAGCGTCTCGATCTCCTGGGTCAGCCGCTCCCAGCACGCGCGCGCGGTCGCGGCGCCACAGGCGCGCTCGACCAAGCTCAGCAGCGCACCCAGTGCCTGCGCGAGGGTCTGATGGACCACGGGCCCTTGGAGGAAGCCTTGGACGTGGCGCGTGCGAACCACCTTGGCGCCGCTGGCCCCCACCAGCGGTGTCGAGAGCACCACCACCAGCCGCCCGCCGACGGCGTCGACGCGCTGCTGCAGTCCGACGAGCAGCTGCAACGCCTCGGCTTGCATCGGCCCGTCAGGCGTGTCACTCCCGACGACTGCCGGGCCGACGTCACTGAGGATGATCGGGTTGGTCGATTGCGCAAGGAAGGCCTCGGCCATCACGAAGGCGCGTTCGAGCGAGTGGCGGCCCGCGCGACGGTCGGCCGGCGCCGCAGGAGCGTCCAAGACGCACACCACCGGGGTCGTGCGCAGTGCGGTGCGCGCGCGGAAGGCGTCGGCCTCCTCGGTGGTGATGGCCAGCCCTTGGGCGCCACCGGCGATGGCGCTGACGAACAGGCGCTCGGCGATCGCCCTGTCCGCGCGGTTGACTAGGTACACGTAGCCGCGGGCGGTCTGTTCGCGTTCCCCCTCGACGACGACCGCCTCGTCGACCGGCGTCACCAACAGCGCCTCGTACCTCAGGATCCCCCAGGCGGTCGCCCCGGCCAGCCAGAAGGTCATCGGCGCCGCCAGTGGAGGCACCAGCGCCGGTGCGGCGCCCAGCAGCAGCGGCTGCAGCGCGTCGGTGACCAGCCCCACGACGAGGGTGGGGACGAGCCCGATGAGGTACCAGCGGAGCTGCCGGACCTCGACCTCCAAGCGCAGCCGCCGCAGCTTCGAGAGCGCCAGCGGCACGGCAGCGACCATGGAGACGATCAGGTAGAGGCTGGCCAAGGCGGCGATTGGCGCGGCCGAGGCATCGACGGCATAGCCCCACCACTGCCCCTGGACGGCCAGGGGTGTCGAGGCGACCAGGGCTGCGGCAAGGACCACCGACAGCAGGAGCGTCAGCAGCACTCCGATCGGACGCGAGGGTTCGGCTCGGGGGAAGATGCGCAAGAATGCGTAGAGGGCCGGAGGGAGGAACAGCACCCCAAGGTATTGTGGCAGGGCCCACGCCGAGGCGACCTCCGGCGAAGGGGCGGTACGGATCAGCCCTTCCGAGACGGTCCACAAAGCTGTGGTCGCCGCTAGCAGGCAGAATGCCCGCGCAGAGCTCGAACGGGGGTTGCGGGCGACGACCCACAGGCCCAGCAAGAGGCTGACCAGCCCAGCGGCCAGGGGGACAAGACCGCTCAGGTAGTGGTTCATCGGTGGGCCAGGGTTGGCAACGCGCACGTTAAGCGTTCCGACGATGGTACCCACGGAGAGGATGGTGGGTGCCACCCAGATGGCCACAGCCGTACCGCGCGCTGATCGAGGGTGTCACCCCATCCCAAAGTGCTGGCCGACCGCCCGACCCCGAAGCGGGTGAGCCAGGTGCGCTGGCGCAGCGTGATGGGCTGCCCAAGCCGACCCACCGATGGCCGTTGTCGCACCCTCTGCGACGCGGTCGGCGGGGGCATCGACCCGAAGCGTGGGGGACATTTCTGATATTGTTTGAATATTCTTCAAACTGTCCAAAACAGCATGGGCCTGCCCTTTTTAGTCCCCCCCGGCAATGCCTCCGTTCGTCGCGTTCGCAAGGGAGGTGGACACGCAGAGAGACACGTGAACAGGGACCTGATCGGGGCGGTACGAAGGATTAAATACGGTCATTTGGCTACAACCGAATGCGGTGGAGGTTCATTTCCTCCACTAGATGTTGTGGCCTATGCGATGCTACTTCTGTGCCAGCCCCAATACCCGGGTGGTCGATTCCCGCGATGGCGAGGATGGCACAGCCGTCCGCCGCCGACGCGTCTGCGAGGATTGCAAGAAGCGGTTCTCGACCTACGAACGGGTGGTCGTGGTCCCGATCCGCGTGATCAAGCGCAGTGGGCGATTGGAGAACTATGACCTGGGCAAGATCCGTTCCGCGGTAGCCACGGCCTGTCGCAAGCGGCCCATCGGGGAGGACGTCCTCGAGCGGCTGGTGCAGCAGGTCGACCAGGACATCCGTGGGCTCGAGTCGACAGATGTCGACTCCAAGCGGATCGGCCAACTGATCCTCGAGCGTCTGAAGACCCTCGACCAGGTCGCCTCCATCCGTTTCGCCTCCGTCTATCTGCAGTTCCAGTCCATAGAGGAGTTCCGGGAAGCCGTGGACGAGATGTAAGAAGCGACCAACGGGAGAGAGGACCAGGGCGATCGGCGAGGCAGGTTGAGGGGACCGCGGCAGCCGAAGACGAGGTGACATCGATGGAACAGGCAGATCGGGCAGCATACGAGCAGAGCCAGCAGCAGCACCAGACCCCTGACGAGGCGGGGCGACCGGTCGTCGGGCGCCAGCCCCCCGAGCAGGACCAGTCGATCGTCGACCCCCAAGGGCGCGGCCTCAGCCTCTCGCGGCGGCACACCACCGTGGGCGTCGACCCCCTCGACCAGGTCGACTGGACCTTCCGCTCGGCGGTCATCAAGGAGCCCGACGGCTCGGTGGTCTTCTCCATGGACGACTGCGAGGTCCCCAAGGGGTGGTCCCAGCTGGCCACCGACATCGCCGTCTCCAAGTACTTCCGCAAGGCCGGCGTCCCGGGCACCGGCCATGAGGTCTCGGTGCGCCAACTGGTCCACCGGGTGGCCAACACCATCCGCCACGCCGGCGAGGAGCGCGGCTACTTCGCCTCCGTCGCCGACGCCGACACCTTCGAGGCGGAGCTCAGCCACCTGCTGGTGACCCAGCGAGGGGCCTTCAACAGCCCCGTCTGGTTCAACTGCGGCCTGTGGCACCACTACGCCGTCGAGGGCAGCGGGGGCAACTGGGCCTGGGACGACCACAAGAGCGACATCATCAAGCTCAAGAACAACTACACCCGCCCCCAGTGCAGCGCCTGCTTCATCCAGGCCGTCGAGGACGACCTGATGTCGATCTTCGACCTGGCCAAGAGCGAAGCGCGCCTCTTCAAGTACGGCAGCGGCACCGGCACCAACTTCAGCCGCATCCGCGCGCGCGAGGAGAAGCTGCGCGGCGGCGGCACCAGCTCGGGGCTGATGTCCTTCCTCGAGGTCCTCGACAAGGGCGCCGGCGCCACCAAGAGCGGCGGCACCACGCGCCGTGCCGCCAAGATGGTCTGCCTCGACCTCGACCACCCGGACATCCTCGACTTCATCGACTGGAAGGTCAACGAGGAGCGCAAGGTCGCGGCGCTGATCGCCGCCGGCTACTCGAGCGACTTCAACGGTGAGGCCTACAAGACCGTCAGCGGCCAGAACTCCAACAACTCGGTGCGCGTCTCCGACGCGTTCATGCAGGCCTACCTCGACGGCGGCTCCTGGAGCACCACCTACCGCACCACCGGCCAGACCGCCGCCACCCACAAGGCGCGCGACCTGATGCGGAAGATCGCCTACGCCGCCTGGGCCTGCGCCGACCCCGGCGTGCAGTTCGACACCACGATCAACGACTGGCACACCTGTGCCGACACGGACCGCATCTACGCCTCCAACCCCTGCAGCGAGTACATGTTCCTCGACGACAGCGCCTGCAACCTGGCGTCGATCAACCTCATGAAGTACCTCTCGGCCGAGGGGACCTTCGACGTCGAGGGCTACGAGCACGCGATCCGGACCTTCATCATCGCCATGGAGGTGCTCGTCGACTTCAGCAGCTACCCCACCCACCGGATCGCCTACAACAGCCACGACTACCGGCCGCTGGGCCTCGGCTACGCCAACCTCGGCTCGCTGCTCATGTGCAGCGGCCTGCCCTACGACAGCGACAAGGGCCGCGCGCTCTCGGCGGCGCTGACGGCGATCCTCACCGGCGAGTCCTACCGCACCTCGGCCGAGCTCGCCGCGGCACGGGGACCCTTCACCGGCTACGCCCGCAACCGCGACTCGTTCCTGCGGGTGATCCGCAAGCACCGCGACGCCGCCTACCAGATCGACAGCCGCTTCTGCCCGCCGCCGCTGCTGCGCGCCGCCCGCGACGCCTGGGATGGGGCGCTGCAGCAAGGTGAGGCCCATGGCTTCCGCAACGCCCAGACGACGGTGCTGGCGCCCACGGGCACCATCGGCCTGCTGATGGACTGCGACACCACGGGCGTCGAGCCCGACTTCTCCCTGGTCAAGTGGAAGAAGCTCGCCGGCGGCGGCCACTTCAAGATCGTCAACCAGTCGCTGGGGCGCGCCCTGCAGCGGCTGGGCTACCGCCAGGACCAGGTCGACGCCATCGTCACCTACGTGCTGGGCCATGGCACCATCGAGGGGGCGCCCCACATCAGCGTCGAGTGGATGCGTGCCCACAACCTGACGGACACCCAGATCGCCGAGGCCCGTGCCGCCGTCGAGGCCAACAAGGCCATCGACCAGTTCACGCCGCACCTCAACCCCGGCGCGCTGCGCACGCTGGGCCTGAGCGTCGAGCAGATCAGGGCGGTCACCACCTACGTCAACGGCGCCCAGACCGTCGAAGGGGCACCGCAGCTGTGGGAGGACCACCTGCCGGTCTTCGACTGCGCCAACAAGTGCGGCACCGGTGAGCGCTTCATCGCGCCGTTGGGCCACGTGCACATGATGGCGGCGACCCAGCCGTTCCTGAGCGGTGCCATCTCCAAGACGGTCAACGTCCCCTCCGAGACGACGGTCGAGGAGATCGAGGAGATCTACGTCGAGGCGTGGAAGACCGGCCTCAAGGCCATCGCCATCTACCGCGACGGCTCCAAGCTCAGCCAACCGCTCAACGTCACCGATGGCTCGAGCGAGCAGACCGACGACGAGGAGGTCCCCACGGTCGTCGTCGCACCCGCGCGCCCGGCCGGGCTGGTGCGCGGCGAGCGCAAGGTGCTCCCCAAGAAGCGCGTAGGCTTCACCATCGAGTCGGAGGTGGGCAGCCACAAGGTGTTCCTGCGCACTGGCGAGTACGAGGATGGCACGCTTGGCGAGATCTTCATCGACATGTACAAGGAGGGCGCGGCGTACCGCAGCCTCGTCAACTGCTTCGCCATCGCGGTGAGCATCGGCTTGCAGTATGGCGTGCCGCTGGAGAAGTTCGTCAACAGCTTCACCTTCACGCGCTTCGAGCCCTCGGGCATGACCGACCACCCCAACATCCGCACGGCGACGAGCCTGCTCGACTTCGTCTTCCGGGTGCTGGGGATGGAGTACCTCGGCCGCACCGACTTCGTGCACATCCAGCCCAAGTCGATCGACGAGCCCGTGCTCCCGCCCGTGGCGGGGGCCCAGGCGGCCCCCGTCCTGGCTGCTGCCGCGGCCGCCGGTGCGGCCACGGCTGCGGTGGTCGATGCGACCTTGCGCTCGGAGGCCGCGCGCAGCTCCGCGGCCAGCGCGGCGCTCGAGAACATGATGGGCGACGCGCCCCCCTGTGACGCGTGCGGGCACATCACCGTGCGCAACGGCGCCTGCTACAAGTGCATCAACTGTGGCAACTCGATGGGCTGCAGCTGATCGGCTCTGACGGCGGCGGGAGGGCGCACCTCCCGCGGCCGGTCCCGCAGCCTCGGGTCACCTGGGGGAGCCTTTTTAGGCCCTCAGCCGCACGGCAGCAGTGCTGAGGTGCTGGCGCCTGCCGCAGGACCCCCCCGAGCGTTCGCCACCGGCTGCGCTCGAACCGCAATGGGGTCAGTCCACCAGCGGACCCCTCAGGGGCACCGCCCCGCCCATGGGGTTGCTCATCCGCCTCGACTCCTCGGGACGCGTCCGTTCCCTCAGTGGCTCGAGGGAGCTGCTGGGGCAGCTTGGCGGCGACGAGCTGATCGGGATGTCGCTGCTGCGGGTGCTCCCCCCGCAGGGTCGCGAGACGCTGCGGCACCTGCTGCGCGAGGTGTTGTTGCTGGGGATGCCCCTGCAAGCCGAGCTCGAACTGCAAGGGGGCGCGGCTGCCCAGCCGGTGCTCCTGGCACCGGTGCCCACGGGGGGGATCGACGAGCTGCTGCTCATCTGCCCCTGGCGCGGGGGCAGCGCCCGGCGTCTGAGCCCCGACTCGGCGGCGCCCGCCGACCAGCGGTGGGTCGTCGACGAGGCACCGATCGGCACCATCCTCATCGATGACACCGGTGCGATCGTGCAGGCCAACGCGATCGCGAAGCTGCTGCTCGAGCTCGACGAGGGTCTCGAGGGGCTGCAGCTCGAGGAGGTCCCGCCGCTCCAGCGCGCGGGGCTGGCCGCGGAGCTGCGGGAGGTGCTCGGCACGGGCCGCAACCTCAGCCGTCCGCTGGCCCGCGGCGAGGTGGGCGCCCCGGCGGTCTGGTGCTCGACGGCGCTGCGCACCGACGAGGGCGGCCGCATCGTGGCGTTGGCGCTCTACCTGGTCGACCAGCTGCCTCTGGCGATGATCGAGGCGGACCTCGACCGCAACCGGCAGCTGCTCGACCTGCTCGTCGAGGAGAACGCCGAGGCGATCGTGGTCGTCGACCGCCTCGGGCGGGTGCTGCGGGCCAACGGGGCGGCGGTGCGCCTGCTTGCGCTGCCCAACGAGATGCTCGTGCACCATCCCATCCAGGAGCTGCTGCGTGACCCGCTGGGCGAAGGGGTTGCGCTCTGGCGCCTGCTGGGCCTGGCGACAGATGAGCGCCTCGAGCTGCGGATCCCCCACGTCGATGGCACCAGCACACCGGCACAGGTGCGCTGCCGCACCATCTCCCGCGACCAGCACCAGCTGGTGCTCACCGACCAGAGCGCCCAGCAGCGTCTGCACGACGTGCGGCAGGCCGCCGATGGGGTGTTGCGCGCGCTGCTGGAGTCAGCGCCCAGCGCGCTGGCCCTCGTCGGGGCCGATGGCAAGGTCCGTGACGCCAACGCGGCCATGCTGACGCTCCTGGGGATGGCGCCATCGGTGGTGGTCGGTGCGCCGCTGTCGGCGGTGGCAACCCAGCTGCCCTTGGCCCCGGGCCGCGATCCCCAGTCGCTGCACACCCACCTGACTGCCCTGCTCTCCCCGGGGGGACCGCGGGTCGTGCGCGTGCCACTGCGGCCGCCAGCGCCGGGCCATTCAGCGGAGCTGCAGCTGATCCGTCTCGATGGCCCCCTGCCCGAGCAGCCACTGGTGCTGTTGGCGCTCGACATCTCCGGCGCCGGCTCGTGGGGTGAGGGAGAGGCACTGATGCCCTCGCTGGCGCTGCTGATCGATGAATCGCTGCGCTACCTCAACGACCCGTTGCTGAAGATGGTGCTGCTGAGCGAGAACTCGCGCGAGGGCTCGCCCCGACTGCTCGAGGGGCTCGAGGGCCAGTACCAGCTGGCCCACTCGCTGCTGGTGCGACTGCGACGGCTCTGCGGGGCATTGCACAAGCAGCCGCAGCTGAGCGATGCGCGGGTAGCGGTGCGCGAAGGCGTCGCTGCCGCGACGGCAGGATGGACCCAGAGCGACCCGGTGGTGGTGGTCCCTCCCCGACCGGTCCCGGTGCGCGCGGAGGCCAGCCAGCTGTCCCTGATCGTCGAGGAACTGGTCCGCAACGGCCTGGAGGCCACCGGGGGCCTCGAGGGCGAGGTCACGGTGTTGCTGCGTATCGCCGACGACCACGCCGAGCTGTTGGTGCGCGACCTCGGCGCGGGGATCGACCCCACGCAGGTGCCCACGCTCACCACCCCCTTCCACAGCATGCGCCTCGACCGTGACACCCAGGTGCGCGGGCTGGGGCTGTGCTCGGCGGCGGTGATGGCCCACCGCCTGGGTGCGCAGCTGCGCCTGTTGCCGTCGCAGGCAGACTCCCCCGACGTCGGTACCCAGTGGCAGCTGCGCGTCCCGCTCTCTCCCCTGCGGGAGAGCATCGAGGGAGCATCCGAGCGCGGACCCTGAGGCGGCGATGGTCGAGCTCTACATCGACTACCGGCGCTGCGAGGGGCAAGGACCATGCGTCGACGTCTGCCCCGTCGACGTGCTCGAACTGCGACCGCCCGCGCACGACCTGCCGCTGGCCACACAGCTGCGGGTGCGCCTGCACGGTGGCAAGCAGGCCTTCCTGATCGGCGAGTGCATCGGCTGTGGGAAGTGCGTTCCCGTCTGCCCGACCCAGGCGTTGACGCTCTACGAATAGCTGCGGCGACGGTCCCAGGTCTCCGCGCGCGTGCTCAACGAGGTCCGAGCTGCAGCTTCTTGGCCAGCGCCGCCAGGTCTTCCACGGGTGGTCGCTTGGATTGGCGCATGGCGTAGTGGATCGGGCCGCCACCGTCGCCGACCCACCGCGGGATCAGGTGGAGGTGGACGTGCCAGACCTCCTGGCCCGCCGCAGCGCCGTCGTTGAGGCCGAGGGTCAACCCATCGGAGCCGATGGCCTCCTGCAGGTGCACCGCCAGGGCGTCGCCCAGTTCGAAGACCGCCGCCCGGTCGGCGGCGGAGAGGTCGCTCAACGACGAGCCGTGGGCCTTGGGGATCACCACGGTGTGCCCACGGGAGAGGGGATGGATGTCGAGGAACGCGACGGCGCGAGGACCCTCCGCCACCCTGTGGCTGGGGCTGGTACCGCGGGCGATCTCGCAGAAGAGGCAGTGGGGGTCGGCGCGGGGCTTGGCCATGGGCAGCCCGTGGCCGGACCACCACAAAGCCGTTTCGACCGATCAGGGCCCGAAACCTCTTGGCGCGGGCCTCGGCTGCCGGGGTGTGGCTGTCCCAAGCTCCGCGAGGGTACGCCGCCTGCTGCTGGCGTGGTATCGGCGCGACGGACGCGCGCTGCCGTGGCGCCTCACCACCGAGCCCTACGCGATCCTGGTCTCCGAGCTGATGCTCCAGCAGACCCCGGTGGCGCGGGTGGTGCCCCGCTACGAGGCGTGGCTCGATCGGTTCCCCACCCTTGCCGCGCTGGCAGATGCCCCGACCGGCGACGTGCTACGCCAGTGGCAGGGACTTGGCTACAACCGCCGTGCCCTGGCGTTGCAGCGCTGCGCCCAGGCCGTCGTCGCCGATGGTGGTGCGCTGCCCCAGGATGATGCCGCGCTGCGCGCGCTCCCAGGGATCGGTCCCTACACCGCCGCCGCCCTCCGCTGCTTCGCCTTCGGACAACCCATCGCTCCGCTCGACGTCAACCTGCTGCGGGTCCTCCATCGGCTGCAGGGGCACACCGGCGCGCCGCCACGGACTGCTGCTGCGGGCCTGCGACGGTTCGCCGATGACGTGGTGCACTCCAACGACCCGCCAGCGGTGGCCAACGCGCTGATGGACCTGGGGGCGACCATCTGCACGGCGCGTGCACCGCAGTGTGGTGCATGTCCGCTGATGCACCTGTGCCCCAGCAGCCACCGTGTGGTCATCGCGCCACGCCGAAGGGCGGGTGCCTCCTTCGTTGGCTCCGATCGTCAGCTGCGCGGGCGGCTGCTGGCTGCGGTCGTGGCTGGACCCCACCGGGGGCTGAGCCTCGCTGCGATCCATCGGCGGTGGCCCCTGCGACCGCGCCCGCAGCGAGCGCGCTTGGCGACGCTGGCGAAAGCCCTCGAGGCCGATGGACTGCTGCAGCGCCGCAGCAACGGCAGGGGGGTCCATCTGCAGCTGCCCAAGCGGAAGGGCTAGGCCTTGACACCCGCTGGCCAGAGCACCACGATGGTGGTACGCCCCTCGCCGCGGGGCGTGTGGCGCGAGAAGGGCGGCATCCATACCAGCGAACCGGCCGGGTGCCGCCCCCGCTCGTCGACGACGGTCCCCTCGACGACCAAGTAGAGCTCGCCGCCAAGATGGGTATGGGGCACGAAGGCCTCTGCACCGGCATCGGCGGGGATGCGGTAGGCCACCAACCCCGTGCTACCCTGACGCGCGACCTTGGCGAACTGCACCCCACCCGCGATGGTCTTCCACGGCAGCGAATCGAGCCCCGGTTGCGGCTGCATCCCCACGTAGGGGCGCAAGTCGATGCTGAATCGGCCGGCGTCGATGTCACCGCGTGGAAGTCCCTCGATCGCCGTGGCCAGGGCGATGTCGCGGGCCGTCAGCCCCTTGACGTCGTGGCTGTGCGTGGTCACCTCGACGGCACCATAGCGCAGCACCAGGTCGGGATGGTGGTCCAGCCCCTCGGCGGTGCGCGCGATCGACATCGCAAGGTCGACGCACTGCCCGTAGCTGGGCAGCGTGAACACCTTGTGGAGCTTGCCTTCGGCGACCACCCAGCCGGGCAGCTTGGCCACGGCCGCAGCCAGGTCAGAAGCCGAGAGGAGGGACATCGTATCGTGCCACCTGAGACCGGAACGCTATTTGAGGGCAGCCTGACGCACCCGCAGGGCGCACCCTGGGCGCGAGAGGATAGCGGGGAGTGGATTTGAACCACTGGTCTACGGGTTATGAGCCCGTCGGGATGTCCTGGCTACCCCACCCCGCTACGAGGATGCCGCGACCATGGGAAGGCCTTGGATAAGGGTTGTGGTGGCGCTCCAAGGCGCCGGTCACATCTGAGAGTGCGTCGGCTCGTGCGCCGCTACGGCAGCTACGCTTATGGCCGATTCGCCCGTTGCGCGCCCCAGGCCCAGCGAGCCTTGGGGTGGACAGAGATGAGCAAGATCAGCATCATCGGCGCCGGTCAGGTCGGAGCCGCGACGGCAGTGCGCCTGGTGGACATGGAACTGGTCGACGAGGTCGTCCTCTTCGACGTCGTCGACGACATGCCGCAGGGCAAGGCCCTCGACATCGCCCAGAGCACCCCCGTGGTGCAGAAGCAGGTGGCGATCCGCGGGACCAACGCCTACAAGGACATCGCCGACAGCGACATCGTCGTCGTCACCGCCGGCTTCCCGCGCAAGCCGGGGATGGACCGCCTCGACCTGTTGGCCAAGAACATCGAGATCAACAAGTCCGTCAGCGCCAACATCGTCACCTACGCCCCCAGGACCATCGTGCTCTACGTCGCCAACCCGCTGGACCTGATGACCTACGTCTGCCACAAGCTGACCAAGTTCCCCGCGCAGCGGGTCTTCGGCATGGCCGGCGTGCTCGACACGACCCGCTTCCGCACCTTCGTGGCGATGGAGACGGGCTACACCATCCGTGACGTCCAGGCCCAGGTCATGGGCGGCCATGGCGACGCGATGGTGCCGCTGGTGCGCTACTGCTCGGTGGCGGGCATCCCGCTGACGGAGCTGCTCCCCAAGGCCAAGATCGATGCCATCGTCGACCGCACCCAGAAGGGCGGCGGCGAGATCGTCAAGCTCCTCAAGACCGGTTCGGCCTACTACGCCCCCGGCGCTGCCGTCGCGCAGATGTGCCAGGCGATCGTGCGCGACGAGAAGCGCATCCTGCCGGTGTGCGCCCAGCTCGATGGCGAGTACGGCTACAAGGGGCCCTTCGTGGGCGTGCCGGTGGTGCTCGGCCGCAAGGGCGTCGAGAAGGTGCTGCAGCTGCAGCTCGACGCACAGGAGAAGGCGCTGCTGGCCAAGTCGGTGTCGAGCCTGCAGGAGCAGCTCGACGAGATCGAGAAGGGGAAGATGTACCAGTAGGGCCAAGCGCCCCTCAGCGATGGGCGAAGGCCCCGTGCAGCTGCGTCGGACGCTCCGCGCTCGTTGGCTGCAGCCGCACGAAGCCGTAACGCTCCAGCTGCACCACGCCGCCAGCGGCGGCCCCTGCCGCCGCCTCGACCATCCCGGCGTCGACGGGGCCCTCGGGCCGCCGCACCTGCAGCGGCAGTGCGCCGATGGGCTCGACCCACTGGAGGATCTGCGGCCGACGCCCCCCGGTGGGCATCGGCACACCGGCGAAGGTGGCCGTGGTGCCGTCGACCTTGGTGAGGTTGCACATGTCCTTCAGTCGCACCAGCGCGCCGTTGGGCAGCGGGTCCCAGTCTGCGCCGGCGATGAGCACCTCGACGACGCCCCCGTGGGGGTGGAGCGTGCTGCGCCGCTCGCCGCGCTCAGGGTGCGACGGATGCAGCGGCGAGGATCGCTCCAAGGGTCCCTCCACCCCCTCGATGCGCACGGTGCGCGGGTCGGGGGTGAAGCAGAAGCGGTCAGAACGGTCGTCGATGAGCTCCTTGTTGAAGGCGTAGAGCGTCGGCCAGCTCAGGACCACGTCGACCTCGTTGACGCCCGCCTCGACCCAGTACCTCCGGAGCGCCGCCGGCTCGATCCCGCGCGCCTCCATCGCGCGCAGCGTGCCCAGGCGCACGTCGTCCCAGCCCGAGTAGGTGCCATCGGCGATTCCCGCCGCCATGGTCGAGGTGGAGAGCTCCGGTCCGTCGATGCGCACGCGGCCATAGTGGATGTAGTGGGGCACGCTCCACCCCAGCGCGTCGAAGACCCAGCGCTGCCGGTAGGTGTTGTTGAGGTGGTCCTTGCCTCGCAGCACATGGGTCAGCCCCAGCAGGTGGTCGTCGAGGGCGACGGCGAGGTTCATCAGCGGATAGACCAGGTAGCGGTCCTTGGTCCGCGGGTGGGGGCTGGTCGAGATGCGCATGGCCGCCCAGTCGCGCAGCGCCGGGTTGGGGTCGGCAAGGTCGGTCTTGATCACCAGCACCGCTTCGCCGTCGTGGTAGGCGCCGCCGAGCATCTTGTCGAAGCGCTCGAGCTGGGCGTGCGGCGCCTCATGGCGTTCGGGCAGCGGGCGGTTGTGGAGCTTGGCGTCGCGCCAGACCTCCTCGGGGGCGGTCGAGACGTAGGCGGCGCCGACCTCGAGCAACCGCCGTGCGTGGGCGTAGTAGAGGTCGAAACGGTCGGATTGGACCACCGTCGTGTGGATCGTGACTCCCAGCCACTGCAGGTCCTGGGCGATCCACTCGAAGGCCTCGAGCATGACGCGGTCGGGGTCGGTGTCCTCGAGCCGCAGCAGCAGCGTCCCCTTGGTCGCCTTGCAGTACGCGTCGTTGAGGATCGCCATGCGGCTGTGCCCAAGATGCAACGGCCCCGAGGGGCCGGGCGCCAGGCGCATGACCACCGCGGAGGTGTCACCCTCCAGCGGCGGGAGGGTCGGCCCCCCGGCGGGGGCGCCGACGCTGGTGGTCGCACGCCGGGCCGTCCGCGGCGGTCCCTCGCCCTGGGGGGCGCCACCCAGCTGCGCCAGGGCAGTCTCGAGGGCGTCCTTGGGCAGGGCATTGACCTCGTCGACGATCGCCGCGATCCGTGGGCCCAGCTCCTTGGCGGCGGGGCGCAGCTCCGGTGCAGCACCCAGCAGCTTGGCCAGCACCGCCTTGGTCGCCGCCGTGCCGCCATGGTCGAGGGCGTTGGCCAGCGCCAGTCGGCGCGCAAGGGCCAAGGCCTCCTGCAGCTGCGCCTCCTCCATCTGCCGTCCCCCCTCTTCAGTGCGTCCGCTCGACGAAGAGCCGGACCAGATGGGAGAGGTGGTCCTTGTGGACGCCCGGAGGCACCGCCACGAGCAGGGAGTGGGCGTCGGCGACGCACTGGCGGGCCTTGGCCTGGGCATACTCGATGGCGCCGCACTGGTGCAGCACGTCGATGGCCGCACGGACCTGCGCGGGCGTGGCGGCACTGTTGCCAAACGCCGCGGCGAAGGAGGAGCCTTGGGAGGGGTCCATCCGCTCGCGGGCGGCGATGGCGATGATCGTCTGCTTGGCGCCGCGGATGTCGGCCCCGATCTCCTTCTGGAACGTGCGGGGGTCGGCGGTGAGGTTGAGCACATCATCGCGGATCTGGAAGCCCACTCCGAGGGTGTTGCCCCAGGCGGTCAGCGCCTCGACCTGTGCGGTGCTGCCCCCGGCGATGATGCAACCGCCGCGGGCGGCCATCTTGTACATCAGGGCCGTCTTGTACTCGATCATGTGCAGGTACTCGGCCTCGCTGACGTCGCGGCGACGCTCGAACTCGACGTCGAACTGCTGCCCCTCGCCGATCTGCCGCACCATGGCCGCGGTCTCGCGCACCAGCAGCCGCAGCGACGGCTCCGCCACCTGCAGGTCCGCGATCAACTCGAAGGCGCGTGCGTGCAGCGCGTCGCCGGCGTTGATGGCGGTGGCCTCGTCCCACTTGGCATGGACCGCCGGCAGCCCCTTGCGCACCAGGTCCTGGTCCATGATGTCGTCATGGACGAGGGTGAAGTTGTGGACCAGCTCGAGGGCGACGGCGTAGGGTCGCGTGCGCGGCGCGACGCCCTCGCCACCGATGGCCCGCGCGACGGTCATCGCCGTGAAGGGGCGCAGCCGCTTGCCCTTGGCCAGCGGGTAGTGGCGCATCGCCTCGAGCAGGCGCGGGTTGGTGCCCTCCTGCAGGGCCGCCTCGACGGCAGCATCGATGGCGGAGACCTCAGCGGCGTAGGAGGGCTCGAAGGTGGGCGGAGCGTCCATCACCGCCTCCGCCGGGCCGCACCGGTGCGCGCCGGCAGCTGGGCACGACCAAACCAGGCATCGGTGGGGGGCAGCACCAGCATCCGCGCCGCGCGCAGCGCGGCAAGGTCCTTCGAGCCCGTCAGGAACGCGGCGGTGCGCAGCTCGGCGATGACCCGTTGCAGCTCGGTCTCGACTGCCTGCGCCGAGCGCATCGCCGCCAACAGCATCGGCCGGCCCATGCCCGCGACGGTGGCGCCGAGCGCGATGGCCTTGGCCGCGTCGCCGCCGTTGCGCACGCCACCGGTGGCCGCCATGGGCAACCCCACGGGGCGGACCTCGTTGACCGCTGCGGCGGTGGGGATGCCCCAGGACCAGAAGGCGCGACCCAGGCGCTGGCGCAGCTCGTCGCGATGGTCCTTGGCGCGGTAGTACTCGACGGCCGAGAAGGAGGTGCCCGAGGCGCCGCCGACGTCGATGGCCTTGACCCCAGCGGCGCGCAGCGCCACCGCAGCCTCGAAGCTGATGCCCGCACCGGTCTCCTTGGCCATCACCGGGATGCGCTTGGCGATCCTGCCGATCGCCGCCTGCACGCCCGCGGCGCGCAGGTCGCCCTCGGGCTGGACGACCTCCTGGAGGAAGTTGAGGTGGATCGCCAACCCGTGCCCGCCGATCAGGTCGACCAGCTCCTTGCAGCTCTCCACGGTCAGAGGTGGCGTGCCCCCCTGCTGGGGGATCAGCTGCGGCGCGCCGATGTTGCCCAGCAGCAACGGCACATCGTGGTCGCCCACGACCGAGAAGGTGTCCGCCAACGAGCGGTCCACCAGGGCCGCGCGCTGGCTGCCCACCCCCATGGCGACTCCGACCTTGGCTGCCGCCTTGGCGAGGTTGGCGTTGATCCTCTTGGCACCCCGGAAGCCGCCGGTCATGCCCGTGATCAGCAGCGGGGCCTGGAGCTTGCGCCCCAGGAAGGTGGTCCGGAGGTCCACCGCGTCAAAGTCGACCTCGGGGAGTGCCTGATGGACCAGCTGCAGGTCGTCCCAGTGGTTGTGGGGGACCTCGACCTGCTCCTGCGAGACGATGAGCACGTGCTCCTCCTTGCGGTTCTCGATGGTCGTCGCCCGCCGCTTGCTCATCGGATCACCGTCCCGAGGGTGCGCGCTCCCCGCAAGGCCGCGACCACCGTTGAAGGTTCCTGCCCGCCGACGAGGGCGGTGGGGACCCCCGCGCGCGCCATCGCCCCCGCCACGGCGACCTTGGCGAGGATGCCGCCCGTGACGTCGAGGCTGACCTCGCCCAGGCGCAGGCCCGCACCCAGGTCGGAGAGGGAGCGGCAGGAGAGCTCGGGCACGACGTCCCCGGCGTCGATGGGGACGCCGGCCTGCGGAGGTGCGCGCAGCACGCCGGGCACGTCCATGGCGAAGACCGCCCGCACCGGCGCCGGGCGCAGCTGCGTCGCCATCGCCTCCAGCAGCGCATCGCCGCTGAGGATCGCCAGGCCGCGGACGCGGTCGACGACGACATCACCAAAGAGCACCGGCACGGCGCCCTGCTGCAGCCACCGCACGACCTGCTCCTGGGGCCAGCTGACCAGCCGCCCCTTGTCGGTCAGGCAGCCGCCGCGCGGCGGCACGGAGACCGCCGCCACCCCTGCGTCGAGCAGCGCCCCCACCACCGCCTGATGGAGGGTCAGCACCTCCTGCTGGACCGTGGCGGCACCCCTGCGCTGCCGCGCGCTGCCGTCGGCGCCCTCCGCGAGCCGGTGCTCGCGAGCGCCATGGTGACCGAAGCTGCCCGCACCGTGGACCACCACCAGCGGCCCATCGGCGCGCGCCGAGCGCTCCACCGCGGCGGCGAGCCCTGCCAGGCGCTGGCGACGCAGGGTGCAGCGGCGCGCCTTGTCGGTCAGCAACGAGCCGCCCAGCTTGAGGAGCCGCAGGCCCGAGACGTTGCGCAGCGCGCCCATCCTCCCTCAGGCCTACCGCACCACCGAGCCTGCAGGCAGCGGGCGGTCGGTGACGATCGCGATCCCGTCGACGGTGCGCAGCTTGTGCCCGCCGACGCCCGGGACGATGGCGCCGTCGATCTGCTGCAGCTCCAAGGGGACGAGCACGAAGTCGGTGATGGTGACCTCCGGCGGCGTGGGGGTCTCCCCCAGGTGGTCGAAGACCACCCGCGTCCCAGCGGGGACGGAGCGCTCGGGCACCAGCAAGGAGACGGTCGGCCCCTCGTGGAGGGTGCCGGCAGGGGCGCCGCCCTCGTCATCGACGCCGATGGAGGGATCCTCGACCTCGGCGGCGAGGAGCATGCCCTGGCTGAGCGAGCCGCGCAGCCGCGCGGGCTTGAGGTTGACCAGGAACACCGCGTCGCGGTTGGAGAGCTCCTCGACGCTATAGTGTGCCAGCAGCCCGGCGACGACCTGGCGCGCCCCGACCCCGAAGTCGACATCGAGGAGGATCAGGTGGTCGGCGGCGGGGTGCTGCTTGGCGGTGCCGATGTGACCGACCGCCAAGTAGAGGTCAGCGGCTGGGTCCTCCTGCTCACCGGGCTTGTCGACGTGGGCGTGGTCTGCCGCGCCGCCCTGCGCGCCGATGGCACCGATCTGCAGCAGCGGGGCGCCACCGCTCGAGGGCAGCGAGCCGATCTGCATCAGCGCGCCGCCGCCGCGGGCAGGTGCGGCCTGGGTGATGCCCGCGCTTGGGTCCCCCGACGGGTCGAGGGGCACCGCCGTCGGCTGCGGTGCGGGGGTGTCGCGCCATCCGCCCTCGGGCGTGAAGTAGTCCTCGTAGCGGAGCTTGCGGAACAGGGGCGTGGGCTTGGGCAGCGGCTGGCCCTCGGGCAGCTTCGCCAGCGCGTCGCCCCAGCCGTGGTCAGCGAGGGTCGACCGCTCGCCCAACAGCTCCCAGATCCGCTGGCAGCTGGTGGGCAGGAAGGGCGAGGTCAGGAAGGCTAGGGCGCGGACCACCTTGAGACACATGTTCATCACGTGCCCGGTGCGCACCTTGTTGTCGGCCAGCGTATCCCAGGGCGCCATGGCGTCGATGTACTGGTTGCCGTTGCGCGCCAGGTCCATGATCTCCTCCATGGCCGCCTTGAAGTGGCACCCCTCGAGGTGGTCGGCGACCCGTTCCTCCGCCACGGCGAGCCGGGTCAGCAGCGCGCGGTCCTGATCGGTCAGCTGCCGCAGGTCGGGGATCTCGCCGAAGTTCTTGTAGGTGAAGTGCAGCACGCGGTGGACGTAGTTGCCAAAGGTGGCGACCAGCTCGTTGTTGTTGCGGTCGACGAAGTCGCGCCAGGTGAAGTCGACGTCCTTGCCCTCGGGGGCGCTGATCGACAGATAGTAGCGCAGCGCGTCGGCATCGAAGGCCTCGAGGAACTCCCCGACGCTGATGGCGTTGCCCTTGCTCTTGGAGAGCTTGGCGCCATCCATGGTCAGGTACTGGTTGGCCACCACCAGGTCGGGCAGGTGCAGGGTTTGGTCGTAGCCCATCAGGATGGAGGGCCAGATGATGGTGTGGAAGGGGATGTTGTCCTTGCCCATGAAGTAGACATGGGTGGCCTCGGGGTTGGTCCACCAGGTCTGCCACGCGCGAGTCTGCCCGGTGGCAGCGCCGGTGCGGCGCGCCCACTCGAGGGACGCGCTCAGGTAGCCGATCACCGCTTCGAACCACACGTAGAGGCGCTTGTCGTCCCAGCCTGGCAGCGGCACCTCGACTCCCCACCCGATGTCGCGGGTGATCGCGCGCTCCTTGAGGCCGGCATCGAGCCAGGCGCGGGTCTGGTTGGCGACGATCGGGCGCCACGACGCCGCCCGCTCCTGCAGGAACCCCTCGAGCGGTCGCTGGAAGTCCTGCAAGCGCAGGAACTGGTGGACGGTGGGCAACACCTGCAGGCTCTCCTCGCACACGGCGCAGCGGGGGCGCAGCAGGCTGTCGATGTCGTAGGTCGCGCCGCAGGCGTCACACTGGTCGCCGCGGGCGTCCTCGGCGCGGCAGGAGGGGCACATCCCGCGCACGTACCGGTCGGGGCGGAAGGAGTTGCAACCGCGGCAGAAGAGCGCCTGGGTCGTGCGCTCGGTCAGGTGCCCCTTCTTGAGCAACGCCGAGAACACCTCCTGGGCCACCTGCTTGTGGTGGTGGTCGCTGGTGCGGTAGAAGAGGTCGAAGCTGATGCCCAGGCCCAGCAGCTGGCGCCGGTGCTCCTCGTGGTAGCGCGTGGCGATCTCGGCGGGGGCGACCTTCTCCTTGTCCGCCTGGACCGTGATCGGCGTGCCGTGCTCGTCGCTGCCGCTGACCATCAGCACCTGGCATCCGCGCATGCGCTGGTAGCGGGCGTAGGTGTCGGGCGGCAGCAGCGAGCCGGCGACGTGTCCTAGGTGCAGCGGCGCGTTGGCATAGGGCCACGCGACGGCGACGAGGATCGGTCGCGGGCGCACCATGTCGCTGCCCAGGGGGGAAGGCGGTAAAAGCCTTTGGAACTGCGCCGAGGGGACGGTCGACGTCGGAGGAGTCGCCGCGCACCTACGGGTGCTGCTCGAGGGCCTTCTCGGCCTTCTTGACGTACCGGTCCGCCTTCTCGGCATTCCCCGCGGCGAGGAAGGACTGCGCCAAGCGCACCAGGTTGCGCGCGTGGGAGAGGTTCTGCCCCTCACCCTCGAGCCGAGTCAGCTGCGAGTCGAGCTGCGTGATGACGATCCCGATGTTGGCCAACGTCGGGTCTGCAGCGTCGCCGCCACCGGAGACCGAGGGTACCTCGATCGGGGGTTGCGGCACGCTCTGCGGCGGTGGCGCTGCTGCCACCGGGGCCGCTGCAGCGGGCAGGGCCGCCGGGGGGGCTCCTGCCACCGAAGGGGTCGCCCCGCTCCATTGCACCTGCGAGAGGCAGTCGGGGCAGCGCTTGAAGCCGACCTCGAGCTCGGCTCCGCAGGCGGGGCAGCTGACCCCTCCGGCAGCGGCGCGCACGGGGGCCGCGGCGATCGGTGGGGCAGGCGGCGCGACGGGCTGCTTGGGCGGCGAGGGTGCGGCTGCGACGGGAACCGCCACCGGTGCAGGGGCGATCGCCGCTGGCGGACTCGGCGCGGGGCTGGGCCTTGGCGCTGCTGCCACCACCGGGGCCGGAGCACTCGGTGGGGTCGCAGCGCGCGTCGGAGCGGGCGAAGGACGAGGGACCGCGCCACCGCCCGAGAGCTCGAAGTTGCAGAAGGGGCAACGGGTCCAGTCTGCTTCGACCTCCTCGTTGCACTCGGGACAGATCACCGGTCCGCTGGGAGCTGCACGCGCTGCAGGGGGCGCGGGGCTCGTCGGGGGGGCCGCCGCCGCAGCGGCGGGCGCGGTCGCAGCTGGCGCCGGGGCAGGCGCCGCACGCAACGCGAAGCCGCAGTACTGGCAGGAGGTGGCCTGCTTGTCCTGGACGATGTTGCCGCACTCGGGGCAAGCATCGAGGGTGGCGGTGAAGAGCGAGCTCGTCTCGTCGGCGGGCAGGGTCGCGTCGTCGTCCCCGCTGGCCGCAGCAGCGCTCGCCTTCTTCTTCTTGGGCGGCAGCGGCGACGAGCAGTAGGGGCAGACGTCGGTCATGTCGTCGCTGAGCACGTTGCCGCACTTGCGGCAGGCGTTGACCGAGGCGGAGAACATCGACGAGGCGGCGTCGATGTCGACCGTGGGCGTGCCCCGGGAGGTGGTCTCGATGGTCGAGCCCATGCCGACCTCGCTCTCGGCGCGGCGTGCCGCACCACCGACCTTGGCCTCCTCGGCGTCGAGCATCCCCTTGCCGCGCTGGAGGAACTCGAGGGCCTTCTCGTACTGGCCGTTGCGCTTGAAGGTGCGCGCGAGCTGCAACTGGTTCTCGACGGGCTCGAGGTGCACCTGGAACTGTGCGAGGTAGTCCATGGTGTCCTCCATCCGCGGGATCATGTCGTTGACCTGGTGGAAGAGGCCCACCTGGGTGTCGGCGGAACGCTTGGCGGCCATCGCCGTCGCCTGGGCCCCGGGGCTGTCACCGTGGCTCAGCTGCTCGCGAGCGAGCGCCAGCTGCTCGTCGGCGGCGCCGACCTTGACCCCCACCGACGAGGCGGCGTTGATCGACTCCTCGGCGGAGTCGATCAGCTGCTTGGTCGCCACCACCGCCGGGTCGCTGTAGCCGTCGTAGGTGCCCAAGGACCCCTGGGCGTAGGTCGCCGCCGCCGGCCGGGCGTTGGGGTCCTGGTACTTCTTGCACATGTAGCAGTACCACGCGTTGTACTGCTGGATGTAGGTGAGCGGCTGTCGGCAGTCGACGCAGGCGGCGTCGCTCAGTCCCGGCCCTGCGGGCATCGCCACCTGGTAGGGGGAGAACGCCTGCTGCGCGACCATGCCGCCCAGCGGGGGCAGCAGGGCTGCCGCCTGCTGGGGGCTCAGCCCCGGCGGCAACTCGACGTAGGAGTTGCACCGGTCGCAGAACCAGGCGTTGTAGGCATCGATGCGCCGGACGCTCTCATAGCGACAACTGGCACATGGGTGCTGTACCACACTTGGTTGCCCATTTGCCAAGGCGGTCCCCCGTCGATGCCGCGCAGGCCATGGCGACGGTTTAGGCCCAGCCCGGCCAGCACGAAGCGGTCGGACCGCACGACCCGCCTTTCCTTATATGAAGCTTGCCCAGCACTCCCTGCGCCCTACTTTGGGGGAGCGCGGCTCCACCCGTCTGAGGCGACGCTGCGTGCGCCCTCGGAGGTCGCAGTTAGGTCACCGCCGTCGCACGCAGCGTGATCGCGCTGCGCAACGGTGCCCACACCGCCAGGAGGTCGTGCCACTGGTTGTGCGCGGCACCGGTACGCCGCTGCTCGTGCGCGGCCATCTGCAACAGCGGCACGGGGAAGGCGAAGGTCGCGAACTCCGGCGGGATGCTGCGGCGCACCAGGAAGCGCTGCACGCTCCCTTGGATCGCCGCGGCGATGGGGCCCTCGCCCACGAAGGCCTGCCGCAGCCCATGGGCGAGGCCGTCGGGCCGGCGGTCGAAGAGGAAGTAGGCGGCCTTGATCGCCGCGTAGAGGGCGTCCGTCGTCGGCAGCCCCTGCGGTGCGCCCATCTCCCAATCTGCGACTCCGATCGTGCGATCGTCGGCGGAGAGCAGGAGGTTCTTGGGGCAGAAGTCCCCATGGGTCCACGCACAGGGGATCCCCATCTTCGCGAAGGAGGCCGATTCGTCGCGCAGTGCGGCTGCCACCGGGCCGAGGGCCGGCTCGACTGTCGCGGCGCGCTCCATCGGCGCGACCAGCTGCTGCTCGAGGAGCTGCGCCTCGACGACGTGGGGTCGATCCCCTGGGTCCGTCGCGATCGCCTCCGCTGTCGCCTGCTGGAAATCGGCGAGCCACTCGTAGGCGCGATCGAGCAGCTGCCCTGCCGCGGCTGCGCCGCTGATCCCACGCCCCGAGAGGGAGGAGGAGGCGCGCTCCGATGCGCGGAGCGCGCGCTCGACCAGGACCAACCGGCCGGTCTTTGGCAGCCGCTGCAGCCCCAGCGGCTCCGGGATCGTCCCCTGCAACCGTGGGGCCATCCTGTGGAGCCGCTCGAGCACCTGGTGCTCGAGGCGCAGCCGCTCTTCGCCAGCGGTCCCCCGCGGGATCTTGAGGACGAGGCTGGGGGTGGGTGCACCGTCGAAGACCAGCACCACGCTCTTTCCGTCGCGACCCGCCAGCCCCCGCAGGAGCAGGAACTCCGGATCGCCGACGATCAACCCCTGATGGCGCAGGAGCGCCACGGCTTCGGAACGTACGCTGGTCATGCGGCCGCCTTGCGCGCCAGCTGGATGAAGGTCGGAACCAGCTCGGGGGCGACCCCGGTCGCCGTCGCGACCCGCCCGGCGAGCTGGGCGATGCCCGGCTGGGCGCTGATGGAGCGCAGGTAGTGGGCCAATGGCGTGCTGGTGCGCAGCGTCGCCGTCATGTCGGGAGCACGGTACTTGGGGATCGCGGCCAGCGTCTCCTCGACCTCAAGCCCCGCCTGGGCCAGCAGTGCCGCCAGCGCCGTGCGGCCATAGGTGTAGTTGCGGAAGGGGCGGCCCTTGGCTGCGCGCATGCGTCGGTCGGCCATCCGGCGGGGCAGCAGGTTGGTCCCCCACACCCCGGTGTGCTCGTCTGCTTCGCCCAGGAGGTAGTTGTAGCCCCAGCGGTTCTCGATCCCCAGCACCAGCTGCCCCCCCGGTCGCAGGATCCGCGCGACCTGCCGCAAGAATCGCAGCTGGACCTGCTCCACCGGCGTCTGCTCGTCGGCCAGCGGCACCCACTCGAGGACCCCCATGACCACCACCGCGTCGGCCACACCCTGCGGGAGCGGGAGCGTCAGCGCATCGGCGTGGAGGGGCACGACGTTCTCGAGCCCCTGGTCGCGGGCGCACAGCGCGCTGACCTCGAGCCGCTCGAGGGTGCCATCGATCGCGCAGACCGTCCCGACGTGCGGTGCAAACGAGCGGGCGACGGCGCCAAAGCCCGAGCCGACGTCGACGAGCAGCGCCTCGGAAGGGTCGCGATCGCCCAGGTCGACGAAGAACTGCCAATCCCCGCGGCTGTCATCGAGGACATAGGAGCGCATCCAGGAGCGCTTCTGGGGGTCCTCGATGGCCTCGATCGCCGACGCGACCGTGGTGGCGCGGGCGTGGTCGATCAGCGAACGTGTCCGTTCCCGCGAGAGCTCGCCATAGAAGAAGGAGGGGTCGCCGAAGCTGAGGATCCCTTGGCGGCGCGGGAAGGAACGTCCGCAGCCGCTGGGTGCGCTGCACGCGGCTGCCTCGTCGTCGACCGCCAGCGGCGTACCGCAGCTGGGGCAACAGAGCGGGAGCCTGTGCGCAACAGCCATCGGCGGTCGCAGGCGGCAGCGGGATGAAAAGCCTGGCGCAGGGGCGCTGCAGAGTCCGGTCCCCTGCCCCGATCTGGTCGGTGCGCGGCCTCACCGCTGCGACGACCTGGGCCGTCCGAGGATCACCGACCCCCACGACCGGAGCTCATCGACGCCCACCAGACCCAAGCCAAGGGCGCTGCTCCCGGCCACCGCCAGCAGCAGGCCACCGCCGATGGCCAAGGTCAGCCACGACCCTCCGCCCAAGACGCCCGCGAGCAGGCTCCCGCCCACCGCAGCGACGACCAGCGACGAGGTGTAGATCAGGATGCGCCCCCAGCGGATGGTCGCTCCCCAGGGCACCGCGGTGCGCCGTGCGAGGACGACCAGCTGCACCAGCTTGAGCACGTAGGTGGTCGCAGAGACGATCGCTGCGCCCAGCAGGCCGTAGCGCGGGATCACCAGCAGGTTGCCCCCGACGTTGAGGGCGGCCAGCAGCCCAGAGGCGAGCACGTTCTGCCGGATCAGCCCGGTGCCCTCGACCAGGGGGTTGAGGATCCGCGCCAGCGCGAAGGCCGCTGCACCGACCACCAGGATCTGCATGGGCAGGACCGCCTGGGCGAAGGGCGGCCCGAAATAGAGCCGCACGAACGGTCCGGCCAGCACCACCAACCCGACCGTCAGCAGCCCCGTCAGCAGCAGCGCGATGGTCATCGCACGGTCGGTGATGGCGCCGATCTCCCGACGCCGATCGCGGGCCCACAGCCCCGAGACGTTGTGCAGCAGGGAGACCTGCAATGCCCCCGGGACGATCCAGAGCATCTCCGAGAGGAGCAGCGCGGCGCGGTAGACCCCCGCCGCGCTCGAGCCGAGGATCACCACCACGATCAGCAGGTCGGCGTAGTAGAGCAGCTGCGCAAAGACGATCCCGAGGGTGGTGTAGACCCCGAAGGTGACCCATTGGCGTCCCGCCCGCAGGCCGACCCAGCCATCGCCAAGACGCAGACGCACCTGCGCGGCTGCGCTCCGCACAGAGATGATCGCGGCGATGCCGTTGGCGCCGCAGACGGCGATGAGCAGACCACTGACGCCCAGGCCCACGTGCAGCGCGACGATGCCGCCGACCGCGCTGACCACCGCCACGACGACCCGCAGCGGCTCCACCGACGACTCGCGATGCAGCCCAAAGAGGACCGACCGGGCGCCCTGGAAGACGTTCCACACCAGCAGGTTGAGCGCGACCAGCGCGATGGGGAACCGCAAGCGGTCCAGCTCGAGGGGGAGGCTCGGCAGCAGGGCGAGCGCGATCCCCGCGACGCTCGCGCCCAGCCCCAGCAGGCCACACAGCAGGAGCCCCCCGCTGGCGACCCGGCGGCGCGCGCTGGCACGCTCCTCCGTCATGCCCTTGCGGATGGCGCTGAAGAGGCCCAGGTTGGTCAGCACCTGGGCGATCCCTGCGGCTGCCATCAGCGAGGCGTAGTCGCCATACTGGGCCGGGCCGAGCTGTCGCACGACGATGGGGATGAAGGCGAACCCGACGGCCAGCTCGACGGTCGACACCAGCAGGATCGCCGTCGCTGCCGTCGCGACCCGATCGGCCGCTGAGGGGCGAGCAGGGGCTGCGGTCGCCTCCGATCGCGCAGCGCCCTTGGCCATCGCCCTCCGTACGGACCGCTGTCCATTAATCCGACGCGGCGACGACCCCGTCGGCGACAGAACCCACCGAGCGCGCCGGTGCATCCGACCGACCGCAGGCGTCGGGAGGTACGGCAGGGAAGTTCCGCTGCACCCTCCGTCTTAAGAGCGCTGCCATCGTTCGTTTCCTCGGTGGGACACCATGGCACCCGAGAAGCAGACTGGATTGGACCTCGACAGCCTCGCCGATGGGGCGGTTGGTCGCGCGACACGATTCCCGATCTACATCGACGGACTGGACGAGCTGCTCGAGGGCGGCCTGCCCAAGGGCCATGTGGTGCTGGTGGCCGGGCCCGCCGGTTCGATGAAGAGCTCGATCACCTTCAACACGCTCTACCGCAACACCATGGAGAACAACCTGCGGTGCCTCTACGTCTCGCTGGAGCAGAACCGCAGCAGCCTCCTCGACCACATGGAGGGGTTGGGGATGGGAATCGGTGAGGTCCAGGAGCGCTTCAACATCTGGGACCTTGGGCTGATCCGTTCGAGCCTGCTCGAGGGGCCCACCTGGATGGATGCGTTCAAGAAGGACGTCGAGGAGTACAAGGAGCGCGTCGGCCTCGACATGCTGGTCATCGACAGCCTGCCGGTGCTCGACATCATCTGCAAGTGGGAGGACCCGCGCGCGGAGCTCTTCCACCTCTTCGAGTGGTTCCGCGAGCTCGAGATCACGACCCTGCTGATCTCGGAGATGGCCTCCGACAGCCGCGCCTACTCGCGGCACGACGAGGACTACCTCAGTGACGGCATCATCATCCTCAAGATGGTCGAGGTCGACGAGGTGCAGGTCGAGCGCCGCATCCGCATCGTCAAGATGCGGGCGACCAACCACAGCATGAACAACTTCAACCTCATCTTCGACGGCGGCCGCTTCAAGATCACCAAGGTCATCGGCAAGCACCTCTAGCCAAAGTCGGAGCGTCGGCGAGGTCCCCCGCCGCCGCCCCCTCCTGCGAAGAACGGGGCACCCAGCAGGCTGGGCAGCAGCAAACGTTCTTAATCATCGGCCGAGTTATTATATATAAACTCGTGATTCGAAAAGAAGGAAAACCCCCCATCGAACCATCAATGGTTAAATACTAAGTATAAGGTGTTTTCGTTACCACCTACCCTGACCGTCCCGGTCTCCTTCGGTGGTACTCGGAGGCACACACATGCGCAAGGTCGACTTGACCACGGCGAAGACCATCGCGAACACCAAGGGCCTGCTGCCCAGCCGCGTTATCGGCACCAGCGGGTTGCAGTTCAGTGGGGGGCACAACGCCAACCTCGAGCCCGTATCCTGGGAGGAGTTCGAGGGCTCCATCAACTCCCGCGGGTTGGCCATCTACGAGCAGGGTGGCTGGCTCAAGCTGATGCGGACCCAGTGACCACGACAGGTCCGCACGCGGGTGGCGCTGCCACCCGTCCTCCGGTGGGGAGGCCGGTCACCCTCCCCACCCGTTCCTTTTTCCTCGGCCGCTCGGCCGGGACCAAGCTATAAGGGGACCCTGCCACTGGGTGCCCCTCCGTGCCGGGGTGGCTCAGCCGGTAGAGCGTTGGACTCATAATCCGAAGGTCGTGGGTTCGAACCCCACCCCCGGCACTGGCGTCCGCTCAGGATGCGCTGCGGCTGCCCATCGTGCCCAGCCCCCTTACTGTGGTGGCCACGGCCCCAGTGGGTCGTTGGCACGGCGGCTGCCGAAGGGATCCCCCGCTGCCGGCGGCGGCGCGTAGGGGTCGTGCCCGGGCGGTCCTTGCATCGCCGGATCGGGGTGCTGCTGAGGCTGTTGGTAGCCCTGCTGCGGCGGCTGGGCGTACGGGTCGTACTGCTGCTGAGGCTGTTGGTAGCCCTGCTGTTGCGGAGGTTGCGCGTAGGGGTCGTACTGCTGCTGGGGCGGCTGGTAGCCCTGTTGCGGCGGAGGCTGCTGGTAGCCCTGCTGTTGCGGAGGTTGCGCGTAGGGGTCGTACTGCTGCTGGGGCGGCTGGTAGCCCTGTTGCGGCGGAGGCTGCTGGTAGCCTTGCTGTTGCGGAGGTTGCGCGTAGGGGTCGTACTGCTGCTGGGGCGGTTGGTAGCCCTGTTGCGGCGGAGGCTGCTGGTAGCCTTGCTGCGCAGCTGGCGCGCCGGTGGAGGGATATCCGGGGGTCGGTGCGAAGGCGCCCGGCGGTGGGCCCTGCACCTGGGGTGGCGTGGCACGGCGCTTGCGCAGGAGCATCACGACCCCGAGCGTCGCCACGATGGCCACCACCACGACTATGAGCAATAACAGGTCGACCCCACCGACGGAGCCGAGCCCTGACGAGCCGCCGAAGAAGGGGTTGCCATCAGGCTGGCCTGTGCTGGAACTTCCCTTCTGGCCCACTTTGACATGGACGATGCTGACCTTCATGAAGTCGCCAAGGTCGAAGGCCGGGTTGAGGAAGGCGAAGGAGCCACTCAGTTCTGCCATGTTGATCGCCAGCACCAGGATGGTGTAGGTGCCACTGGCGGGCAACCCGTGCGGGACCACCAAGGAGGTCGAGAGGGACGAATCCGCCTTGGTCAGGATCCCGACTTGGCCGGCCATCGCCGACCAGGGCTGCCACTCGGCTTGGCTGACCATCGAATCATCCGAGCCAAGGGGCATGTCGCGGAAGTCAAAGTCACCGGGAACGAAGAACAGTCCGACGGTCCAGATGTCACCGGACGCGACGGGGAGATGGACGGTCGCGGTGTTGCGTCCGCCGACGACCCAGGTGGAGGTGGTCACGCGCAATGCCGGGTCGACGAGCTTGTCAATGGTCTGACCACTGTCGCTGGGTCCGAACACGACGTTCTCGGAATCCTTGCCCCAGAGCTTGCCATCGTTGGTGCCGTCGCTCTCGCCGATCGCCGCGTCGCGCAGGGGTGAGTCGAATTCGATCGTCGCAGAATCGAGGTTGTCGCTCTTGGGCGCATCGAAGGGGACGGTCAGTTTGCCGTCAGCCCCGGTGGTCAGCTCGATGGCGCCGAGCATCTTCTGCCGGGTGTGGATGTAGACGTAGACCTTGGCGTTGCCGTAGCCTTCGACCTCGTCGCAGCCCGACCACTGTCCGGGGGTCTTGCAGCGATAGGCCTTGTATTCCAGGTTCGACTTCTTGCCCTGCGGCAAGGCCTTGGTGGCATCGAAGAGGGCGATGATGTCGAAGTCCTCAAGACTGGGTTCCTCGGGGGTGAATTCACCGGGACCCGCCGAGGTCACGACCATCGAGCCGGAGAACTCCTGGGACTTCCCGCCAAGGGTCACCTTGCCGGAGACCTCGACCGTCTCGAGGACTTTCGAGTAGCTGATCGTGAAGGGTGCCTGCCCCGACACATCGGTCGTCGTCGAGCCGGCGCTCTCGCTCTCGTAGCCGAAGGTGGAGGTCTCGTAGTCATACGAGAGCTCGATCGTCGCGCCGTCGACGGCTTTGCCGTCGGGGTCGCTGACGATCATCGTGAAGGTCGCTTCGGTGGTGGAGACCTGCTGGCGATGGAACCAGATGTTGAAGAACCGCATGGCGAAGTCGAGGTTGCTCGTGCCCTGGTCCTTCCCATCGACATCGAGGTCCGCATTGATCTTGACGGTCCCAGCGTGGACGCGGTCCGCTGGCACCGTGGTCGTCGCCGAGTAGACCCCTGTCTCGACCTTGGCAGCGTTGAGCCCTTGGTTGTCCTCATCGTCGATATCGCCCGAGTCGAACCAGGTGTTGACCTTCAGACTGCCCGCGGGGGCGTCCTTGGGCTCGCCGTTCTTGGTCGTGTAGATCAGCACTTCGATCCGGTCCCCCGGCTTGACCTCCATCCCCTGGCCCTCCGCCGGTGCGAGGAAGACGCCCCACCTGTCGGAGGTATCACCGCCCTCTGGGAAGCCCATGACACCGCCACTGGCCGCATTGTCCTCCTTGGTCGCCTGCGCCGTCACGTAAGTCCCGGCGAAGATACCCCCAGTGTTGGTCGCCTCGGTGGTCCCTTGGAAGACCCCGGGGGATTTCTCCGTCAACGCGACCTCGCTGGTCTGGCCACCGAACGGATCCTTGAGCGAGTGGGCGGTCACCGAGGAGGCACCCGAGGGCTCGCCGGCGTCGAAGATGTGCACCTCGACGTTGGCATCTTCTCCGTAGGTGAGGGTCTTGTCGGGCAGCAGCACCACGACGTGGAGGCTGTCGTCGTCGGCCAAGGCCGGAGAGACTGCGCTCAGGGTCAGCAGGAGCACCAGGAATGTCGGCAGCAGGGCTCGGGTCATGGGGGACGCCAAGGAGCGACCCTCCCCGAGCACCTAAAAAGCCATCGCCATCGTTTGTTGACCGGGCGCGGCTCCTAGAGCGTGCGCAGGTAGCTGTGCAGCTCCCAGGGGTGGACGGTGGAGCGGTAGCTGTCCCACTCGTCGGTCTTGACCCGCATGAAGTTGTTGAACACGTGCGGTCCGAGGATGTCCTGCATCAGCTTGCTCTGCCGCAGCACGTTCAGGCTGTGGCCCAGGTTGTCGGGCAGCGAGTCGATCCCACGCTTGCGCCGGTCCTCGGCGTTGAGCTGGTAGATGTCCACCTCGGTGGGGTCACCCGGTGCGAGCTTGCGCTCGATGCCATCGAGCCCGCTGCCGATGAGCACCGCCAGCTGCAGGTAGATGTTGCCCGAGGGGTCGGGGTTGCGCACCTCGATGCGCGTGCCCCTGCCCCGGGAGGAGGGGATCCGCACCAGCGCCGAGCGGTTCTTGTTGGCCCAGCTGACGTAGACGGGGGCCTCGAAGCCGGGGATCAGGCGCTTGTAGCTGTTGACCCACGAGGCGAGGATGGCGCAGTTGTGCTGCGCGTTGGCGAGGATGCCGCCGATGTAGTACAGGCACTGCTGGCTGAGCTGGAACTTGCCCTTGGGGTCGAAGAAGGTGTTGGTGCCGTCCTTGGAGGTCAGGGACTGGTGGACGTGCATGCCGCTGCCGTTGATGCCGGCGATGGGCTTGGGCATGAAGGTCGCATGCATGCCATGGGCCATGGCGATGTTGCGGATCGTGTACTTGAGCCCGAAGACGCGGTCGGCCATGGTCAGGGCGTCGCTATACCGCAGGTCGATCTCGTGCTGCGAGGGAGCCACCTCGTGGTGGGAGGCCTCGATGTCGTAGCCGAGCCCATTGAGGTAGGCGACCACCTCCTTGCGCACGATGTCCCCTTCGTCCTGGGGCATGAGGTCGAAGTAGCCGCCCTGGTCGCTGTGGCCGGGGATCGGCGTCGAGCCGTTGACCTGTGAGGCTTGGAAGAGGAAGAACTCGTACTCGGGGCCGACCATGGGGGTCCAGCCCTTCTTCTGCGCCTTGGCGACCACGCGCTCGAGGACGAAGCGCGGGTCCCCCTCGAAGCGCTTGCCGTCGGGGGTGTAGACGTCGCAGATCAACCGCGCGGTCTTCATCGAGCCGCCGGTCCAGGGGAGGATCTCGAAGGTCTGCGGCAGCGGCCGCGCGCGCATGTCGCTCTCCTCGATGGTGCAGTAGCCGGCGATGCTGCTGCCATCGAAGTTGACGTCGTCCTCGAAGGCATCCTCCAGCTTGGCGCTGGGGATCGAGACGCACTTCTGGACCCCCAGGATGTCCGTGAACTGCATCTGGATGAACTGGACCTTCTCCTTCTGGACCGTCGCGAGGACCCTCTGCTGGTTGCCTTCCATCTTTGCCATCGTCGCACCTGCCGATGAACCGTGCACCAACCAGGCTATTGATAAAGCCTTTCTGAAAGAAGGTAGACGATTGAATGATATCTAATCAAGAAATCGCTCATCTGCCACACCTACGACCGCCAGGTATATGGAGGGACGCCGCCGTCCCTGGGCGATGACCCTCAGCGGGATCGACGGACTGGATGTCGCCCTGCTCGATGCCCTCAACGCCGATGCGCGGCTGAGCCGCCGCGACCTCGCGCGACGGCTGGGCGTGTCGCTGAGCACCGTCTCGGCGCGGCTGCGACGGCTCGAGGAGACCGGTGTCGTGCGTGGCTATGCCCCGATCGTCGACGCCGCGGCGCTGGGGCTGGACCTTACGGTGATGGTGGGTCTGCGCATCCAACGGGGACGGCTGCTGCAGACCCAGGAGCGCATCGCCAAGGACCCCCACGTCTTCGGGGTGTTCGACTCCACAGGGGAATGGGACAGCCTGGTGTTGGCGCGCTTCCTCGACCGTCGCGAGCTCGACCGCTTCATCAAGAACCTGCTCGACACCCCCGGGGTCGAGCGCACCCACACCAACCTCATCCTCAACATCGTCAAGGACGAGCGCCGCGTGCTCGCCGGGCCGCTGCTGGGCCCCAACCGCGCACGCCCGCGGGCCGGGCGACCGCGCCGTGGCGGCGCCGCTGGTGCGCGCAGCGGTGGCACGGGCAAGGCTTAGGCCGAGCCGCGCCTGGCTGCGCCCATGGTCCGGCGCTTCGTCGTATCAATACGTGGCGCTGCCCGCGGCCTTGGCCCGCTGATCGACCAGACCCTGGGCCACCTTGCCGCGCAGCTGGAACCCTCCGAGCTGCGCTGGGAGGACCGTACGGGCGCCGCGCACCGGCGCACCCTGCGACCCGGACCGATCGCGCTGCCCGCGCGGGGCCGGCGCTTGCAGGTGCAGCTGCGACGACCCGGCGGCAACCGCCCGATCGCAAGCCTGCGCGCGTGGCCAGCCGGATGTGGGGACGTGCCGCGGTCACTGCGCTCCCATCACCTGCAGCTGGAGCTGCGTCTGCGCATGGGTGCAGCCGCCGCGGATGCGCAACACGCGGATGGTGCAGGCAGCGCGGGTGGTCGATCCCCGCTGGCCCTTGCGGTATTCTGCGCCGATGCACTGCTGCGCCTGCCCCTGGTACGCCTGTGGGAGGGCGAGGGCCGTGGCCAGGGGATGGTCGACGAGGGCGGACGCTTCGTCGTCGCCTACGAGAACCTGCAGACCTTGCTCGACCTCACCGTCGAGCTGCACAACAGCCACTACGTCCCAAGCTCGTCGGGGCCCAAGCTGGTCGACCGCACGCACCGGATCACCAACCGGCGCAAGGCCCTGGCGCTCCTGCAGGAGCACCTCCCATTGCTCCTCGCCTACGGCGGAGCGGGCTTCGTGTCCCACCCCCTGCCGGAGGGCGGCATCGCGCTCTGCCGCGTCAGCGACGCCAAGGATCGGGGGTGGGTCGCTGCCGACTTCGCCCCGCCACTTCCCTACGGAACCACCACACGCCTCGCACCGGGGGCCTTGTTCCTCCCACCGGGGGGATTCCTGTTGGCATCGCTGGCGGCGCTGGGGCTGGCCTTTGGTCCCGACATCCCGCTGGCCAGCCTCAGCCCGCCGTTGGCGAGGGCGCTCCAGACCGATTCGGCCTTCCAGAGGTACCACGTGCTCAGTTGAGCGTCGCCTGCGGAGGGCGCAGTTCGCGCCGCAGGGGGATCGGCGGCTCGATCCGCACCATCGCCCGTTGGGCCACCTTCAGGTTGCGATGCCAGCCACAGGCGACGGCTCCCAGCAGCGCCGCTCCTAGCGCGGTCGCCTCGGTGCTGTGCAGCCGCTGCAGGGGGATCGGCAGACAGGCGCGCAGCAGCGCGGCCACCCGCCGGTCGGCGACGAGGCCACCATCGACGCGCAGCGAGCGCGGGGCGATCCCCATGGCGTCGTAGCTGCGCAGCACCGTCGCCGCCTCGAGGCAGATCGCCTCGAGTGCGGCCCGCGCGATGTGGCTGCGGTCGTGGCCCAGCCGCAACCCGCCGATCGTCCCGCAGGCTTGCCGGTCCCACCGCGGGGTGCCCACCCCCGCGAAGGAAGGGTCGATGCGCACCCCGGCGGCGCCCGGCGGCGCCGTGAAGGCGGCGTCGGTGAGCGCCGAGAAGCGCGCTGACGGCGAGAAGAAGGTCGTGCGGACCCAGTCATAGAGCGAGCCGCTGGCAAGGGCTGCGCCTTCGACCAGCGTCGTCGCTGGCACCACGTGGGCGCTGCAGAGCAACCCCGCCTTCCCGTCCGTGCGCAAGCCCGCCGCGGTCGTGGCGACGAAGGTGCCGCTGCCGAAGGTCGCCTTGGCGACCCCCCTGCGCAGCACGCCCGCAGCCGCCGCTGCGCACTGCTGATCCCCCCCACCAAGGACCACCGGCAGCCCCGACCGCACCCCCGTTGCGCGCGCCGCAGCGGGGCTGACCTCACCTATGATGGTCCCGCAGGGTCGCACCGGTGGCAGCAGCGAGGGATCGACCTCGAAGCTGTCGCACAGCTCCTCCTCCCAACGGCCCTTGCGCAGGTCGTAGAGCAGGGTGCGGCTGGCGTTGGTCGGGTCGGTGACGAACTGCCCGCTCAACCGCAGGTTGAGCCAGTCGCTGACCAGGGCGATGCGCGCGCAGCGCCGAAGGACCGAGGGCCGCCGCTGCGCCAACCAGAGGAGCTTGGGTGCGCTGAAGTAGGGGTCCAGCGGGAGCCCGGTGCGCCGTCGCACCCATCGGGGGTCGACGCCTGCGCGCAGCTTGGGGATCAGCTCGCTGGCACGCAGGTCGTGCCACAGGATCGCCGGATGCAGCGGTCGGTCGTGAGCGTCGAGGGGCACCACCGTCTCACGCTGGTTGGTCACCACCACCGCCGCCAGCGCGCGCTGCGCACCGGGCGTGCTGCGCAGCAGCTGCCTGCTGACGGCGCAGGCGGCACGCCACCACTGCTGCGGCTGCTGTTCGGCCCAACCGGGCATCGGGTGCTGGGTCGACAGCGGCCGCTGTGCCACTCCCTGGGGCCTGCCGGCGGCATCGACCAGCAGCCCCGTGAACGTCGAAGTCCCTGAATCGAGGGCCAAGACCAATGGCGATG
Source organism: Thermoplasmata archaeon (assembly GCA_023265395.1). Lineage (GTDB taxonomy): Archaea > Thermoplasmatota > DTKX01 > JAHFTX01 > JAHFTX01 > JAHFTX01. The sequence continues at coordinate 90,890 of JAHFTX010000002.1, forward strand.
GTACCCGACGCTCAGTGGACATGGTGCCCATCCGCCGCGTGGTGGGGACCGTGGCCGACCGCGGTGCCGGCGTGCAGCCGCACCAGCGATTCGATCTGCGGCAGCACCAGGTGCGTCAGCGCCAGCTCCACTGCTGCAGGGGCCCCCGGCAGCGCGATGATCAGCATCGGCCCCGAGAACCCGGCGAAGGCGCGACTGAGCAGCGCCGCAGCGCCGACCTGCTGGTAGGAGAGCAGCCGGAACAGCTCGCCAAAGCCCGGCAGGTCGGCCGAGAGCAGCGGTCGGATCGCTTCGGGGGTGACGTCGCGGGGCGTCACCCCGGTGCCGCCGGTGAGGACCACGGCGACGACCGCCCCACCTTGGCGCAGCTGTCGCACCTCGGTGGCGATGGCAGCGGCATCGTCGCGCACGATCGCCCGGTGGGCGACCCTATGACCCGCACCCTGCAGCGCGGCGCACACGGCGTCGCCGCTGTGGTCGTCGCGCAGCGAGCGGCTGTCACTGACGGTCACCACCGCCACGACCAACCCTGCCATCGGGGCGCCGATGGGGGGCTGCCCTACAAGCACCTGCCGCCTTGGCGTCGCAGCGCAGACTTGATGGCCCCTGCCGCGGCTCTCCCGTTGGGATTCTCATGCACCTGGTCGTCCTCGGCTGCGGCGCGCTCGGTGGCATGGTCGCCCACCACCTGGTCCGCGGCGGCTGCGACGTCTCGGTCATCGGCAGGGGCGAGACGCTCTCGGCGATCAGCGGCGAGGGGCTGACCCTCGAGCAGGCAGGCCGCAGGACCACCGTGCGCCTGAGCGCCGCAGCGTCCCTCTTCGAGGTCCCGCCCGCCGACGTGGTGCTGCTGTGCGTCCCGGCCGATCAGACCGCTGCGGCGGTCGACCAGATCCGGCGGCACATGGTGCCTGCGACCTTGGTGGTCAGCCTCCAGGGCGGCGTCGACAACGAACAGCGGCTGTGCCAGACCATCCATCCTTCCCAAGTGCTCGGCGGCGTCGTCGACGGCTGCGTCGAGACCCTCGAGCCAGGGCTGCTGCGCCAGCATGGGGAGGTCAGCATCACGCTCGGAACCGTCGGGGCGACCCCGCCACGACGGGTCGAGACGCTCCTGGGCGAGCTTGCTGCCAGTGGGGTCACCGTCCACCGCACCGACGACCTGGTGGCAGCACGCTGGGCGGCGTTGATCGCCCAGGGGCCGACGGCTGCGCTGTGCGCCATCGGCCGGTGCACGCCCGAGCGCCTCCTCGAGGACCCTGCCACTGCCGAGGTGCTGCACGAAGCGATGGGGGAGGTCGCAGCGGTCGCTGCCTCCAAGGGGATCGCGTTGCCCCACGACGTGGTGGGGACGGCGTTGCGCACCGCGTCGGCACTGCGCGGACCGCCCTCGCTGCTGCAGCGGCTCAACGCGCACAAGCCGCTCGAGCATCAGGCGCTGGTGGGGCTGCCGGTGCGGGAGGGGGCGCGGCTGCGGCTGCGCACACCGGTGCTGAGCACGCTGCTGGCGCTGCTGCAGCTGCTCGACCCTGCGACGACAGCGGAGCCGACGCGCGCTCCCTGGGCCGCGAAGGAAGGGGTCGGTGCGCTGGCACCGCTGCAGTTCCGCTAGGAGGAGGATGCCCCAGGGCGGGCCTCGATGGGCAGGACCCGCCCTGCGGCGGCCGACGGCGCAGACGGAGGATCCGCCGCCGGCCTTGGGGTGGTCGAGGACCTACGCCTCGGCCTTCTTCTTGGCGAGGTACCAGTCGGTCAGCTGCAGCTTGCCGTCGCGGGCGCGCTCGTCGGCACCCGCCGTGGTGGTGGGTGCGGGCAGGACCACCGGCTGCCCGGGGGTCCAGTCGGCGGGGGTCGCGACGCCCTGGGCGTCGGCCAGCTGCAGCGCGTCGACGACGCGCAGGATCTCATCGAAGTTGCGACCGACGTTGAGCGGGTAGTAGATGATCGCCCGCACGGCGCGCTTGGGGTCGATGAAGTAGACTGCACGGACCGCCGAGGTCGTGGAGGTCGGCTCGTGGACCAGCCCGAAGAGCTGGGCGACCTTCTGGTCGAGGTCGGCCACCACCGGGAACTGCACCTTGACGCCCTGGGTCTGCTCGATGTTGCGCGTCCAGGCGATGTGGGCGTAGATGCTGTCGATGCTCACACCGATCAGCTGGGTGTTGCGGCGCTGGAAGTCCTCGAAGCGCTTGGCGAACTCGACGAACTCGGTGGTGCACACCGGCGTGAAGTCCGCCGGGTGGGAGAAGAGGATGGTCCACTTCCCTGCGTGCCACTTGCTGAAGGTGATCGGGCCATGGGTGGTGGTGGCCTCGAAGTCGGGCGCGATGCTGTTGAGCTCGATCAGGGCCTTGCGGCTCGTCGGCTGCGCCGGGGCGGTCGTCGTTGGGGCAGGGGCGGCCGCTTGGGCCACCGGGGTCTGTTGCGTGGTGGTGCTCATCTTGCTCACCGTAGGCCCGGGGAACATTCATCGACATTTAACAGTATGTATCAACAAAGAGTAGTAATACGCAGATATGCGGATAATTTGGCGGTCGAAGCCTGCTGGGCTGCTTCACGAGGGGTCGGCTCCGAGGCACAGTCGCCATGTAGCGGGGTCCCCTGCGCACGTCGATGGCGCTCTTGCGTGTCGTGCGACTGCACCTGGCGCTGGGCCTGCTCAGCGCCGCTGCTGCAGGGCTGCTCGAGGCCGCGACGATCGCCGTGGCGCTGCGAGGGAGCTTCGTCGTCCCCGACCCGCTGCTCCAGCAGGCCGTCGTGGTGCTCCTGCTGCACGGCTTTGGGTTGCACTTCCTGCTGGCCGTCAGCTACGCCTTCTTGCCGATGTTCGCGCGGCGCCGCATCCGCAGCGAACTCGCAGGGGAGGTCGTCGCCCTGGTGTGGGGAGCGACGCTGCCGACGATGGTCGCTGGATCGCTGCTGCTGAGCCTGGCGATGCCTCCGCTCTACGTCCTCGTCGGTGCCTGCTTGCTGCCGCTGTTCCTGCTCATCCCGCTCAACACGGTGCCGATGGCTGCGACCCCCGGTCCCCCCACGCCGCCGCACCGCGTCGCGCCGTTGCTGGTGCTGGCCTATGGGTGCTGGTTGGTCAGCGGCTGCCTCGCGAGCGCAGGGCTGCTGGGACTGACCGAGCGCTGGCATCTGGATGCCCAGGGCACCGCGCTTGCGTCGCTGCACCTGTTCCAGGTGGGGGTGCTCGTCACCTTCGTGCTGCGGATCTCGTTCGCGCACCTGCCGCAGGTGCATCGGGCGCCGCCGGTGCCGCTGCCGCTGCAGTGGGTGGTGCTCCTGGGCGGTGCCACTGGGTTGGGCCTGCTGGTGATCGGTCTTGCCACCGTGCAGGTCCCGCTGCGGGCCTATGGCGGCACGCTGCTGCTTGGGGCGATCTGGCTGGGCGTCGGCGCGCAGCTGTGGATGCTCCGCAACGCGACGCGGGGCGACCTCCTCCTGCAGCGGCGGCTGCTCGTGATCGGGGCACTGCTGCTGCTGGCGGGGACGTTCCTTGGTGCGACCGCTGCGGGCCATCCGCAGCTGTGGTGGTACCGCATGGGCCATCTGCGGCTGAACCTCTTCGGGTGGTTGCAGGCGACGATCGCGGCGATGGCGCTGACCTTGCTGCCCAACGCCGCGCTGTTCGACCGCCGCCGCGTGCACCTGCTGAGCGCACTGCTCGTCAGTGCGGTCGTCGCCGACTCGATGTGGTGGTTCGTCCAAGGCGAACCGGCGGTACTTCGCCACGCGCTCGCCCCGCTGGCGCTGGTGGCGATGGTGCTGCTGCCGACCATCCCCCCACTGCTGGCGCTGCTGCTGCGCCCCAGCTTCCAACGGGGATTACGGCCCCGGCGCACCTGGGTGCTCTAAGTCCGCAGTCGATTACGCCATCCCATCGAGGGGATGTTGCCACTCGTGGTCGCTTCAATGGGGCCTCGATCTTTCGACCGTGGAGACCACCTTTGCCGACAAGCCCCCCCCCCGAGGGGGAGTGCGGGGGCTGCGATTCGAACGCAGGAACCACTAAGGACTAGCCCCTCAAGCTAGCGCCGTAGACCAGGCTTGGCTACCCCCGCGGGTCGCGCTGTGGCCACCGAGGGTCGATACTTAAGCGTTTGCGGATGGGTCCCAAAGGCGAAGCGCTCACCCGAGGATGGCGTGCCGATGGTCCTGCAGCTGACGCGGAGGGAGGCGCTCGTGGCGCTCGTGGCGCTCGGGATGCCCGCCGTCGTGATGGTCATCGCGGCCTACCTGCTCGCAGGCGGCCCATCGGCACTGTTCGTCGTTGTCGTCGTGCTGCTGGTGATCCTCTGGCGTATCGGTCGGTTCGCCCGCCAGGTGGAACTCCTTGGGGGGATGTTGCGTGCACGGCGCTGAGCGTCGACCCTTGCTACTGCTGCACACGGCCATCCCCGTGCCCGGCGCGCGAAGGGGCGGCTTCGCGCGCTCCGCCTCCGCGTGCCCTGGTGCAGCCCGCAACTATTAAGGACACCCGGCAGTTAGCTGAGCGCTCCGCTCGGGCGGGGGGGGTCCACCGTCGTCTACGTCACGCCCGACGAGGTCAAGGCGTACGTCAAGAAGTACGTCCAGACCTACATCTCCACGGTCAAGGAGAAGGACAGCGCCCACAAGCCCTCCTTCTTCACCGACTACCCCCACAACATCGTCGCGACGATCCTCCCCAACGAGGTCGTGGCGATCCTCTACACCCCCAAGTCCGACGTCGCCCAGGTGGCGGTCAACCGCCAATCCTACGAGCAACTGCGGGCGACGATCAGCGGCGGCGGCCACAGCCGCCTGCAGACCCACTTCCCGACCAAGGACTTCTCCGAGCGCGCGGCGATCGTCGACGCCAAGCGCGACGTCGCCTTCGACACCCAGGATGCCACCTTCGACACCGGGCTCATAGCCGCCCGCAGGCACGTCGAGGAGAGCCAGCGGACCCTCAAGGAGATGGCATCGACCCAGCCGTGGCTCGAGGGCCAGCTGGGGGAGCTTGCCGCCAAGCTCACCAAGGCGATGGAGCCGCTCGACCAGCTGCTCAAGGACCAGCAGAACGCCCACAGCAGCGGGCGGCGCACCGTCGAGCTCGATGAGCTGGCCCGCCTCGAGGGGGTGCGGCTCGAGGGCTATCGCACCCTCGAGGGTGCAATCGTCGAGGAGTACCTGCGCTCCTACCTGGCCACCTACCGCGCCGGGATCAAGCCCGACTACCCCGACCACGCCAAGCCGGGCTTCTACAAGAACGGCCCCTACCACATCAAGGCCTACATCCTGCCCAACGAAGCGGTCGCGCTGCTGGTCAAGGCCAAGACCTCCAACATCCAGCTCGCCTGCGTCCGCTCCTCCTGGGAGGAGTTCGAGAACGCCCTCGACGCCGTACCCCACGACTTCATGGCCTCCTACCCGCCGCTCAAGCCCTTCACCAAGGCCTCCGGGTCGGTCGACGCCAAGGCCGCGGTCAGCGCCGACATCGCCATCGCGCTGCACCAGGTGCTGCTGACGACCACCAAGGAGCTGGTCAGCGCCTGCGAGCAGCAGATGACCGAGATCGCCCGCACCAACCCCTGGCTGGAGGAGCCGCTGGCCAAGGCCGGCAACCGCATCCAGCAGGTGACCAAGCTCCTCGAGGTCCTGACGGTGACGCTGGCCAAGCAGGAGCAGGGACTGCGTGCCCTGACCGAGAAGGCGCGCACCGACACGCTGCGCCGCTTCAAGAGCCCGCAGGTGGGCCAGGCGCCAATCTTCGAGGAGAGCGCAGCCCCCGCCCCGGCGTACGTCCCTGCCCCGACCCCGGCAGCGGCGCCGCAATATGAGACCTACGAGGAACCCGCCCGCGGCGGCGGCGGGCTCAGCGAGGACGACCGGCGCATGATCGAGGGGCTGCGCGGCGAGCTGGACAACTCCCGGCGCAAGATGCGCGACTTCGAGCGGCGCCTCGACTACCTCGACAACCTCGCCGGCAAGCAGCAGGCGGACCAGAACGAGAAGTTCAAGCTGCAGAACGACATCATCAAGGGCGAGGTGCGTTCGGCCAACAAGGCCAGCTGGGGCCTGGCGGCCATGGGCCTGCTCCTGGGGGTGCTGGCGATCGTCGCCAACTACGAGAACCTCATCGCGATCATCGTGCGGCTGACCGGCGGCTAGGGCTCGCCACGGCTCGCGTCGGGCGCCGTCGGTGGCGCTGCGCCCTCGTCGGCGGGCTCCTCCGACGAGGAGGTGCCCTCGGCGGCCACGATGGGCCGCTCGTGGTGCTCCCGGCGCTCTGGCGGTGTCGCCAACGTCGCCACCAGCAGCGCCGCCAGCTGCGCGGCGCCCGCCTTGTCGAGCCCCTCGTTGCGGACGCGGCTGAAGGGGCTGTGCACGCAGCTGGGGCATCCCTTGGCGCAGGGGCAGGCGGCGATGGTCCTGTGCACCGCCGAGAGCAGCGCGGGCAGCTGCAGATACCCCTGCTCGACCAGGCCGACCCCACCGGCGGCGTTGTCGAAGAGGAACAGCCCCGGGGCGCCGGCCAGCGCCTTGTGCGCGGAGAAGGCCGCACCGCCGAGGTCATGTCGGCCACAGATGGCAAAGAGCGGCAGCAGCGCAGAGGTGGCGTGCTCGAGCGCCTGCAGCGACCCTTCGAAGTCGCGGTCGGTGGCGCTCAGCGCGTCGCGCAGCCCACCGCCCAGGCGCAGCCACATCCCCTTGGTGCGCAGCCGCGTCGCCGGCAGGTGCAGCGGCTCGGGCTGCGAGACCGCAGGCCCCTCCTTGCTGTCGCGCACCATCACGTAGGAGCGCACCTGCTCGACGACCTCCACGTCGCCAAAGCCGACCTCGAGCTGCGGCCAGCGCGCCTCCTCCAGCGGGGCGATGATCTCGAGCTCGGTGCTCTGGTAGGCCTCGGTGTAGTAGTCGGCCTCGATGGGCTCGACGTAGGCACACCGAGCCTTGAGCACCAGCTCGCGCACCAGATAGGTCTCGCCCTGGTGGAGGTAGATCGCCCCCGGGTGGGTCTCGCGGAAGGCACGCGGTCGGTCGACCTCACCGATCTCGCGGTCGCGACCTCTGGTGACGTCGACGATCTTGATGCGCGAGCGACTGGTGGAGCGGATCGCCACGCGCCGGTGGGGCGCCTTGGCCGTGCAGCCGAAGGAGCCGTCACGCTTGCGGGTGAGGACGTCGGAGGTCGCTAGCGCCTCCAGATGGATGGTGAGCCCTTCCCCAAAGAGCGTCTCCTCGCTCGTCGTCACCGGCAGCTCTGCGGCGGCGCAGGGCAGGTGGTCGGCCAGCAGGTAGGGGTTGCGCGGGTCGATGACCGCGCGCTCGGGGGCGCTGGCGAAGAGGCGCTCGGGGTCCTCCATCAACGACTGGTCGAGCGGGTCGGAGAGGGCGATCAGGGTCACCAGCGCCTCCTTGTCCCCGCGGCCGGCACGGTTGGCCTGCTGCCAGGTCGAGGCGATGGTCCCAGGATAGCCGATCAGGATCGTCGCATCGAGGCCGCCGATGTCGATCCCCAGCTCGAGGGCGTTGGTGGCGGTCACGCCCAGCAGCTTGCCGCTGAGGATCCCCTGCTCGAGGGCCCGTCGCTCGCGCGGGCTGTAGCCGGCGCGGTAGCTGGCGACCTGCTCGGCCAGCTCGGGGGAGAGGTCGGCCTTGGCCCAGCGCAGGACCAGCTCGGCGATGCGCCGGGCCTTGGTGAAGGTGAGGTTGGTGACGTGGTGCTTGACATGCTCCTTGAACAGCAGCACCCCTTCGGTGTAGGAGGAGGTGCGCGCCCCCTCCTCGTCCAAGGGGGGGTTCCACAGCACCAGGGTCTTGGGCCCGACCGGCGCGCCACTGTCGGAGATGACCTCGAAGGGGACGCCCGCGAGCGTGGAGGCGAACTCGCCGGGGTTGGCGATCGTCGCCGATGCCCCGATGAACAGCGGGGTGGCGCCGTAGTGGGCGCACAGCCGGCGCAACCGGCGCAGCACCAGCGAGACGTGGGAGCCGAAGACCCCTTGGTAGATGTGCATCTCGTCGAGCACGACGACGCTCAGGTGCGACAGGAAGGGGGCCCACTTTCCGTGGGTGGGGAGGATCCCAAAGTGCAGCTCGTCGGGGTTGCTGAGGATGATCTTGGGGAAGTCGGCCAGGATGCGCTTGCGCGACTCGGGGGTCGTATCACCATCGAAGGTGGCCGCCGAGGAGCGTCCCCCCAGGTGGTCCCAGAAGGCAAAGAGCCGCTGCAGCTGGTCCTGCGCCAGCGCCTTGGTCGGGGTCAGGTAGAGCGCGTGGGCCGAGGGGTCGGCAAGCAGGTCGGTGAAGATCGGCAGCGTGTAGCAGAGGGTCTTGCCCGAGGCGTTGGGGGTCGCCACGACGAAGTTGTGATGCTCACGATGGAGGCGCAACGCCGCCGCTTGGTGGGTGTAGAGCGGCCAGGTGCCTCCCTTGTGCATCGCGCTGATGAGTGCGGGATGGAGCTCGGGCGTCTCAGCAAATTGGGCGCTGCGCTGGGGCAGCTGGCGCACATGGACCATCTGCCCGCGATAGGTGGGCATCTTCTGCAGGTGGTCGAGGAAGGCGGCGATGGTGGGGAAGGGCTCGGCTGGCCCCTCGAAGGTCGGTGCGGCGACCTCGCCCTCGGCGGGTCCCTCCTGGTGGGTCGGCAGGATCCGTGCGCGCCATTGCGAGCGCATGCGCGCATTGTCATACAGGCGCAGCCGCAGTCCGAGCTCGTCGCTCTGCTTGAGCAGGTAGTAGAAGTCCCGCCCATGGCGACCGCTGCCCCCGCCGCCGCCGACCGAGGTGCGCCGCAGCGCCGTGCGCTTGCCGTTGGCGACGGCCTGTGCGACGCCCTGGACCTTGCCCACCCCCAGCACCTCCTCGCCCAGCAGGTCGGTCACGCACAGGGAGAGGTCCTTGGGGGGCAGTGGGCCGAGGACCTCGAGCAGGCAGAGGATCACCTCCTGGACCAGGGCGAAGATCGCGTCGTTGTCAGTCAACTGCAGCACGAATAGATCCCCCTGGGGGACCACCAGGCGCATCCGCTGCAGGTGGTCGAGGGCCTCCTTGACCTGCCCCAGTGGCACATCGGCGGCATGGGCCAGCTCGAGCTTGGCCTGCGGCCCCTTCTGGTGCAACGTCTGGATGGTGCGCAGCAGCGCCACGGCCGGTGCGACCTCGCTCACCAGTGGACCTCCCGTTCCCTCACAGGAGCCACGGCGGGAATGAAGCTTGGCCGCCGAGCGGTGGTTGGTCGCAGCCTACCCAGAGTCGATCCCCCCCGATGCGACTGTGCGCACCTGTCGTCGCACCGTCCGCTCGATCGTGCGGCGCGTCGCGCCCCTGGGGTCGCCCTGCAACCTCAAGAAAAGCCCTGCGCGATGGCGGCGGTCGGTGTGATGCGCCACCAGCTGCAGCTCCACCGGCTTCCCGGCTCCGTGCGCGGGGACCACCGACCAGCGTTCCTGCAGCTGCGGGGTCATCCCCAGGAGCGGGACTTCTCCCCAGGGCAGGACCGAGCCGATCGGCAGGTCGGTGCTGACCACCAGACGCTGCTGGGCAAGGGCCGCAAGCAGCGCAGGTCGCAACCGCGACCAGAACAGCACGGGGATGATCGAGACCTCCTGCAGCGCCGCGACACGGACGCGCAGCGCGCGCAGCCGCACCCACCCCAGTGCCCCTGCAAGCAGCAGGTGCACCGAGATCCCGACGAGCAGCAGGTGCACCATCCCCAGCTGCTGCCGTGGCAGCAGCAGCAGCGGGAGCACGCCCGAACCGAGGCAGCTGAGCACCAGCACCTGTCGGACCCGCAACAGCTCGCCGAAGAGCTCGGACTCCCTGCGCCACTCGGCGCTGGGGGCTGCCCCTCGCAGCGCGCGGCTAGCGATCGCGCTCCCCCCGTCGCAATCGCCGCGCCACAGGGGCGCGTGCCGAACGAGGGGGCCGCAGGCGCTTGCGGTTCGCCCGTCGCAGTCGCCGTTCGATGGGATCGCGCGACCGGCGCACGCGCCACTGCCGCACCGTCAACAGCGCGACGATGATGGTCACCGCCAGCAGCAGCAGGCACGCTGGGGAGGCCACGACCACCGCTGCGGTCGCCGCGATCGTCGGGCTGACGAAAACGGTGACGTTGTTGTGCCCTGCGACGCCCGGCGCATCGGGGAAGCGCACCCGCACCGTGCGCCCCACGGCGTCCACCTGGGCAGGGTGCTGCGCCTCGATACGGGTGACCTCCACCGACGAGGGGAAGCGCAGGACGTAGGTGAGGACCCAGCCCTCCTGGCCGCGCAGGGCGAAGCGCTGGCCGATCTCGACGACCGCCAGAGCCCCGCTGACCGACCCGCTTGCGGTCGGCGGGACCTCGGTGCGCTCGGTCGAACCGAGGTCCTTGGTGCGCAGCACCTGCGCCAGCCCGACGATGCGCAGCGGCCCGCGGGCGGTGGGCGATAGCGTCTCGTCGACGAGGGTCATCCGCAGGTCGACCTGCTGCCCCAGGGCTGCGCTGAGCGCTGCCGCCAATCGGATGGTGGCCTGCGTCGTGAGGTTGTCGAGGTCGCTGTGGTGCACGTAGCCCTCGGCGAGCAGGGCCCGCAGCAGGTTGGCATCGGCAAAGGGGATCTCCACGGCACCCAGGGAGGTGCCGTTGAGGAGGTCGGTCGTCGCCACATGGTCGATCTCGACCTCGACGCGCACCGCGGTGGGGACCACGGCCTGCCACCGTGTGAGGATCTGCGCAGGGTCGGTCTGGGTGTCGCCGATCGAGAGGGTGATCTGCGCCTGCGTGCGGTTGCGGTCGTACCGCTCCCCTTCGCCGATCAACCGGAGCTCGGTGGCGCGTCCGAGCGCCAGCTGGACCATCGTCCGCGCGCCCTGCAGGGTCACGGGCGCACCTCCCGAGTCGGCGACGCGCACCCCGATGGGCAGCAGCAGGTCGATGGTCCCGGTGGTCAGGTCGGCGGCCGCCGGCATCCGCAGCAGCACCGCACCGCTGCTGTTGAGCAGCGCCCACGCCAGCGCCCGCCCTTGGTCACCGAGCCCGGGGGAGAGGAGCTCGACCTGCAGGTCGCCCACCAGCGGCGGACCGTCCATGGTCGCTGGGGCGAACCCCACCTGGGTCTGCGGCCGCCACACCAGCCCCAGGCGGACCGGGCCCACCAACGGGGCAAGCTGGGCCTCGGCGGTGCGCAGCCGCGGCTGGACGTAGACGAGGTCGATGCGCTCCCAGCTGGTCACCCCCGCCGCGACGGCCATGCGGACCCCATCGGCCGTCACGATGTCGATGCCCCCCAGCTCCGCAGGGAGCAACGGCGCATCGCCACTGCTGGCGAGCGCGCCGATGGAGACGGTGGCGTTGAGGGTGATGGCGTCGAAGTCGAGGACGTCGACGTGCGCCGCCAGCGAGATGTTCGTCTGGGCCACCGGTGCTGGGGAGAGTGCTGCCAGGGTCAGTTCGATGCGCTGCTGCAGCACCTCGCTCCCAAGCAGGTTGTCGAAGACCCAGTGCGGATCGCCCTGGAGCGGACCACCGCCGCTCAGACCGCTGCCGGCCATCGCCAACAGCTGCAACTGCAACCGGTCCCCCGCCGGGACCTCCACCTGCAACGTCGACGAGGGCGTGGCCCCCAGGGTGAGCGCGCCGCGCAGCGACGCGCCGACGTCGGCGGTGGGAGCCAGACCGTAGCTGCTCGCCTCGACGCGATAGCGTGCACGGACCCCCAGCCGCAGCGGCTGCTCGTAGGGGTCGGCGGTGTCGTTGCCGTAGTCGAGCAGCCGTGACGTCGGCCCGTCGATGGGGCTGAGCAGCACCGGCGGACCGAGCGCCCCGGCGACGATGTCGTCGAAGCGGTCCTCCACCACCGCAGTGAGCACCGCGACGACCGTGCCGTTGGTGGAGGCGTCGACCGAGCGCAGCTGTGCCGCGCTCAGGGCTGTCCCCTCGATGCCGAACTCGTGGATGGCGAAGGTGGCACCGATGGCGATGGTGGGCATCTCCCGCAGGTCGACGACGACCTCGGCCTCCATCCACTCGGGGGCGACCGTCGCATCGGCAGCCTGCGCGATCGGTGGGAGCGCCGGCAGCACCACCAGCGCCAGCAGCAGCAGCGCGGAGAGCGGCCGAGCCATCGGCCACGCTCCATCCTCTGCGCAGATAGGGCTGTTGGTGGGAACCCTCAGTGGCGCCGGGCGCTCAGGCCCGCCTCGGCGGCCGCACGCAGCTTGGCCATGTTGGGGGCGATGGCACTCAGCGGCCCGCTGTAGATCGCGTTGCCCGCCACCAGGGCATCGGCGCCGGCGGCGACCACCGCCGTGGCATTGTCGGGGGTGATCCCGCCGTCGACCTCGATGATGACCGTGCGGCCCTTGACCATCTCCGCAGCCTCGCAGACCTTGGCGAGCACCGAGGGGATGAAGGACTGCCCCCCGAAGCCGGGGTTGACCGACATGATCAGGATCAGGTCGAGGTCGTCGAGGAGGTGTCGGAGCCCATCGACGGGGGTGTGGGGGTTGAGGGAGACGCCCGCGCGCAGACCCAGCTTGCGGATCGCCCCCAGCGTCCGATGCAGGTGCGTGCACGCCTCCCAGTGGACGGTCAGTCCCGCACAGCCGGCCTCGGCGAAGTCGTCGAGGTACCGGTCGGGGTCGGTGATCATCAGGTGCGTGTCCAGGGGCCGCGTCGCGACCTTGGCCAGCTTGCGGATCACCGGCGGCCCGATGGTGATGTTGGGCACGAAGTGACCGTCCATGACGTCGACATGGTGCCAGTCGGCGCCGGCCGATTCGGCGGCACCGAGCGCGGCACCGAGTGCGGCGAAGTCCGCCGAGAGCAACGAGGGGGCCAGCACCACGCCCATGGCCGACCATGCCCGGTGCGGCGGATGAGCCTTTGGGGCCGCTGCGGTGGGGCGATAGACCTATCTATCGCGCACCGATTGGGCGGCGTTGGCCAGCAGGGTCACGGGGGGCTGGGGGTGCAGACGATGCCGCGCGCACAGGTGACCCCCATCGATTCGGTGCAGCGCGAGGAGCTCGAGCGCATCTGCACCCGGGCACGACGCCGCATCCTGCGGATGATCCACGCCGCCGGCAGCGGGCACCCGGGGGGCTCCTTCTCGGCCATCGACATCATCACCGTGCTCTACCAGCGCTACCTGCGCTTCCGCCCCGCCGAGCCGCAATGGCCCGCCCGGGACCGCTTCGTGCTCAGCAAGGGCCACGGAGCCCCGGCGCTCTACGCGGCGCTCTTCGAGGCCGGCTACTACGACGACGAGGAGGTGTTGCTGAGCCTGCGCAAGATGGGCTCGCCGCTGCAGGGCCACCCGGTGATGGGCAAGCTCCCCGGGGTCGAGATGACCACCGGCTCGCTCGGACAGGGCTTCTCCGCTGCAGTGGGGATGGCGCTGGGCGTGCGCCTCGACGGCCTCGAGAGCCGCATCTTCACCTTGCTCGGCGACGGCGAATGCGACGAGGGCATCGTCTGGGAGGCGGCCATGGCAGCGGCCCACTACAAGCTCGACAACCTCGTGGCCGTCATCGACCACAACCGCTTCCAGATCGACGGCCCCAACGCCACGATCATGGACCTAGGGGACCTGGCGGCAAAGTTCGCCGCCTTTGGGTGGGCCACCACCGAGATCGACGGCCACGACCTCGACCAGATCTGCGAGGCGCTCGAGTGGGGCATCGCCCTGCAGGGTCGCCCGGCGATGATCGTCGCCCACACCAAGAAGGGCCACGGGGTCTCCTTCATGGATGACAGCAACAAGTTCCACGGCATCGCCCCCACCGACGCCGAGCTGGCGGTGGCGCTCAAGGAACTGGAGGGACCGGAGTGAGCGGGGGTGCGGGGGCGGCGGCGATCCCGCGCCCGGGGGCCACGTTCGGCAACCGCGTGGCCTTTGGGCTGGCGCTGCTCGACGAGGGGCGGCGCAACGAGCGCATCGTCGCGCTCAATGCCGACCTCTCGGGCTCGACCAAGACCTCGACCTTCGCCAAGGAGTTCCCGCACCGGTTCTTCAACGCCGGGGTCGCCGAGTGCAACATGATGGGCATGGCCGCGGGGCTGAGCACCACCGGCCGGCCGGTGGTCGCCTCCACCTTCGCGGTCTTCGCCACCGCCCAGGTGCTCAACGTCATCCGCCAGTCGATCGCCTACCCGCGCAACAACGTCAAGATCGTCGCCACCCACGCCGGCATCACCGTCGGGGGCGACGGCGCGACCCACCAGATCTGCGAGGACATCGCCCTGATGCGGGTCCTGCCTCACCTGCGCGTCTACGTCCCCGCCGACGCGCAGCAGACCTACCAGGTCATCCTCCACGTGCTGCGTACCGATGGGCCCGCCTACGTGCGCATGGGGCGCATCGACACCCCGGTGATCTTCGACCACGACTACCGCTACGTCCCTGACCGCGTCGAGGTGCTCGCCGACGGCGACGACGTCACCCTCGCCTGCTGCGGCCTCTTGGTCGAGGAGGGGCGCAAGGCGGTCACGCTCCTCGCCGATTCGGGGATCAGCGCCCAGCTGCTCAACGTCCACACCATCAAGCCCCTCGATGTCGCCGGCATCGAGTCGGCGGCCCGCCGCACCGGCAGGGTCGTCTCGGCCGAGGAGCACGTCGTCGCCGGCGGACTGGGGAGCGCCATCGCCGAGACGCTGGCGCAGCGCTACCCGACGCCGCAGCGCTTCATCGGCCTGCGGGACCACTTCGGCGAGAGCGGAGAGCCCTCCGACCTGATGGTGGCCTTCCACCTGACGGCCGCCGACATCGCCACCTCTGCCTCTGCGCTGGTCGCCGAGCGCGACGCCAGGACCTGACCGACCCACGGAGCATGCAGCATGAAGATCTTCCTCGACACCGCCAACATCGACCACATCCGCGAGATCAACGACTGGGGCATCCTCGACGGGGTGACCACCAACCCCTCGCTGATCGCCAAGGAGGGCCGGGACTTCAAGACGGTCGTGCGGGAGATCTGCGCCATCGTCGAGGGGCCCGTCAGCGCCGAGACGGTGGCCCCCGACGCCGCCGGGATGGTCGAGGAGGGCAAGGACCTCGCGGCGATCCACGACAACGTCATCGTCAAGGTCCCGCTGACCGCCGAGGGGCTCAAGGCCACCAAGCGGCTGGCCGACTACGACATCCCCACCAACGTCACGCTCTGCTTCTCGGCCACCCAAGCGCTGCTGGCGGCCAAGGCGGGCGCCGCGATGGTCTCGCCCTTCGTGGGCCGCCTCGACGACGTCAGCGCCGACGGCATGGGGCTGATCGGCGACATCCGGACCATCTTCGACAACTACGACTACCAGACCGAGGTGCTGGTGGCGTCGGTGCGCCATCCGCTGCACGTGCTCGAGGCGGCCACGATGGGTGCCGACATCTGCACCATCCCCCACAAGGTCGCCCTGATGCTGGTCAAGCACCCCCTGACCGACCTAGGGATCGAGCGCTTCCTCGCCGACTGGCGGGATGCCGTCAAGTAGCCCGATATATGGGTTCGCAACAGGAAGGATTAATGGCCCCCTTGGGGAAGGCTGGAGGTCGGCCGATGGCTGCACCGGAGGTCCGCCTGTTGCATCGTGCTCCCCTCCCCTCCCGCGCAGCCGTGGTCGCCCTGACGGCCTTGCTGCTGGCACCGGCCCTGCCGCTGGCGCTGGTGGGCGGTTCGACCGACGACCGCGCAGCCTTCCAGCTGACCACCACCACCTTCGCTGGCGACGCCGCCACCCTGGGGATCATCATCGACGAGCTCCCCGAGACGGTGATCGCCGACGGCTTCTCGGTCCAAGATGGGCTGAACATCGACTCGGCGTCGATGATGGCCGCCGGCAGCGGCCATCCGCTCAATGGGTCCTACCTGCGCAACATCGAGATGGACATCGGCCAGGATGGGGACATCGACTGGGCCTTCGAGGGGGCAGGCTACGGCGCGCTGGGGATGCAGGACATCTTCAGCAATGGGCAGCTCGATGCCAATGCCACCGTGCTGAGCGGGGCGCAGACCAACACCAGCTTCGGCCTCTGGCTGCCCAAGAACGCCACCGTCACCCAAGCGACGGGCAAGGCCACGGTGATGGCCGTCAACGTCGCCATCGAGTGCCCCCCCGGCGGGGCTGACTGCGACGAGGCGGCCCAGCTGGTCACCATGCTCTCGGGCATGGGCTTTGCCGCCAGGGTGGTCAATCCCACGGACATCGACACCGTCGGGGAGCTGGCCGGCTATACCACGGTCATGGTCGGTGGCAGCGGCTCGCAGGAAGCGCACCTTGCGGCCTTCGCCCCGGCCTTGCGCACCTACGTCGAAGGCGGTGGCGGGGTGGTCTTCGCCGGCATGATCTACGACGACGCGAACTGTTGTTTCTCGGTCGATGCCGACATCGAGTCCGTCTCCCCGGTGAGCTTGAGCGACTGCTGGATGTGCCCCGATTCCGCAACGGTGCAGATCACCGCCGCGGACCCCGTCACCACTGGGGTCAACGATTTCGACCTCAGCCAGATGTTCCCCGCCTACACCCTGACCAACGGCGGGGTGCAGCTGGGCGACTCCTCCAACGACCCGGGAGCGATCACCATCGCCTCGACCACCATCATCAGCGGGAGGTCCGTCTTCTTGGGCATGCCCTACCTCTATGACAACGACGATGCCGGCGGCTGGGGCGCCGACCCCACCATCTACGATGATGTCGACGCCCAGGCGCTCCTGCGCAACGCCATCTCCTGGACCTCGGGCAGCCTCAACATGGATGCGAGCATCGACATCGGCGACGATGGCGACCTCGAGTGGTCCGCGGTCGCCTTCTCGGGCAACCAGTCCCTGGCGGACTTCACCGACGAGCTCAACAGCCTGCTGGCGAGCCTCCCGGTGACCGACACCGACGCCTATGGCAACCAGATGGTGCGGATCCCCTTGGCCCTGCAGGGCTCCTCCACCGGGTTGGTCGGTCTGGGCACCTTGCATGTCGAGTACGACTACCTCGCACGGGTGCACGACAAGCCCGTCAGCGACCTCGAGGCGGAGATCGATGCTGCCCTCTCGCCCTCGCCGAGCACGGTCATGGTCAGTTTCCCCATCGGACTGCAGAGCACCACGGCCGGCGTGCTGACGCTGTCGCAACTGGAGGTCATCGGCACCCCACCGCCCCACCCGCCGCACTTCGAGGAGGTCAGCCCCGACACCGATGCCTTCTCGCTGCCCGAGAACTCGACCCAGCTCCTGCACGCCGTGCCGGGGGACGACTATGGCAACCCCACGACCCTGCGCTGGCAGCTCGACGACGTCGACGTCTCGACCTCGGACAACTACACCTACGCCCCCGGGTTCGATGATGCCGGCACCCATCGGATCGAGGCCATCGCCGACAACGGACTGCAGACGGCGACCCATCTGTGGGAGGTCACCGTCACCGATGTCAACCGACCGCCCGTGGTCCTGGGCGTCAGCCCCGCCCTCGATGCGCAGGTGCCCGAGGCGACCACCACGGTGTTCAAGGTCAATGCGACCGACCCCGACGGCGACCAGCTGACCTACCGGTGGTTCGAGGACGGTGTGTCGCGCACCACGGAGTTCTTGGGCACCTTCTCGGCGACCTACGACTACAAGGGTGCGGGCCCGCACCACATCAAGGTGCAGGTGGTCGACGCCGACAACGAGGTCGTCGAGCGGCAGTGGGACATCACCGTCCTCGATGTCAACGCCCGCACGCGGATCATCTCGAGCCGCCCCTCCGACGGCGTGACCATCGCCGAGCTGCAGGACCTGACGTTTGCGGTCACCGCACACAGCCCCGATTCGGACCCGATCACCTACCGCTGGGAGCTCGATGGCACCGCGCTGAGCGCCCAGACCACCTCGACGACCACCTACATCGCGACCTTTGACGACGCGGGCACGCACACCATGCTCGTCGTCGTCAATGACGGCCACCAACCGGTGGAGGTCCACTGGAACTTCACCGTCACCGACCTCA
Source organism: Thermoplasmata archaeon (assembly GCA_023265395.1). Lineage (GTDB taxonomy): Archaea > Thermoplasmatota > DTKX01 > JAHFTX01 > JAHFTX01 > JAHFTX01. The sequence goes on from JAHFTX010000002.1 coordinate 108,813, forward strand.
ACCGCCCGCCCACCACCTCGATCCTCTCGCCGCTGGCCGATGCCAAGGTCGTCCGCGGACAGCTCCTGCACCTGCAAGCCGCCGACCAGGCCGACCCCGATGGCGACCCGCTCTCCTTCGTGTGGCGCATCGACAACAAGCAGGTGGCCACCGAGCGCGAGGCCGACATCACCGTCGATGCCCGCGACGGCCGCCACTCCCTCTCCCTGGAGGTCAGCGACGGCCGCGGCGGCCTGGCGACGGCGGACCTCACCTTCGAGATCGCCTCGCTGACGTTCACCGGCCGGCTCTTCTCCAAGTCGGAAGACCTGGTGGCCGACCGTGACGTGCCCCTGCGAGTGGAACTGACCAACACCGGCAGCGCCACGGCCGACAACGTCCCCGTGCGGGTGCTCCTCGATGGCGTCAGCGTCCACGAGACCACCCTGGCGACCACCAAGCCGCGGCAGGTCCACAGCGTCCCCTTCTCGATCAAGACCAGCGGCGGGGAACACACCCTGACCGTCGAGGTCGCCGGCGCGGTGGTGCTGACCAAGACCCTGGAGGTCAGCTCGACACCCTCGCCGCTCAACTTCGGGCCCGGGGGCGATGGCGGCTTCTCGATGCTGCTGCTGGTGCTCCTCCTGCTGGTCGTTGCAGGAGCCGTCGTCGGCATCGTGGTGATGCGCCGCCGCCGCACGGCCGCGAGCGCGCCACCGCCGATGGCCCCCAGCCACGCGCCCTACGGCACCGGAACGGGCATCGGCCTGCCGCCGATGGCGCCCGATGGCGGCACCCCCTACAACCCCTACGCCGCCCCACCGCAGGCGACCGTCGTCTCCGCCAGCTACGGCACGGCCTCCCCGGGTACGGCGATTCCCCCCACTGCCGGCTTTGGCACCGCGCCGCCGGGCGCCTATGGCAACGCACCCGCGAGCAGCGGTGGCGGACCTGGAGCTCCGGGTCTGCCCGGAGGCAACCCCCTGCTGACCGCGACGCCGACGACGCCGGACCAGGTCAACGCCTACCTCAACGAGGTCGAGGCACTGATGCAGCAGAAGGCGGCCTCGGGCACCGACGTCCAGCGCGCCAACGCCCAGATGACGCTGGCACGCAACCATCAGCGGGCCGGGCGCTTGGCCCAGGCCCACCAAGCGGCCAAGCAGGCCTACGTGCGCCTACGGTAGGCCGCCCTGCCGCATCGGTGCGGGCAGCGGTTGGCGGCGCGAGAGCAGGTCGGCCACCAGCGGCGCATCGGGGACCCCCTTGAGGACCAGGGGCAGCCCCGAACGGGTGCGCAGCGCCAGCGAGTCGCCCTCGAAGGTGATCGAGCCGGCGTCGATCTCGGCATAGGGGACCAGACGCGTGACGGTGCCGTCGTGCAGCACCAGCCGCTCGGACGTCACCCAGCAGCCGGCGTCACGGAAGAGCTTGCTGCGCACCGCCAGCGCGATGACCCCGGTCAGCACCAGACCGCCCAGCAGCCCGCCGCCGCCAGCGCCGATCCCCAGCAGCAGCGTCAGCAGGGTCCCGACGCCCAGTCCGATCATCGTCGGCGGGAAGCTCCAGAAGGAGGGTTTGTGGTAGCGCAGCAGCTGCTCGTCGCTCGCCAGCGGCACGGGGCAGGCGGGCAGCAGCGGCGCGACGCGCGCAAACGGGGGGAGTGCCACTGCCGGCGTGGGCACGAACGTCGCTGGGGGCAGCGCCGGCGGGGCTGGCGGCTGCGCGGTCGGATCGGTGATCCACTGGATCTGCGGCGCGGGGCTCGGGGTGGTCAGTGGCGCCATCGGGCTCTCCCAGAGCACGCCGCCGTGGTCAAGGTTGTGCCCCGGCACGCCGCTGCGCTGCCGCAGGGCGCTGCCTCCGGCGGCGAGCCCCTCCGGACCGTCGTCGTCATCCCAGGAGAGCTGGGGGGGCGTTCGCATCGCGGTGGCACGGTCGCGCAGGGTCGGATGTTCGGTCATGGTCTCACCCGCTGTCGTCGCTGGGCAGCGTCGTCGTCGCAAAGAGGGAGGTCCAGGAGGGCGGATGCTCCGCCGCCCGTGCCTGCTCGAGACGCTCCTGGGGGAGCGTCCAGAGGGTGCCATCGGTCCACTGCAGGCTGACGACCCCGTCGCCGTCGTCGGTGGCGATGACCACCACATAGGGGTGCTCGATGGTGGTCGTGCGCGTGTTGAACACCTGCGACGTCATCCTGTAGGAACCGACCGAGACGACCTCGAAGTCGGTCAACCCCGTGCGCGCATAGGCGGTCCAGTCGTTGGCCTGCTCGCGGTGGGGCGGGTCGTTGTCGTCGTAGAGCAGCAGCGCCATCGCCGTCCCAGGGTCGTCGAGGGCTCCGAGGAAGCTCGAACCGTAGATCGCGATGACCGCCTGCTCGGGGGTCGGCTGCCCCGAGGCTTGGAAGTCACGCCCCCACACCTGGCCGATCTGCAGGTCGTAGTCGTAGGTGTACAGCTGCAGCCGCTCATCGTGCCGCAGGTAATAGGCGATGGGCGAGTAGGTCACCCACGTGGGCACCAGCACCGGTGCGTCGGCGCCCACCTGCAGTCGCGCCTGCTGGACATCCTGCGCCAGCATCTGCGTCGGCGCGCTGGCGCCGACCCAGAAGATCCCGAAGGGGCTGGCGGGCAGGTTCGTGTCGCTGCCCGTCGACATCTCGATGCTCGATGCGGTCGCATAGAGCGGGGTGTAGCCCAGCACCAGCATGCACCCGACACCGATGGTGGCCATGCGCCGTGGCGAGATCTGCACCGAGGGCCACAGCTCGACGAGCCAGTGCGCCGCAAGCAGGCTCAGCGCCACCAGTGCCGGCGCCGTCCAGTGGGGGAGGCGACCCAGGCTCAGGCCGAACCAGAGCAGGAACACACCGGCACTGGTGCCGAGCACGGCGGTGCGCTCGTCGCGCCACCCGCGGATGCAGCTGCCGATGGCCAGCAGCAGCAGCACCACGACGATGGTCGTCGCAGGCTCCCCCATCGCGATCCCCAGCAGCGTCAGCGGTGCCAGCGCCGCGATCAGGCCGACCTTCCAGCCGGGCAGCGACCAGCGGGCGGCGCGCAGGCCACCGACGACCAGCACGCCCACCAGCGGCATCGACGCTGCCATCGCCCAGAAGAAGGGCGAGTAGAAACCGCCGACGAGCAGGTTGAGTCCCACGCCACCGGGACCGAGCAGTGCCCCCAGGGCCGCACCCCGGCCCCCTTGGTAGGAGAAGGAGGCGAAGTCGTTCTGCAGGTTCCACACCAGGATCGGGGTGCACAGCAGCAGCGCCAGCGTCAGGGCGATCCGGCCATGGCGACCCAGCAGGAAGGCGCGGTGCTGGCGCAGCTGCAGCGCCAGCAGCAGGATGATCGGGATCCACACTGCCAGGGTGTACTTGACGAGGATGCCCGTCCCGATGAGCATGCCCACCGCCCACAGGCTCCGCGGATCGTGGGTGCGCAACGCGCGCAGCAGCACCAGCAGGATCAGGGCGAAGAGGAGGATCGCTGCGCTGTCGTTGAAGGCGACACGGCTGAGCAGCACATGGACGAAGTCGACCCCCAGCAGGAAGGCGGCGACCAACCCGACCGTGCGGTCGTAGAGCTCGACGCCCAGCAGGTAGGTCACCACCACCGTGGCGACTCCCAGTGACGCCGCCACGGCGCGCAGCCCAAAGAGGGAGTCGCCAAAGAGCAGTTGCGAGAGCGCGACCTCGTAGGCGACGGCCGGCGGATGGTCGTAGAAGGACCACTCCAGATGACCCAGCTGCAGCTGGTCGCCCCAGACCCAGTAGTAGGCCTCGTCGTGGAAGAGCGGCTGCTCACCCAGTCCGACGAACCGCAGCGCCGCGGCCAGCGCGATCACCAGCGCCAGCAGCAGCTGGTGGGTGGTCAGCGCCAGCGGCCAGCGCAGGGCCGTCGACGTCACTGCGCCCTGTTGCATCCTCTCGACCGCCTGCCTGCCGACCACGATCCCTCACCCGCTGAGGAACCCCCATCCGCGCGCCAGGGCATAGTTGACGCCCGTGGCGCTGCCGATGGCCGCAATCTGTGAGGGCAGCAGCGCGAGGCCCCCCTGCAGCAGCAGCGCCAGCACCAGCAGGTTGAGCCCCAGGGCCAGCACCGAGCCGCCGACATAGCGCCCGTACTGCCGGAGGAACCCGTGGAGGTAGCGACGCCCGCTGCCGGTGGGCTCGAAGGTCCAGGTGCGGTGCAGCGCGAAGTTGCAGCTGACGGCCAGAGCGAAGGCGCCCACCGCGGCGGGCAACGGCGCGACGCCCAGCAGCACCAGGCCCCACAGCAGCGCGAGGTTGACCACGACGCCGAGCGCCCCGACGAGCACGAAGCGGCCGGCCTGCCCCAGCAGCCGCATCCGCGCCCCGTAGAGCCCACACAGGTGGCGCAGGTAGGTCAGGTAGAGCCGCGCCCCGAGCTTGGAGGCTCCGGCGGTGCGGTCCGCAAACAAGAAGGGCACCTCGACGACCCGGGCGGGGCGCGCGCGCACCAACAGCTCGAGCAGCACCTTGTAGCCGACGGGCTGCAGGAAGCGGCCCCGCAGCAAGGTGCGGTCGAAGAGGAAATAGCCGCTCATCGGGTCGCGCACCATCGTCAGCGGGCGCGCCAGCAGGGTCGCGCCCCAGCTGGTGGCGCGGCGGCCCATGCCCCAGCCGAGCACCCCGCCGCCGGGGACGTTGCGCGAGGCGATCGCCACCTGGGTCGCGCCCTGCTGCAGCGCCTCCAACAGCACCGGCACCAGTTCCGGCGGGTGGCTGAGGTCGGCATCCATCACCCCCAAGAAGGGAATCTGCGCATCGGCAGCGGCCCATCCCTCGATGACGGCCGAGCTCAGCCCGCGCTTGGCGCCGCGCTGGAGCAGGCGCAGCTCGATGGCTGGGCGCAGCGTCGGCGCCATCCGTTCTGCGACCGCGGCCGTGCCATCGGGGGAGCCATCGTCGACGACGATGACCTCGATGCACGCTCCAGCCTCGACGAGGGCACGGTGGAGACGGCGCAGGAGCCGGGGGAGGTTGGCCGCCTCGTTGTAGGTGGGGATCACCAGTGCCAGCCGCGGTCGCATCGGAGGGCATGTGGCCGTCGACCCTCATGAGGGGCCCCCGCGGACCGTTGCCCAGCACTCTTCCCCCCAGCTTCATATAGAGGGGCTCGTGGGCGTCGCGAAGGGCGCCAACCTCATATGGCCGCAGCACCAGCGGGGCGACCACCGTGCCTTCCGTAGGGGGAGGGGCTGCGGTCTATTCCCGAGCGTGCGCGCACAGCGCACGGCTGCTGGGAGGACCCCATGCCCGCTGGGCGGTCGCCGAGGAGCGGAGCGCCTCAGCGGCGCTGCGGGGCCACTTGCGCGCCAGCGGGCTGGAGGTGCGACCGCACCAGGTGGCGGCGCTCGCCTACCTCTCGGCGCTGATCGCCACGGTGGTGGTCGCTCCCCTTGGCGCAGTGGTCGTGCTTCGGGCGCACCTGCCGATGCCGCTACTGATCCTCTCGGTGCTGCTGCCGCTGGCGATGGTACCGCTGCTGGCACTCAGCGCGGCGGTCGCCTATCCGCGGCTGCGGGCCGCAGCGGCGATGCGCGCGGAGGTGGCCCAAGGCGCCCTGCTCGTCGAGTACCTGGTGCTGGCGTTGCAGCTGCAGCCGTCGCTGCCCCAGGCACTGCGGTTCGCCGGCTCGCACCTGCCGGCGCCCCTGGGCCGGCGGGTCCGCGCGCTCCAGTGGGGCGTGCTGTTGCACGACTCTGAGAGCTTCGAGGCGGCATTCCTGCAGCTGGCGGCGCACCTTGGCCCCCACGCCGACCATCTGCGGCAGGCGCTCTATGTGGTGCGCACGGCCGCCCTCGAGACGACGGCCGAGGGACGGGAGCGCAAGCTCGACCAGGCGCTCAACGTCGTGCTCCACGGCCAGCAGGAGGCGCTGCGCACCTATGCCAGCGGACTGGGGGCGCCCTTGTCGGCACTCTTTGCGCTGGGCGTGCTGCTGCCGCTGGTGCTCGGCACGATGCTGCCGCTGGCGGCGATCGTCGGCGTGGGGCTGAGCGCGCCCCTGGTGGCGGCGTTGCTGGTCGGCGCGGTCCCGGGCGCCTGTGCACTCATGGGCGTGTCGCTGCTGCGACGCCGCCCGCCGATGGAGGTGCCATCCCCCGACCCGCCGCTCTCCCCGCTGCGTCGCGGGCAGGTCGCCGCGCTGGTGATGCTGGCCGCCGCCGGGACGCTGCTGGCACTGGCGGTCCTGCCGACCGCACCTTCGGGACTTTCGCAGCTGTGGATCGCGGCGCTGGTGCTCACGGTCGCCCTCGTCGGTGGGGTCCTCGGGAGCCTGCGCTGCGCGGCAGCCGCGCGCACGGCAGGGCAGCTCGAGCAGCTGGCAGCGGAGCTGCCCGATGCGCTCTTTGCCGTGGGCAGCCGCCTGACCGAGGGGCAGGGGCTGCAACAGGCGTTGCGCTCGACCGCCGATGCGCTGGGGCAGAGTGCCGGGGGCACCTTCTTGCGCACCATCGCACGGCGGCTGCGCCTGAGCGGCAGTACCCTCGGACAGCTCGCCGAGGACCCCTGGCTGGGTCGACGCTACCCCCTGCCGGGGCTGCCGGTGATGCTGCAGCTGCTCAGCCAGGCGACGGCCCGCGACGGTGCCACCGCCGGGCGGCTCGTCAGCCAGCTCGCCCTGGCGATGCGACAGGTCGCGCACCTGCACCGCAGCTCACAGGGCGAGTTGGTGCGCGTCACCAGTGCGATGCGGGCGACCGTGCTGTGGTTCGCCCCGGTGGTCCTGGGGGTCACCGCCACGCTCTATGGCACCCTGGCACGGACCCTTGCGGCATCGCGCGGCCCCCTTTCGGGGAGTGGGGTCGCGCTCTTTGGTTCCGCTGCCGCCTCGGCGGTGCCGCTCGACCAGTTCCTGGGGATCGCCGCCGCCTACCTGTTGGTCCTCTCCCTCGTCGTGGGCCTGGTACTGGGCGCCCTCGAGGGCACGCGCGGCAAAGCGCGGCTGTGGCTCCCGACTGCCACCGGAGCGCCGCTGTCGGTGGGCGCCTTCGTGGTGGTGGTCGCCGTCGGGAGCGTGCTCTGAAGGACCAATTTTCTGCTCACTCAGTCCCAGACTAGTTCGCAGAGGGACCTTGCACCTCCCGTACATGCAGGTGCGGAGGCAGGGAAATGCTCACAAACCCTACGCGCATTATGCTCGCGGTGCTCGTCCTGGCCACATTGGTGGTCGCTGGCTGCACCGCAAGCCAGAGCTCGAACGACAAGACCCCGGTGGTCACCTACCAGAGGCCCCCCGGCACCGTACTGCCCGGCCCGTTGCCGACGGTGACGGTGGTCCCCAGCCCACTTGTGCCGGCAGCCAAGGCGCCCGATGCCGACGGCATCGTGCGATTCACCCTGACCATCGAGGAGAAGACTGCCCTCATCGACGAGGGCATCGCCTACACCTTCTGGACCTTCGGTGGCACCGTGCCGGGCCCGGTGCTACGGGTCAAGGAGGGCGCGGTCGTCGAGCTGACGTTGGTCAACCCCGCCACCAGCACCTACGCCCACAACATCGACCTGCACGCGGTGACCGGGCCCGGCGGCGGCGCCAAGGCCTCGATGACGGCCCCCGGTGAGCAGACCACGATCCACTTCACGGTCATCCGCTCGGGGGCGTATGTCTACCACTGCGCCACGCCGCCGGTGACCCACCACATCGCCAACGGCATGTTCGGGATGATCATCGTCGACCCCAAGGTCCCGCTGCCAGCCGTCGACCACGAGTACTACATCATGCAGACCGAGCTCTACTCCACCGGCGACTACGGCCAGAAGGGGATCCATACCCTCTCCCACGACAAGATGGTCAACGAGACGCCTACCTACTACCTGATGAACGGCAAGGTCGGTGCGCTCACGGGTGCGGGTGCCCTGACGGCCCGCACGGGCGAGAGCGTGCGGATCTACTACGGGGTCGGGGGCTTCGTCGCCTCCAACTTCCACGTCATCGGGGAGATCTACGACACGGTCTACATCGAGGGCGGGACGCTGGTGAACCACAACGTCCAGACCACGATCGTCCCCGCTGGTGGGACCAGCATCATGGACTTCGAAGTCGAGGTTCCCGGCGACTACATCCTCGTCGACCACGCGCTGATGCGCTCGATCGACCACGGCGCCGTGGGCATCCTCAGCGTCAGCGGGGACCCCAACCCCGACGTCTACAAGGGCGCGGTGACCGGCTAAGCCATCGCAGCGATCATCGGCGCCGACAGCCCCCACCCGACTGGGTGGGGGCTGCCCCCTGCGCACCACAGGTGCGCGGGGGTGGATCACCCGCGGTTCTTGATCTCGAGGACCTCGACGATCTTGACCGCCAGGGCGTCCTCGACGGCCAGGGCCTTCTGCAACGCCTCGAGGAAGGCGCGCTCAGTGTCGGCGACATCGCCATCCATCAGCAGCAGGTCCGCAGCGACGGCGAACGCCGTCGGGCGCAGCTCCTTGGGCAGCGCTTTGGCCGCCGCCGGCAGCACCGCCTCGACCCCGCCCTCATGGAGGGAGCGGACGATCTTCTCCATGGCCTTCTTGAGCGTCTTTCCGTCCCACTTGGCGAAGGCCTGCATGCGCCCCAACGAGGCCTGCAGCCCCATGGCCTCCTCCTCCGTGATCACGCCGTCGGCAGCGACGGCGCAGAGTGCCACGGCCAGGAAGGATTCCGCGACGTCGAGTTCGTTCGATCTCTTGCCCATGACCTTGTCGAATAGTCCCATGGTCCACCTAGCGGCCCGCACTGCCCAAGGTGCCTTGAATGTACTCCTTGGCGCAGGTCCACGCGGCACCGGAGATTATCAAGGGGGGTGCCGCTGGCCACAGCGGCGGGCGGCATGGGAAAAGACGCAGCGCAGGAGGGAGCGATCGAGAGCCACCTTCAGGAGCAGAGGCGCTTCCCGCCCAGCGCGGCCTTCGCACAGCGTGCCGCGGTCGATCCCGCTCAGGAGACGCGACTGCGGCGCCGTGCCGCCGAGGAGCCTGACGCCTTCTGGGCCGAGGTCGCAGGGCAGCTGCAGTGGGATCGCCCCTTTCGTCGCGTGCGGGAGGGAACGTTCCCCGACGCGCGATGGTTCGCCGACGGCACCCTCAACGCCGCGGTCAACTGCGTCGACCGTCACCTGCAGGGCCCGCGGCGCAACAAGGCGGCGATCCTCTGGGAGGGGGAGGATGGCAGCCGCGCGACGCTGACCTACCTGCAGCTGCACGAGCAGGTCAGCCGGGCGGCCAACGTCCTGCGCGAGCGGGGCGTCGACGCCGGCGACCGCGTCGTCCTCTACCTGCCGCTGATCCCCGAAGCGGTGGTGGCGATGCTCGCCTGCGCCCGCATCGGCGCGATCCACTCCGTCGTCTTCGGCGGCTTCAGCGCCACCGCCTTGCGCGAGCGCATCGCCGACGCCGGGGCGGTCGCGGTGATCACCGCTGATGGCGGCTATCGCCGTGGCGGGGTGGTCCCCCTCAAGGCCAACGTCGATGTTGCGCTGTCGGAGGGCTGCCCCAGCGTCCGTGACGTGCTGGTGGTCCGGCGCACCGGGGCACCGCTGAGCCTCGTCGAGGGGCGGGACCGCTGGTGGCACGAGGCTCTTGCCGAGGTGCCGCGCACCTGCCAACCGGTCAGCCGCAACGCCGAGGACCCGCTCTTCATCCTCTACACCTCGGGGACCACGGGGCGCCCCAAGGGGATCGTCCACTGCACCGGTGGCTACCTCGCCTGGGTCGCCGCCACCACCGCATGGGTCTTCGACCTGCGCGACGACGACACCTACTGGTGCACCGCCGACATCGGGTGGATCACCGGCCACAGCTACGTCGTCTACGGCCCCTTGGCACTGGGGGCGACCGTGCTGCTCTACGAGGGGGCACCCGACTTCCCCGACCGCGACCGGGTCTGGGGGCTGGTGGCACGCCACCAGGTGACCGTCCTCTACACCGCGCCGACCGCGATCCGCGCCTTCATGAAATGGGGGCCTGCCCATCCGGCGCGCCACGACCGGTCGAGCCTGCGGCTGCTCGGCACGGTCGGCGAGCCGATCAACCCCGAGGCGTGGTCGTGGTACCACAGCGTCATCGGCAACGGACGCTGCCCCATCGTCGACACCTGGTGGCAGACCGAGACCGGCGGTATCCTCATCTCCCCGCTGCCGGGCGTCACCACCACGGTGCCCGGCAGCGCGACGACGCCGCTGCCGGGGATCTCCACCGCCATCGTCGACTCCGCTGGCAGGGATGTGCAGCAGGGCGAGGGAGGGTTGCTCGTCATCACGCAGCCGTGGCCGTCGCTCGCGCGGGGCATCTGGGGCGACCGCGAGAGGTTCCTGCAGACCTACTTCTCGCGGATCCGTGGGGTCTACCTCACCGGGGACGGTGCCCGCATCGACGCCGAGGGCTACCACTGGGTGATGGGACGCGTCGACGACGTCATCAACGTCAGCGGCCATCGGCTGGGGACCGCCGAGATCGAGAGCGCCCTGGTGGCCCACCCCAGCGTGGCCGAGGCGGCGGTGGTCGGAACTCCCCACGAGCTGACGGGCGAAGCGGTGGCGGCCTTCGTCACCCTCAAGGCCGATGTCGAGGTGCCCGACCGCGACGCGCTGCTGCAGGAGCTGAGCGACCAGGTGGTACACCAGATCGGCGCACTGGCGCGCCCCTGCGAGATCCACCTGACCGAGGGGCTGCCCAAGACCCGCAGCGGCAAGATCATGCGTCGGCTGCTGCGGGACCTTGCGGCAGGTCGGCAGGTGCAGGGGGACACCTCGACGCTCGAGGACCGTGCGGTGCTCGAACGGCTGCGCGAGCAAGAGGAGCGCCCAGGCTCGGATTGAAGGTCTGACGCCCCCGCTGCGGGTTGCAGGTGCCCATGGTCGAGCGCTGGATGGTCGCGCTGGGGATCTTCGCGGCCACCTACGTCCTGATCTCGGTCGCGCGGCTGCCCCACATCCCACTCCAGCGACCCTACGCAGCACTCCTGGGCGGGGCGATGATGGTGGTGCTCGGGGTCGTCCCCCCGCTGACGGCGCTGCAGGCGATCGACGGGGGCGTCCTGGCGCTGCTGCTGGGGATGATGATGCTGGCGGCCGCGCTGGAGTGGTGCGGGTTCTTCGGGTGGTGCGCGCAGAGACTGCGCGCGCGTGCGGTCAGCGGGGTGCAGCTGCTGCGGTCGGTGATCGTCCTGACGGCGCTGTCGTCGGCGCTGATCCTCAACGACACCGTGGTGCTGCTGATGACCCCCATCGTCATCCGCCTGTGCATGCAGGCGAAGCTGCCGCCGATGCCCTACCTGATCGGGATGGCGCTGGCCGCCAACATCGGCTCGGTCGCCACGCCGATGGGCAACCCGCAGAACGCCTACGTCGCCTCGGCCTCGGGGATCCCACTGGTGACCTTCGTGGCGCTGCTGCTGCCGCTGGCGGTCGGGAGCCTGCTCATCGCCCTGCTCATCCTGCCCCGTCTCTTTGCCAGGGACCTCCCTGCGGTCTTGCCCGAGGTCGGCGCCACGGCGATCGAGCCGCTGCGGGATGTCGGGCTGCTGCGATTGACGTTGGCGACGATCGCCGCCGTCGTGGTCGGCATGGCGCTGCTGCCGCTGCTGGCACCCAGCCTGCCGCTGGGGGTCGTCGCCCTGCTCGGCGGCACGCTCGTGCTGCTGTGCGCCTGCGGCTGGGGGCGGGCGGTGCCCACGGCGATGGTGCGTCTGATCGACTGGGAGGTGCTCCTGCTCTTCGTGGGGCTCTTCGTGCTGCTGGCGGGGGTGACCCAGGCGGGGCTGCACCGCCCGATGCTGGCGGCGCTGGGGGTGCCCCTCGAGTCGCGTCCCTCGCCAGCGGTGCTGGTGCTCGCCTCGGCGGTCCTCGCCAACCTGCTGAGCAACGTCCCCTCGACGCTGCTGCTGGCGCCGATCGCACGCGCCGGCGGCGCGGGCAGCTGGTTAACGCTGGCCGGTGCATCGACGCTGGCGGGCAACGCCACCATGATCGGCGCGGCGGCCAACCTCATCGTCGCCCAGAAGGCCAGCCGCGCGGGGGTGGAGCTCTCCTGGCGCACCTTCACGGTGGTGGGGTTGGCGGTGACCATCCCGACATTGCTGTTCTGCGCGCTCTACGCGTCGGTGCTCCTTGGGTAGGGGCCCCCGCGGGGGCTCCCCCCCTGGGACCTTGTCGATGCGCCGGCCCAGGGGTAGGCATGAGCGCCCCCGCGACGATGCGATCGCTCCCGCCCGTGGGCGAGGGCCCGATGCGCCTCAGGTCCACGTCGATGCTGGGCCTTCGGTACGAGCTGCGCGTCGGTGCGGAGCTCGCAGGGGTGCTCCAAGGCTCCTTCTGGGGGGGGTCCCCGACGGTGCTGCAGACGGCGCAGGGGACCTTCCGGCTGTTCCCCTCGGCGGGTTGGTCGCACGCCGAGGTCCGCCTCGACGGAGCGCAGGGGTGGATCGCGCGCCTGCGGATCCCTTGGTTTGGCTCGGCGGAGATCCAGCTGGCCGACGGACGAGTGCTGCACCAGAAGGACCTCGGTCGGATGGGGAGCAGGTGGGCCTGGCTCGACGAACAGGGTGGTGTCGTCTGCTCCTTCGACGGGGGGCTGATGGCACGGTCCACCACCCTTGAGGAGGGGCCATCGAGCAGGACCTTGGATCTGGGCCAGCAGACCGCCGTGCTGCTGCTGGGGGTCTGGCTCATCCAGCTGCGGCGCAGCCTCGCGGAGACCGCCGTCGCGTCCGTTGGCGCGGTCCTTCTGTAGCACGACCCTTATCTGCGGAGGCAGGATGGCGACGGCGTGGCGGAGGCCAGCGAGAGCGTCATCGAGGCCAAGGGGCTGCGCAAGACCTACGGCAGCCTCGATGCGGTCGGCGGCGTCTCGCTGAGCGTCCGCAAGGGGGAGATCTTCGGGTTCTTCGGCCCCAACGGCGCGGGTAAGTCGACGATGATCAAGCTGCTGACGGGGCAGACGGCCCTCTCGGCTGGCTCGGCGACGGTCGCCGGGATGGACCTGGCGAGTTCGCCGACGGCGGTGCGCACCGCCATGGCCATCATGCCCGAGGAGGCCTCCTTCTACGAACGGATGCCCGTGGGCGACTACCTGCGGTTCTTCGCGGCGATGGCGGGTCTTGGCGGTGCCGAGGCGCGCAGTCGCCTCTCCAGCGCTCAGGAGGTCGCCGAGGTCGGCGAGTTCGTGCGCAAGCCCATCGCCGACCTCTCCCATGGACAGCGGCAGCGGGTCTCGATCGCGCGAGTGCTCCTCAGCGACGTGCCCCTGCTGTTCCTCGACGAGCCCTTCCAAGGCATCGACATCGTCCACCGCCGGACCCTGCGTGCGCACCTTCGCGCCTTCGTCGACGCCGGTGGGACGGTCTTCTTCACCTCCCACAACCTCATCGAGGCCGAGCACATCGTCGACCGCTTCGCCTTCATCGACAAGGGCAAGCTGCTGACCATCGGGACCGCCGCGCAGCTGCGGGAGCGGTACCTGCTGCCCTCCTACGCGATCAAGGTCTCCGACCCCGCCGCGGCGGTGCGGGTGCTCCAGCAGCAGTTGCACCCCAAGGAGTGCACGGTCTCCGGCGACGAGGTCCACCTGGTGTTGGCGGACCGCGCCGACCTGCCCAAGGTCGCCACGGTGATCGGGAGTGCTGGGCTGACGCTGACCGAGCTGCGCCAGCAAGGGACGATGGAGGAGGTGTTCCTGCAGCTGCGGGAACGGCCGGCCGAGCGGGAGGGCCCCTGAACATGCGCCCGGATCGCCGCAAGGCGATGGTGGCGATCGTCGGCCGCGACCTGCGCCAGGTGCGCCGGCACGGGCTGGTGACGCTGCAGGTGGTCAGCACCCTGCTCTTCCTCTTTGGCCTCGTCGCCTTCAGCTTCGTCGGCTCCAACATCCGGGAGTGCGGCTTCACCTCGATGACCGGGTCGGTGCCTGGTGGCTGCGGCGTACCGCTGCAGGGACAGTTGCACGTGACCAGCCTCAACGGAGCGGCGCCGTTGCATGTCGTGGTCGTCGCGCAGGTGCAGGGTGGCACGGCTCCCTACGAGTACGCCTGGTCCTCGGGGGACGGCCGCGAGGGTCGCGGCACCGTGGGCGACTTCACCTACGATCGGCCCGGGACCTACCTGATCAACCTGCACGTGCGCGACAGCGGTGAGGGGGACCTCTCGCTCGGCCCGATCCCGGTGGCGGTCTCGGCACCGCCGCTGCCTCCCGAGCACGCGCCCCTGGTGGTCGCCATCGGCGCCGACCATCTCGAGGGGGGGGCGCCCCAGGTGGTCTCCCTCTATGCCGCGGTGGCCGGAGGGGTGGGACCCTACACCTACGCCTGGCAGCTGGGCGACGGGCGCACCGACACCCAAGAGCGACCGGTGCACCTCTACGGCGTCGGCCAGCATGGCGTGCGGTTGACGGTCACCGACGCCTCGGGGCACAACGTCACCACCGAGCCGCTCCACGTGGAGTCCTTCGGACCCAGCGGGGGAGGGCTGCCCTTTACCCTCCTCGACATCGCCTTCGGGTATGCCGCACTGGTCTGCGCGTTGCTGCTGCCGACCATCTTCGCCCTGACCTTCCGCCACGAGCTGGCCCGCGGCACCGTGCGGGTGCTGACCACCTACCCCGTGGGCGTGCTCGAGGTGACGGTGGCCAAGCTCTGCTCGACGGGGGCGCTGGGGCTGCTGCTGGGCCTGCCCATCGTGGTGCTGCCGATGCTCCTTGCCGGGCTGCCCACCTCGACGGTGCTGGGGATCTTCCTGGTGGCCTACCTGCTGACGATGGTCACCATCGCCGTCGGGGCGATGCTCTCGTGCCTGCTGGCCCGTGCCCGCGGCCGGATGGTGCTGCGACCGACATCGATCCCCTTTGCGCTGACCATCCCGTTCTTCGTCCTCACGCGGCTGTCGGGCTGGCTCCTCCAAGGGCTGGTCCTGTTGGTGCATCTGCCCCAGGGCACGGCCGATGGACTGGCGGCGGTGCTGCTGCCGCTGGTGACCATCTCGCCCTACCATCAGGGAGGGCTGCTGCTGTCGATGGTCCAGCACGGGGGCAACGTCCCCGATGTCCTGGTCTGGCCACTGCCGGTGCTGGTGCTCCTCGCCGGCGGCGTCGTGACCAAGGCGCTCTACCCCGACCTCTACGAGCGGGAGTGACCCTTCCCCCGTGCGGCAGGGGGAGCGGTTTGGGGTCCCCGCGCGATTGGACTAGCGCGTGCGCGCACGCGTGCGAGGTGCGTCCTCGACGAGCTGGTAGATGTTGCCATCGGGGTCGAGCATCTCGCCCTCCAGTCCGCCCCAGGGGGCCGGGGCGACCTCCTTGGCGAAGCGCACCTTCCGCTTGCGCAGCTGCTGCTGCAGGGCAGGCAGGTCGCGGCCCCGCAGCATGATGTAGGTCCGCTCACCGATCGCAGCGAGGTCGCTCTGGTAGAGCGCCGGGTCCTCGTAGTGGGAGCGCTTGGGGGTAAAGGGCATCAGCCCGGTGCCGTTGGGCTGCAGACGATAGCTCGCATACTCATCGCCACCGGCCTTGGTGAACCCCAGCGTGCCCGTGTAGAAGCGCGCCAACCGTGCCCGGTTGCGCGAGGCGACGGTGATGAAGTCGAGCTTGCCCAGCTTCGTCGGAGGCGACTTCAGCCGGCCGTTGCCCGAGAGGAAGTAATGGTTGCCATCGGGGTCGTCGAAAGCTCCCCAACCATCACCCCACACCTCCACGGGGACCTTCTTCTTGCGCAGCGCGGCGACCGTCGCGTCGAAGTCCTTGACGCAATAGCCGATGCCGGTGGGCTGGCCGATCATGGCCGTGACCTGGCGCGCGGGCAGTCCCCACGCAGCCGGCTCCCACAGGTTGAGCGAGGCATCGGCCCCCTCGAGGGTCGGGCCCAGCGCGATGTAGCCCATCTTGGGCATGCGCGCGCGCACCTTCAGTCCCATCGTCGTGGTGAAGAACCGCGTCGCCGTCGCTTGGTCCGAGACGAAGACCCCCACCTGGCTGACCGTCAGCAACTTGCCCATCAGGACACCTCGATGAGGGCCGGACCAAGCCGTGGGGCATAAGCGTGTGCCCCACCGGCGCGGGAGGCTCTTCGGGGGGGTGCACCGAAAGAGGCAAGGTGCCCGGCGGCACGTGGCGGCCTCATGGAAATAGACCGGCGCCGCAAGCTGATGGCGCTCTCCATCGTCGTCCTGTTGCTGCTTGCAGGTGGCGTGGTGCTCCTGTTCCGGCCCGGGATGTGGGGCACGACACCGCGGCAGGGTGCGCCGGCGACGCCGATGGTGCCCTTCGTGATCTGCGACCCGCAGTGCAACCCCGACATCGACCCCGGCCCGGCCCCGGTCAACGAGGTCGACATCGGGATCAACCCCGTCGACCCGCTCAACATGATCGTCTCGGGCAACGACTACAACACCTCGACCGGCCTCCACTGGTTGGGCGTCTACTGGAGCAAGGACGGCGGCAAGAACTGGAACCACTCGATGCTCGAGGGCTGCCCCGGCTGCCCCGACAACCAGCTCTCCACCTTCGCCGGCAGCGGTGACCCGGTCATCGTCTACGGCGCCGACGGAACGGCCTACCTCGCCGGCATCGCCTCGGGAGACCGCGACAGCGCCCCGATCCAGCGGCTGCTGCGCCGCGACCCATTGTCGGTGACCCTCTCGGCGATCTCCACCGACGGCGGGGCGACCTGGTCCAACATCGCCTATCAGGGGACCGCCTACACCCGCCTGACCTTCCACGACAAGGAGTGGATCGAGACCGACCCCAACAGTCAGTACGTCTACATGGCGTGGATCGCCTTCGAGGGGGCCGTCACCTCTCGGATGCAGGTGAGCACCTCCGCCGACGGCGGGCGGACCTGGGGCACGCCGGTCATCTACACCGAGCTGCGGCAGCTGGAGCTCAACACCCAAGGGGCGACGCCGATGGTCGGCGCCGACGGCACGCTGGTCGTGGCCTTCATCGACTACCAGAAGAACCAGATGATGGCCGTCCGCTCCCACGACCACGGCGCCACCTTCGATTCGCCGACGCCGGTGTGCCCCGTCACCCCGATCAACCGCAACTTCCCGGAGTACACCTTCCGGACACCGACGATCCCGCAGGGCGTGGTCGACCGCAGCGGCGGTCCCCACGACGGCCGTTACTACCTGACCTGGGAGGACATGGCCTCGGGCAACTCCGACATCCAGCTGACCTACAGCGATGACGGCGGGGTCACCTGGTCCGACCCGATGCAGGTCAACAACGACAACACCACCCGGCACCAGTTCTTCTCCGACGTCGCCGTGGGGACCAACAGCTCGGTGCACCTGGTGTGGTACGACGCGCGCAACACCACCACCGATTCGGGGCTGGAGGTCTACTACGCGGAATCCACCGACGGTGCGCTGACCTTCCCGGTGCAGTTCCCGGTGACCGACAACCCCTTCGAGGGCAACGATGCCGGTGAGACCAGCACCGGCGCCCACGGCCACCCGCTGGGGGACTACATAGGGATCGACACCAGCAAGGACACCGCGGTGATGACCTGGCCCGACCCGCGCAACCAGCAGAACGGTGACGGCAACACCGACATCTTCGTCGCCCGGGTCCGGTACGCCTACCCGACCACCGATGGCAACTTCACCGTACCGTCGGCGACGCCGATGAACCAGACCATCCGCGGGGGCTAATCCTGGGCCCGGCTGCGGGTCGCTCCCGTGCCCTGCTGCCTCGGTGCAGACCCCTTGCGGACTCGATTCGGATCCTCACCGTTCCTCCGCGCGTGCTCGCGCAGGACGTCAATCACCTGCAGATTCTTCGTGGCTGGATCCTCGTAGAACCAATGGTCCCACCCATTGCAGGGGGCGTCGGTGATCGCCCTGCCCACCTGGTGGATCGACCCCTCGACGCCCTTCCAGCGCAGATGGCCGTTGGCCAGCACCAGCGCCGTCTCCACTCGGCCCGGACCGAAGTAGAGCTCCTGCCCCGGCTGCAACACCCCCTGCTCGAGCAAGGCGCCGAAGGGGACCCGCGCGGGAACGAGGTCGGTGGCAAACTCCAACGCCTCGTGTGGGACGCTGCGGTTGATCCCCTTGGCCAGCCGCTGCGTGGCGACCCGCACATAGGTGGGATCGCGTTCGATCCCGATCCAGTGGCGACCCAATCGCTGGGCGACCGCACCGGTGGTGCCGGTGCCAAAGAAGGGGTCGAGCACCACGTCACCAGGGTTGCTGCTCGAGAGCAGCACGCGATAGAGGAGCGCCTCGGGTTTCTGGGTCGAGTGGGCCTTCTGCCCGTCGATCTTGATCCGCTCCTTGCCGCTGCAGAGCGGGATCCGCCAGTCGCTGCGCATCTGCAGCTCGTCATTGAGGGCCTTCATCGCGCGGTGGTGGAAGGTGGACTTGGCCCCTTTGACCTTCTGCGCCCACAGGAGCGTCTCGTGGGCGTTGGTGAATCGCACCCCACGGAAGTTGGGCATCGGGTTGCTCTTGACCCACACGATGTCGTTGAGGATCCAGAAGCCCAGGTCCATCAGCGCCGTGCCCACGCGGTAGATGTTGTGGTAGCTGCCGATGACCCAGATCGTGCCCGTGTCCTTGAGGACCCGGCGGCATTGCTGCAGCCACCCCCGGGTGAAGGCGTCGTACTCGGGGAAACCCGCAAAGCGGTCCCACGAGTCGTCGACGGCGTCGACCTTCGTCCGGTTTGGCCGCCACAGCTCGTTGCGCAGCTGCAGGTTGTAGGGCGGGTCGGCGAAGACCAGGTCCACGCATTGGTCGGGCAGTTGGGCCAGCCGCTCGATGGTGTCACCCTCGAGGATTCGGTCGAGCGGGAGCTGAGCGTGTGGGAACGTCGGCGCCGCCGGAGCGCGCGCGTGGCGGCGCGCAGCGGTTGAGGCACGCTTCGACGAGCGGCGGGGCTTTGCTGTCGCCATCAACGGCCGCGAGGGGGGCCGCGCTCATAAGCCTGCGCAGAAGAACCTTCAGGCTCCGAGCAGCTCGACCAGCTCGTTGAGCTTGCGGGCGACCTTGCGCCCCATGGGTGTGATCGTGTAGGTGACCGTGCGCCGCGAATCCTGTTCGACCTGTCGCGTCGCCAACCCGACGTCGACGAGCTCCCCCAGGCGGCGGCTGGCGGTGTGGGGG
>JAHFTX010000023.1:0-19497 GCA_023265395.1 Thermoplasmata archaeon
GTGGCCGGGGCGGGCGACGTCACTGGCGATGGCCAGGCAGACCTGGTGATGAGCGGCCCCTTCAACGGTTCGGCCAATGTCGCGGGACACGTCGCCCTCTATGGACACACCACCGACCTGACAAGCCCGATCCTGCGCGTCGATGGGGTGCCGGCGTGGTCTACCACGAACCTGGCACTGGGGGCGACAGCGCAGATCCCGCTGACGTCGGCGCTGAACGCGGCGCTGACGGGAGCGACGAACCTGCAGACCGACACGGCGGGTAACGTCTTGGCCACACTCAACCTCACCTTCACGCTCAGCTCGGACCAAGGACGCCTCGACCTCGACGAGGTGCAGGTCGACTATGATGCAGCGACTCGCGTCGACCTGATGTCCACCCTGGTGCAGGCCTTCCCCCGCCCCCACGTCACCGACATCGATGTCGCGCTCAACCTCAGTGCTCAGAGCAACGGCAGCATCCGCCTCCAGCAGCTCGAAGTGGAGGTGGACACCCCCCCCTCCTTCTCGATGTCCGGACCCATCCACCTGCCCGAGGACTCGAGCGACCCGATGCTGCTCGACCTGTGGGAGACCGTCAGCGACGATGAGACGCCGCAGGAGGCACTGCGACTGACCGTCACGCCACTGAGCAACGACACCATCGTCAACGTCACGCTCGAGCAGGGACGCTACCTTTCCGTCGACGCCGCGTCGGGGGCGCTCAACGACAACTGGACCGGAGAGATGCGCGTGCGCGTGGAGGCCTCCGACGTCTGGGGCATGGTGGCCCAGCAGGAGCTGCTGGTGGTCGTCGACCCCGTCGCCGACGTCCCCGCCTTTGCGTCCTCGCCGCCGCAAAGCGCCACCATCGGCACGGCCTTCTCCTACACCCCCACCGTCGTCGATGGTGACGACGACGCGACCTTGCTGCGCCTCTCGACCGCCCCACTGGGAATGGACCTCGACGACGGCACGCTCCGATGGGTCCCGACCATGGGCCAAATCGGGAGCCGCCTCGTCGAGCTCATCGCCCTCGACGATGATGGATCGAGCGCGCAGACGTTTTGGGTGAGTGTGCTCCCCGCGCCCCCACTGACCTTCCTCTCCCCAGATGAGTCCTCCTACCCCGCCCGGGTGGGAGCACTGATCGAATTGCACGTCGTTGTGCTGCATCCGGTCGCGCAACCGAGCGGCAGCCCGCTGCAGATCGACGTCAGCGGTGGGCCCGAGGAGCTCGACCTCTCGGATCCTGTCGCCATCGATCAAGCCAGCGGGGGACCACGGACGCAGATGACGATCCGCTGGGTACCCGATTCGTCGTGGCTGCAGCAAGCGCTGCCCTTGAGCATCACCGCCCGCAGCCCCTACGGTGAAGGCAGCAGCAACGTCTCCATCGTCGTGGGCGCCAACCTCCCGCCACGATTCCTGAGCGAGCCTCCGCCCACGGGGACGATCAACGTCCCCTACGAGTACGCCGTCGTGGTCCGCGATGACGACGACGATGCGGAGGCGTTGCACTTCAGCTTGGGGACCCATCCGGTGGGGATGACCATCGACCCCACCAACGGCACCCTCGACTGGACCCCGACGGCCCTCGGACCATCGCCGGCGGAGATCCTCGTCAGCGACGGGGCCAACATCGAAGCCCAGCGATTCGACGTGCTGGTGCGGGCGGTCCCGCCTTCTCGCAACACCGCACCGACGTTGCAACTACCTTCGGCGACCCGAGTCGTGGTGGGCAAGACGCTGAGCATCGACCTCCATGCCCGCGACCCCAACGGCGACCCTCTCGTCTTCACCGTGCTGACACCCCTGCCTGGCCTCAACGTCACCGATGGCCGGCTGGTGTGGAGGCCCAGCTCCGACCAGCTGGGTCGCCACCTGGTGCGCGTGCAGGTGAGCGACGGTCTGCTCACCGCCGAGGATTCAGTCGCAATCACTGTCGTTGGGGAGGAAGGGCGGACCGACGTGGTGCTCGGACCCTCGCTGCCGTGGCTGGCCCTCCTGGCGCTGATTGCGCTGGGTTTCGTCGTGGGCATCGTCCTGCTGCGGCGGCGTTCAGCATCCGATGCGGAGCTGCCACCCCCCGGTGCGCTGTCCGAGCAGGTGCCACCACCACCCGTGGCATTCCCTCACGCACCCCCGCCGACGGCAGAGGGCGCCGCCCCCCACAGGCTCCCAGGGCACGGCGGAGGATCGGCGGGCCTTGGCGCCGCCACGGCGCAGACCTCCGGCCTACCTCCGCCGAGCGGCATCACCCCCGAGCTCCCGGAAGTCCCGCCCTTCTCGGTGATCGAGGTGCACATGATCTACCGTGACGGTCGTGCCATGCTCCATGCGGCCGTGCAGGAGAAGGAGGGCGTCGATCAGGACCTGATGGCGAGCATGCTCGTGGCGATCCAGCAGTTCGTCACGGAGTCCTTCACGGGGCGTGGCTCGTTGGACATGCTGACCTTCGGTCACTACCACGTGGTGCTGCGGCGCTCGACCAACCTCGTGCTGGCCGTCATCGTCGAGGGCGAGGTCCCGCTGCAGCTGCCCGAGGAGTGCATCGACCTGCTCCAGCGGGTCGAATCCCTCTATGAGGGGCTGCTGGTCGCCTGGGATGGCGACACCGAACACTTCCAGGAGGCGCGCAAGCTGTTCCTCCCGCTCTTCACCTACCACCGCAAGTTCCGATTCGCCCGCAAGCCCTCGCACCCGATCCTGCGGTCGTCGATCTCCCTCGAGGGGGGATATGTTCGGCTGCGCCTCAAGGTGGTCAACCCCACCGACACGGTGCTCGCCGATGCGCGGGTGCAGCTGCGGTACGACGAGCGGATCCTGCGTCTCGACCGCATCGCCCCGATGCTGCAGCACACCGGGGGCACACTCCGGATGGGGACCGTCCTGCCCGACGCCGAGGTGGTGATCGACCTCTTCTTCGACCCGCTGATCTGCCAGGAGTCCTTCATCGACGGCACCCTCAGCTATGGCGATGCCAGCGGGGCACTGCGACACGTCGACATGAAGCGGCGCGTCGCCGACGTCGTCTGCCCGATCTTCTACACCCCCCACAGCGTCCCGCTGGCCGTGCTACGGCGCCTGCTGGCAGACGCCACCGAGCTCGATGCACGGGTCTTCCGCCTGCCTGCGGGTCTGGCCCTCGACCGTGCCGTCGACGCGGCCGGTGAGGTCATCTGTGCCTACGACGTCCAGCTGGTGCGGCGCCTAAGCGAGGGCGAGCCACCCTCGACCATCGAGGCGTGGTTCTATGGCAAGGTCACGGGCAGCAACGAGGAGATCGTGGTGCGGGCCACCATCGGCGGCCAGCCGGCGACCCTGCAGGTGGTCGTGGTCTGTTCCAACGTCGCCTCGTTGACCGGCCTGCTCGCCGAGCTTGGGGGGAAGCTGCGCCAGCGTCTGGCGGGCCTCGACCGCGAGTCCGAGGTCGACCTCGAGGGGGTCCTCGACCGCACCCGCACCCTGCTGGAGCGGTCCGCGCGGGGGGATTCGCCCGCCATCCACTCCGAGGGCCCACCAGACGAATGATGCGCACCCCCAGGAGGCGACGATGACCGTTCCGAGCGTGCCCAAGACCGATGCACCTCCACACCATGCACTGGCGGCTGCGGTGCTCTACAGGGCGCTCCGCCAGGCACTGCTCGAGGGCGCCCCGTCCTTCGATGCACCCGTCCGCAGGGACATCGAGGGGATGGCCTACGAGATCGCGACCTCACAGACGCCCCTGCGCGGCAAGGTGCCCCCTGAGACGGCGGCGCTGATCGAGAAGATCGTCCGTCACGCCTACAAGGTCACCGACCAGGACATCGGCGCGCTCCTGGCCGCCGGGCGCTCTGAGGGTGAGGTCCTCGACCTCGTGCTGTGCGCCGCGACCGGTGCGGGCCGGGCGCGGCTCGAGGCGGGGCTGCGCGCACTGAGGAGGACCTCGCCGTGAGGCTACCGTCGATCGAGAAGGGGGGGCCCCAGGTCCATGCCCTCGATGTGCGCATGCAGCAGGAGCGGGGGCGTCGACTGCCCGACATCGTGCGGGTCTTCCTCTTCCGCGCGGAGCCCTTCGGCGAACCCTTCGGGCGCTATGTCGACAGGGTGCTGCGCGGCCCTTCGGAGTGGACCACCGGGGAACGGGAGCTCTTCGGCGCCTTCGTCTCCGCACGCAACGTCTGCCGCTTCTGCACCACCATCCACGCGGCCATCGCCGTCGAAGGGATGCTGGGGATCGATGTCAACGCCCTGCTGGCAGACTGGCGGACTCAGGACCTCTCACCGCGCCTGCGGGCGGCGTTGCAGTTCCTCGATGTGTTGACGCTCGTTCCCGCAAAGGTCTCGCCGGAATCGGTGCGCGTGCTGCGCGAGTGCGGGGTCCGCGACGCTGGGATCGAGGACCTGGTGCACATCGCGACCATCTTCTGCACCATCAACAGAGTCGCCGATGCGCTGGGCTTCCTCGTGCCGTCGCCCCAGGAGATGGCTCGGGATGCACCGCGACTGCTTGCCCAGGGGTACTGACGGATGGCCGACCGGAACCGTTCGGTGGAGCACCGGCGTCGGCCTTCGAGCCACTGACTGCGGCGCACCAGGTTGAAGCACCCTCCCCCGGCAACAAGAAACCTTATCGCCCCTCCTCCTTTCTGCGCCCCTGGAGAGAGGTGCTATGGCCAAGGCTCCCCCCCCGGCGAGACGCGCACGGCCACCCTCCCGTGCCCCGGCGGCGCGACCGCCGCCGCAGCGTCGCCCCCCGCAAGGACGCGGTCGCCGCGCGCCACCCCGACAGCGGCGCGGTGGAGCGGTCGGTACCTTGGTGCTGCTGGGCTTGCTCGGCTTTGCCATCAACCTCATCAACCGCATGGGCCTGATCGCGCTGGGGATCAGCGACGACATGGTGCTCTACGTCAGCATCGCCATCTTGGCGATCGCCGCGATCCTGCTGCTCTCGAGTTACACCAAGGCGACGGCCATCGAGGAGAAGGAGATCCACCGCCTGCACGAACTCGAGCGCAAGGTCCGCCGCGGCGAGCGGGTCGGGCCACCGCCGACGGTCCGGGGCGCGCGCTCGACGTCATCGCTGCGCCCCCCGACTCGGAGCACGCCCGCACGCCCGGCCAACGTGGCAGCTCCCTCCAAGTCCCAGCGATCGGCCTCGGGCGCGACGAGCGAGCAGACCCCGCCCAAGCCGCTGCCAGCAGGGACCCTTGAGTTCCCTTCGACCAAGCCTGGGGAGATCTACGCCGACACGCGCGTCACCTTGGCGCCGACGACGATCCTCAAGCTCCGCACGCCAGTTGCGACCTACGACGAGGTGCGCTGACACGCTGCGCCTTCGCAAAACCCCCAAGTTCTTATAGGGGAATACGGGTGGTCAGCCTCCCCCAAGGAGGGACCCGATGGCACGGATGCACACCCGGCGACGTGGGTCGAGCGGATCGTTGCGCCCCCGGCGCAGCGGCACCCCAGCGTGGGTCAGTCTCAGCGGCGCCGAGGTCACCGAGAAGGTGCTCGAGATGGCGCGCAAGGGCATGCCCGCGAGCCGCATCGGTGCGACGCTGCGCGATGAGCATGCGGTCCCCGACATCCGTGAGGTCACCGGCAAGGCGCTTGGCATGATCCTCACCGAAGCAGGAGCGCTCCCCAAGGTGCCCGACGACGTTGCGTCACTGATCCGCAAGGCGGTGCGGATCACCGACCACCTGTCGGGCAACCCCAAGGACATCCACAACCGGCGCAACCTGCACTTGTGCGAGGCGAAGATCCGCCGTTTGGTGCGGTACTACAACAAGCACGGCGGCACCAACCTTCCCCCGGAGTTCAACTACTCCCTCGAGGAGTCCCGACTGCTCATCGAGTAGGGGCCAGCCACCGCCGCCGATGCGGCGCCCCCAAGGCTTATCGTTGTCGACTAGCTCAGTCGCTGCCCCGGGGGTGGGACGTTCTCCCAAGCTGGCACAGAGACGGCAGCGGTGCAGGGCGCGGAGCGTTCCCCCGGCGAGGACCCCGCATCGGTCGGCGCGTTCCTTGGTGCTGCCTCGGAGGTCGCCGCGCGCCTGCTGGAGGCCAGCGCCGTCCATGTGCTGTGCCACTTCGATGGGGATGGGCTCTGCAGCGGCGGCCTCCTGCTGGGGGCGCTCCACCGCGCCAACGTCCCGGTGCAGGTCTCGGCGATCCAGGGCCTGACCTCCGGCACCATCGAACGGATCCGCAAGACCACCCCGCCGCTTGTGGTCACCACCGATGTCGGCTCGGGCCAGCTCGACCGCCTCGAACGGCTGCACACGCCCGTGATCGTCCTCGACCACCATGTGCCCGAGGGGGAGGGAGGACCATGGCTGACCCACCTCAACCCACGGCTCTTCGACCTCGATGGGACCTTCGGGGCCTGCGGCACGACCATCGCGTTCCTCGTGACCTTGGCCATGAGCGAGGACAACTGGGGGGCCTTGCCCACCGCACTGGCGGGGATCGTCGCCGACCGCCAGCACCTCGGCGGCGCGCGCGGGCTCAATGGCGTGGTCGTGGAGCAGGCCCGAGAGCGCAAGCTGGTGCGCTGCCTCCAGGGCATCCCGCTGCGCGGCGAGACGGTCGATCGCGCACTCAAGGAGGGGATTGACCCCTTCGTGCGACGCCTCCATGGCGATGCGGTGGCCGTCGAGGCGCTGCTGCAGGAGGTCGGGCTCGATCCGATGGCGCACCTCGATTCGCTGAGCCAACAGCAGCACAGCATGCTCTCCTCGAGGCTCTGCCTCGAGCTGCTCGAGCAGGGGGCCGACGCGGCGATCCTCGCCGACGCGGTCACCGAGCAGTGGTTCTTCCCCGCAGGAGGATCCGCCCATGACCTGAGCGCCGCGCTCGACGCCTGCGGCCGGCTGGGTCGCCCCAGCGTCGGGCTGGCAGCGGCGGTGGGGGATCGCGGGGCGCTGGCGGCGGCGATGCGGCTGAGCGACACCCGCCGCGGCGCCATCGCGGCGGCGTTGCGCCCGATCGTCGGCGGAGCCCTGCGCACCAGCGCCGGTTGCTACGTCGTGGAGGTGCCCGAGTCGGGGATCGCCGGTGCGGTCGCGGCGCTGACGCTGATGTTCCTGGTGCACCCCGACCGCCCGGTGCTGGCGGTCGCTCCCGATGGCGACCGCCTCAAGCTCTCGCTGCGCGGCAGCCGTGCGCAGATCGCCCGTGGACTGGACCTCCATCGTGCCATGGGGCTGGCGGTCGCAGAGGTCGGGGGCAGCGGCGGTGGCCACCCCATCGCCGCCGGGGGGCGGGTGCCCCCCGGCAGCCTCGAGCGGGCGCTGACGGCGATCGACCGCGAGGTCTGCACGCAGCTGCGCCTCGAGGCCCAGGGCACGCCAGCGGCCTCGCCCAGCGGGAGCTGACCCTCAGGGGCTCTGCGTGTTCTCGAAGCGGCTCCAGGTGCCCTGGCGCGGCGTGCTGTAGTCATCGTTGGTCTCGCTCGAGCCGATCAACTCCAGCGAGCCGTCGCCATCGAGGTCGACGATCAGCGCCGAGTCGACCCCGGCGCGCCCTTGGTCATCGGAGGTCCAGGCCAGCTGCCAGGTGGGCTGCTTGTAGGTGAAGATGGAGTAGTGCCCGCTGATGGTGTTGGCCACCGAGTCGCGCTGCTCCATCGTCCCGACGGCGATCTCAGGGGTGCCGCCGCCGTCGAGGTCGCCCACGACGACGTCGAGGACCGCCCCAAGGTCGGCGCTCTTGAACTCCTGGTTGAGGTTGGTGCCCGTCAGGACGTAGAGGTTGCCGTGGAAGTCGGTCACGCCGCCGGCGCTGTCCCATGAATCGAGGGTGCCCACGACGATCTCCTTGATCCCGTCGCCATCGACGTCACCGACGACCATGTCCGACACCACGCCGATGTCATTGCTGGCGCTGTCGGGAACGAGGGTGTCGCTGTAGACGAGCACGTGGCCCAGGCCCTCCTCCAGGATCGTGTCGATGAAGCGGTAGGTCCCCACGACCACGTCGTTGTCAGCATCGTTGTCGATGTCGACGACGGTCAGGCGGGTGATGAATCCCACGGGGGTGGCGTTGTAGGTCTGGGACCAGGCACCACTGGGGTCGAGGATGCTCAGCTCGCCCCAGGGCTGGGCGTTGGCCAACCCCTCGTAGAAGCGCCAGGCGCCCAGCGCCAGCTCGAGGGCGCCATCGCCGTCGAGGTTGCCTTGGCCGATGGCGCGCACCGAGTAGGCGATCAGGTCGGTGTAGATGGGAGCCCACCCGGTGGAGGCGGGGTCGTAGAGGTCGACCTCCCCCCCATAGGTGACGTCGGTGGCGATCAACGTCAGGTCGTTGGTGTAGGCCACGGCCAGCTCCATGTCGGCGTCTGCATCGAGGTTGAGCGCCGCGATCGCGGTGACCCGACCGCTGCTGTCGAGGTTCTCCTCGGTGTAGGTGTTGCCATCCCAGGTCGAGACGTGCAAGGCCCCGGTGTAGGAGACGTCACCCCCGCCAAGGTCGGCGTTGGTGGTCCAGGTGCCGAAGATGATCTCCAGGTCCCCGTCGCCGTCGATGTCGGAAGCTTCCAGGGCGGTGACCCAGCCGATGTTGGGGACGACATGCTCGACCTGCCCGGTGGCGCCGTCGAGGATCCGCAGGTTGCCCATGTAGGCGGCGGTGGTCTGTTGTTCGACGGCGGCGTCGTCGACGCCGTTGATCAGCGCGCCCTGGATGATCTCGAGCGCGCCGTCGCCGTCGATGTCCACCGCCAGCTGCAGCCCGATGCGGCCGACCTGGCCCGAGGTGAACTCCTCGGTGACGTTGACCTCGACGTCCTGGGTCAGCAGGGTCGTCAGGTCGCCGTCGAAGAGGGTCAAGGTCACCGCGTAGGTGCCAGTGATCGCGTAGGTGTGCTGGACCGACTGCCCCGTGCCGGTGGAGGAATCACCGAACTGCCATTGGAAGTTGAGACTGTCGTCGTCGGGGTCGACCGAGGCGCTGCCGTCGAAGGAGAGCGCATAGCCGAAGCCGATGGGCTGGGGCGAGGCGGAGAAGTCCGCGATGGGTGCGCGGTTGACATTCCCGACCGTCACATCCCAGGTGCGCGCGGCGGAGGCCCCGCGGTCGTCGGCGACCAGGACGGCGATGTCATGGGAGCCCGCCATCGAGAAGTTGGGCGAGAAGCCGAACAGCGCCGTGGTCGCTCCCCCGACGTCCAGGTCATCGATTCTCCATTGGTAGGTGATCGGGTCATCGTCGGGGTCTGAGGCGGTGACGCTGAAGTTGAGCGTGGAGTTCTCCAGGACCCCCGCCGTTGCCGCCGCGGGCGTCGACGCGGTGATCAGGGGGGGCTGGTTGACCTCGGCGACGTGGATGGTCCACGAGGTGGTGTCGAACCCGCCCCGGCCATCCTCGACGGCCGCCTCGACCTCATACGAACCGTTGGAGCTGAAGCCAGTCTCGAACACCAGGCTGGGCCCGGTCTCACCGTCTTGGGGGGTGCCGCCGATGGCCCAGCGGTAGGTGAGGTCGTCGGCGTCAGGGTCGACGGCGACGATCGACAGCGTGGTGCTGTCGCCCTCAGCGAGCAGCACCACATCGGAATCGGGCGTGCGCTCGGTGATGGTCGGCCAGCTGTTGGGCCGCGTGACGGTGAGGTTCCACCGGGCGCTGTCGGTGGCCTCCGAGTCGCTGACCGTGACGATGACGGTGTGGGAGCCGGCGCTCCCGGCGTCGGCGGTCCAGGAGAAGGAGCTCGGGCTCGGCGGGCTCTGGGGCGCCGAATCGACCGTCCAGGTGTAGGTCAGGTCGTCGTTGTCGGGGTCGGTGGCCGAGACGATGAAGTCCTGTTGCTGGCCCTCGAGCAGTGCCAGCTCGGCATCCACCGGCGTGTGGCTGACGATCCGCGGTGCCCGGTTGGCGTTGAGCACGGTCAAGACCCAGTGCGTCGCCAGCGAGTCATGGCCATCGGAGACGGAGAGGTTGATCGCGAAGGTGCCGGCGCTGGAGTAGTCGGTATCGATCACCAGGGTGGGGCCGGTGGCGGTCGGGTCGGTGACCCCATCGCGGCTCCAGGTGTAGAGGATCGGGTCGTTCTCGGCGTCGACCACCGAGACCTCGAAGGAGGCCTGTCCCCCTTCGGTGATGGTCAGCGTCTCGCCGGTGGGGGTGCGGGTCTCGATCGTCGGTGGGGCGTTGATGATCGTGATGTTGGTGCTGCCGGAGGAGCTGCGGCTGCCATCGCTGATGGCCAGGTCGACGGCGAAGGTGCCCAGCCGGCTGTAGGCGTGGGAGGGGCTGCGCACCAGGGCGGGTTCCGAATCGTCGCCGAAGTCCCAGCTGTACTCGAGCGTCGTGGGGACCTTGGCCTCGGCAGGGAAGGAGATGTCGAACTGGACCGCGACCCCGCGGTGGGCGGTGCTCGGGCTTGCCGAGAGGATCGGCGCGGCCAGCGCCGTGGGCTTCTTCTTGGGCGTGGAGCCCCCCAGGCAGCCGGCGGCGGAGGCGCTCACCAGCAGGGTCAGGGTCAGCAGCACCAGCACCTTCACGAGTCTTCCATCCATGGCGATCCCTCCGGCGGCACGCGCGCGCCCAGAGCGCAACCCATCCCCCCTTGCCGCCGATGAAGGTTTCGCAGCACCACCAGGCGGCCTTGGTGGGTAGCCCTTCAGGCGCCGAGGCAGCCACCACAAACTACATGGCCCCCACTACGCGCACCGGAGCCATCGGTGGGGTGATGGTCAGGACCCGACGCATCGGCACGACGACCTGTCTGCTGGTGAGCCTGGCCCTGCTCCTGCCCCTGTCGGTAGGGACGGGCGCAGCATCGCAAGGACCGGCAGGATCCCTGCTCCCCTCGTCGGCGCCAGTGGAGACCTCCCACGTCGGCTGGTGGGACCACTGGTCCCAGGACCGCGACCGCGATCATGTCGACGACGAGCTGCGTTGGCAGCTGGCGACCCAAGGTGAGGCCGCACCGATCACCCTCATCGTCGACTACGAGCTGCACCCGGGCGCAGGGGAGGTCGAGGCGCTCGAGGGCATCGGCGGCGTCCTCTCCTACGCCCCAGCAAACCTCGATTCGCTGATCGTCCGCCTCGATGGCCGCGTGGTGCCGCTGGTGCGGGACCTCCCCCATGTGGTGATGGTCGAGGCGCTGCCATCAGCCACCCTCTCGCTGGCCTCGGCGGTCGCCAGCACCTCGCTGCCGGCAGCGATCGGCGCCTACAGCCTCTATGGCGATGGCGTGGTCATCGCCATCGTCGACACCGGCGTCGACGCCACGCACCAAGGGCTCGACGACCTCGATGACGTCAACGAGACCCTCGACCCCAAGGTCATCGCCTTCTATGACGCCGCGGGCGCGCCGGACAACACCTCGGGGGGTGACCGCCCCTACGACAACGAGGGCCATGGCACCCACGTCTCGGGGATCGCCGCAGGCACGGGCGCACCAGATTTCGTCAACATCGGCATCGCTCCCCAAGCGCAGCTGGTGGTGGTGCGCATCGGCGACGCCAGCATCGAGGGGGACGACGCGATCCGCGGGATGGATTGGGTCGTCAGCCACCGCTTCGACTTCCACATCAAGGTGATGAGCCTCAGCTTCGGCACCCTGCTCAACGCCCCAGGGATCACCAACGACGGCAACAGCGCCGTCTCGCGGATGGCCAACCAGGCCGTCGAGTCGGGCCTGATCGTCACCGTCTCGGCGGGCAACAGTGGGCCGCGCCGCAACTCCATCACGCCCCCGGGCGACGCCGAGGAGGTGATCACCGTCGGCAACGTCAACGACCAAGGCACCCTCGCCAGCACCAGCTCCCGCGGGCCGGTCGGCGGTCTGCGTGACGGGTACACCAAGCCCGACGTCTGCGCCCCTGGCACCGACGTCTACTCCGCGCAGGCCAACGACGACCAGGGCATCCACGGGGACGGCTACGTCTCCAAGAGCGGCACCAGCATGTCGGCACCCTTCGTGGGCGGCCTGAGCGCCCTGATGCTGCAGGCCGACCCGGCGCTGACGCCCCAGAAGGTCAAGCAGGTGCTCCAGGCCACCGGTGGGGGTCAGTCGCTCGGCCTCTTTGGCAGCAGCCCCAACAACGACTACGGGTACGGGATCGTCGACCCCAAGGCGGCCCTCGACAACATCACCACCGCCGGCGGTCCGCCGCGGGTGCACCTCGATGCGATGGGGAGCGTCGTCTCGGGAGTGGTGACCATCAGCGGAACGGCCGAGAGCCCCCAAGGGACGATCCAGCGGGTCGAGGTGCGCATCGGCAGCGGGGAGTGGAAGCCTGCCCGGGGGACCGAGCTGTGGACCTATGCCTGGGACACCACCACGCTCCCCAACGGGGCGGTCATGGTCTCCGTGCGCAGCTACGACGGCAACACCTACAGCGGCGTGGTACGGCAGCAGCACCAGGTCACCAACCTGGTGGTGACCATCGACTCCTTCGACGGACCGATCAATGGCATCTATCGGGTGCTCGGGACCGCCAGTGGACCGACCATCGAGTCGGTGGCCGTCCGCATCGACGGGGGGGACTGGCAGGAAGCCACCGCCGCTGCCACCGGCTGGGCCGCCTGGAGCTTCGAGCTCGACCCCAAGTCGCTGGCCGAAGGCGACCACACCCTCGAGGCGCGGGCGCGCACCGGGGAGCTGACCAGCCCGCTGGCGAGCATCGCCTTCCACGTCAGCGCCGGGGGCAAGGTCGATCCCGGCCCGCAAGAGCCGCCGACCAACACCACACGACCCCAGGACCCGTGGTGGCTCGATTCGAACGTCCTGTGGGTGGGTGGCGGCCCCCTATCCTTCGTGGTCGCGGGGGTGGCGTGGTACATCGTGCGCGGAAGGTTGTGGAGGCGTCGGAAGGGCGGCTGACCGCGGCACGCTGCGCGTTATCCGGTCAGCTGGATCGCGGCTGCCACCCGCGGAGGTGCGGCGTCGATGTCGCACACCAAGGCGCGCTCGCCCGCACGGAACACCAACGGCTGCTCGAGGCTCAGCGCGATCGTCCCCTTGGCACCCGCGCCCAACGCGGGCACCGAGCTCCCCCCGCCATCCTGCAGCGCACCGATGGTCGCGGGCTTGACCTGCAGCCCGACCGCCAAGTGGATCACTTGCCCCGTGCGCAACCCCTTGCGGTAGAAGGGAGTCACGTGCACCGGGACCGTCAGCGAGGTCGTGGTGCGCATGGTGGTGGGGGGGGCCAGGACGACGCCGCGGTCGAGCTGCTCGGTGGTGATGTCCTTGAGGGCCAGCCCCACGCGGGAGCCCACCGGCGCCTCCTTGACGTCCTCGTCGTGGACCTGGATCGAGCGCACCGTCGCGAGCACCGTGCCGGGGAAGGCCTGCAGCTGCTGGTGGACCTGCACCGGCGCGCCACGGACCACGCCCAGGGCCACCGTGCCGACGCCCTTGACGGGGAAGTGCTCGTCGACGTGGACCATGGTCGGCGCTCCTGCCTCGGTCCTGGGGGGTGGGAAGGCCAGCAGCTCGTCGCGCAACGACGACGCCAGTGCGGCATCAGGCCCTTCCGAGACCAGCGTAGGCACCGAGCGGCGCGCATAGGAGGCCACGACGGTGCCCTGCAACGCGCGGTCGAGCTTGCTCTCGTCGAGGTAGTCGGCGATCAGCAGCACGCCGTTGCGTATCTGGGCAAGATCGAGGGCGACCAAGCGCTCACCCAGAGTGGCATCGAGCGCCTCGACCACGAGGACCGCGCCGTCGCACATCCCCAGACCCACCAGCAGCGGGGCCAGCTTCTCGGGGTAGCGGTGCGGGTGGATGACGCTCAGCGCCAGGTCCGTGCCACGGTGGTTGTAGACGGTGGCGATCCCCTCGGCACCCTTCTTGCCCAGCAGCGCAGGGAGCGCCGGCGGACCGAGCCAGAGCACGTTGATGGACCGCACGGCGCGGCAGGACCGGAGGGGGCCATAAAGGTCAGCGGCGACCAGAGAGCTCAGGCCGCGCGGCCCACCACAACCTACTTCAGCCCCCGCCCCACAGGCGTGCTGATGGGTGCTGCAGCGGCAGTCACACCGATGCAGGACCCCGCGGCCTTGCCGCAAGGATGGCACTGGGGCGGCAGCGCGCAGCTGCCCTTGCAGGTCCCGCCCGACGTCTACCTCCCCGCAGAGGACTCGCTGCTGCTCAGCGCCGTGCTGACGACGCTGCCGCTGCCAGCGGTCGGCCCCATCGTCGAGGTCGGCTGTGGTGCAGGACTGCAGGCTCTCACGCTCGCAGCGCGCGGCGCGAGCGTGGTCGCCACCGACACCAACCCCGCGGCGGTGCGTTGCCTCCAGCGCAACGCCCTGCGCCTGGGGCTCTCCGACCGCATCCACGTGGTGCGGTGCGACCTGCTGTCGGCGCTGGCGGAGCCGGCGGGGTTGATCGTCTGCAACCCACCCTACCTCCCCTCGGAGCCGCAGGAACAGAAAGATCCGCTCAGTCGTGCCTGGGATGGTGGGGTCGACGGTGGCACACAGGTGCGGCGGTTGCTGGCGGAGCTCGACCGCGGCCTGCGCCCGCAGGGGCGACTGGTGCTGCTCCTGTCGTCGCTGACGGGCATCGACCTTGCGGCGGAACTCCCGCAGCGCACGGTCCGCGTCCTTGCACGCGAGCCGCACTTCTTCGAGCGGTTGACCGTCTACGAGGTGGCCTGATGGGAGCGCGAGGTTCGCGGCGCTGGTGCCTGCCGCTGCTGGTCACCCTCTGCCTGCTGGGCGTCGGACCCAGCGCCGCGCCGGTGCTGGCGGGGCACACGACCTCCTTCGAGAGCGGACAGAGCGTCTCGCTGCAGCTGCAGGCAGGCGTCGCTGCCAAGGTGGAGGTGCCGCTGGCGCCGACGGCAGCGATCGTCGAGGCGCAGGTCCGCCTCGTCGGCAGCCCCGCCAACGGCACCGACGTCTCGCAACTGGACCTGCCAGATGATGCCTTGGGAGCAGAGCCCGTCGGCACCATCCTCGATGAGGAGGGTCTCCGCCTTGCACCGCGGACCATCGTCGTCGACTACAACGGCACGGCCTTGGAGGAGTTCTCCGGCAGCGACGTGCTCCTCGAGGGGGGCGTGGCGACCCTGCCGTTGTCGGGGCAGCTGGCGTTCTCGACCCCGCTCCGCATCGAGAGCCAGGCCATCAACGGCAGTGGGCAGTACGACCCCGAGATCCTCCTCAACGAGGTCGGCGGCCTGCAGGTGCTCTATAGCGACTTCCGCAAGGGTAACCCCGACATCTACCACCTCGACGGCCTCCCCGGTGGTCCCTTCAACGCACCGATACGGGTCGACGACGCCGGCGATGACGGCAAGGAGCAGGACCAGGCCGACCTCACCCGGGATGCCTTCGGCCGCACCCACGTGGTGTGGACCGACGAGCGCAACGACGCTCGGCAGCTCTACTACGCCCAGCGCCCCCAGGAGGGCTCCTTCGGTCCGTCGAGCCCCGTCGACGCCGACCTGCAGCCGACCGACCTGCAGACCTGGCCGACCATCGCCGCCCAGAGCGACGGACGCGTCATCGTCGTCTGGAGCGACACGAGCAACGGCAGCCTCTCCCGCTTGCGCGTCGCCAGCGCCGCGGCCGGCAGCGGCGTCTTCTCGTCGCCACAAGAGGTCGAAGCGGGCGCTCCCCCCAGCAATGCGCGCTATCCGAACCTGGCGGTCGGCGGTGATGACGTGCTGCACCTGGTATGGGACGACGACCGCAGCGGCATCTCCCATGTCCGCTACAGCCGCTCGATCGACGGCGGTGCCACCTGGTCGGCCTCGGTGGAGGTCGCCCCGCCCAGCAGCGGCACCAACCAGACCACCCCCCAGGTGGTCGTCGGTC
Organism: Thermoplasmata archaeon; assembly: GCA_023265395.1. GTDB lineage: Archaea > Thermoplasmatota > DTKX01 > JAHFTX01 > JAHFTX01 > JAHFTX01. The sequence goes on from JAHFTX010000023.1 coordinate 15,751, forward strand.
CCGAGGGCACGCTCCACGTCTGCTTCGTGCAGAAGGAGGGGTCGGGGGACTACCATGTCTGGTACGCCCAAGGCAGCGGCGTGGCCACCTTTGGCAGCCCGCTGCAGGTCGACAGCGCCACCAACCAGGGGTTGCGCCCCTCGGTGCGCGGCGACCCCGATGGCGGCGCCCATCTCGTCTGGGATGACCGCCGCGGCGGCGGCACCCACAACATCTACTACGGGCGGATCAGCGGGGACGGCACGCAGGTGATCACCGAGACGGCACTGACCAACGTCACCAACGGCGACGACCAGCGCCGCCCCGACCTGGTGGTCGAGGCCCAGGGGCGCCTGCACGTCGTGTGGAACGCCGAGGTCACGGGAGGGTTCATCACCGACCCGGCCAACATCATGTACGCCACCGGGGACGAAGGCGCGCTCCCACGGGGGGTCCTCACCAGCCCCATCATCGACCTGGGGGTGCGACCCTTGGCGTGGCAGCAGCTCAACGCCACAGCGTCGGTGCCGCCGGGCAGCGCCATCGACATCGAGGTCGCTGCCAGCGAGGACCCCGACGCGATGGGGCCGTCGATCCCCTTCGATGGTGCGGACCTCTCTGCGCTCCCGCGCGGGCGCTACGTCCAGCTCAACGTCACCTTGCGCACGGACGACCCGCTGGTCCGACCGACGCTCAGCGCCCTGCATCTGGCGCTGACCTCGGTGGCGCAGACCGGGACGCTGACGTTGCTGCCCATCGAATCGGAGCACGCCCTGACGACGATCGGCGCCAGTGCCAGCGGAACCCTGCTCACGGGGGTGCGCATCGAGGCCTCCCTCGATGGCGAGGCCCCGTGGCTGACCGTCCCGGCTGACCAGCCCCTGGTGGTGGGCACCGCCACCAACAGCCTCGTCTGCCGTCTGGTGCTCAGCAGCGTCGAGGGGGTCTCCCCGCTCCTGCAGGGTCTGACGCTGACCGTCGGTACGGCCCAGCTGCCCAGCGACGTCGAACTCCTGGCGGGTCCTGCGGTAGACCAATTGACCGCGCTGTGGGAGCACGCGGGCACCCTCGATGGGCCAGAGATGGCCCGGAGCTGGGGACCGACCGCCTCGGCACACCGTGCCGCCGATGGCGCGCTGACCTTGTGGGTGCGCTCGGCCACCGACGGGGTCGTGACGCTGCGGGACCTCGACGTGCGCACCTCGGTGGCGCCGCAAGCGCGCTCCCCCTCCCCGGCAGGGACGACTCTGACCGTCGCCGAGGGCGAGCGGCTGCCACTCTCGATCGATCCCTTCGACCCCGACGACGACCCGCTCACCCTGTGGTGGACCGTCGATGGGCTCGAGGTCGCCTCGGACACCGACCGCTACGTCTACGCTCCCGACCTGCGTGCGGCGGGCGGCCACACCATCATCGTCTCCCTCAATGACTCCACCTTCACGACCACGCGCACCTGGCAGGTCGAGGTGACCAACACCAATCAGCCGCCCACGATCGATTCGATCTCGCCGACGGCCGGTCAAGCACCCTTCCTCGAACCGCGGGGCGCGCTGACGCTGCAGGTCAACGCCTCTGACCCCGACGACGACCCGTTGCACTACCGCTGGACCATCGACGGGCTCGACCAGGCGAGCGACAGCCCCGCCCTGGAGGTCGAAGGCCAGGACCTGCTGCCGGGCTCCCACGAGATCCGTGTCGTCGTCGACGATGGCGACCTCTCCGATGACGCACTGTGGGTGATCACCCGCAGCGCCGAACCCGGCGCTGCCGAGGCGCCCAATCCCTCCAGCGACATCGTGTGGGCCCTGCTGGCCCTCCTGGTGGTCGCTGTGGTGGGAATCGCCCTGGTGCGCATGCGCCGGGTCGCCGCCCAACGCCAGGACGCGGTCGACGAGGGGGAGGACGACCTCCCCACCGACTCGGAGGAGTGAGCGCTCAGGGGTAGACCCGGCGCATCATCCGCGGGAAGGGCACGACGTTCTTGATGTGGTCGGCGCCGCAGATCCACGCCACTACGCGGTCGATGCCCATGCCAAAGCCGGCATGGGGGACCGCGCCGTAGCGCCGCAGGTCGAGGTACCATTCGTAGGGGGCCGGGTCGATCCCCTGCTTCTGCATGCGCGCGAGCAACTCCTCGAGGGTGACGCAGCGCTCGCCGGCGCCGACGATCTCGCCGTAGCCCGAGGGTGCCAGCAGGTCGTTGCACAGCACGTGGGTGGGGTCGGCCGGGTCGGGCCGGTGGTAGAAGGGCTTGATGGCCGTCGGGAAGTGCGTGATGAAGATCGGGACGGTCAGGTCACCGGTGAGGATCTTCTCGACGGCATAGGTGAAGTCCTCGCCCATCGAGATCTCCGCCCCCTTGCTGGCGGCCAGCTCGACCGCCTCCTCGTAGCGGTAGCGGGGGAAGGGCAGGCGCACCTGGCGCAGCGTGCCGAGGTCGCGCCCCAGGGCCGTCAGCTCGGGAGCGACCGTGCGCAGGCACCAGTCGACGATGTGGAAGATCAGGCGCTCCTCGACCTCCATGATCCCGTCGTTGCCCATCCACGCCGCCTCGGCCTCGCAGTGCCAGAACTCGGTCAGGTGGCGCCGTGTACGGGACTTCTCGGCACGGAAGGAGGGAGCGACGGTGTAGATGTGCTCAAGGCCCTGGACCATCGCCTCGGCGTAGAGCTGCCAGCTCTGGGTGAGGTAGACCTCCTTCTGCTCCTCGTCACCGTACTCCACCTTGAAGAGGGTCGAACCGCCTTCGCAGGCCCCGCTGACGAAGCTGGGCGACTGGACCTCGTAGTACCCCTCCTGGGCGAAGAAGTCGTCGATGGCCCGGAACACCTGGGCGCGGACCTTGAGGGCCGCCGTCATGGAGGTCGACCGCAGCCACAGGTGGCGGTTGTCGAGCAGGAACTCGTCACCCTCGTCACCCCGCAGCGGGAAGGGCCGCGCCGGGTCGACCGCGGCGACGACCTCGATGCCATCGACGGCCACCTCGAACCCTCCCGGCGCCCGCGGGTCTGCCCGGACCATCCCCTGCAGGCGCAGGCTGCTCTCGGGAAGGAGCTTGGCGATGGCGTCGAACTGCTCGGGGGACAGCGAGTCACGCCGCGCGACGCATTGGATCACCCCCGTGCTGTCCCGCAGCTGCGGGAAGGCGATCTGGCCGCTGGCGCGGTTGCGGTGCAGCCATCCCCGCAGCTGGACGTGCTGGCCTGCCAGCGTGCCGCGAAGGACCTCGCCGATGGTGTGCACCGGCGCCCATCCGAGGCCCCGCATTAGAACCTTCCCCAGCCGACATCGTGGCGCTCGGGCGCCCAAAAGGTAGAAAGCCTCAGTCTCACCTGCCTGTGCCTGCACGAGGCGATCGCTCTGCGGTCGACCATCGGGCACAGGAGAGCCGACAATGTCAGACGATCCCCCGAAGGTCCCACCGGCTTCGCCGGTGCCGGCACCGCTGCTGCCCCCGCCGGCGGCACCGGTCATCGCGGTCATCGAGAAGCCGATCGCCAAGGTCCAGGCCGCTGCCAAGCAGACGGTCGCCAAGGCCACTGAGACCGCCACCAAGGTCGCCAAGTCCGCGACCACGAAGGCAAAGAAGACCGCCAAGAAGGCCAAGCGCGCTGTCAAGAAAGCGGCGAAGAAGGCCGGCCGCAAGGCCAAGAAGGCCCTCAAGCGCCGCAGCAAGAAGAAGGCCCGTAAGCCCCTCAAGCGCCGCAGCAAGAAGAAGGCCCGTAAGCCCCTCAAGCGCCGCGGCAAGAAGAAGGCTGCTCGCAAGGC
>JAHFTX010000023.1:19597-46443 GCA_023265395.1 Thermoplasmata archaeon
GCCAAGCGCGCCGTGCGCAGGGCCCGCCGTGCAACCCGCACCGCCCGCCGCTCCGGTCGCAAGGCTGCCCGGCGGGCCGTAGGCCGCGTCCGACGCACCGCGCGCACGGCAATCCGCCGCCGCACCCGCAAGGGTCGCCGGTAGGCGCGACGTCTACCCGACCCCCGACGACCACCCCCTAGGGGAACTCGTCGAAGAGGTAGTCCTCCCACGCCCGCGTCCCGAGGCAGATCTCGAGCTCGGGCGGGGTGAGGATCGGCCGGTCGTAGCGCGTCGCATCATCGATGGCGATGCGTGGACAGCTGACGGAGACGAAGGCCTGCTGCGGGAATCCCAGCAGCAGCTCCGGGCTCAACGTCGCGACGGCGAGCAGTTCGACCTGGTGACCGGCGGTGCGCAGTTGCTCGCGGCACCGCACCCCCTGGGCGGTGCGGATCTGCCCGCTCTTGGTGCCGACGATGACGCCCCAGTGGGTGGCCTGCGCGGCCTTGGCGATGGCCGCGCTGCGCTGGCGCAGGATCCGATCCCTGGTCGTCGCTACGGTGCGGACCTCGTTGGTGTACGGGTCGGCGACGACCAAGGGCAGGTCGGTGGCCAGCGCCAGCCCCAGCGGGTGGAACTCCCCCGAGCCGACGAACAGGACGCTGGCGGCGCCTGCGGCGATGTTTCGTACCGCGCCATAGTGGCATCCGAGCACTTGCCCCGCTTCGCAGCCGCGCCCCCCCGCGGCGGTCCGGACCTCCAGCCCCGCCCCCTCGAGGATGCGGATCATCGTCGGCAACTTGGGCAGGTGCTGGGACGTGGTGCAGAGCACGACGGGGCTGTGGAGCGATGGGAGTGCGGCGCTGACGACCTCGTCGATGGGGTGGAGCGACTCGAGCGGGACGTAGATCGTCAACTGCCCGGGCGTCGCGTGGATCTGGTTGTGGCCGATGTGCACCAGCGCCTGGGCGCCCAGCGGCCGCAGGTCGGTGACGAGGTCGCACGCACCGAAGGTGTGGTCGGCCAGGTAGACCACCTCCACCGACGCCGCCTGCTCGAGGGCAGCGACCAGCGCCGCGTGCCGATGACGCAGCCCCTCGGGCAGCTGCACCGCGACTCGGCGGATCCCCTTGGCCGTGAGCTGCGCCGCCAGCGCCGTGAGGTCGAGGGCGTAGCCGGGCAGCGGCTCCATGGCCATCCACCCCTTGCAAGCGGCGATAAAGGCTTGTGCACCACCTCGCGCGCCGGCGGAGGGGTAGTGCTATACCGTCGCGACCCGTTGGCAACTCTCCATGCAGGGGGTCATCCTCGCCGGCGGCGAGGGCACGCGGCTGCGGCCGCTCACCCACACACGGCCCAAGCCGCTGGTGCCCATCGCCGGGCGCGCCTGCATCGACTATGTCATCGGCTCGCTGGTGAGCGCCGGCATCGACGACATCGTGGTGACCACCGGCTACCTCTCGGAGCAACTGGTGCGCTCGGTCGGCGGCGGCGCGCGCCAGGGGGCGGCGGTGCTGTACAGCTTCGAGGACGTGCCGCTGGGGACCGCCGGAGCCGTCCGCAAGGTCGCCTCGTTCCTGCAGGACACCTTCGTGGTCGCCAGCGGGGACGTGCTGGCCGATGTCGACCTGCGCCGGCTGCTGGAGTTCCACCGCAAGCGCAAGGCCCTCGCCACCCTAGCGCTGACCCAGGTGAGCGACCCCACGCAGTTCGGGATCGTCGGCACCGACGCCGACGGGCGCATCCTGCGCTTTGTGGAGAAGCCGACCAAGGAGCAGGTGTTCTCCAACAGGATCAACGCTGGCATCTACGTCCTCGAGCCCCAAGTGCTCGAGCAGATCCCGCCCGAGACCAAGTTCGACTTCGCCAAGCAGGTGTTCCCCGCCCTGTTGGCCCAGGGAGACGCACTCTTTGGGATGCCCATCGAGGGGCTGTGGATGGATATCGGTCGCCCCGCCGACCTGCTGCGGGCCAACGCCGACATGACGGCGCGGTTGGCGGCCCAGGGGAACGTGCTGACCCACAGTCCCATCGCCCCGGCGACGCTCAGTGGTGCCTGCTACGTCGGGCACAGCGTCATCCTCGGTCCGTGCACGTTGCGCGCGACCGTGGTCTACGATGACGTCAGCATCGGCTCGGGGGCGATCGTCGAAGACAGTTTGCTGCTCGAGGGCGCGCGGGTGGGTGCCGACGCACGGGTGCGCAACTCCATCCTCGGCGAGGGGGTCGCCCTCAAGCCCGGGGCGGTGGTCGACAACGCCGTCATCGGCGATGGCGTGACCATCACCGGCGAAGTGCGCAACGCCAAGGTGCCCAGCGACTGAGACTCACGCCAGCGTGCTGCTCAGCCGACTGAGGGCAGCTCGGACCTGGGAGAGGCTGTTGGCCGCATCCTTGGCCGCCCCCTGACGCTGGTCGGCGTCGGTCGAGGAATGGGCCTCGAGGACGTCCTGATGGCGGTCGACGAGGGTGGCATGGCTCTTCTGGAGCCGCCGCAACGCCGCAGCCGCAGCCGTCGGCGCACCGACCATGGTCCCCTCGAGGTCCTCGAGCAGGGTGTCGATCCTCCCCCCGGCTTCGTCCAGGAGCGTCGCCAGCGTCTCGAGGGGGCGCCCCGGTTCCTCCAGGAGCGCCTCAATCTCGGCATCGACCTGCTCTTGGGCGGCGACGAGGCTGGCGCTCAGCGCCGCGAGCCGTGCGATGATAGCCGAGGGGGAGCTGGCCATGCGACGCCTGCCACTCCAGAAAGCCCCTCGCGCTCAGATAAGGGCTTGGGCCAGACCGCGGAGTCGCGGCAATCAACGCGTCAGTCGACCGCGCTTGCCACACGAGGGGCAGACCAGTCGCAACGGACGCTCGGTGACGTAGATCGGGATCGAGGTGCGACACCCTGGGCAGGCGACCTCCTTGAGGGGGAGCTGGCCCTCGAGGCGCCGACCGACCACCGGTGGTCCATCGTCTTGTGCCGGGTAGGCCCCGGCCAGCGGCCCTGGCGCAGGGGCGGCCACGGGAGCTGGGGGGAGGCCGCCACTTTGAGCAGGCGGTCGGGTCGACGGTTGCGCCGGGGTCGGGATGGCCGCCGGCGCTGGGACGATGACAGGTGCGGTGGTCGGCGGCCGGGAACGCTCCGCGGCGGCGGCTTGAGCAGCCTCGCGCTCCTGCAGCGTGCGTTCGAGCTGCAACAGCGCCTGCTCCGTCGCGGTCACCCGCGCCAGCTGCTGCCCCAGGCGCTCTTGTGCCGCTGCTAGGCCGGCAGCCGCGGCGGCGGCGGCGCGCTCGCGGGCGGCAAGGGCCGTCTCCCGCCCTGCCAAGGTCGACTCGATCTGCTCGAGGTGCGTGGCATGCTCCTGCTGGGTCAGCCGCTGACGCTCCAGCTGGTGCTCGGTGGCAGCGAGCTCCGCCTCGCGCCGTCGCAACTGCGCGCTCAGCCGCTCGAGCGAGCGCCGCTCCCCCTCGACCTGCTGGTGGGCTTGCAACACCCCGTCACGCTGGTGCAAGAGGAGCCGGCGTTCCTCTTCGATGGCATCGTCGCGGGGCGTTGGCGGGTCGTCAGACGGAGGTGGCGGTGTCGGTGGCGGAGCAGGGCGGTGGTCGGCGGCGAGGGATGTCATCGATGCCGTGCGAGGTGGCGGGATCGCTGCTGCTGCCTCCTCTTCCTTGGTGAAGTCCTCACGGTCGAGGTCGAGCCCGCGCTCCCCGCCCCGATGGGATTCGACGGTCTCGACCTCCCACTCCCCCTCGTGGACCTCGACCCGCGGTGCCGGATGTTCGGGAATCGGGTCGGAGGCCTCGGGCGGGGTCAGGACGTCGAGCTCCTCGAGCCGTGCCACGGGGGCAGTCATCACCTCGCTGACGGCGACGGCCGGGGCTGCAGCGTCCGGTGGGCGCTGTGGGATTGCAGCCGCCGTCGCGGGGGGCTCCTCGGCGATCGCCTCCATCTCCTCGACGAGCTCGAAGGCGCCCTCGGGGTCCGCCGCCGCTGCCGGCTCGTCGGGTGCGGGCGGGGGTGGTGCCTTCGGGGCGAGGCGTTCGCCCGAGAGGTCAAAGCCGCACGCGGGGCACTGCCGTGCCGCAGGATCGACGGCCTCGGTGCAGTTGGGACAGACGCGCTGTGGCGCAGGTTGCCGTCGAGGCGGGGGTGGGCGCCGAGCCGGCGCAGGCGCCGTCGTCGTCGGGGCCGGCTCCTTGCGCCGGAACAGCCCGCGGCCCACCGAGCGCACCTCAGTCGTTCTCGATGCGCGGTGCCAGCAGGTAGGTGACCTCGCCCTTGCCCCCGGCGATCGAGAAGCGGATCATCACGGGGAAGTTCGTCCCCAGGTGGATCGAGACCGTCTCGGCCGCGCCGATGCTCTTGATCATGTTGGCGAAGTAGTCGAGACTGAAGAGGGAGCGCACGGGCTCCTTGCAGTCAATCTCCACCAGCTGGTCCTTCTCGAGCCGGAGGTCGACGCTGTCGGTGTCCCCCTCGCTGCTGAGCTCGAAGTGGTCGGTGCCCCCTACCAGCACGATGTGGTCCGATACCGACTCGCTGGCGCGGATGCCGCGGTTGAGGTCCGCCGCCGCCAGCGTCACATGGGCAGGCAGCGCCAGATTGGGCACCTGTGGGTCGCTCATGCCGGTGGTGTCCACCAACGACATGCGCCGCGTGACGTTGCCAATCCCGACCACCAAGCGGTTGCGCTCCTCGTCGTGATGGAGGGTGACCAAGTCGTCGGTGTGCGCGAGCTTGAGCACATCCTTGATCTTGTCGATGTCGATGCCCAGCTCGCACTCGGTGGCCTTGAGGCTCTCGAAGGCGTCCGAGTGCAACTGGAGGTTGACCATGGCCACGTGGGCAGGATCGACGGCCTTGAGGGTGATGCCCTTCTTGGAGATGTTGAACTTGACCTCGTCGACGAGGGTGGAGACCACCGTCACGACGTCCTTGAGGGTCTCGGCCTTGATGGTCGCATCGAACATGGAGGGACACCTGTACGGCCCCGGTGATGGGGGCGTCGATGCCAACACGGCAGGCGGTATAAGCGTTTACGATGCGGCCAAGGCCGTGAGCGGAGGGATGCCGACAGTTCCAAGAGGGGCGCGCTGTGGCACGAAGGGATACAGGCGAAGGCAGGGTCGCAGCCAGCCACCCTCGGAGGGGGCCGTGGGGCAGAGCGCCGTTTCGCCTCAAGGCCTGTTGTCGTGGACCAGATCCTGCAGCAGGGCGTAGGGGTCGAGGGGGCCATCGGCAGCGCGACGCCGCAGCTCTCGCACCCCGCCCTCGCAGTACTGTTCGAGGGTAGCAGCGATGCCCTCGTCAGTGGCGGCCAACAGATCCCGCGCAGCGGCGATGACGACGAAGACCCGTGCCGGGTCGATCGCCAAGAGGTCCTGGAACGCCACGCTCGAGGGCAGCGGCACGCGCGATTCGGTCGCCAGCCCGACGGCGATCGCCAAGCGCACGAAGTCGACGGAGCTCTCCGCCGAGCCGGCGGCCACCGCCGACTCGAGGTGGCTCGCCGAGGAGGTGCTCAGGTGGAACTGCGCCATCAGCTGCCACCCCCCGGATGGTCGACGATGTAGGAGTAGCCGTGCTCCTGGTCATGCTCGAGCAGGTAGCGCCGGGAGACGCTGGGGACCGTGGCCGTCTCCTGCTCGTTGAGGTCCTCGTCGGTCACCAGCAGGACGACCTTGTCCGAGAGCTGCTCGAGCCGGGTGATCAGTCGCTTCTTGTGGGTCTGGTCGAGCCGGCCGAAGGGGCTGTCCATCAGCAAGGTGCCGTGGCCGCTGCTGTCCTTGAGCCCCCCGAGTATCGAGATGGCCACCACGTGGCGCTCGCCGTCGCTGAGCGCCTTGGTCGCCACCCGCTTGCTCCCCTCGCGCCGCACCAGCACGTCGAAGTCCTCGGGCTGGATCTCCAGCCCCTGGAACTCCTGGGGCTTGTTGGTGATGGTGCGGAAGAGGGTCGAGCCCTTGCGCTGGATCTGGGAGCGCTTCTGCTCGACCGAGGCCTCGATGATGTCGTCGAAGGCCTCCAGCGCATGGGAGCCGACCTCGATGCGGGTGGCCAGGGCGCTGGTGGTGCTGGCGAAGCGGGCCACCGCCTGTTCGAGGGTGACCTCAAGGTCGGCCACCTTGCGCTCCAGCTGGCGGCAGAGGTCCCCCTGCTCCTCGATTCGCGCACGGGCGACCGCCTTGTCGGCGGTGATGCGGGCGAGGCGGTCGAAGACCTCCTTCTCCCGGGCGTTGGCCGTCTGGTGGGACGCGAGCGCCGCGCGCTGCTGTTCGAGGGCCGTCTCGACCCGTGAGCGGTTCTCGCTGATGTAGCGCCGCCGCGCCTGGAGCTTGGGCACGCTCGCCGCCACCGGATCGACCCCGCGCACGGCGGTGACGGCGCTGAGCATGTCGGCGCTGCCGAACCCTGGTCGGTCGGTCTCCAGCGGGATGACCTGCCCCAGCTGCTCCTCGACCTTGGCGTACATCTGCGAGATGCGCGCGTGGGAGTCGGCGTCGAAGGGGTCGCCGCACAGGCACGTGTTGGAATGCAGCAGGCGACCCAGGAAGTTGCGCTGGTCGAGCAGACGTCCGCGGTTGATCTGGTCCTTGACCGACTGGGCCTTGAGCTGGTCGATGCGCTCGACGACCTCCCTGAGGGGGGGCCCCAGCAGCAGGTAGGGAAGCGCCGAGCGGAACCGTGCTTCCTGCTCCCGCAGGGCCTCCTCCTCGCGGTCGAGCTCGGCACCGAAGTCCTCCAGTTCCCGCAAGCGGTCGTTGAGCTTGCGCAGGTCGTCGAACTGCTCCAGTTGGTGCTGGAGGCGGTCCGCCTCGGCGGCGAGCGCCTCGTGGAGCCGCTTGGAGACCGCCCGCTGCGACTCGACCTCGGTGTGCTGGGTGCGGCCTTCCTGCAGCTGCCCTTCGAGCTGCGAGACCGTCGCATCGCGCGCGGCATCGCGCTGCTGCCGCTGCAGGCCCCGGACGACGACGTCGGTGTCCTCGCGGGCGCGCTTGAGGTAGGGCAGGCCGATCGCCTTCTCGATGGTCTGGCGGTTCTCGGCGTAGGATTCGGCGAAGCGGCTGATCGTCTCGCCGTCGAAGAAGAAGAAGGTCGCGATGTCCGACGGGAAGACCTCGGTGAGCGTCCCCTCCACATCGGCCTGTTCCTGCCCGTCGAGGTAGAGGTGCGTCTCCTCGACGAAGTGGGAGCGCTTCGTCGGCGCGCCCCGGCGGCGACGGCTGCGCAAGGTGCGCCGGATCAGGTAGTCGTGGTCGTCATGCTCGAAGGCCAGGGTCACCCCGACCTCGAACTCCTTGTTGGAGCGCGCGTAGGTGTTGAGCACCCGCAGCGGGTCGGCGGGCACGAGCCGCTCATGGCGCCGCTCCTTGCCGTAGAGGACCCAGAAGAGCGATTCCATGATGGTGCTCTTGCCGTGGCCGTTGTGGCCGTGGATGAGCACCACCTCGGCGCCCTTGCCGCTGGGGAAGGCGATGGCGTTGCGGCCGTAGAACACCTTGAAGTTGTTCAGCTCCAGCGACGAGATCAGCATCGGTCGGACCCTCCGGGGTGGTCAGCGCAGCGATGGGACCGCCGCTGGCAGCTGCGGGGTCGGCCCCTCGGGGGCGGCCCCGGCGACGAGCAGGGCCTCGATCCGTTCCTTGCGCTCCCCCTTGCGCGCGACGTTGCGCTCCAACTGGACGATCGCCTGCAGCAGATCGAGGTCGACGCCATGACGCTGGGCAGCCGCCGAGAGGATCGAGGGGTCGACGACCGCGCGCATGGTGGGCTCCGCTCCTGGCAACCGTTGGGGGCACGATAAAGGCGGCGCCGGCCACTGGTGCTTCAACTGCGAACCGCTGGTTCTTATTCGCGCGCCCCTCTGCCGGGCTGTGGCGCGTGCCGGCCTAGGAGCTCCACCAGCCGTCGCAGAGGTCGGCGGCCGTGCGGCACCGACCGGGGGGGTGCTCCCGGCGGAACTGCTCCCCTTCCTCGCTCGCGGCGCCCGAACGTTGCTGGTGCGCGGCCCCCCAGGGGTGGGCAAGACCACCCTGGTGATGGAGCTGGTGCGACAGCTGCAGGGAGCCTCGACGGTGCTGGCGACCCGCCAGGTACGAGAGGACCTCATCGAGCAGTTCCCCTTCCTTGGGGCAGAACCCGACAGCATCCTTGGGGCCACCGACCACATGCCGCGGTACACGCTGCGGTTGGAGATGCTGGACCTCTCGGACCAGTTCGCCCTCTTCCCCCAGGGGATCAAGCGGCTCCATGACCACCTGGCGAGTCGACCGCAGCACACCACCGTGATCATCGACAGCTGGGACGCCGTGATCGACCAGATGCGGATCCAGCGGGCCGAGTTCCATCGCAACTGGGACCATCAGGACATGGAGCTGCTGCTGCTGGAGACCTTGCGGGCCTTGGGACGCAACCTGGTGCTGGTGCGCGAGCAGCAGGAACCCTCGCGCCTCGACTACCTCAGCGACGGGATCCTGGTCCTCGACTATCATCTCCTCGATGGGCGCCGCGTGCGGCAGTTGCACTGGGAGAAGCTCCGCGGGGTGGCGGTCAGCCAGAACCACTACTCCTTCAGCCTCGGGGAGGGCACGATCCGCTGCTTCAGCGCGCAGCCCCACCAGCAACAGGCCCTCCCCCTGGCTGGCACCTGGGTCGGCTCAGGCGAGGAGGCTCGCCTGCACACCGGGTGTGCCGATCTGGACCGCCTGCTCGGCGGCGGGTTGGCACCGGGCAGTCATGTGCTCCTGGAACTGAGCGAGAAGGTCTCGGCCGACCTGGGGCTGTTGCTGCTTGGCGGACCGGTGGTCGGGACGCTGGGCGCCGGCGGCGGAGCGTTCCTGCTCCCCTCGAGCGGCTACGACCCGCGGCGGCTGCTCTCGCTGCTGGGGCAGGCGGTCGCCCCCGAGCACCTGGCACATCTTCGGCTGGGCGTCTACGCCCAACATCGCGACCAGCCCCCCCTGCAGGAAGTCCTCCTGAGCGGTGCCTCGATCGAGAAGGACTTCGAGGTGCTCTGGGACACGGTCTTTGCTCTCAGCCACGACACCGGCGGGCCGTTGTTGACCTCGATCGCCTACGATACCGTGGAGTACCTCTACGGCCGCGAGAATGGGCTCAAGGTCCTGGGGGCCTCGGTGGCGTACCTGCGCAACCTGCGGGCGGTGGGTATCGACACGATCCGCCCCTCGGTGGCCATCGCGCAGCAGCTGCGGGACATCACCGACATCCACCTGCGACTCGAACAGTTCCATGGGGTGACCCTGCTGCTGGGGGTCAAGCCCCGTTTCCGCTGGCAGGCTGTGCTCCCCGAGGTCGGCCCGCAGGGTCTGACGTTGCGGCTGCAGCCGATGACGTAGCGGCTAGCGGCGCGGGCGCGCGCCCGCTCTGGGGGCGACGGCGTCACGGTGGTGGTCCATCTGGGCGATGGTCGATCGGACCTGCAGCAGCAGCCAGGCCGTCGGCAGCAGCATCAGCACGAAGGCGATCGGATGGACGGCAAAGAGCGTCACCGCCACCACCGCCGCCACGAAGACAAGGAATCCCAACACCAGCCGACGCTCCCGCAACCGCTCGTACAGGCGGGGGTCCTTTGGCAGGGTGTCGGCGCGCCACTGCAGGTCGCAGACCGGACAGGGTCCGCCCAGGACCACGCCGACCGTCCCGCACCGTGGGCAACGGCCCCAGCGCTGAGGCGCCTCGCGTGCGCCGGGGACGGCCATGGCAGCTCCACGTGGCGTCGACCAAAGAGCGTTTCGGCCACTGCCCTACCCGTGGTCGTGGCCAGCGCTGTGGCCCTCCATCGGGGGCATCGGGATGAACCGCACCACATCGACACCCTTGATCACGCGCAACTCGGAGAGCATCCGCTGCACCGTCTCCTTGGCGCCGGCCACCACCAGCACGTCGACGCAGCAGGAGGGCCCACCCCGGTGGAAGTGGGAGCTGAGCGTCGAACGGACGATGGCGTCGTGGGCGTGGCGGACCCGGTGCATCGCACTGACGGCCGAGGAGAGGTAGTAGATCGAGACCGTGCCTTCGACCTGGTCGCCCATGCCCTCGAGGTCCTGCGCCTCGTGGAAGAAGGAGCGCAGCGCATCACGCAGCGCCTCGCTGCGCGAGCGGTAGCCCATCTGCTCGGTCAGGTCGTCGAGGTCCGCCAGCACGCCCGGGGGCAGGCTCACCGACACGACCTGTGCGCGATCGTCGCGCGGTGCGGCTGCGATGCGTCGCTGCCCGCCACGGCGCTTGCCCATCGTCGCATCCCAGCCCTCAAGAAACCTTAAAGGCGCCCCTGCGGGGTCAAGCGGTGTGAGCCATGAGCACGGCGCGAGCGCGGCACGCCATTTCGCGCTCATCAATCTCCAACCAGCGCAGGTGGGGATGCAGCTGCAACGGCTGCGGGCCGAGCTGCGGCAGCTCGAGGGCATCCTCGGCCTGCGCCTCGACCGACATGCGCGTCAGGCGATCGTCGAGGTCGATGATCACCACATCGAGTGGCAGGCACTGACCGACGCCCTCGCCCGCGTGCCGGTGTCGCAGAGCGCGCGTCGGCTCCAACTGCACATCAGCCATCTGCACCTCGACGACGCCGGCCGCGACCTGCAGGAGGTCCTGGGCCGGCTCAACGGGGTCCAACGGGTCGAGGTCTCCCTGCAGGGCGGCGCCGTGACGGTCGATGGCGACCCCGACGAATTCGACCCTGCGACGGTCGTCCCTGCGCTCATCGAGGCCGGCTACATCGTCGAGGAGGGCGAGCACCACGCCGCCCACGAGGACCCGACCCACGCGCTGCTGACCCAGGTGGGTCTGCCCACGGCGCTGCTGGTGGTCGGGATGGCGCTCTTTGCCTCCGGCGGTGACCGCACCCTGTGGGCGTTCTCCGCCGGCGGGCTCCATCCGACCATCGCGATCTCCGCGCTCTTCTTCGCCGCCACGGTGGTCCTGAGCGGCCGCCAGGTGGTCCCTTCGGCGTTGCAGGCCGTGCGCAACCGCGTGCTGAGCGCCCATGTGCTCGTGGTCCTGGCGGTCATCGGCGCGGTGCTGATCGACCGCTGGTGGGAGGCGGCGGTCGTGATGCTGGTGATGGCCCTCGCCGAGATCCTCGAGGAGCTGGCGCTGCAGCGTACCCGCCAGGAGATCGCCGCGATCATGACGCTGGCGCCGACGACGGCCAACGTCCGACGCGATGAGTCGGTGGTCGAGGTCTCGGCCACCTCCATCGAGGTCGGCGACGTGGTGGTGGTCCGCACCGGGGAGACGGTGGGTGCCGACGGGATCATCGTCGACGGCCGCGGCGAGGTCAGCCTCTCGTCGATCACGGGGGAATCGCTGCCCGTGCCGCGAGCCATCGGGGACGAGGTCCCCGCCGGTGCCGTCGTCGAATCGGGCTACCTCGAGGTCGCTGCCTCGCGGCCTGGCCATGACAGCACGGTGCAGCGGATCGTCGAGCTGGTGGGCGCTGCCCAGGAGGGATCGGCGCAGCGCGAGCGTACAGTCCAGAGGTTCACCGCGATCTTCGTCCCGCTGGTGCTCATCCTGGCGGTCGCGGCGTTGCTGCTCAGCGGGGACCCCGAGGTCGCGCTGACGCTGCTGGTGGTCGCCTGCCCCTGTGCACTGGTGATCGCCACCCCCGTGTCGGTGCTCACGGCCTTGGGCCGTGCCGCACGGCAGGGTGTCCTGATCAAGGGGGGCGTGCACCTCGAGACCGCCGCTACCGTGCGTTCCGTCGCCCTCGACAAGACCGGGACCCTCACCCGTGGCCGGTTGGAGGTCCTCGAGGTGGTGCCGATCGTCGGAGACCGCAACGGCGTGCTGGCGGCGGCGACCGTCGCCGAGGCGCGCTCCGAGCATCCGATCGCGGCAGCGGTGCTGCGGGCCGCCGCCAAGGCGGGCATGAGCGTGCCGCGGCCAGAGGAGGGGGCCGGCGTCATGGGCGCGGGCGTGACCACCACGCTGCGCGGCCGCACCTATCGCGTGGGGAACGCCGCCTTCCTGCAGCAGCAGGGGCTGAGCCCGCCCGAGACGCTGCTACGACGGATCAGCGAGGAGAGCACCAAGGGCACCCTGGCGGTCCTCGTAGCCGTCGAGACCGTGGTCATCGGTGCGATCCTGCTGCGCGACACCCCCCGCCCCTCGGCGGCGACCGCCGTGCGGCAGCTGCAGGAGCTGGGGCTGTCGGTGTTGCTGCTCAGCGGCGACGCACAGGGACCGACGGCCGCCTTGGCCCAGACCGTCGGGATCGAGGAGCACTACGCGCCGCTGCTGCCCCACGAGAAGATGGAGATGATCGAGGAGCTCAAGGAGTGGGGCCCGGTGGCGATGGTCGGCGAGGGGGTCAACGACGCCCCCGCCGTGGCGACCGCCGACGTGGGCATCGCCCTGCTCGATGGGGGCTCCGATGTCGCCGTCGAGGCGGCCGACATCGCCATCGTCGGCGACGACCTGCGGGCGTTGCCCTTCACCATCGCCCTCAGCCGCGCGACGGCGGCGAACATCCTCCAGAACGTCGCCTTCAGCGGGGCGGTCGCCATCGCGCTGGTGGTGCTGGCCCTCAGCGGGATCGTCGGCATCGTCTGGGGGGTCGTCCTCCACGAGACGGCAGCCTTGGTCGTCCTCTTCAACGCGCTGCGCCTGACCGCCTTCGACCGCGCAGGCGCCTATGGCCGACCCCGACCGGTCCTCGGGGAGGGAGGCGCCGACCTTCCCCGGCCGCTGATGGTAAGGGGCCTGGGTCGGACGTTGGGTGCCACGATCCTCCTGTTCATGCTGCTGATCGGGCTGATCGCCGGCTTCACCTTGGCGGTCGAGAGCCATGAGCTCGACGTCGGCTCGGCCCTGCCGCTGGGGGGCGCTCCGCCGGTGGAGTACGTCCTTGCCCAGGGCGAGCCCGTGCAGCTCAGCGGCACCACGGCCGAGCGGGAGAGCACCGAGCAGAGCATCGAACTGCAACAGGATCGGATCGTCAGCGTCAACGCCTCCCTAAGCTGGACCGACGAGGCGGCCACCTCTCCGCTGGCGACCAACCAGCCGGACAGCTTCACCCTGACCTTGCGCTCGCCGCTGGGCGACGAGGTCAGCAAGGACGGCGCCAACGCCGTCGGGAGCGCGGGCAGCCTCACGGTCCTGATGGAGCTGACCGCCGCCCAGCAACAGGCGCTCCAGCAGCACGGCGCCAATGCGACCTGGATCGTGGTCATCAGCTGCACCGACGCCGGTGACCAGCGCGGCTTGGTGCGCACCATCCCCGACGACGGCAACGCCTGGCAGCTGGAAGTCGACTACCGCTACCAGACGCCCAAGTGAGCGGGCCTAGGGCTGGAAGGCCTTCGAGACCGGCGGCGCCAACGGAGCGTGCGCGTGCCCCTCGTTGCGCGGGCGCAGCCACCGCCCCATACTGACGGCGAGGAACACACCCAGACTCACCAGCGCGACCGCCCCGCCGGTCGCGACATCGAAGACGTAGGAGCACAGCAGCCCCACGAAGACCGCCAGCATCGCCAGCAGCACCGCCAGCACCGAGACGGTCGGCAGTCGCCGCCCGATCTGCAGCGCGGTCGCCGGGGGGACGATCATCAGGGCGCTGACGAGCAGCACCCCGACGACCTTCATGGCGATGACGACGGTGATCGCCGTCAGGACGTTGAGCAGCGTGTTGAGGGCAGAGACGGGGATGCCCAGCACCTGCGCCGACTCCGGGTCGAAGGCGATGGCGGTGTAGCGCTGGTAGAAGACCGCCAGCACCACGCCGATGGCCGCTGCCATCACGACGATGAGGCCGAGGTCATCGACCGAGACGGTCAGGATGTTGCCAAAGAGGAAGCTGAAGATGTCGACCCCCAGGCCCTTGCCCGCGACGGAGATGAAGACGACCCCCAGGCCCAACCCCAGCGAGAAGACGATCCCCAGCGCGGTGTCGCCGCCGACGAGGCGGCGCTCGACGAGCAGACTGATGATCAGCCCGCCGCTGACGGCAAAGAGCAGCGCACCCTGCAGCGGCGTGAGGAAGATCGCATAGCCTGCGGCAAAGAGGGAGAAGCCCACCCCCCCGAAGGCGCTGTGGGCCAGACCGTCGCCGATCATCGACATGTTGCGCAAGACGACGAAGACCCCCAGGACGGCAGCCACCGCCGCGACCACCACGCCGGCCAGCAGCGCCCGCTGCAGGAAGGGGTAGTGCTGCAAGGCAGCGAAGAACTCGAAGATGTTCGGGTCGGCCATAAGACACCTCAGGGGTGGGGATGCAGGTGCTCGTGGCGGTGCGAGCCAAGGACGAGCCCGCGCTCATGGCCGAAGACCGTCTCGATGACCCCGCCTTCGAGCAAGCCTTCGGGCTTGCCGTGGTAGTGGAGGCTGCGCGAGAGGCAGGCGACGGTATGGGCACGGGCCATGATGACCGGCAGGTCGTGGCTGACGAGGATGATCGTCATCCGCTCCTGGGACTGGAGCCGGTCGAGCAACGAGAAGAAGTGGTCCTGGGAAGTCGAATCGACACCGGTGGTGGGCTCATCGAGGATCAGCAGTTCCGGTTCCTGCGCCAGTGCCCGGGCGATCATCACCCGTTGCCGCTCGCCGCCGCTGAGGTCCCCGACCCGCCTCTGGGCATGGTGATGCATCCCCACGGTGGTCAGTGCGGCCATCGCCTGCGTGCGGTCGGCGGCTCCGACGCGGCCGAGCCGCCCCTTGCGGCTGAGGCGGCCGAGCACGACGACGTCGAGCGCGGTGGCGGGGAAGTCATGGCGCACCATCTTCTGGATCTGCGGGACGTAGCCGACCCGTCCCCACTGGCGGAAGCGGGCGACGTCGGTGCCGAAGAGCTGCACGCTCCCCTCCTCGATGGGCTCGAGGCCCACCAGGGTGCGCAGGAGCGTGCTCTTGCCGGAGCCGTTGGGACCGATCAGTCCCAGGTACTCCCCGGCGTTGATGGTCAAGGAGATGTCATCGAGGACACGCTCGCCGCCGTAACAGCGCGTCAGCCCGCTGACGCGCACCGCCGCAGGACGCAGCGTCGCCTCGAGCGCGTGCAGGGGCAATTCGGCCGCAGCGCCTACGGACATCCTAGGGCGACCTCGAGGGATGGCAGATTGGCCGTCATGACCTTGAGGTAGTCGGCCCCAAGATCAGTGTGCGGGTTGATGCTCTCGACCGGGTCGAGCGGCTGGGTCGTGCCATGGATCTGCTCGGCCAGCGCCTGCGCCGTGGCGGTGGAGATGTTGGGCTCCACCAGGATGGTGGTGATGCCCCGCTCGGTCGCCGCCTCGGCGATCTGCTGCAGACGCGCGGGCGAGGGCTCCTCGTCGGGACTGATGCCAAGGATGGAGACGACTGACAGGTCGTAGCGGTCGGCGAGGTAGGCCATCGAGTCATGGGTCGTCAGGATCGTGCGGCGGGCGCAGTCGCCGCCGAGGGCGGTGCCGATGGTCGCATTGAGGTCGAGCAACTGCCTGTGGACGCTCTGGCCTCGAGCGACCAGCGACTCACGCTCCTCGACGGGAACCAGGCTCGCCAGCGCGTCCGTCAGGTCGTCGCCGACCGCAGCGAGCCGGATCGGGTCGAGCCACAGATGGGGGTCGTTGGGTCCCTCCTCCTCGTCGCTCTCACCCAAGGAGATGGTGTGCGCCCCGGCGGCCAGCAGCGGCTTTGCCGAATCGGCGGCGCGCAGGACCTTGACCGACGAGGGGAGGTCCTTGACGGCCTGGGTGAACCATGCCTCGATCTCCACCCCATTGACCAGGACGAGGTCCGCCTCGTAGAGGCGCACCAGGTCGCGGGGGGTCGGGTCGAACTCATGGGGCGAGGAGCCCGGCGGGACGATGTTGGTCACCACCACCGAGTCGCCGCCGATGGCGGTCGCCAACCACTGATAGGCCAGCAGGGTCACCACGACCGAGGGACGGTCGTCCGTGGCCTGCGGGGCAGAGGTGCAGCCGGCCGCCACGAGCGCTCCGGCCAGCAGCAGCGCGAGGATGGGGAGGCCGGCGCTGCTCATGCTCCGACGGGGGCGGGGGTCATTAATAAGGTTTGATGGCTTCGTTATGAAGGCTGTTAGCCCTCCTGCGGCATCTTCCTAAGGAGGCAGGGGCGCGCCCAGGAGGCTCCGGCTCCCCATGTAGGGCTGCAACACCGACGGGACGGCGACGGTGCCATCCTGCCGCTGGTACTGCTCGAGGATGGCCACCATCGCCCGGGAGGTGGCGATGGCCGTGTTGTTGAGCGTGTGTGCGATCACCTTGCTGCCCCCCTGCTTGCCCGCGCGGATCTTGAGCCGGCGCGCCTGGTAGTCGGTGCAGTTGCTGCAGGAGGCGACCTCGCGGAAGGCCTGCTGCTTGGCGAACCAGGCCTCGACGTCGTACTTCTTGGCCGCCACCGTGCCGATGTCGCCGGTGCAGACGTTGACCACGCGGTAGGGGATCTGCAACCCCTGGTAGAGTCCCTCGGTGTTGGCCAGCAGCTCCTCGTGGAGCGCCCAGCTCTCTTCGGGACGGCAGAAGATGAACTGCTCGACCTTGTTGAACTGGTGCATGCGGAAGAGCCCCTTCTGGTCGACACCATGACCACCGATCTCCCGGCGGAAGCAGGAGCTCAGCCCCGCCAACCGCATCGGCAGGGTCGAGTCGTCGAGGATCTCGCCCATGAAGCGCGCGGCGATGGGGTGCTCCGAGGTGGCGATCAGGTACAGGTCGTCGTCGGCGATGCGGTACATCACCGTCTCGAAGTCGGAGAGGTCGGTCACCCCCTCGTAGGGCCCGCGACGCAACAGCATCGGGGTCGACACCGGGGTATAGCCGCGCGACGAGAGGAACTCGAGGGCATAGCGCTGCAGGGCCAGATCGAGCAGGACCAGGTCTCCCAGCAGGTAGTTGAACCCCGCTCCGCTGGCCCGCGCGGCACGCTCGAAGTCGGCCAATCCCCCGGCCTCGGCGAGCTCGGCATGGCCACGGGCCCACGCCCGTGGAGGGTCCGGGGTGCCCCAGGTGCGCACCACCACGTTGTCGGCGTCGCTGCCACCGTAGGGGACGCTCGCGTCCAGCAGGTTGGGCACCCGCGGGTGGAGCGCCGCGACCTGCGCGGCGACGGCGTCGCGCGCGGCCTCTGCCGTCGCGGTGGCCGGGCCCACCGCTGCGGCCAACGCCTTGAGGTGGCTCACGTCGGGGGGCAGCTGCTCCCACGCAGCGAGCTCCGGCGAGGTCGAGCGCAGCGCCTCCCGCACGCCCGCAGGGATCGTCGTCTCCCCCAGCGCCTGGCCCGACTTGACCCGCGGGATCGCGGCAGCCAGCGTGTTGCGGAAGGCGCGCAGCTGGTCGACCTCCATCCCCAGCTGACGCTGCCGCGCGTCGGCGATGCGCAGCTGCTCGAAGAGCTCGAGGACCTCGGGCCGCTTGCGCCGGGCGAGGTTGGCGCGCACCGCCTCGGGCTCGTTCCGCACCAGGTGCAGGTCGATCATCGGCTCGTGGCCCCCGGTTGCTGGAACTGGAACATCGGCTCCTCGTAGAGGCGGTCGAGGGTCACCTGCCGACCGAGGTAGCGCAGGTTGAGGGCCGCATGCTCCGCGCGCACCGCGTCCTCGAGCCCTTCGGCCGTCGGTGCGTCCTGCAGCTGGTGCAGAGTCACGTGCACATCGAAGACGCGCCAGGGGAAGATGTGCCGCGTCGTCTTGGCGGGGAACACCTGCCCCGCGGCGGCGATGGCGACGACGTCCTGCTTGGTCAGGGGGGGCGGGAAGGTGGCGACCACCATCGGATGGAGCATCTGCTCGAGGGCGGTCTGCTCGGCGACGTAGCGGGCGCGCGAGGTCTGCAGCTTGAGGCGCATCCCCAGCTCGCCCTCGAAGGCGTTGAGCCGGCGCAGCGTGCTGACGGGGTCCTCCTGGAGGGGAAAGCGGTAGACCTGGTTGTCGGGGCCGACGATCAGCGCGCCGGTGCGCTTGGCGATGCCGGCCAGGGGCACGGGCACCTCACGCAGACCGAAGAGCTCGGCGGCGGACGCGAAGCCCCCGGGGGTGACATCCTGCAGGAGGCGACACCACACGTCGAGTCGGATCGCGCGGTCCGCCAGGTAGTCGAAGCGCAGCACCGGCACGTAGCGGAATCGGAAGGTGCGCAGCAGGCCCCAGCGGTGCATCCCATCGAGGATGACCCCGCTCGCGCCGTCGATGATGATGGGCCAGCGGAACGCGTCGGTCTCGAGGATCCCCTGCGCGACGGCGGCCATCGCCGCGGTGAGGGTCTCCTCGTGGGGGCGAAGCCGGTCGATGGGCTCGATGCCGATCGCCTGGAGCACGCCCTCCTTGATGGCCCTGGGGGCGTCGATGGGACCGCTGCTGTCGAGCCGGCTGCGGTCGATCGCCTGGAGCGCCGAGAGGTCGACCGACACGGCACGACCCAACCCAAGGAATGCACTTGAGGGTGTCGCCGCCCCAGCGCGGCATCGTCCTCGCCACGACGAGGAGCTTATAGCAGGGCTCCTTCTGCCTGGGCCGATGCGCACCGTCGTCTGCGTCAGCGGGGCCAGCGGGGCAGCCTACGCCGCCCGCCTGCTGCAGGTGCTCCCGGGCACCAAGGTGCTGGTGGTCACCGACAGCGGCAAGCAGCTCATCGAGCACGAGTTCGGCCCCTTTGCGCAGTTCGCAGCGCTGGCAGACGAGGTCTACGGTGACGCAGACCTTGGCGCGCCCGTCAGCAGCGGTTCGGCTCCCTTCGACGCCGCCGTCATCGTCCCCTGCTCCATCTCCTCCATCGGCAAGATCGCCGCAGGGATCGCCGACACGCTGGTGACGCGGGTGGCGACGGTCTGCCTCAAGGAGCGGCGCACGCTCGTCCTCGTGCCGCGGGAGACCCCGCTGGGCCTCATCCACCTTCGAAACCTGGTGACCATCACGGAGGCGGGCGGGATCGTCCTGTATGCTGCGCCGGGGTTCTATCACCATCCCAAGAGCGTCGACGACCTCGTCGACTTCGTCGTCGGCAAGATCCTCAACACCCTGGGCCACGACGGCTCGGCACTCCTCAAGCGTTGGGAGGGGATGCCATCCTCCCTGCCGCGTTAGGTCTGGGCCAGGGTGGCGCCACCACCGAGGTGGAGCTGCGCGTGGTGGTACCCCACCCAGCGGCGCTCATCGCAGCGTTGCCCAGCTTCGTCGTGACCCGACCGCCGCAGCTGCAAGTGGACACCTACTACCACATGCCCGCGCCCGAGCAGCTCCGCATCCGCCAGAGCCGATGCTTCGACGGTCCGGTGCCTCAGACCCTGCAGGAGTGGGACCTCCTGAGGATCGACCAGATCCCTCTCGATTCGGTGGTCCTCACCCACAAGCGCCAGCTCGACGCCCTGGGGCAGGCCTACGCCGAGGAGGAGCTTTCCGTCGGCGACCTTGGGGCGCTGCAGCACGTGCTGACCCAGTCGGGGATCCTCGTCGACGTGGTGGTGCGCAAGCACCGTCGCTCCTTTGCCTGGGACGAGTTCACCCTCGAGCTCGACACGCTGCCGGGCTTTGGCACCTTCCTCGATGTCGAGCTGCTCGGAGTGCCTGCGCAGGCGGCGCTCTCAAGGATCACGGCGCTGCTGACGGGGTTGGGCTTCGCCGCCACCGATGTGGTGTCGACCACCTACACGGACCTGGTGCGTCGAAGCGCTCAGCGCACCAGCCCTACCTGACCGCAGTGGCTGCAGACGACCTGCATCGGCCGGCGCTCGATGGTCACGCTGAACACCTGCTTGCAGCGAGTGCACCGGATGGACTTGGACGTCGCCCGAGGCGTCGACGGGGGCGGCGCGGGGGCCTCCCACTCGCCTTCGACCAACGGCGGCTCGGCCGATGCAGCCGACGGAGCGCGACTTTGGGAAGATGAGCTCGGTGCTGGGGGCCGTTGCCGAGGGGGCGCCGCGATCAGCTCCGGATCGGCGGTGGGATCCTCCCAAGGCGGTGGCGCTGCGGCGCGAGGCGGTGGTGCACCACGCCGACCCAAGCGGCCGCGCCGATGCAGTGATGGTGTGCCCGCTGCAGGTGCTCCCCCAGGGACCGCCGGGCCGTAGACGCGCCGCGCGACGAGGACCATGACGATGACCGACAGCCCCAAGGCCAGCAGCACCAGCGGACCGCTCACCCCAAGGGAATAGACGAGCAGGTCGACCCCTGCCAATGACCATGCCAGCCGGTGGACCCACCGCACCCGGACCCGTTGCGCAGAATCGGCGATGGTCCCGGGGAGCTTGATCGTCAGCACCAAGGGTATCGCCCCGACCAGGCCGATGATCAGCGATGACTCGACGGGGTCGAAGGGGGAGTAGACGATGGTGTCGAGCGGGGGGTTGGGAGCGGTGTACCGCAGGTGGTAGGTGTAGATCTCCGCCCCCGGTGCGCGCAGCCGCAGCAGCCGGCCGTCGTCGGCCGCTGGGGCGCTGAGCGTCTCGGCGCCGACGATGACCGTGGTGTGGTCGAGCACGACGGTCCCCACGAAGGTGCGGTTGGCCGTCCCCGGCAGGGCATCGAAGAAGGCCTGGGCCAACACCGGGTCGCCCAGCTGCAGCTCCTGCTGCCGCGCGATCGAATCGGCCTGCATGGTATAGGAGAGCTCCATCGAGCCGGTGTCGCTACTGGGGCCGAGCAGACCGAGGGTGTCGGCGGCGATGGAGCGCGTCCGCAGCGCGACGGCGGTGATGTCGGCACCTTGGAACCGCGGGTTGGCGCTCTCGATCTCGCCATCGAGCGCCGAGGTGAAGGCCGACCCCTCGTCGGCGGCGATGGTGCCATCGCTATCACCGAAGCCCTCGTCGATGGCCAGGCGCACCTGGTGTGCCACCGGTCCCGTCAGCTTGTAGACGAGGGTTCCGCCGCCGGTGCCAGCGCGCAACTGGACCGTCGTCGTGATCGTCAGCGTGCCACCCTGCTCGCCAATCGCCTGCACCGGTGCGACGACGCATAGCAGCAGCTGTGCGATGACCGCAGCGACGACCACCCATCGCAGCAGCCGCGCGCCCATGCGGATGACCCTGCTCTTGGACTGGCCGTCAATGCTTAAATAGCGACACCCGGGTAACAGCGCAACCCCCCCTTCTGGGGCGCATGCCGAGTGCTGCGCGACACGCGCGGCAGAGGGGGCAAAGGTGCGCCTGCCATGGTCCGCTCCTCGACCTACCAACAGGTGCCCACCCCCTCGGGGCTCAAGGCGATCGAGGAGAACTCACTGGAGTACTTCTCCAACGAGATGTACGGGAACTTCAACACGGGGGTCCTCGAACAGTACCTCGAGGAGAAGACCCGGCGCGACGGCTTCCGCATCAGCCGCTGGCCGTGGAAGGCGGTGCTCTGGGGCATCATCATCGGGATGCTCTTCACCGTCATCATCGAGTTCGTCTCCCTCAAGGTCGGACTGGTCATCAGCGGCACCTGGTATCTGATGTTCGTCGTCGGCCTGGCGTTCCGCTGGAACGCCTCCGACACCAACATCTCCGCTTCGGCGGCGACCTCGGCCTCCTACATGGCCACCGGGTTTGTCTTCACCTTCCCCGCGATGTACCTGTTGGCCTACTCGCCCAACTACGCCGCCCCCGACGGATCCCACGTCATCACCCACATCCCCTCGCTGGCCGTGCCGCTGGTCGCCGGCGTCCTCGCAGCGTGGCTGGGCACGGTCTACTTCATCATCTTCCGACGGATCTGGCTGATCGACGACCCGCTGCCGGTGCCCAGCTTCGAGAGCAACGTCAAGCTCCTCGAGATCGTCGAGCTCATCTCGACCCGTGGGGGCGATTCGGCGCGGCGCTCGGTGCGCGGGGTCATGCTCTGGACGGGGCTGACCACCCTCTTCGTGTTCTTGCGGGACTGGCCCGTGGGCAAGACGGCCCAGGGGGAGGTCGTCGCGCCGCTGGATCTACCCTTCAGGGGCGCGATGGACCATCCGGAGAGTTCCGCGTGGGGGGGAGCGGGGATCATCCAGACCCCGCCGTCCTGGCCCGTCACCTCGCTCAGCTTCCAGATCGAACCCATCCTGTTGTCGCTCGGCTGGTTCATGCGCACCCGTGTGGCCTTCCTCTTCTCCGCCGGGTCGCTGCTGAGCTGGGCCGTGATCGTGCCGCTGGCGATCATGCTGCAGGTCCCGGTGTTCGTCAATCACCCCGCAGGCGGGCTGCCGGCGGGGTTCTACAGCCCGCTCGACCAGGCGGCCCCCTCCCTCTCGGTCTTCTCGGCGATCGCCCGCCCGATGGGAATCGGTTGCATCCTCGGCGGTGGCGTCACCGCCTTGGTGCGTATGTCCCCGGCGTTCAAACGCGTCGGGACGGACATGCGCAAGGCCGCCGCCGCCAATCGCGGCGAGGGGCCGGTCAACCCGCTGACGGCCGACTACATCCCCAAGCGCGGATGGTACGACTGGCCGCTGGTGCACATCCCGCTGATGGCAGCCGTGACCCTGGTGGGCACGATCATCATCTTCACCCTGGGGGGATACCCCGTCGCCCACAGCGTCCTGTTCGCCATCGTGCTGGTGCTGACGGCCTTCTTCATCGGCGCCATCGCCGTCAAGGTCATGGGCGAGATCGGCACCGAACCGGTCAGCGGGACGAGCTTCATCGTGCTGCTGATGCTCATCTCGATCTTCTGGGTCATCGACCTGGCGACCGAGGGGCACCTCAACGCCGAACGCACGGCGGTGATGGCGATCATCGGGACCACCACCTTCGCCGGTGCGATCTCGATGAGCGGCAACATCGTCACCGACTTCAAGACGGCGCTCTACGTGGGCAACCGCCCCTACCACATGATCAACTCGATGCTCTGGGCCATCATCCCCGGGGCGATCCCCGCCGCGCTGGGGGCAGCCTTCCTCTCCAAGGGGCTGGCGCTGGGGATCCTCGACCTCCCGGCCCCGCAGGCCAATGCGTACGCGACATTGCTGCTGGTGATCTTCGGCGGCCAGAGCAACGGGTTGTTGCTGCAGTACCTCGCCACCGGGATCGTCATCGGCGTGACGGTGGACCTGCTCTGTGGCATGGGCACCTCCTTCGGCCTGGGGATGTACTTCCCCCTCTACATCGTGCTGCCCGCCTTCGCTGGGGGAATCATGCGCGACGTCTGGCAGTACTACAAGCTCGACAGTGTCGCCGCTGCAGAGGGGTGGGATGAGACCAAGCGAACGCTCAAGCTGGTGGATAGCTACATCATGGCCACAGGCTGGCTGATCGGCGCATCGCTGGCCGGCACGGTCGTGGCGATCTACTTGGTCGCGCTCGGACCAGGATGAGCGCACGGGGAGTTGCGATGCCACGTCCCAAGGGATCCGACCGCAAGAAGGCCACAGGGCCGCTCAAGCAGCTATGGGTCCAGGTCGTCGTCGTGCTGTTGGTGCTGATCATGGTCGGCGTGGGCTTGTCGGTGCTGTTCTAGTAGGGCCTAGGGATCGTCGGCCCTCTTGCGCTGCAGCAACCAGCGTTCGCCCAGCGGCTGCGTGTCGAACTGCTCGCGCACCGAAGGGTGCCACAGGTAGGCGCTGCCGCAGAGCATCAGCAGGGCCCCGCCGAACTGGACGAGGTCGAAGGAGAGCACCATCAGGCGCACGATGAAGACAAGGTTGCTCAGCAACGCCATCTGGCAGAGCAGCCATCCGACCCGTTGTCGGTCGAGCAGCAACAGCCCGCCGACGAGAGCTAGTGCACCGATCACCAGGCTCGTCAACGTCAGGGTCTGCGGGTCGAAGCGCGCTTGCAGGTCGTTGCGCACGAGGTAGGCCACCGGCTGCTCAGGGTGGTACGCCAGCGTCTGCGCTGCCCAGGGCACCAGGACGATCCCCCAGCCGGTCAGCAGCAGCCCGATTGCCAGCGCCAGCAGGGGAACCTGCTGCTCCCGCTGGAGGCGGCGCTCCTGTGCACGGCGCGCGGCACGACGCTTGCCCTTGCGCGAACGTGGTCGAGGCATGGCCGCCGACAAGGGCGCGAAGCCCTTATGACCTGTGCCCAGGGTCGCGCGCCCATGGAGCCCTACGAGGTGTGGGTCCGCGAAGACCTGCGCCATGGCGACATCACGACGGTGGCGTTGCGCCTGAGCGGCACCGGGGTGGGGGAGGTGCTGGCCAAGCAAGCAGGGGTCATCGCCGGTCTGGAGGCGGTCGACCCGCTGTGGGAGGCAGCGGCGGTGCGCACCACCGCCGTGGTCCCCGACGGCAGCGCGGTCGCGGGAGGTACCACGGTGCTCCGGCTCGAAGGGGCACTCAGCGCGTTGCATGGCCGCGAGCGCGCGTGCCTCAACCTGCTGGGGCGCATGAGCGGCATCGCCACGGCGACCGCCCGCCTGGGCGCACAGGTGCGCACGCTCAACCCGCAGGTGCGCATCGCCGCGACGCGCAAGACGGCGCCTGGCCTGCGCCACTATGACAAGTGGGCCGTGGTGCTTGGCGGTGGTGATTCCCATCGGTACGACGCCGGCTGCGGGATCCTGATCAAGGATCGCCACCTGAGCACCCTCGGGGTCACCGAGGCGGTCAGTCGCGCCCGCGCCTACGCATGGAGGCCCCCGGTCGACGTGCCGGCGTGGGCACAGCGGTCCTTTGCCTTTGGCAAGGTGGCGGTCGAGGTGTGCACGACCGACGCCGCCGTCGCAGCGGCCGACGCTGGGGCAGACATCTTGCTGCTCGACAACCTCGACCCGGTCGAGGCGCGGGTGGTCGCCGCGGCCGCACGGGCGGCGCGCCCCGAGGTCCTGATCGAGATCAGTGGACGCTTGGACCCCCAGACGATCGAGGCCTACGCTGCAACCGCGGATGTGTTGTCGGTCGGTTGGCTGACCCATTCTGCCCCCGCACTCGACCTCTCGATGCGCACGCTTCCTGTCGCCGGGGCGCCCTGATGGTCACCAAGCGGTCCAGCAGCGGCGCGCGCACGACCGCGGGCAGAGCCATCCCCGACCCTGCGGTCGCCCTGGCGATCTTCCGCGACCTCTTTGGCGCCTACGGACCGCGCCACTGGTGGCCTGCCCAGAGCGACTTCGAAGTGTTGGTCGGTGCCATCCTCACCCAGAACACCGCCTGGACCAACGTCGAGAGGGCCATCGCCAACCTGCGCGACGCCAGCGCACTGGACCCCCAATCGATCGCGACGATGCCTCGGGCGCGTCTCGAGGTCCTGATCCGCCCCAGCGGTTACTTTCGCCAAAAGGCCAAGCGCCTCCAGCAGGTGGTCCGCGCCATCTATTCCAGCGCGCCCGACCTCCAGCAGTTCCTGCGCGGGGATACGGAACAGGTGCGCCAGAAGCTGCTCGCCCTTCCGGGCATCGGCCCCGAGACCGCTGATTCGATCCTGCTGTACGCTGGCACCCATCCGACCTTCGTCGTCGATGCCTACACGCTCCGCCTGGCGCAGCGCTTCCCGCTCCCGGTGGGCGCAGCACCTGGGCGAGACGACTACCATCGTGCCAAGGCCTACTTCGAGGGCGCCATCGCCGCCGACCTGCAACTCTACCGCGAGTTCCACGCGCTGATCGTCGAGTTGGGCAAGGGCACCTGTCGGCCCAAGCCCAAGTGTGAGCGATGTCCCCTGCAGCAGCGGTGCGCCCAGAAGCTATAAGCGGGTCGCCTGGGTTGGGCGGACCGCTGCCCATGACGATCATCGCGCGCTCGGCGCACTTTTCCTTCCCCAAGACCGTACGGTACAAGGACCTGCTGCGCGTCTACCCCGAGTTCTTCACCACCTTCCTCGACCAGACCAAGCAGGTGCCCGAGGAGCCCGAGTTCGGCGCCATGCTGCTGAGCACCGACCTCGCCTCCCTCAAGGCCAACCGCAAGCCCGAGGGGTTCAACCGCCAGGGCAAGGTGCGGATGGTCTTCCCGATCACCGACGGCGACGTCAAGTTCTACATCTACCGCAGCACGCGCTCGGAAGAGGTGCCAAAGGTCGCCGAGCTGCTCTCCAAGCTCCTGCTCAAGTCCAAAGGCAAGCCCAAGCTCAGCCACAAGTTGACGTGGGACGAGATGGTGCTCTACCAGCTCAAGGACGCCAAGATCAAGCGCTGAGGGCTTCTGGGTGACCATGAAGGTCCTGCTCTTCACCGGCATGCCCGGCAGCGGCAAGAGCGAGGCCATGTCGGTGGTCAACGCGCTGGGGATCCCCGTCTACCGCATGGGCGACGACATCTGGGACGAGGTGCGCAGCCGCAACCTGCCGCTGACCTCCCCCAACGTCGGCGCCATCGCCACGCAGATGCGCAAGGAGCATGGGGAGCAGATCTGGGCAGAGCGGACCCTGCGACGCATCGACGCCAACCGCACCACGGCCGCGAGCGCCGCCGCCGCCGCGGGCAAGCCCAAGCCCGATGAGCCGCCGGTGGTGGCCATCGACGGCACCCGTTCGCAGGCGGAGATCGACTGCTTCCGCACCGCATTGGGCACCGACCTGGTGGTGGTGGCCATCCATAGCAGCTCCCGCGCCCGCCATGACCGGCTGCGGCATCGCGGCCGTGCCGACGACTCGTCCGAGAGCGGTGCCATCAGCGACCGGGATCGCCGTGAGCTCGGCTGGGGGATCGCCGAGGCCATCGCGCTGGCCGATGTCCACCTGGCCAACGACGGTTCGCTCGACATGTTCCATGCGCGCGTGCGCGCACTTCTGGAGGCGTTCTTGGCAGGCCACGAGCCCCATCGCGCCGCTCCGCAGCCCCCCCGCTAGCCTGCCTCCCCGACCGCCACGGGGGGTCCCCCCTCCCCCTGGGAGGAATATACTCCGAGACCCTTCCCCTGCGTACCTATTTACCCTGAGCGCACACAGGAGGAGGCAATCACTCAGGGGTGGGTGTCCATGCACAACACGGGGAGTACACGAAAGCCGATTCGGATGACCAGCGGCACGCCCAGCGTCCGCCGGGTCCGACTGACCGACCACGAGGAGGCCGTCTCGG
>JAHFTX010000024.1 GCA_023265395.1 Thermoplasmata archaeon
ACAGCGCCTCGGCGACCCGTGACGCCAGCGACGTCTCGGTGACGGTCAACGTCAACGAGGTCGACGCGGCCAACGGCACCACCGGGACCCCGGGGGACCACGGGATCTTCCAAGGCTCCGTGGACGCCCCCAGCGACATCGCCATCGGCGACGAGTGGACCGGTTGGGTCAACTGGACCACGGTCGCCGCGGATGTCGGGAGCTGGACCTGGGACGCGTGGGTCCTCGAGGACGCCGACGTGGCAGCCTTCTGGATCGCCGACGATGACATCACCATCGGACCAGTGCCGGCCCCCAAGTACGAGATCACCTCTATCGTGGACCCGACCCCGGCCGTCTCGGACGATGTCGGTGACAGCCAGGATGTCAACGTGACCGTGACGGTCAAGAACATCGGGAACGCCGGTGGCATGCCCACCGTCGCCATCTACGATGCTGCCGACATGGTCACCATCCTCGACAGCGAGGCCGCCAACGTCACGCTGGCCCCCGGGGCATCCTGGGAGGTCAACCTGACCCTGACCGCGGTCACTGCCGAGAACGACACCCTGTGGTTGCTCAACGTCACTGCCGGCGAAGCCGGCAACAAGGTGACGGCCCCGACCAACTTCACCATCCCTGGTGACAAGGACGAGGCGGATGTCGGGATCGACTCGGTGGCAGTGTTGCCAGCGACGGTGGAGGTCGGCCAAGGCCACTTCGCCATCACGGTGGCAGCCACCAACCACGGCGATGCCAACGCGACGGACTTCGCGGTCGAGATCTGGGCGACCCCCGACACGGGGGCCAACATCTCTGCCGGCACCGTCACCTTCGACGACTTGGCACCCGGCGCCTCGGGCAGCCAGTCGCTGAACTTCACCCCCACTGCAGGGCATGTGGGCGGGTGGACCTTCTGGGTGATGGATGGCGACGCAACGGTCGCGGCGACCAAGGTCACCGTGACCCCTGCCCTGACGGCCAGCCTGACGGTCAACGTGACCTCGGGCGACATCAAGGGCCAGGTCGCTGCCGGAGCCAAGAAGACCGCCAAGGTCAGCGTCGAGGTCAAGAACACCGGGACCGGGACCGTGACCGACGTCAACGTCACCATCTCTGATGGGACGACGACCTTGGCGTCCGACACGTCCATCGCCAGCCTCGCTCCGGGCGAGTCCAAGACCGTCGAACTGACGGTCAAGGTCAAGCCCAAGAAGCAGACGCTGACGGTCGCGGCCGTGGGCAAGTTCCGCGGCAACGACATCACGGCCGGCGCCGCAGCCGGCGGATCGGCGACGGTCACCAACAAGGTCACGGAGACGACCCCCGGCTTCGAGGGTGTCGTGTTCGTGGCTGCGGTCGTGGTCGCTCTGGCGATCCTGCGCCGCAAGCGCAAGTGATCGCGTAGCGACACATCGCAACGGACCAAGCGGGAGGGGGAGCGATCCCCCTCCCGCACCCCCCATCCTTCTTCGGACCTTCTGCAGGCCAGCGCAGCGGCTGCCTCAGGTGCGTCCGCCGTCGACGCGCAGCACCGCCCCGGTGACGTAGCCCGAGGCCGGCGAGCAGAGGTAGACCACCGCCGGGGCCACCTCCTGTGGCCCTGCCCAGCGTCGCTGCCAGGTGCCCTGGGCGATGGCGTCGGAGGTGAGCAGGTCATCGCCATACCCCCGTGCCGTCATGGCGGTGCGTATGGGTCCTGGGGCGATGGCGTTGACCAGGATGTCGGGAGCGACTTCCTGGGCCACCGACCGCGTCAGGGCGATCAGCGCCGCCTTGGAGGCGCAGTAGAGGGAGGCATCGGGGATGGGGTCGATCCCGACCACCGACGCGATGTTGACGATCCGCCCACCCTTGGGCAGCCGGGGGATGGCCGCGCGCATCAGCAGGTAGGGACCGCGCACGTTGGTGTCCATCACCAGGTCGTAGTCTGCCGTCGTGGCGAACTGCAGGTGGCCTTGCACGAGCACGCCGGCATTGTTGACCAGCGCATCGAGGGTGCCGAAGCGTTCGAGGGTGTGGCGGACCGCCTCCTTGGCGGCCGCAGCGTCACGGACATCGGCCCGCACCGTCGTCAGGCGGTCGCCCGCTCCCGCCGCGGCTGCCGCCTGCTCCCGGTGTGCCGCGCCCGCGGCATCCTGCCGATAGGTCAGGCACACGCAGGCGCCGGCGTCCAACAGGGCGGCAGCGGCAGCGGCGCCGATGCCACGGCTCCCGCCGCTGAGGAGCACCACCTTTCCCTCCAAGGGTGCAGGCATGGGCGCGCCCAGGGCGGCATCGACGATAAGGGTGCCCCGGGGCAGTCCGCCCCCACCGGCTCCTACAGGAAAGCCTTTCAACCGCGGCGCGTCCTGCGTGCGCTGCAGGGGTCTCGATGGCCAAGGGATTCCACTTCGGGTTGCGCGGACGGCGGCGCCGCCACGGCGGTGGCGTGCTCGAGGCCGGCGTCGGCTCCGGCCCTCGAATCCCGATCCCGTTTGGGGGTGGTCCGCGGCGGCGGATCCTCCAGGTGATCGCCATCGCCATCGTCCTGGTGCTGCTGTTGGTGGCGCTGCTCAACGCCTCCACCACCCCGACCTCGCGGCCGCACGGCCCGAGCTCACCCGACCTGCCCGTCGAGGCGACCCTGCGCTGCGACCCCGAGTGCAACGTCAACGTCAAGGCAGGCCCCTTTGGCACCAACGAGCCCTCGGTGGCCATCTCCCCGACCAACCCGCTCAACATCGTCGGCGGCGCCAACGACTACAACACCCCCAACGGCGACGCCTGGCTGGGGGTCTACGCCTCCGATGACGCCGGGCGCACCTGGCAGACCAACCTCATCCCCGGCTACCCCGGGTGCGGCGTGCGGGACAGCTCCTACCCGCTCACCGAGTGCTTGCGCTCCCCGCTGTATGGCTTCCAGGGGGCAGGCGATGCCGTGGTCGCCTTCGACAGCAACGGGGCGGTCTACGCCTCGGGGATCGCCTTCAAGCGCGTCAACGGGGCCATCGTCAAGAAGGACAGCGCGATCTTCGTCGCCAAGAGTACCGACGGCGGTCACACCTGGCCCGCGTCGGACGTCCACCTGGTGATCGTCGCCCTTGCGCCCAAGCAGGTCACCTTCCACGACAAGGAGTGGATGGCGGTCGACCCCACCGATGGCACGATCTACCTGACCTGGACCATCTTCAACGCGTTTGCCGTCTCCAACATCGTCTCCTCGCACTCGAGCAACGGCGGCGCCACCTGGAGCCGCCCGGTGGTGGTCTCGGAGCTCAGCAGCCTCGAGCTGCAGGTGCAGGGCTCCTACCTGCAGGTCGACGACAAGGGGACCGTCCACGTCACGTGGATCGACTTCGGCGCCAACAAGGTCCGCTACTCGCGCTCGACCGACAAGGGGGTCAGCTTCTCGGCCGTCCGGGACATCTCCGACGTCCAACCCATCCCCGGCAGCCCCTCCAACGGCACCTACCGCACGCCGACGCTGCCGCAGCTGGCGGTGGACCGGTACCCGACCTCCCCCTACTACGGCAGCGTCTACGTCATCTGGAACGACGCCCGGTTGGGCGACGCGGACATCTTCATGGTCACCAGCCGCGACGGTGGCGACAGCTGGGGCGACGCTGCGCGCGTCAACATCGACCCGATGGAGAATGGCGCCGACCAGTTCTTCCCCAGCGCCTACGTCAGCCCCCAGGGCTACCTGCATGTGATGTTCTACGACCGCTCCTACGACTCCAACAACACGCTGCTCTCCATCACCTACGGCCTGAGCTTCAACGGCGGGCAGAACCTCTCGATCAGCTTCAATGCCACCGACGTCCAGTTCGACGGCAACGGCGGCGGCGGCTCGAGGCTGGGCCAGATCATCAGCAGCGGCGGGGCCTTCATCGGCGACTACCTCAACATCGCCGCCACCAACGACACCGCCTACATGCTCTGGTGCGACACCCGCAACGGCAGCCCCTCGGCGCACAACAGCGACCTCTACGGCGCGGCGGTCAACTTCACCACCGTCGGTGACGTGCAGGCCTACGTCGACCTCTACCTCAACACCACGGCCCCCAGCGGGCCGTGAGCCGCCTCACTGGACTGGCGGGAACGCCCCTTCGGCGCGCCAGGTGGGGTCTCGGCGCGGCTGGCGCCCATGGCCATAGTAGCCAGCCTCCAGGTCGGTGATGTGGATCGCTGTGACGGGGCAGCTGGTCTCGCAGGCGCCGCAGACGATGCAGGCGACCTCGTTGACCGGCGCACCCTTGCGCGCCGAGGTCGGGTGGCCCGGGGTGTCGATCCAGCGGATGGCATCGACGGGGCAGCAGTCGATGCAGGCCCCGTCGCCGATGCACAGGTCCATGTCCATGGCCACTTGGGTGCCGTGGATCCCCAGCTTGGTCGGGGGTGCATAGGGCGGACCCCAGATGTTGTATGCGTCGGTGCCGGCGACGATCTTGCGGTTGTCGTAGAACTTGGGGTCGATGCCCATCCGACCGCGAGGACGGCTGGAGTGCCCTTAGCCCTTTCGCCGCCACCGTCAGGTGCACGATCGGCGGGCCACTAGGCGGCGGCGCCCGCACGGGGCTGCTGGGAGCGGGTGAGGTTGAGGAGCCCCCCGTGGAGCAGGATCTCCTTCTGCCGCTCCGAGAGGGCGAGGCTGACCCGGCAGCGGGTGCCCTTGGTCAGATTCTCGACGACGCCGCCGTCGGCTCGCAGCAGCGCCACGACGTCGCCGATCCGCAGCACGTCGCCCTGGTCGATGGTCGCCAGGTCGGCGGCGTTGGAGAAGCGCAGGGGCAGGATGCCGAAGTTGACCAGGTTGTCGTGGTGGATGCGCGCGTAGCCGGTGGTGATGATCGCGCGCACCCCCAGGAACATCGGCGCCATCGCCGCGTGCTCGCGCGAGGAGCCCTGGCCGTAGTTGTCGCCGCCGATGACGAACCCTCCGCCGGCGCTGCGCGCGCGGGCCGGGAAGTCGGGGTCGACGCGCGTGAAGGTGTACTCGCTGATCGCCGGGATGTTGGAACGCAGCGGCAGGATCTTCGACCCCGCGGGCAGGATGTGGTCGGTGGTGATGTTGTCGCCGACCTTGAGCAGCACCGCGCCCTCGATGCGACGGGGCAGCTCGGGAGCCACCGGCACCGGCTTGATGTTGGGGCCGCGGTGGATCTCCACGTCGCCTCCCGCCGGCGGCGGGATGAGCAGGTTGTCGTGCGTCAGGTAGCGCGTCGGCAGGGTGACCTTGGGTGGGGGGATCCCAAGGGTGCGCGGGTCGGTGAGCGTGCCCGTCAGGGCCGCGGCGGCGGCGACGGCGGGCGAGCAGAGGTAGACCTTGTCGTCGGGGGTGCCGCTGCGTCCGGAGAAGTTGCGGTTGAAGGTGCGCACGCTGATGCCATCGGTCGGGGGCGCCTGGCCCATGCCGATGCAGGGCCCACAGGCCGACTCGAGGATGCGCGCACCGGCGGCGATGTAGTCTGCCAACGTGCCATCCTGGGCGATCATCTCGTAGACCTGCTTCGACCCAGGGGTGACGGTCATGCTCAGCCCCGGCGCGATGGTCTTGCCCTTGAGCACCTCGGCGACCGTCTTGAGGTCGGTGTAGCTGGAGTTGGTACAGCTGCCCACGCACACCTGCGCCACGGGCAACCCCGCGACCGACGAGACGGGGACGACGTTGTCGGGGCTGCTGGGCCGCGCAACCATCGGCTCGAGGGTGTCGAGGTCGATGACCACGAGCTCGTCATAGGTCGCGCCAGCATCGGCGCTCAATGGATGGAAGTCGGCGCTGCGACCTTGGGCGGTCAGATAGGCCTTGGTGCGCTCGTCGGAGGGGAAGACCGAGGTGGTCGCCCCCAGCTCGGCGCCCATGTTGGTGATGGTGGAGCGGTCCGGCACGCTCAAGGCGGCGACCCCCGGGCCGTGGTACTCGACGACCTTCCCGATTCCGCCCTTGACCGTCAGCCGCCGGAGGAGCTCGAGGATGATGTCCTTGGCCGAGACCCACGGCTGGAGCTGGCCCTCGAGGCGCACCCCAAGCACCTTGGGCATCTTCAGGTGGAAGGGACCACCGCCCATGGCGACAGCGACATCGAGCCCGCCGGCACCGATCGCCAGCATGCCCGCCCCGCCGCAGGTGGGGGTGTGGCTGTCGGAGCCCAGCAGCGTCTCACCTGGCGTGGAGAACCGCTCGAGGTGGACCTGGTGGCAGATGCCGTTGCCGGGGCGGCTGAAGTAGGCGCCAAAGCGCGCCGCCGAATCCTGCAGGAAGCGGTGGTCGTCGGCGTTCTCGAAGCCCGTCTGGAGCATGTTGTGGTCGATGTAGGAGACGGAGACCTTGGTGCGCACCTTGGGGATGCCCATCGCCTCGAACTGCAGGTAGGCCATGGTGCCGGTGGCGTCCTGGGTCAGGGTCTGGTCGATGCGGATGGCGATCTCCTCGCCCGCGCGCAGCTTCCCGCTGACCAGGTGGGACGCGAGGATCTTGTGGACCAGGTTCTGAGCCATCGTCGTGCGCTCCCTCGGCGTCGGGCCCACCGAGCGGTTCCCACTCGCCCCCACCCCCTAAGACTTTATGGCTGCGCGGGGCGTGCCGAAGGCTGCCAAGGGTGCGCGCGCTGCGCCCCCTGCGCAGCGCCGTATGGTCGACCTCATCCCCATCGCTGCCATCGGTGGCGTCGCGGGCACCGCGATCGGCCTGGGGATCCCTGCCGCCAATGGGTCCTTCGCTCGGATGGCCAAGTACCACGACGAGGCCTACGTCACGACGCAGCTGGTGCTCCGCCGCGGTGAGTGCCTGCCCGAGTGCGGCCGCTGCTGCGGCCCCAAGGTGCGCTGTCTGTTCCTGACCCCTGGCACCCGTTGTGGGATCTACCCCATCCGCCCGGCCAACTGCCGCAACTTCCCCATCGACCAGCAGGACCTCGATGCCGCACGCTGCCCTGGGTTCTGGTTCGCCCCGGCGACGGCACCCTCCTTCAGCGTCGCCGACTCGCCCGCACGCGGGGGGCCAGCCCCGCTGGGCTAGGCCCGAAGGCCTTTGTACCTCCGTCCCGCTGGCGAGGCGCACCGACGGTGCGCAGGCGTCGTCTAGTGGTAGGACGTTGGCCTTCCAAGCCAACAACCCGGGTTCGAATCCCGGCGCCTGCACACCACCGTCGTCGATCGACACGGGCTCGTGGGGTAGTTTGGCCAATCCTCCTAGCTTTGGGAGCTAGGGACCCCGATTCAAATTCGGGCGAGCCCATCCGAGGGCCTGTAGCGATGCCCTTGCCTCCGCCCAGTCACCCGCTCAGGCCGCGGCACCTTTATCATCGCCGTCGTCGCAATCGCGGTGCCGCCTTGGCGGGTGATACCATGGAGAGCGGACGAAAGGTGTACCACGACGACCAGGAGCCCAAGCTCCTCCAGCGCAGCAAGGTGGAGCCCGCCGAGCCTGAGCACGACCTCGACCAGGTCCTCGATGAGGACCTCGACCTCGAACTCGACGAAGACTGAGGGCTCATCTCGCGCGCGCGGACCGCCCCTTGCGCGCGCCGACGACCTGCACGGGCCTGAGCTGCTCGCCGACGTAGTTCAGCTCCAACCGTCCGCGGCCCCGCGCGGCCTTGCGGGCGAGCATCGACGTCACCAGCAGCGGCAAGCCGATGCTGACATCGACCTGGCACTGTCGGAAGTTGGCCACCTTGGAGACCTTGCCCCACGAGCGCGCCTCGCTGATCGTGCTGCCGCTGAGCCCGCCGGTGGAGGGCTGGTCCATGGTCAGCTGGAAGGCGTAGCGGTGGCCGCCGGTCTCGACGTTGAAGACGTAGGCCATCACCACGCTGTCGTTGATGTAGTTCTTGGGCACGCCGCCGCCGATGTAGATCGCCGCCGTGCCGCCGCGGGAGCGGACCACCAGCTGCGTGATCTCGTAGTTGTCGAGGATGGTGTCGAGCACCAGGCGCTCGCGCTTGGCGCGCCGCGCGCGGTGCAGGTGGTCGGTCATGCCGATGCCGATGGAGCTGTCGGCCAGCGCGGGCGCGAACATCGGCACGCCATGGCGCGCCGCCTGCCCGACGATGCTGTCCTTGTCCCTTCGGAGCTCGGGTAGCTTGCCGATGCGCTCGAGGTACCAGCGGGTCGAGTGGATGCCGCCCCCCATGGCATCGGCCTGCTTGCCCATCCACACGTCGGTCTCCCAGAAGCGCTCCTCGTCGACGTAGGTGTCGTAGATGCGGTCGATCAGCAGGTCGCGCAGGGCGACGTCGTCGGCCTCGGGGGTGCCGCGCCAGTGGTCGTGGCCGCGGGCCTGGTAGACGTCTTGGTAGAGGACCGCTCCCGTCGAGACGATGGCATCGACGAGCCCCTCGCGGACCATCGTGGCGATGGTCTTGCGCAGCCCCGCGGCGATCAGCGGCCCAGCAAGGCCCAGCAGGATCGTCGGCCGGCGGCGGTCGCGCAACGCGCGCTCCCAGATGTCGGCGCACTCCCCCAGCGCACGGGCCTGGATCGACATCCCCGTAAAGGCGCGCATCATCGCATCGACGCTGGTCGCCTTGGCGGGGTCGACCTGGACGATGGGAGTCGACAGCAGCTTCCGCTTCGCCGCGCGGTCGGCGGCGCTGCGGAGGCGCAAGAAGTCGGGGTGGGATCCCTCGTCGGCGTGGGGCGCAGCTGCGCCTCTGGAGCGCTTCGTGGCCATGGGCCGGAAACGCAGCGTCCGGTTCTTAGCGCTTTGGCTGGTCGGGTTGCAGCGCCCACCCCTCCTCGGGTGGGAGCATCAGCGCCGGCGGGGGGTGGTGGAGCCCGCGCAGCGGTGCGCGGGTGCGTGCCTGCCACAGCGGTCGCAGCGCATCGACGGCTTCCGTGGGCGTGCCCACCGGCACGACCCCGGGCACCTGCCAGGTGCCCAAGCCCACCACGGTGCCGAAGAAGAGCAGGCCGTAGCCGATCTCGGTGAGGGTGCCATGGCTGCCGTCGATGGCCAGCACGGCGTCGCCGTTGAGCACCACGGCCAGGTTGCGCGCGAAGCCGATTCCCGTGGCGATGGGGATGGTCACGTAGGGGTTGGCAGCCTCCAGCTCGTAGTGGGGGAGGATACCGATGGTGGTGCCTCCGGCAGCAACGGCGCCGCGGCAGACCGCCGCCATCACGCCGCTGAGGCCACCACTGACGACCGTCACGCCCTCGGCCGCCAGGAGGGTACCGACCTGCTCGGCCGCAGCCAACGCCGGCGGCTCGGCATGGGCGCCGCCGATGACCGAGACGCGCGGCGGGCGGACTAGTGCACGGAGCTGCTCGCCCATGGCGCCGCCAGGCAACGCTGCCCCTTAAGGGGTACCGGTCGACGCAGCCGCCGTGCCCAGGCGCACCACCAGTGCGGCGTGGTCGCGCTCGAAGGGGCCCAGCCCGATGCGTTCGAGCAGCTGGGCCTGCGGCGGCAGGCCGACCTCCACCTCGTCGATGATCGCCCCCGGAGGTGCCGCGGCATCGATGGAGCGCGCCTTGACCATCAGCATCCCCAGCGCGCCAGGGCGGCAGAAGCGCGCGGCGTTGGCGGCGAAGATCGCCCCTTGGTTGGGTGCGGCCACGTCCTGGTAGAGCACATCGACCAGACCGACGATGGCGCCGTAGCGCTCGGGCATCGACGCATCGGCCTGCAGGGGGACGACGTTGTCGCGCTCGCCACAGAGCGTGACCAGCTCGCGCAACGGACGCAGCGCCTTCTCGACGGCGAAGACCCGCCCGCGCGGACAGCAGTCGGCGATGTGGCTGACCGTCGTGCCCGACGCAGCGCCGAGGTAGAGGACGCGGCAGCCCTCCCCAAAGGGCCAGGCGGTGCCGCCGAGCTTGAGGTAGGCGGCGAGCTTCGAGCGGTTGGGGGAGAAGGGGCGCAGCTCTCCGTCCGGCCCGAGCGTGAACCGCCTCGTGCCCTGGGCATAGAGCCCCGGGGCGACCAGCTGCGGCGTGTCGCTCATGGCCTCCACCCGCTCAGTGCAGCCGCGCGAAGCAGAAGGGGCACCCGGCCCAGTCGGCCTGCACCGGCTTGTAGCAGGAGGGGCACTGCCGCATCTGCGCGCTGGGCGGCGCTTCGCCGGGCGCAGGGACCGACGCCCGTGCGGCCGCGGAGGCGACCGCTTGGCGGCTGCGCAGGCGCGCGGCGGCTCCTTCGGGCGGGCCCTGGTGGTGCTCCTCGATCTCGGTGTGCGGTGCTGGGCGTCCGGTCCGCTTGGCCGCCTGGACCTTGGCCATCAGCTTGCGCACATCCCCCAGCTGGATGACCGCACGGGACTTGGTCAGCGCCACCGGCGCCTCTGCGGTCACCTCCCACGGATGGGCACGCTCCTGGAGGAACTCCCGTCCCTCGCTGTCGGTGAAGGCCACCAGCACCCGTACCGGATGGGTCCCCGCCCCCGAGACGGTGACATTGAGCGCGGTCTCGACGAAGGCGCCGACACCGACGTCCTCCCAGGTGGCCTGGCCCATGACCTCCACGGGTCCTTGGAAGCGCAGGGCGACCTTGGCGGCGCGGGCGGTGCCGCTGTTGAACAGGATCACGTTGATGCGGCTGGCGCCGCCGACGCCAAAGCTCTGGGGGGAGACGCCGAGCACCGCGATGTCGGGCTTGGTCTTCTCCGAGAGGCGCTTGGCCAGCGACTCGGCGCCTTGGGCGTAATGGAGGGCCGAGGTGAACTCGCGGCGGCTGAGGTCCAGCTCGGCCTTCTGCAGCAGCACCTCGGCCTCGATGGTGGGGACCCCGGCGCCCTTGAGGGACTTGAGGGCCTCGCGGGTGTTGTCGAGGAACCCGCTGAAGAAGGCGGTGTTGTCGAACAGGTGCAGGTGCCCATCATCGCCCCCGGCCAGCAGATAGTCCCCCATGGGGGTGCTCGCGAGGCATCGCAACGCCTGGGCGGCCTTGTACCGCCAGAGCAACTCGCCGTTGCGGCTGAAGAAGTAGAGGCTGTTGTCGTCGGAGGTGGCGGCGCAGTACTCGCCGCTGGTGCTGATCGCCACCCCGGTGATCGTGCCGCGGCTCTGCCAGCGGCGGACCATCGCACCTTCGCGGTTGAGCAGCAGCACCTCGTTGCCCGCACCGATGATCATCGAGCCAGCGTCGGCGGCCAGGCGCACCACCGCGCCCTCGTCGGGGGAGCGCGGGTTCCACTTGAGGGAGCCCGTGCGGTCGAGGAAGTAGGTGCGCTTGTCGCTACAGCAGGCGACCACGAAGTCCCCGGCCCCCGAGAGGCCCAGGCAGTTGACGGCACCTTGGGTGGTGAAGCGCCAGAGCAGCTCGCCGCGGCTGTTGAGGTAGCTGATGGTGTCGTCGTCGGCGCCCAGCGCGATGAAGGTGCCCTTGTCCGAGATCGCCACGGCACGGACCGGTCCGCCGGTGTCGAAGCGCCAGGGGACCTTCCCGTTGCGGTCCACGAGGTAGGCCGCACCGCTGGACGAGCCGACCACCAGCAGCGCCCCGCTCTCGTTGATGGCCAGCGAGAGCACGGTCTCCTTGATGACGACCTTCCAGAGCTCCTTGCCGCGGCGGTCGAACAGGTGCAGGTGCCCTGCGGTCGTGGCCGCCGCGACGAACTGGCCGTCGCCGCTGAGCTGCAGGTGACTGAGCGGCTCTTGCAGGTCGATCTGCCACAGCGTCGTGCCGTCGATGCCCTGGGCCAGCAGCCAGCCGTTGGCGGTCCCGGCGACG
Source organism: Thermoplasmata archaeon (assembly GCA_023265395.1). Classification (GTDB taxonomy): domain Archaea; phylum Thermoplasmatota; class DTKX01; order JAHFTX01; family JAHFTX01; genus JAHFTX01. Next base: position 11,636 of record JAHFTX010000024.1, read on the forward strand.
CTGAAGGTGCCGTCGGCGGTGGTGTGGACCATCAGCACCGGACCGGGTGCCTGCACCTCCCAGACCTGCCGTCCGCTGGCGACCATGGCCGACCCCCGCTCAGGAGGGGGTCATCGCGGTTTAAAGGCGTGTCGCTCCCTCAACGGCGAGGGTCCCGGGAGGGTCCTCGACGTCCCTCCCGTCGCCCGTGGCCCCGAGCGCCTGAGCCGACGCGCGGGCGCGGTCGGGTCGCGCGGCGCGCCGCGGCCCGCTCATCGAGCTCGGCGTCGCTGAGGATGCGCGTGCGCGCGCGGATGCGCTCGACCTGCCGTTGGAGCCGCTGCTGCAGCAGGTCACCCAAGGCGCGGTTGCCCGCAGCGTCGGCCTTGGCCGCCAGCGAGAGGTTGGCCGAGAGCGCACGAGCGAGCTTGCCCCGGTGCGAGCGGGGGGCCGCGTGGATCAGCGGGTGTTGGAAGATCACCCCATGCTTGGGGGCGTCACCCTCGCCGCGCCGGTGCCGGAAGAAGGCCTTCTCGGCCCCCAGCATCTGCAGCGTCCCTGCAGGCATGCGCGCCAGCGCGCCCAGGCCGCCCCCGAGCGTCAGCAACCGTGCCGCCAGCACCGGGCCGGCGACCAGGCTGAGCATCGGTGCGACGGTCGCCATGCGGTGCTGCAGGTGCTCCTCGAGCTCCTCGCGGGCCCGCAGCACCTGCTGGAGGGTCTGCCCATAGGCGCGCAGCGCCTCGGCCTCCTTGTGGGGCAGCGGCGTCCCCGCAAGCCCGAGCGGTCGCCCCAACGCGGCGGCGACCTGGTGCGGGGTCGGGTCGGCGACGATCGCCGCAGCGTAGGAGGCGACGGTGAACTGCTCGGGAGCGATCGCAGCCAGCCCCGGGGCGCTCAACCCGTGCCACTCCCGCAGGCGGTCGGAGAGCAGGTTGATGGTGCGGGTCAGGTCGTCATGGGCCAGCAGCGCCTGGACGGCAAAGCGGTCGTCCCCGACCTGCTGCAGCCGTCCGGCGGCGACGTCGCGCGCAGCGGCGACGAGCAACCCCTCGTCGATGCCCTGGGAAGCCGCGCGGTCGGGCAGGTCCCTCAAGGGTGCGGGCAGGGGCAAGAGGCTGCCCAGGGACCAAAGACGCTGCTCGCACACCTGGAGGGGCTGCTGGTGGTGTGCCGCAAGGGTCGCCAGGGCAAGGTCGCTGGGGAGGACCGCACCCTCGAGCAACGCGATGAGGCGCGCCGAGACGGCAGGGACCGTCGGCTCGACCAGGGCCGTCGAGGTGATGGCGCCATCCTCGACCAGCACCGATCCCCACCAGGTGCTCAGCAGCAGGGGCATCGTCCAGCGCAGCGCCTCCGCCGAGCCCTAAGGGTTGTGGTCCCAGCGGCAGGCACAAAGGGGGGGAGTGCACCTGCCCGGGGGCGATGGCAGATCCCTTCGGGACCTTCGAGCAGCAGCTGCACAGCGCCCTCGCGACGGTCGCACCGGCGCTGGGTGTCCACGGTGCGCTGCCCATCACGGAGGTCCCCCCGGAGCGCACGGGCCACCTTGCGGTGCCCTGCTTCGTGCTGGCGAAGCCCCTCAAGGTGCGCCCCGAGGAGGCCGCCCTGCGGCTGCAGGCGGCGCTGGAGACCGCGGCCAGCGAATCGCGCATCGAGCTGCCGGGCTCCCTCTCGACCGCCGGAGGCTTCCTCAACCTCACCCTCGAACCAGCACGCTTGGCCGCCAGCGTGCTCGAGGCTGTCCAGGACGAGGGTGCACGCTATGGTCACTGGCCCTCCAGCGGCACGACCGTCCTGCTCGAGCACACCAGCGCCAACCCCACCGGTCCCTTCCACGTCGGCCGCGCGCGCAACCCCATCCTCGGCGACACGCTCGCGCGGGTGCTGCGCGCCGCTGGTGACATCGTCGAGGTCCACTACTGGGTCAACGACGTGGGCAAGCAGGTGGTGATCCTCAGCTGGGGCGTCGAGCACATGGCGCGCCTGACCCCTTCGGCCGCCGAGCGCGAGAAGCCCGACCACCAGCTGGTCACCTACTACCAGCAGGCCAACGCTGCGATGGAGACGGACCCGACCGTCGCCGCCGCGGTGGATGCGCGCCTGCGCGCCCTCGAATCGGGCGACCGCTCTGCCCGTGAGGCGGTCGCCTCGGGCGTGCGCGAGATGCTCGTCGGCATGCAACAGACCCTGCGCGACCTCGACGTCACCATCGACGTGTGGGACTACGAGAGCTCCCTCATCAGCGATGGCTCGACCAAGGCCGTCGTCGAGGGGCTCAGCAGCAGCCCGCACGCGGGCGTCGAGGAGGGCGCCCACTTCCTCGACCTGGCCGCGCTGGGCCTCGGCGGCAAGGAGCGGTTCTACTTTACCCGCGGCGATGGCACGAGCCTCTACACCACCCGCGACGTCGCCTACCACCGCGCCAAGGCGCGGAAGGCCGACCGGCTGATCAACATCCTCGGCGAGGACCACAAGCAGCAAGCGGCAGAGTTGGCCGCCGCGCTCAAGGTGCTGGACGTCCCAACGCTCCCCGAATCGGTCTTCTACAGCTTCGTCGCCTTGCCCGAAGGGCGCATGAGCACGCGCAGCGGCAGGGTCGTCTTCATCGACGACCTTATCGAGGAGTCGGTCAAGCGCGCCGAGGCGGAAGTCCGCGCCCGTCGCCCGGAGCTCTCGCCGGAGGAGTGGGCGAAGATCTCCCGTCACGTCGGTATCGGTGCCCTGCGCTACAACCTCGTGCGCGTCAAGGCGGCCAAGAACATCACCTTCTCCTGGGAGGAGGCCCTCAGCTTCGACGGCGACAGCGCCCCCTTCCTGCAGTACAGCCACGCCCGCTGCGCCGCCATCCTGCGCAAGGCCGCGGGTGCGCCTGCGGCCAGCAGCGTGCAGCAGTTCTCGACCCTGACCGACCAACGCGAGCAGGCGCTCCTGTGGACGATCGGACGGTTCCCCTCGCTCGTGCGGCAGTGCGCCACCACGCTCGAGGTCCACCACCTGCCCTCCTACCTCAACCTCGTCGCCACCGAGTGCAACCGCTTCTACGAGCACTGCCCCGTGCTGGGCGCGCCCCAGCAGGCAGCCCGCCTCTCGCTAGTGGCGGCGACCAAGCAGACCCTCGGCAATGGGCTGCGCCTGCTGGGGATCGAACCGCTGGAGCAGATGTAGGGGGCCGACCGTGGTGCCACTCCGCGATGTCCTGCCACCGCCCGCGCCGCCGCAGGAGCCGCACAAGGAGGTCATGGACCCGCGGGCGCGGCGGATCCTGCAGGTGCTCATCGTGTGCGTGGCGGTCGGGGTGCTGGCGACCTACCTGCTGCAGCGCGTCATCGACGGGGCCCTGGAGCGGATGTTGCTCACCGGGGTGCTGTGGCTGGGCCTGCTCGGCGGTGCCACGCGCACCACCCTGGAGATCCTCCAGCCGCGGGAGCGCACCGGTGGCGACCAGGGAGCGCCCTGAGGGGCCGCCGTCGCTTCGGTCGGGGCAGCTGAAAGGTTCTTGTGGAACGGCAGGCTACCACGGTCCCTTGGGGTGGTCTTGCTGAGCGACCCACGGGAGAAGGTCAACCCCAAGAGCTGCCACATCGTCTACGACCCGACGGTGCTCGAGGACAAGGCGGTGCTACGCGTCGTCGAGCACTTCTTCTCCGAGCATGGCTTCGACGTCACCCTCCCCACCAAGGTCGAGCAGCTGCAGGCCGCGACCTTCGGCGTCGTGGTGCTCGACGGCTTCACCCTCGAGGTGCTGCTGCGCTACGCCATGCTGCTGGGACGCAGCGTGCCGGTGGTGCTGCTCAAGGAGCGGGCCGCGACCTTCTCGCTGCAGCAGCGCATGAACGTCACCACCGACCCTGAGTCGCACCTGCGGGCGCTGGCCCCCTCGTTGCCGCTCTCCTACCTGACCTACGACCGCCTGGCGTTGACGATGGATGAGGGCAAGTCGCTGGTGCTGCAGCTCGAGCGGGCGCTGGGCGACACCCATCGGCAGCTGCAGCGGGCCGTCGAGGAGTGGGTCGAGCCCCTCTCGTTGCCGCCCAGCGCCGACCGTGACGCGGTGGTGCGCGCGCTCCAGCGTCTGGCGGGGCTGGCCCTCGACCACATGGTGCCCTTGCGGGAGATCCCCTATGGCCAGCGGCGGGTCGTCGACATGGGCGAGGCCGACCGCGCGGCGATCAAGGAGTCTTCCACCGCACTGGTGGCGACGGTCAAGCAGCACCAGCTCGAGCTCCCCACCACGGCGTGGTTGTTGCTGGGCAACCTCTCGCTCAGCCTCGACGAATCGGAGAAGGCGCTGCGCTTCTTCGACCAGGCGATCAAGGGCGACCCCGACTACCAGCGGGCCTGGTTCAACAAGGGTGTGGCCCTGCACTACCTCGATCGAGCCAACGAGGCGCTCCACTGCTACGACCGCGCCCTGCAACTCGACCCCGACGACGCCAACGCCTGGTTCGGCAAGGGGCGCATCCAGCAGCAGGGGGGCCGGCCCGAGGAGGCGGCGCTCTACTTCGACAAGGCCCTGTTCCTCGATCCGCAGCACGCCTACGCCGCCAACCACAAGGGGGAGGTGCTCGCCGACCTCGACGCTGCCGAGCGGCAGTTCCGCACGGCGATCGCGTTGCGACGCAAGTACGTCGACCCCTGGGTCAACCTCGGGGACCTCCAGGTGCGGCGTTCCGACTACGCGGTGAGCCTCGAGACCTACGAGGAGGCCATCGCCGTCGACCCCAACTCCGAGCGCGCCTGGCTGGGCAAGGCCCACGCCAACGAGCTGCTCGGACGGATCCCCGAGGCGCGGGACTGCTACAACGTCGCGCTGCGGATCAACGGCGACAACCCCGATACGTTGGTGGCCAAGGGCAAGCTGCTCTATCGTCGCGGCAACCTCGACGACGCGCAGGTGTGCTTCGACAAGGCGCTGGCGCTGGCACCCAAGCACGTCGAGGCGCTCTACCGCAAGGGGCGTGTGCTCTACGACCGCCGGGACTGGCTCGCGGTGATGTCGCTCTGCCAGCAGGCGACGGTGCTGGCGCCCACCCATGACCGTTCCTGGGTACTGGTGGGCAAGACCCTCTTCGTAGGCTTTGGCAAGAGCGGCGAGGCGCTCAAGTCACTGACCAAAGCCGCCGAGCTCAACCCGCGCAACGTCGAGGCGTGGGTCTCCTTGGGCGCCGTCACCGTCTTCAACCGCGAGCATGCCACGGCGCTCGGACACATCGACAAGGCGCTGGCGCTGGTGCCCGAGGAGACCGAGGCGCTGACGCTGCAGGCGATGGCCCTCAACGGCCTCTCGCGCTTCGACGAGGCGCTCGTCGCGGCCGACCACACCCTACGCCTCGACGAGGCGCAGTCGCGCGCGCACGACGCCCGCGGGGTGGCCCTAGCCGGCAAGGAGCAGGTCGACGCCGCCCTGGCGGCCTTCGGTCGCGCCACGGCCCTCGACAGCGGGAACCTCGATGCCTGGGAGCACAAGGGGATGGTGCTGCACGAGATCGGGGGCTTCGAGGAGGCGCTGCTGTGCTTTGGCAAGGTCACCGAGGGTGACCCGGGGCGGGCCCAGGCGTGGTTCCGCAGCGGCAAGATCCATCAGCTGCAGGAGAACTGGAACCGTGCCCTTGCCGCGATGGACAAGGTCGTCGGTCTCGATCCGCGCAACGCCGAGGCGTGGCTGGTCAAGGGCCGTGCCCACCACCAGCTCCATGCCGTCCAGGAGGCGCTCAAGGCCTACAACACCTGCCTCACCCTCGACCAGAGCAAGGTCGACGCGTGGTACTTCGTGGGTGTGCTGCTAGTCACCGAGAAGCCCGCCAAGGCGGTCAAGGCGCTCAACAAGGTCATCGAGCTCGACCCCAAGCACATCGGTGCCTACTACCACGAGGGGCTGGCGCTCAACGCCATGGGTCACCAGGACAAGGCGATCGCCCTCTTCGACGCCTGCCTCGAGCTCGACCCCGAGCTGCCCGAGGCGTGGTGGGAGAAGGGGCGCCTGCATGTGCTGTGGGACCAGTACGAGCCGGGCGTCGCCGCGCTCTCGACCGTGCTGCGGCTGCAGCCCGACCACGCCGATTCGCGGCTGGCGCTCGGCAGCCTCCATCACAAGCACGAGGCCTGGCGCTTGGCGATGGAGGTGCTCGACCCGCTGGGCGGCAAGGAGATCCCCCAGGCGGCGGTCGCCAAGCCGCTCTGGCGCGTCGCGCGCGCATGGGTCCTGCAGCAGGAGGCGTCGGCGGCAGCCGCTGCCAAGGAGTCCACCAAGGCACGCCGGGCGATCAAGGAGGCGCTGGAGCTCAACCAGGGCGAAGCACGGCTGTGGGTGGCGGCCGCCGACCTGTTCGTGCTCGAGTCCTCGTGGGCCGAGGCGGAGCGCTTCTACTCCCAGAGCCTGGGGTTGCCCCCACCACCCAGGGGGTATGACCGACCTGAGGTCGAGCGCAAGCTGGGCGTCGCCCGCTTCCAGGGCCTGCTGGCCAAGGGCCGCGAGGCGATGCGTACCGAGCGCTACAAGGAGGCTGCCGAGGCGCTGATCGCAGCACAGAGGCTGCAGCCCGAGGAGCCGATGACCTTCGTGCTGCTGGGCGACCTGCTGCAGCGCTCCGACAAGCTCGCGAAGGCCATCGACATGTACGAGACGGCGCTGCGCAAGGACGGCACCCTCGCAGGGGTGCCCGCCAAACTCGAGGGGGTCCGGTTCAAGCGCATGCTCCAAGAGGGCGACGAGCGGGTCGCCTCCGGGGACTTCGACGGCGCGTTGCGGCTCTTTACGGCGGCCACCAAGGCGCGCCCGTCCGAGGGGCTCAGCTACGTCCACATCGGCGACATGCTGTTGGCGCAGAAGCGCCCCGTCGACGCTGCCCGCGCCTTTGGCAAGGCCCATAGCCTCTCGCCGATGCTCCAAGAGGCCGTCGAGAAGGAGAAGAAGGCGATGGCCGCCGCCGGGCTGCGCAGCGACGCCATCGATGCACCCCGTCCCTGAAGCAGCACACGTCCCGATCGCTGCCTGCGGATCGACACCCTGCTTGCGGCGCGGCTGCGACTACGCGCGACAGCCAGCCCGAGGGATTCCCTGATGCCGTTGCCGAAGGTTCGGGACTGCAGGCAGCCCACCCTGCGGGCGCAGAGCGCGCCAACTTCCGGCAGGCACGCGGTCGCATCGAGGCGTTGGACCGGATCTGTTGGTGGAGTTGGGCGTTGAAGGTCCGACACCCTAGGTGTCGGGCTCGTCGCCAAGGTCGGAGCCCTCGTCGTCGGCGGCCGGCTCGTCGCTGGGTTCAGGCTCGGGCGCCTCAGAACCCTCCGCGCGGGTGACGACGCCCTCGGTGCTGACCACCGCCCCGGCGACCAGTGCCGACCGGTCGACGGGCTCGGATGACTCCGTCGGCGGCTCTGGCTCGGTCCCAGGCGGGACCTCGGGCTCGGGGTAGCTGTGCTCGGCCGGTGGAGGCACCGGCAGGTACTCGCTGCCATCGACGCGGGCGATGACCTGCGTCTTGCGGATCTCGATGCGCTTGACGGGGTAGATGTCCTTGCAGTGGTGGAAGAGGTGCTTCTGCAGCTCGCCGGTGAGCACCGCCTTGGTCAGCCCTGCCAGGGTGTTCTCCTTGGCGAAGCTGAAGGCGGCGTCGGCCATGCGCCCGCGGATGCCGGTCTGCTGGGAGGCTTTGATCCGCTTCTCGGTGATCGCCAGGGGCTTGAGGCGGACCTGGTAGCCGTCCTTGGTGATGAGGTTGTAGATCCCATCCATCTTGGAGTGCTTGCGGCGCGTCAGCCGACGGATGTAGTCGGCGGTCAGCTCGTGGCCGCGGTAGATGGTCAGGCAGTCGTTGGCGCGCACGGCGCCGATCTGGAAGTGCAGCCCGATGTGGGACATCTTGTAGTCCCCGGTGATGTCCTGGTAGGAGACCGAGGCGATGCGGCCGACCAGCTTGGCCGGGTCGTCAGCGAAGGTCTCGCCCACCGGCACGTTGCCGAAGAGGTCGGGAGCCAGGACGGTGTACCACTCCTTGGTCTTCCACTTGTCGCGCACCTTGCGCGCCGCCGCCCGTGTCTGCCGCTGTTTTGACATCAGGGGTCTCCGTCAGGGCGTCCATCGTCGAAGGGCGCGGAGCCTCCCAACCCTGGGGGGGTGATAAAAAGCTTCGGGCCGACGCGAAGGCGCTGGGAGAGGGCGCGCCCCTTGGTCGTCGTCAACGATCCGCGCCGATGCCACCCGCATCAGCCGCCGTGGGCAATCGAAGGTCGCAGCCCGTCCGCTGCTGGTGGCCACATCCGATGAGCGGCGAGGAGTCCCACCCCTGGGGCTGGGGTCGAGCACCCACGTCGTGCAGACGGTGGGCCGAGGTCTGCTGGCGGTGCCCTTTTCTCTTTCGCGCTGGCGTTCGTCGCGGTCGAGGGGGATCTCGTGCGCTGGCGCCGCCCCTTCGCGTCTCGAGCACTCTCTCCGGGGCACCTTCGAACACCCTGCGTCCCAGCGGGGAACGTTTTTATAGCGCTGGGATGTCAAATCGCCCCTCGTTCCCGCTTCAGGCGGGTGACGGACTCCTGAGGTCGGTACGATGCGCAAGCTCTCTGCAGTAGTTATGGCGGCTCTGATGGTCGTTGGGGCTCTCCCGCTGCTGGCGGGGGCTTCGTCCGACGGCGGCCCCTCCAGCCGCGTCAACGGCGACAACGAACCCAACGACACCTGGGCCCAGGCCGAGCAGCTGACCGGCTCACCAACCATCAACAACGGCGCCGTTGGCAAGGCCCCCGATGCCTCGGACTGGGACTTCTACTACCTCGATCTGACCTACACCGCCGCCGGCGAGACGGGCGACAACATCCAGGTGAGCATCACCGCGCAGAACCACGGCAACGGCCAGAGCACCCTCTCGGCCTACGCCTTCGCCCCCGACCAGACGATCATCGCCGCCGACCTGTTCAACCTCGGCCGCACCAACCAGGCCTTCGAATGGACCGCCGTCGTCACCGGGCGCTACTGGATCGCCATCGTCCAGGGCCATGACCTGGGCACCACCTACACCCTGCAGGTCACCCGCACCAACGGTGCGGCGCTGACCACCAACGGCAACAACGACGCCGGCAACGCCACCCCCATCGCCCGGGGAGTGGGCGACTTCGGCACCTATTCGGGCAGTGGCGACCTCAGCGCGCTCGCCGGCGGCGACCCGCTGGACTACTTCTCCATCGACGCCGTGGCCGACACCTCCACCTGGGACATGGTCATCGTCAAGATCAACGTCCCCGGCGGCGGCCTCAACGTCAAAGTCGACCTCTTCGACAACAACATGATCTACCCACCCATCGACGACACCTCGTGCGGCGGTGCCTGCGCGCAGCGCCCGCGGTTGCACGAGGAGCCGATCACCTGGTCGATCATGACCGACGCCTTCCACGCCACCTACTTCGCCTGGCCCCGCATCAACCACCCTGCAGGGGACCACTTCCTGCGCTTCTGGGCGCGCGCCAACGCCGGCCCCTATACCTTCGAGGTCACCTGGCGCACCATCGACAACGACACCAACGACAACGAGATCGACGCGACGCCGCTCAACATCGTCGACCACCACGCCGTCGGCAGCGGCAACGTCGCCTGGCAGCTCGATGAGCGCGACTACTTCATCTTCGACGCCTACACGGGCACCGAGGTCAACGTCACGGTCACCAACCTCGACTTTGACGCGACCTACAACATCCCGCGTATGACTGCCGGGGTGAGCGACCCCTTCAACAGCTTCATCCAGACCGCCTTCGAGAACCCCGAGCCCGACGGCTACTACTATGGCCATGCCTCCACGGGCACTGCCGAGAGCCCGACGCCCCACAGCGTCGTCGTCGAATATGGCGGTTCCACCGGCGCAGGCACGGCCTATGACCTCGACATCTTCGTCAACACCCCGGTGATCGTCACCGCTGGCGACGGCGCCATCCAGCTCTCCGAAGGCACCGCCAACAGCGACATCATGCTGCGGGACTGGTTCGACGACGCTGACGACGGTTTCGACAGCCTGCTCTTCGACACGGAGCTGACCGGAGACCTCGCGGGCCTCGTGACGGTCAACGTCGGCTCCAGCGGCGACCACGTGGTCACCTTCACCGCCCCCATCGACGTCACCGGCACGGGGCTGTTCCGTGTCAACGTCACCGACCCCTGGGGTGCCACCGGCTTCAAGGAGTTCGCGATCACGGTCTACGGGATCAACGACCCTCCGATGCTCAACACCTCCTTCGTGGGCCTGACCCCCGATCACCATCTGCCGACGCTCTACCTGAGCAACCCTGAGGAGGAGGAGTTCGTGCTCGACCTCACGGGCTTGTTCATCGACCCCAACGGCGACAAGCTCAACTTCGATGCCAACGCCAGCTCCCTGCTGGGGACCAGCAAGGACCAGGTCATGACCGGCGGGCGCGTCGTCACGCGCTGGGTCGACCTCAACGGCCACATGCGGGTGACCTTCGACCTCGAGCCCAACCTCGTCGACGACACCGGTTGGATATCCGTCAAGTCGCTCAACGGCTGGAACGGAACCGAGACCATCACCTTCAGCGCCTGGGACAACGGGGTGCCCAACTACCCCACCCCCAGCGACGACGAGGTCACCATGGACATCGTCATCCCCTCGGGCGAGAAGTTCACCCCGGTGTTCGACACCACCAACCCCACCACGGTCAGCTTCGACGAGGACGACCTCAACGGCACCAGTTTCGGGCTGACGGTCATCGACCAGGACGGCCAGCTGAGCGACCTCGTCTGGACTCTCTCGGGCTACAACACCTCTGCGCTCGAGGTCACCAAGGTCACCGCGACCTCCCCGGCCAACATCACCGTCACGCCCAAGGTCGAGAACTGGCACGGCACCGAGAACGTCCGATTCCTCGTGCGCGACGTCGACGCCCAGTCTGCGCTCTGGACGGTCGCCGTCGTGGTCAACTCGATCCCCGACAAGCCCCTGCTCGACGTCACCGACCCCCAGCTGCCCCAGGCAGCGGTCGCCGAGGGGCAGACCAAGACCTTCTCGATCCGAGTCGTCGACGTCGACACCCCGCCCTCGCAGCTCCACTATGTCTGGAGCCTCGATGGGGAGGTCCTGACCTCCGAGGTGCTCGACCAATACGAGATGAGCCCCGGATACGACACCTTGACGGCCGCGCAGAAGACCAAGACCCGCGAGCTCTCCGTGGTCGTCTCGGACCCCGACAGCAACGCCCCGGTGACCTTCGGCTGGACCATCGGCATCAGCAACACCAACCGCGCCCCGACGGTGCCCAAGATCACCGCGCCGGCTCCCAACACCCACTACATCGTGGGCACGCCGGTCAGCTTCACGGCGGGCAACAGCACCGACCCCGACGGCGATGCGGTCAACTACAAGTGGACCGACAACGGCGCCGCGCTGGGGGTCGGTGAGAGCGTCACCGCCCCGGCACTGCTGGTGGGCAGCCACGACATCGTGGTCATCGCCTCCGACGGCGAGGCTTCGAGCAAGACCAACATCACGGTGCTCATCACCGAGAAACCCAAGAAGCACAGCAATCCCACCCCTGGCTTCGAAGGGGTCGGTCTGCTGGCCGTGCTCGCCCTGGTCGCGGTCGTGCAGCAGCGCATCCGCCGCCGCACCTGAGCCTGTTCGCGCGATGGGCGCGTGGCCGCCCCCACCGGCAGCTGCGGCGCCGATGAGCCCTCGTCGGACAGAGGGCGGCAGGGGGGCGAAATGCCCCATGGCAGCTCGCGGCCCCTTGGTTGAGCGGTGCCCCCCGCAGCAGGGGCGCAGCCTCGGGGGATGCAGCCCTGCTGCCTGCCGATCGGACCTGACGACTCCGGGAGGTTCTCTACCATCTTGGGTTAGCTCCACATACTCGACCCGCAGAACTTGGGGATAGGATCACCTAATACTGCTGGCCCCCCGGGGCCCCACGTGGACCGAGGATCCCTCTCAGGGCCTCGCCCTTGGCAAGGCCAGATCGACTCACAACAGCCGACACCACTCAAGAAGATCCGCAACCCCCTACGCCTTGTACACTCGGTCGTGGTGCTCGAAATCCAGAAGGATGACCGTCCGCCGGGGCTCATCGATCTCGTAGACGAGGACGAACGGCCCGACGTGCACCCGCCGCTTGTTCTGCATCGGCGCGTGAAGCGGCTTGAAACGGTGCGGGTCCGCGAGGATCTCCTCAACCTTCTTGTGGACAGACTTCAGGCGATTGCGATCCTTCTTGGCGAGGCGTTTGAAGGTCTTGTCCACGCTCTCCTTGACCTCGAGAGCGTAGCCGCCAGCCAGAGCAGATCACTCCAGGCTGTAGTGCTTCCGGAAGTCCCCGACGGGGATGGCCCGTTCCTTCTCCCGGCGACGGAGACGCTTGACGAAGTCGGGGCGCAGTGCCGGCTCGAGCAGTTCCTGTGCATACTGCTCGACCATGAGCTCGATGGCCTCGGATTTCGTGCGAAGGCCGTTCTTGGCCTTCACGACGTTCAGGATCTGGTTCGTCCTGTCGGAGAGCTTCACGAGCGCTTGGACCATGGGCTAAGTATGACTTAGTCTGACTAATAAATCCGCTGGTGTGATGTTCCTCACACGCATGAGCAGAGATGGAGCGCCCCACCGTGGGAGGCACCGGATTCCGGGCGACTGGTGTTCTCGGGGCCTGGCTTGGAGACCCGACAAGATACCGTTGCACCGGGATGAGGGACACAGCACAGGACTTCCGTGGAGTGAGGCGGAGGGGGCCTCACCGGGCATGGATGACCCGACCTTCTTCGAGCGCCGTCGGGATGAACGACCCCAGATCGTACGCGTGGTCGATGAGATCCTGCTCGGTGGCCACTAGGAAATACGAGAGAGATAGCCCCGGGAGGATTCACTGCTGGGGGCCTTGTTCCGGTCCAGTCAGTCCCGAGGCGTCCGTCCGCTTCTCGGTCGCTGGGGAGGGCATCGCTTCGAGAGGCTTGGGGGTAGGGGGCTTCTGTTGCGGCGGGGGTGTGTCCGCCTGCGGCCGGCGAGGACGCAGCAGGATCAGGGCCACGACCACCGCCAAGGCGATCCCCGCGATGATGGCGTAGAGTTGCACCGCTGGAAGGCCCCTCACCGGGCCATCGCGCCCGGGGTCGGGGCCAGGAGCGGGTCCTGGGCCCGGTCCGGGGCCTGGCCCGTCGTCGGTGGTCGGTGTGACCCGGACCGGCGTCGACACCATGGCGCGTTCGCCGCGGTCGTCGGTGGCGGTGACGTTGATGGTGAAGTTGCCGTCGTCGGCGTAGCTGTGGCGCACGGACGGACCGATGCCGCTCTGACCGTCGCCGAACTCCCACCGGATCTCCACGACGGTGCCATCTGGGTCGCTGGCGGAGGCGTTGAAGTCATACGCCGTCCCAGCGACCAGCGACGTGGGCACCTGCACGCTGACCACCGGAGGGCGGTTGCCGACGTCCACCTGCAGGCTCGTGCTGGCGCTCGAGAGGTTGCCGTCCGTCACCGTCAAGTAGACCAGGTACTCCCCCGGCAGGGCGTAGGCGTGATCCTCGTCACGGCGGACCGAGGTGGTCCCATCGCCAAGGTCCCACGTGTAGGTGAGCACGGTCCCGTCGGGGTCCGAGCTGCCCTGCGCACTGAAGTGGATCGTCTCGTTGGTGCGCGCGTGTTGGGGGCTTGCCCCGATGTGTGCCGAGGGAGGGTGGTCCACCGGCGGTGGGGCCGGGAGCTGCACGCTGATGGTCAGGGACCGCGCCTCGTTGTCGGGATCGGGGTCCTCGTCGGCGTGCTCCAGGACCACCCACAGCACCTGGGTCCCTGCGGTGCGCACGGTGAGGTTGGTCGCCAACGTCGAGGGGGTGCCGGGGGAGGCGAAGACCGGTTCGAAGGGCTGGATCTGGGTGCCGCCGGCGCTGGGGTCCCCCAAGAAGAGGGAGGCGCGGATCAGCGCGCTCCCGCCACTGACGCTGACGCTCCCGCTGAGGTGGATCGTCTCGCCGAGGTCGGCGGTGGTGACATCGGTCTCCACCGACTCAAGGGCGGCATCGACCGCAGGTCGCGCAAGGACGGTGACGTTGACGACGTCGCTCCCGAGGAGCTCGGAGGGGTCGGAGTAGCGCGCTTCGATCCGATGGGTGCCGACCCCCAGTGTCGAGAGGACCAGCAGGTGGCCGCTGCCCAGCGCTCCCTGCAGGTCCGACGACCAGGCGATCTCCTCCTGGGAGACCGCGGTGTCGGCATCGGTGGCGAATGCTGCGAGGCTGACCTCCGCGCCGAGGCTGACCGTCAGGTCCGCCTCCGGCTCGATGATCGCCACCGTCGGCCCGTGGTCGGCGACGTCAAAGGGCCCGGCGGTGTCCTGGGCCGAGCCCGTCCCGTCCGATGCCGTCGCGCCGACGAGGTAGCTCCCGGCGGGGAAGCCAAAGAGCGGGATGGTGTAGCTGCCATTGGCCGGTTGGCCCAGTGCCGCCGCCTGCCAGCTCTGCCCACCGTCGGCCGATACCTGCAGGCTGACGCGCACGACGCTGTCGTTGCCATCGGTGCTGTTCCAGGTGACGTCAACGGCGGTGCCGTTGAGCGCCGCTGCCAGGGACACCGAGGGTGCAGCGCTCCGATTGATCAGCACCGGCATCGCGAAGCCTGCGCTGACCGTCAGCGATTGCACCTCTGCCTGCCAGGGCACTTGCAGCGCGAAGCTCCTGTAGGGTTGCAGCGCCGCCTCCTCGGGGGAGCCTTCGAGCATGCCGTAGGAGGTGTTGAGGTAGGTCCCCGTCGAATCGAGCAGGGTGACGGTGACATCGCCAAAGGGCACGTTCTGCGGCGTGCCCTGGCTGACCCCCAGCGGGATGGCCACGAGGGTGCCGTTGTCATACAGACGCCCGACGATGAGGAGCAGCGGGATTTGTGCCTGGGGTGGCGGCGGAGCCCCAGGCTGCAGCAACGCCGTCGTCAGGAGGCCATAGTTGGAGTCGGTCATCCACTGGGAGTTCCAATCGCTGCCGTGGGTTGCGGGGTTGCCGGGCCACAACCCCCAGCGGTGCAGCACGCCTAGGTCCTGCGGGATGTAGGCCTTGGAGCCCCACATCGAGTAGTAGTTCCCGGTCTCGTTGGTCGTCCACTGACGGAGATCGAAGGGAGCCTGGGAGATCTTGGCGGGCTTGTGGACCTTCCAGCCATAGGTGTCCCAGCCGTCGGCGGCGAGGGTCCCGTAGGGGTAGGTGGCACTGTCCCAGAAGTTGCCCTCGCGGGCATACTCGTCGGTCACCCCGTAGGTATGCCCGATCTCGTGGGCACTCGTCGAATCGGGGGCGATCTGGCTGACGAAGACCGCGTTGGGCTCACTGGAGAACTGCGCCCCCATGGTGGCGTCGCCGCCGATGGACCCGCGCGGGACGATCCACACCTTGCGATCGGGCTCGGTGCGGTCGTATTCCTCGATGTCGGCGAGCACCGCACCGTCGAAGCGCGAGCCATCGGAGAAGAACCAGGTGGTCGTGCCGATGTCCAGCGCCGGTGGCGACGGCAGCACGATCACCTCCTTCTCGGGCAGGGGCATCACCGAGCGGAAGTAGGCGGCATGCGCCCCCGAGATGTCGGCAAGGGCGATGGAGGGGTCGAGTGGCCAGTCGGAGCGGAAGGCCTCGCGGAAGCGCAGGGTGAAGGTGCCCGATCGCTCCCAGGTCGAGAGCGTCGTGGTCCCGACGTTGTCCGTCTCGAAGGTCTCGGTGCGCTCATCGAGGGGGTCGATCTCGACGGTCAGCGGCAGCGCGTCGCCGACGTCGGGATGGAAGGGCGAGCCGTTGCCGACGTTGTAGGCGTCTGCGCCACGATAGCGCACCTCGTCGGCGAGGAAGGCCCGCAGATCGGAATCGTCGCCGTTGCCGATCGCATCCTCGCGCAGCGGCAGGTACTGTCGCAGCTGCCGCTCGTCGAGGACGTAGGTGGAGGGTCCCCACACCACCAGCGTGCGTCGCAGGGTGCGGGTCTCCTGCCCCAGCGTGACCTTGACCTGCACGTCATCGAGGATGGTCGCCCCAGAGAGGGTGACGCCGACGCGGACGATCGTGCCCTTGCCGGCGACCAACAGACCGCTGCGGGTCGTCTGCCACGCCTCGATTGAGCCCAGTTGCAGGTTGAGGGAATCGGCCACCGGCGAGGGGACGGAACCCGGACAGTAGTCCGACGTCGGCAGCAGGCCGCCACTGGGCTGCAGCCCACCCGAGCTGCCTCTAGGGTCGGCCAGGGTCATCTCGACGCGGCCCGCCATCCCCGTCGGGAGCTGGAACGACCGGTGCTCGAGGTCGGGGGTCTTCCAGGCGGTGTTGTCGACGAAGGCGCCCCGTGGCGAGACCAACAGGTCATGGTCGACCCGCACCGAGGGACCGAGGACCTCCCCCGTCCCCCAGTCCCCACGGGAGAGCGAGCCCATGTTCAGGAACCGCGGCTGGGCCGAGGGCGAGAAGGTGCGCCACGAGGTGTTGCTCGTCACGTAGGTGGACATGTCGTAGTCGGTCCCGACCTGCGGGCTGATGTGCTGGGTGCTGTCGGGGAGGAAGGTCACCTCAGTGTCCCGGCCGGTGAGCGGGTTCGCACTCAGGCCGTACCCTACCGTCAGGGGCAGGGTGCCAGTGAGGTACGAATCGGGGGAGACGACCACCTCCATGCGGTGCTCGTTGACGCCGGCGGCGAGGGTCGCCGCCTGGTATTGGATCTCGCTGACGCTACGGGTGTCGACCATGGCCACGTAGCCGCGACCGACATCTACCGGACCATTCCAGGAACGGGCGGTCAGCCCCTGTGGGGCGCTACTGCTCTGCGTGACCGCCCACGCATAGGGTGGGGACCAGTAGTCATCGGGATAGGTCAGGGACCACTCGAAGGAGCAGTAGGCGGAGGTCTGCTCGAGGAGGAACAGCCGGCCGTCGGAGACGAAGCCCAGGGAGGGGCCGAAGGAGCCGATGCCGCTGCCGGGCAACCCGTAGGGCAGCGGACCACCTGCCACGATGGTGCCGTTGCCGGGGAGTGGTCCACTGACCGAGGTCGTGGCCAGTCGGTACAGTGCGGCGCCGCCCACCTCCACGAGGATCGCCCCCTCGTGGCTGGCCACTCCGCTGAGGGTCCCGGGGAGCGTGCCATCGGAGAAGGATGGCCGCAGGGTCCCCACCGCTGCGAAGCTCTGCGCGTCACTGAGGTGCACGACCCCGTCGGTGCCCGTGACCCATAGCAGCAGACCTGCAGGATGCGCAAGGTCATAGCCGAGGTCGAACCACTCGAGGGAGCTTGCGGGGCTGCCCAGCTGCCCCTGGCGCACCACCCCAAGGCTCTGGTTGTACCCGCGGACCGTCCCGTCGGCGAAGGAGACATAGAGCGCCACCTGGTCCACGCCGTAGCTCCGCGGAGCCGCCACCCCCAACGGGGCGCTCTGCAGCGCTGTGCCATCCTCCCCCGGCAGGCTGGTCGCCATGACGATCGCCGATTGGGATTCGCCGGTGAGCAGGGCGGCCGTCCCATCGATGCCGTAGAGGAGCTTGGCGCTCGAGTCGACGGCGAAGACGGATCCGGCGAGAGCGGAGGCGACCTCTCGCGGATGCGCATTGGGGTCGGCGCCGATCTGCGCGGGGATCGCGCTGACGAACATCACGACCACGAGCACCAGGACGCCACTGCTGCTCCCCATCTGCGCACCTGCGGGGGCGTTCGAGGGCCGCAGCATCAGTCTTGTGCTCCAGCCTGCGGCGGGGACTGCGCGCGCAGGGCCCGACCCCCCGGCGCCTTCGGATGCCGGCTATGCAGGTTCTTCGCCCTGAGCTGCCGCTCGGGAGCATCGCCCGACATCGAGGGGCTGTGCCGATCTGCAGCAGCAGCGCTGGAGGCGGTGTCGGTGCTGCGCTGGCGCGCGGCCGAGCCTGCGGCTACCACCTACTGGTGGGTCCGCACTCCACTGACGGCAGCGGTCCGCGGCAGGGTGCCCTCTTCCTCGGGGAAGATGGGCGTCCCCTCCCGCGAGACCAGCGCCTTGAACTCGCGCATGATCTCCTTGGTGACCGGGCCGACAGCGCCATCGCCGACGGGGCGGCCATCGAGGGTGGCCACCGGGATGATCTCGGCGCCGGTGCCGGTGAGGAAGGCCTCCTCGGCGGCCCAGATCCCGTGGCGGGTGAAGGGCGTCTCGAGCACCTCGTAGCCCAGCTGCGGCGCCAGCTCCATGATCGCGCCGCGGGTGATCCCCTCGAGGGCGCCGACGTAGGAGGGCGGGGTGCGCAGGCGCATGCGGCCGGCGTAGCGCTCGACGACGAAGATGTTGTCCGCCGTGGCCTCGGCGACGTAGCCATCCTGGTTGAGCATCAGACCCTCGCCTGCGCCGACGGCGTTGGCCTCGAGGCGACCGAGGATGTTGTTGAGGTAGTTGAGGCTCTTGACCTTGGGGTTGAGCGCCTCGGGGTTGTTACGCCGAGCGACCACCGTCACCAGCGGGAGCCCCTTCTCGTAGAGCTCTGGCGGGTAGAGGGTGATCTTGTCGGTGATGATGATCACCGTCGGCACCTTGCAGTTGCGCGGGTCGATCCCCAGGTCCCCCTTGCCGCGGGTGATCACCAGGCGGATGTAGGCGTCGCGCATGCCGTTGTGGCGCAGGGTCTTGATGACCAGGTCCTTGAGCTCCTGGGGTGTGTGGGCCAAGTGGAGCTTGATGACCTTCAGTCCGATGTAGAGGCGGTGCAGGTGCTCGTCGAGGCGGAAGACGCGCCCGTTGTAGGCGCGGATGCCTTCGAAGATCCCGTCACCGTAGAGGAGCCCGTGGTCGAAGACCGAGATCGATGCTTCGTCCTTGGGCACCAACTTCCCGTCGACATAGACATCCATGCGTGCACACCTGGGTGGGGGTCGCTGCCCCTAGGCTGGGGCAGCACCGGTGGCCCATATAGGGATTGGCCTGCTCGCCCGACCAAGGCTTAAGGGGGCACTCCGCAGGCCCGGCACGCGTGCTACGGTGTGTCAGCGTGCCGGTCACCCAGGAGGTGGTTGACCAGCCGGTCGACGGCCATGCCCCGGTGGCTCTGGGAGGTCTTCTCCTTGCAGTCCATCTGGCCGAAGGTCCGGTCGCTGCCCTCGGGCTTGAAGACCGGGTCGAAGCCGAACCCCTGGTCCCCCTTGGGGGCCAGCGCGATGGTGCCGTGGCAGGCGCCGACGAAGAAGGAGACGTTGCCCTCCTTGTCGCAGTAGCCGATGCAGCTCTCGAATCGGGCGTCACGCCGGGTCCGGTCCTCGAGCAGCGCCAGGATCCCGGCGATGCCGATGGTGGCGAAGGCATGGGCCGAGAAGACCCCGGGGAAGCCGCGCAGGTCGTCGATGAACAGGCCGCTGTCCTCGATGACGTAGGGCCCCTTCTGGTCCTGTGCCGCCAACCATCCCATCGCCGCCTCGGTGACCTCCAACAGACTGTTGGCCTGGACCTCGGGGTAGCGCAGCTGCTTCTGTGCGCTGTCGATGCCCACCTGGTCCAGTCGCGCCCGCAGCTCCTCGAACTTGCCGCGGTTGGAGGTGATGAAGGTCAGCTTGTGCACGGCGGGCCCACCATCGCCCCGGGCAAAAAGCCCACCGGCCCGATGGGCGCACGGCCGCCCTGCGCCGCCCACCTCCGAGGCGCGAGGCGCCTACGGGCAGATGGGGACTAGGTGGAGGGGCGTCGGACCAGCACCCGCATCGCCAGCTCGGGGGCGATCAGATGGGTCGTGCCGCCGATCCGCACGCAGGTGTGGGTCGGCAGGGTCGGGCCAGGCTGGACCTCGACCTCGTCGCCGATGTGGATGCCCACCTGCTGCAGCGCCTCGCCGTCGGGGGACTGGATGTAGACGATGGTGCCCCGCTCACCGTGGGTGAGCGACGCCAGCGCCAGCAGCGGGAGGGCGGTCCTGGCAGCCGGATCGCGCCGCAGGCAGCGGTCGAAGTCCTCGCAGGGGGGGATGGGCATGCCATCATCGGGGCAGACCGTCGGGTGACCTAGCAGCTGGCACATGGCCTCCTCGACCTGCGGGGTGATCGCATGTTCCCAGCGACAGGCGGCGTCATGGACGTCGGTCATCGGGATCCCCAGGATGTCGGCGAGGAACTTCTCCGCCAGCCGATGGCGCCGCTTCATGGTCTTCGCGAGCTTGGCGCCGCTGTCGGTCAGGGAGACGCCCTTGTAGGGGGTGTACCGGACCAGCCCCTGCGAGGCCAACCGCTGGACCATCTCGGTGACCGAGGCAGGAGAGACCGAGAGGTGGAGGGCCAGCTGCGAGGTCTTGACCGTCGCAGAGGCCTCGGTGAGGTCATAGAGGGCCTCCATGTACTCCTCGACGTTCTCATTGAGCTGCGCGGCCATCGAGCACCTCCAGTGCGACCATGGCCCCTTGCTCCCCATAAAGGATGAGCCGTCTGACGTGAGGCAAGGGCGTCGAGCGGTGCGTTCAGTCCTGTGGCAGCCGATGCCCCACTTCATGTGCCCCAAGGCACCTAGGCGGTGAGGCGGCGACGCGTCGCCGCTGCAGTGCAGAGGACGCCATGGCAGCAGCCGACCCCTACTGGTTCGTCCACCCGCTGATCGCGATCCTGCTGCTCTGCGGGGCGCTGACCAACCTCTGGCTGGGCTTGCGTGTGAGCGCGGCGACGACGAGCCTTGCGGTGCGGCTGCGGTTGCGCTTCTGGCACATCCGGCTGGGCGCAGCCCTGACGATCGGCGGTCCAGTGGTGCTGCTGTTGGGGTTGCGCGGCGTCGCCGCCGCCGGCTGGCCGCTGTTGGGCACGTTCCACGGCTTCATGGGCCTGCTGCTGATCGGCCTGCTCTCGATGGTCGGGCTCACCGGCCTGCTGCTGCTGCGGGGCCGCGAGGTGGTGCGGCCGCGCCATCGCCTTCTGGTACGACTGCTGGTGGTGCTGCTCTCTGTCCAGCTGCTCAGCGGTTTGAGCCTGATCGGGCGCGTCCTTGGCGGGGGCTGAACCGTCTGAGCGCCCACCGATTCCTCCGCCCACCGCAAAGGATTTAAGCGCGCCTCTGAGATGGTCGGCCGTCCATCCCTCTGGAGGGAGTCGTCCGATGCGTTCTTCGCTGCTGCTGGCACTGCTGCTGACCTCCAGCCTGCTCGGCGGGGCCCTCCTCCCTGTCGGAGGCCAGAGCCCCAACCAAGCGCCGACCGCTGACGCCGGCCACGACCTCGCCACGGCAGTGGGCGTGGCGACCAACTTCAACGGCTCGGGCAGCAGCGACCCCGACAACGACATCCTGTTCTTCAGCTGGGACTTCGACAACGCCAACGGCCTCCAGCAGGACGCCAGCGGTCCGACCCCCGTGTGGACCTTCCAGTTCCCCGGCCAGTACACCGTCACGCTGACCGTCGATGACGGCTCACTCTCGGGCTTCGACACCCTCTCGGTCGTCGTCGAGCAGACCCTGAGCAACCACAACCCCGTGGCGGTCATCACCGAGCCGCAGAACGGCGACGTGGTCTTCGTCTCCGCCGACATCCCCTTCGACGGCACCGACTCCTACGACCCCGATGGGGATCCGATCAACTACAGCTGGGACTTCGGCAACGCCATCTACACCACGGCCACCGGCACCTACCCCGGCTTTGACCGCCCTGGGGTCGTCGCGGTCACCCTGACCGTCTCCGATGGGGTCTTCAACAGCACCGCCACCTCGACGCTGATCGTGCTGGTCGTCTCGGGCCCGGGGGGCCCGCCGCCGCTGCCCATCCCCCGCCTGCCCTCGGCCTGTTTCACCGAGACCTCTCCCTGGTACACCTGGAAGCCCTCGACCTTCGACGGCTCGTGCAGCCACGATCAGGACTCGGGCCAGGTCAACGTCACCTGGGACTTCGACCTCAACGACGGCCTCAACCCCACTTCCCCCGACAGCACGGAGCGGATCGCCCAGTGGGCCTACCATGACGTGGGCACCTACACCGTCACACTGGTGGTCGTCGACGATGACCCGGTGCCCAAGTACAACTTCACCCAGAAGGACATCGTCATCGTCGCCCATCCCAAGCCTACGGTCAACGCCGGCCCCGACGTCCACGTCGACAACGGCAAGGCGCTGACCCTCGCGGGCTCGGCCACGCCCAACCGCGGTGACCAGAGCAACACCAGCCAGAAGATCATCTTCCGCAACGACGTGGTGGACTTCTACGCCTGGGACTTCCAGAGCGACGGCATCTGGGACTGGAACAGCAGCGCCACCGGGGTCGCCACCCACACCTACAACCTGCCCGAGGACCCCAAGGAGCCCGTCGAGTTCCTCGCGACGCTGATGGCCTGCACCAACTACCAGCCGGAGCACGGCGGATACGACAACGTCTGTGACAGCAACGCGACCCACGTGATCATCAACGCCGGCCCCAACAGCGACCCGATCGCGGATGCCGGACCGGCGGTCAAGGGCTTCGTCGGCGAGAGCGTCACCCTCCACGGCAGCGGCGTCGACTCCGACGGCTTCATCGCCACGTACGAGTGGGACTTCAACAGCGACGGGACCTTCGACTGGTCCTCGACCGCCTCCGGTACCGCCACCACCACCTACCAGAGCTCCGGCACCTTCAGTCCGACCGAGCGGGTCACCGACGACCGCGGAGCGACGGCACAAGCCTCTACCACCGTGACCATCGCCGCCAACGGCGTGCCGGTCGCTGACGCCTGCTGCGACCAGAGCGTCAAGGTCGGCCAGACCATCTCCCTCGACGGCAGCGGCAGCACCGACCCTGACAAGGAGCCGCTGAGCTACCTGTGGGACTACGACAGTTCCGACGGGATCGGCGTCGACAGCACACTGGCCTCCCCCACGGTCAGCTACGCCACCCGCGGCACCTACGTCGCGACCCTCAAGGTCCGCGACCCACATGGCGCCGAGAGCGCTGCTGACGAGGTCACCCTCACCGTGACCCAGAGCTTCGGCGCCGAGCTCACCGGTGCGGGCACCTCCCAGCTGGGGGAGCCCAACCAGCAGGTGGTCTTCACCCTGACCCTGACCAACAAGGGCGACGGCCCCGACGACTTCACGCTGCTGCGTGATGGCGGCTCCCCGACCTACACCTCGGTGATCACTCCCACCCAGCTCAAGCTGGGCGCAGGGGAATCCTCGCCGGTGAGCGTGCGCGTGCTCGTGCCCGTGGGCGCCAAGGCCGACGAGAGCCAGACGTTGACCATCACGGCGACCTCGGTAGGCTCGACCACCGGCGGCGGGACGCGGGTGAGCGCCTCGGCGACCCTGACCCTCAAGGTCAAGGAGCTCCACAACGCCGACCTGCAGCTGGCCAAGAAGGACCCCTCGGTCGCCCAGGGCGGGCACACCAGCGTGACCCTGACCATCCGCAACGACGGCAACGTCAAGGACACGATCAAGGTCAGCGCCAGCGGTGCGGGCCAGAAGCTGGTCAGCTTCTCACCCACCAGCGTCACCCTCGAGCCGACCAAGAAGGCCGACGTGACGGTCACCATCGCAGTCAGCGCCGACACCCCGACGCGGGCCTACACGGTGACGATCACCGGCGACGCCGGGGGCGTCAAGGCCACCACGACGCTGACCATCACCGTCACGGCCGGCGGACCTTCGGGCACCCCGGGCTTCGAGGGCACGCTCAGCGTCGTCGCGCTGCTTGCCGCCCTGGCGGTGGCGACGGCGACGTCGCGCCGCCGCTGAGGGGTCGGCAGCGACGGCGGCGCCGTCGTGCGGGTGCACCCATGGGGTCGCAGGAGGAGGCCGAGGCGCTGCCTCCGGTCACCTTCTCCAGCACCGGCGTCGCCTACGCGCTGCAGAAGACCCTGGTGTCCTTGTTGGTCGGGTTCGTGCTCATCGGCGTCGCGTCGTGGCTCGGCGCGCACCTGTTCGTGCTCCTGCTGCTGCTCAACCTGCTGGTGGTGGTGATCCTCGTGTGGGGGGTCAGCCCACTGGTGAGCCGCCAGGTCCTGCAGTCGCAGGAGCTGGTGCTCCGTCACGGCTGGTACGTCACGGTCCATGTCCCGCTCGCATCGGTCCACCGGGCCGTCGAGGCGCAACCGGCCGCTGGGGTGGGGGCCAACGTGCTCTCGGGCAGCCCGATCCTCGCC
Organism: Thermoplasmata archaeon; assembly: GCA_023265395.1. GTDB lineage: Archaea > Thermoplasmatota > DTKX01 > JAHFTX01 > JAHFTX01 > JAHFTX01. The sequence continues at coordinate 35,653 of JAHFTX010000024.1, forward strand.
CTCAAGTCCTCGACCCTGGGCCTGGTGCGTCTGGAGATCGAGCCGCCGCTGCACGTCGGACCGATACCCGGTCGGCAGGTCCGTACCATCGTGCTCTCCCTCGACCGGCCCGTGGAGTTCCTCACCCAGCTGCGCCGCTACCGCGCGGCGGCGATCGGTGGCATCGATGCCCAAGGAGCCGCCGAGGAGGCCCTGACGCACTGCCCCACCTGCGCGCGCCCCCTCAGCGGCGCTGTCGCGCCCGCACCGACGTGGCGTCGCAAGGAGGGCTCGCACATCGACGCGGTGTTCTTGATCCACGCCGACGGGCGAGTGGTGACCTCCTACCAGGCCGACCTGGCCTTGCCCGGGGCGCACAGCCTCAGCGGGATGCTCACCGCCGTGCAGGACTTCGTCAGCGAGACCCTCAAGGGCCGCAGCGGCGACCTCGCGGTGCTCGCCCACGGCGACAGTTCGATCGTCATGGAGCGCTCAGCGCTGCTGACGCTCGCCGTCGTCGTCAGCGGCAGCATCGGCGCGGGGCTGCGGCCGGCGATGCGCGCGTGCCTTGCCGAGGTGACCGAGCGGTATGGTGATTCCCTGGCGGAGTGGGACGGAGACCTGTCGGCCTTCCCTGGGGTCAACAAGGTCGTCTCGCAGGTGCTCTGGTCCTGAGGAACCAGCCCTGTGGGGGGGACAGGTATCCTTAAGTAGGGTCGACCAGCCGACGAAGGGTCGGGAGGATGATGGCGGACCTACGTGCGCCGCTGCGCGGCGTGGTGCCGCTGCTGGTGCTGGCACTGCTGGCGATCAGCACGCTTGCCCCCAGTGGGAGCGCCGCCCCCACCGGCGCGTGGGCCGAGGAGGTCGTGCTGGTCGAGGACGCTAGCGCCGGTGCGTTCAGTCCCGCCCTGGCGCTCGACGGCCATGATGGGTCGCATGTCGTCTACGTGCGGGCCAACATCACGTCGATGGTCAAGAGCGACGAGCAGGGCGCCTCGGTGACCACGTTTGCCAGTGGCAACCTGTTCCTGACGGTCGTCGGCCAGGATGGCAACACGCAGGTTCCCCCGCTCCCGCTGACCTTCCTCGATGACACCGACGGCTACCAGATCGAAGCGCCCTCCGTCGCCGTCGACGGGCTGGGCAACACCCACGTGGTGTGGTCCGACACCGCCGGGGAGAGCGGGACCTATGATGTCCACTACCTGCGCACCGACGCGGCGGGCACCATCGGCGTGGAGCTCCCCATCGCCGTGACCCCCAAGCACAGCCGCTTCGCGGCCATCGCGGCGTCGCCCTCGGGCACCGCCCACATCGTGTGGGCTGACGAGCGCGACGGTCTGCAGAAGCAGGTCTACTACTCGCAGGTCTCCCCTGCCGGGGAGCTGGTCGTCGATGCGCAGCCGATCTCGCCCTTCGTCACCCTCTTCGAGGCCTCCCACCCGGCCATCGCGCTCAACCCCCGCACCGATGATGTCGCCATCGTCTGGGAGCAGCGCGCCTTGGCGGTCGTCTCGGACGACCTCTACTACGAGCTGCTCGACCCCGCCGGCGCGGTTCTCACCCCACCGACGCAGCTGACCAACAGCCTCCAGAGCGAGGAGCGGCCCGCTCTGTGCTTCGACGACGCCTCACGCTTGCACCTTAGCTGGCAAGACGGCCGCAACGGCAACCTCGAGGTCTACCACCGGTTCGTCAGCGCGGAGCCCAAGGTCGACAACGGGCAGCGGATGACCATCAGCAGCCAAGACAGCCTCAGCCCCCAGCTGGCGACCTATTCCGACTCGGAGACGCTGCTGGTGTGGACGCAGAAGGTGGGGCAGATCAACGACAAGACCCATGTCACGCGCCTGCGCCTGGGTCAACTGGGCGCGCCGCTCTCGAGCGAGCCGGCCTACGTCGTCGACCGCAGTGGGCTGAGCGCCGCCTTCCCCGCCGTAGCGATCGACCGCTCCGACCACCCGGTCGTGGTGTGGTCCGACGCCCGCAACGTCGGCCCTGAGCAGACGCCCACCTGGACGTTGCTCTACAGCCGCGGCGTCGACGGGCTCGATCGCGCGCCCGTGCCAGTGCTGACCGTGCACCTGGGCGATGTGCCCCTCGAGGGCGGACCCCTGAGCGTGCCGCTGGGGGCGACGGTGGAGTTCAACGCCACCAACAGCAGCGATCCCGACGGCTGGGACAGCATCGCCGACCACTCCTTCGACCTGGGTGACGCCAACGTCACCGGCTGGGGCGCACCGCCGGTGCTGCAGCACGCCTACGAGCGGCCCGGTTCGTACGAGGTGGTGCTGTTGGTGCGCGACCGATTTGGCTTGCAGACCGAGGTTCGTCGTACGCTGAGCGTGGTCGCGCCGCACGGGCCGGTGCACACGGCCCCGCGCGACGACACGCAGCTGCTGGTAGCGGCTGGCACCGTCGGTGGCGCCGGGGGGCTGTTGCTGGCCTTCGTCGCGGGCACGGAGGTGGGTCGCTACAAGGCCCTGTCGTTGCTGGTGGTGCCGCTCTACAGCCGCATCCGCCGCGAGAAGACGTTGGACAACTACATCCGCGGGCAGATCCACGGGTACATCCTGGGCAACCCCGGCTGCCACTACAACCAGGTCAAGCAGGTGCTCAATCTCAACAACGGCACCCTGGCCTACCACCTGCGCAAGCTCGAGAAGGAGGAGTTCATCAAGAGCCGTCGCGACGGGATGTACAAGCGCTTCTACGCCTTTGGCATGACCTTGACGACCCATGTGATCACCCTCTCGCCGATCCAGCGTCAGATCCTCGACCTGATCACCGTCGCTCCAGGAATCTCGCAGAAGGAGGTCGCCGAGGAGCTGGGCATCAGCGCCCCGGCGGTGGTCTACCACATGGGTGTGCTGCACGCCAACCGCCTGGTGCGTCGAGAGAAGAACGGTGTCAAGGTCCGCTACTTCCCCGCTCAGCCCGAGGGTGAATACGAGATCGCCACCGGCCCGGCGAGCGCCCCCGAGGGCTAGGCGGGGCCCTAGGAGACCCGCGCCTCTTGGCGGTCCGGCTGCCGACAACAATGCTTTTAAAGACCCATCAGGTTCGAAGCGCGCGGAGGACCCTCGGTGGCGACGAAGACGTTCCCCAGCCTGGTGATGGCGGTCCTGCTGCTAGGGCTGGTGGGCACGGCTCCGCTGCTGGGGGGCGTCGGTGCCGATACCGGCGGGCGTCAGGCCGGCTACACCGACCATCTGCTCTACTTCCATGGCAACCAGACCAGCGGCGATTACCTCGACACCGTCCCCCCCGGCCCCCAGGACGCGGCGCGACCACGGCCGGTGACGACCTCGGCGACCTTTGCCACGCGGGATGCGTTCTCCAAGGACCTGCTGGTGCTGGGCCATGAGACCACGGGGATCACCAAGGGCTTCTGGCTCGACAACCTGCCGATGAACCCGCTCTTGGGCGGCACGCCGGAACTGACGATCTCCGTCACCGACGATGACCTGGTGGTCGCGCAGTACGTCGACAGCAGCTTCACAGGCTCCAACACCAACTGGCGCATCCCCTTCACCGGCGGCAACGTCACCTCGCATCTGTTCCCCAAAGGGCACCGCATCGGGGTGCTGATCACCGCCTCGACCTCCATCTCGATCGCCTTTGGGCCCACCTCGGTGCTGCGGGTGCTCTGCGACCCGACGACGCTGACCGCCGAGGTCACCGATGCCGACGGCCACGTGGGGGCCAGCCTGCAACCCAACGGCCTGGAAGCCGACCGTGAGGCGATCGTCCGCGGCGTCGTCCAGGCGGCCTTTGGCGAGAGCGACATCGACTCGGTGACCGTCGCCATCGACGCGCCCGGTGGCTCCAACGTGCTCAACCAGACGGCGACCGTCAGCGGCCTCAACTACACCTTCAACTGGAGTTACGACACCGGTCACCCTGCCGGGGTCTACGACGTCACCGTGACGACCTTCGACCCCCAGGGCAACTCGCTGAGCACCCATACCCTGCTGACGATGGCCGAGTACGCCCTGATCGTCTACTCGCCCGACGACCCGGGCGCCTCGGAGGTGCACAGCGTCACCGCCCCCGGCGATTCGGTGACCTACAGCCTGGTGGTGCGCAACACCGGCGCCTCCCCCACCGCGGTGGACCTGACCCAGGGCAACGCCGCTCCCGGCTGGTCGATGGACTTCTCTCCGGCGACCCTCAACCCGCTCCCGGGCGGCAGCGAGGGCACGATCAGTGTCACCGTCTCGGCCGAGACGACGGTGGTCATCGGGGACACCGCGATCCTCTACGTCCAGGCGATCGCCCACGACGATCCGAGCTCCACCAAGGCCTCGGCGCGGTTCCAGACCGTCACCAACGCGGTGCAGAACATCAACTTCGACCTCCGGTGGGAAGGGAGCAGTTCCTCGGTGGTGCCCGTCGGCGGAACGGCCACCTACAACCTCGTCCTGGTCAACAACGGCAAGCTCGAGGTCAACGTCACGCTGACCAAGACCGTCTCCACCCCCTCGTGGACGGCGCTGCTCGGCGGCGGCTTGCAGGAGGGGCTCGGCTACCATCTGGCCCCCGGGACGCTGCAGCAGGGGACCCTCGAGGTCCGCGCCCCCACCGACGCCTCGGCGGCGCCCTCGGTGACCGTCACCATCACGGGCACCAGCAGCGACACGACCCCGACGACGGTCAAGAGCATCGTCAGCAAGACCAGCTTCGCCACCGGCATCCAGCTCTCCACCACCGACCCGGCGAGCAAGGAGGTCGAGGCGGGCAAGAGCGCGCGCTTCAGCTTCGTGCTCAAGAACCCCAACACCGAGCAGGCCCAGAGCGTGTCGCTGAGTGCCTCGGGGCTGCCCGCTGAGTGGACCTTCATCCTCAGCGACGCGACGGTCAACCTCAACGCCGGCGCCCAGAAGTCGATGACGATCGACGTGGTCACCCCCCAGGGCGCCAAGGCCGGCACCAAGGGGACGGTCACCATCCGCGCCCAGCTCAGCGGCGACCCCAGCGTCAGCGACCAGCTGGCCTTCTCCGTGACGATCTCCAAGAAGGAGGGGATGACGGTCAGCGTCACCCCCGAGCAGCTCAACGTCGGCCCCAGTGGGGGATTCATCACCGTGGCGGTCAAGAACACCGGCAATGGCGACCTGACGGTCAAGCTGGTCGTCACCAACGACCACAGCTACCGCGTCACCCTCGACGGCGACGACACCTTCACCATCGCCCCGGGCGCCACGGTCTCCCGCAAGGCGACGGTGAGCGTCCCTACCAACGCCCGCGATGGCGACCGGACGATCCTCAAGGCGGTGGTCACCCCCACGGCCGGATCGAGCGCCACCGCGGTCACCAAGCAGGCCACCGTGGTGGTCAGCAAGGAGTTCACGGCACAGTTCCAGGACGCCTTGATCGGCGACCTGGGCGGGATGATCCCGCTGGCGCTGTTCATCGGGATCGTGATCCTGGCCTTCTTCACCCGCCGCGCCTACCGCGCGATGGAGTAGGGCGCTCCGCGCACCACGCCGCCAGGGAAGGGCGGGATCGTCTCGACGCCGGCACGGCGGAGCATCCCCTCCCAGCTCTCCTTGCGTGCCCGGGCACGCACCGCCGCCATCGTCGGGTGGCGCCAGAGGATCGTCCAGTTGGCGGCGCCCAGCCGGCCCAAGGGCGAGGGCAGCAGCGCACAGGGGAGCAGCTGCCCTGCAGGGCTGATCAGGGCGGAGCCCGAGGCGACCCGCAGCGGCAGGCGCCCCATCCACAGGTCGATGTCGGCGATCGGCGCATCCCGACGCGCCCCGTGGGGCGCGAGGTTCTGGGGGCCATCGAGGAGCAGGGGGACGTCCGCATGGAGGGTCGCGGCGCCCAGCGCCGAGAGCGCCCCCTCGAGGTCGACCGGCTGGTCGGCTGGCTGGTGCGCCAACGAGAGGGTGATCGCGGCCGCGCCGGCCTTGAGCGCCCGCTTGGCCGTGGCTCCCGCAGCATCCTCGTTGAGGCGCGAGAGCGGGATCGAGGCGATGGTCGGTGGGGCTGCAGGCTGCGTTGCCGCGCAGCTGAGCGCTTTGAGCGCGGACGCGTGGGTCGGACGGCCCACCAGGGCGTCATGGGTCGCGGCGTCGGCCGAGTGCAGCTCGACGACGAGGTAGTCGAGCCGCGGCAGGAGGTCGGCTGCCAGGCCTCCCGACCACGGGCCGGTGCCATCGGTGAGCATCCCGCAGAGCAGTCCCAGCTCCTGCGCGCCCTCGACGATCCCGAGCACCTGCGGATGCAGGGCCGCCTCACCCCCGACGAGGCAGACGTTGGGGATGCCGATGCGGACGACCGCCGAGAGCAGGTCGAGCCATTCCTCGAGCTTCATGACGATGGCAGCGTGCGCGGTCGCGGGGGTGAGCGCGGAGGTCAACGCCAGGTCCAGGCGCAGCGGCGCATCGGGAAGGGTCGTCCCCAATGCCCCCTCGCGCAGGAGCCACCCGACCCCTGCGGATCGCTCGATGATCGCCTCCCTGGGCCCAGGGGAGCGGACGAACGCTGCCACGGCTGCACGGATCGCTCGCAGGTCCGCGTGGGCGGCCGAGCGGCGCACCTGGTAGTGCGTGCGCACGGTCCGAACGATCCGCCGCGGTGCGTGGCCCAGCAGCACCCCCCGCAGGTAGAGGGCCGCGCTCTCGTTGAGCTGCAGCTGGTGGGTGCTGTTCCAGGTCAGGACCGCCCCGTCGGCCTGGGGTCGCAGCAGGCCGTGTCCGGCCACCCCTTCGATGCTGCGCACCAGCAGCGGGCCCTCTGCAGCCAGGTCAGGGTCGAGGCCTCCCTCGATGACGCTGACGCCGGGGGTGCCCTCGAGGGGCACCTGCTCATCGCCCAGGGATCCTCACCTCCGGAGGTGGCCACCAGGCGGTCCCTTGGCTGAGGCGCTCGAGGCGGCCCAGCCCGTCCTCGTCGATCAGCAACCAGGGCAGCAGCGCTTCGACCGCCTCGTCGCGCCGTGCGCCCCGCATCCGCCCGATCCGGCCCCAGGCGTCGGCGACGACTTGGAGGTAGTGTGCCGCGGTCTGCTGCGGGGCGTACGCCTCGAGGGTGCGCCGCAGCCAGCGCCGGCGCTCCCTCATCAGGCGTGCGAGAGCCCCTTCGTCGAGGCTCCCGTCTTCCCCCAAGGCGGTGGCGACCTTGCGCACGAAGGCCTCGTCACCCTCGATGCGCTTGGCCAGCAGCGGGATCGACGGCGCCTGGGGCAGCAGGCCCAGCTGGGCCAGCGAGGCGCCAAGCACCAGTCTGAGCGTGCGCTCGGGGCGACCGAGCATCAGCGCGACGTCGAAGGGGTCGAGCCCGAGCCGCACCCCGCCCCAGGGGATCGTCAGCTGTGGCCGCACATAGGCGGGCTTGCGCCGGCGCAAGCCGATGGCCAGCGCCACCACCAGGCCGATGAGGGCCCCTCCGATCGACAGCGGCAGGACCAACCCCGGCAGCTCGACATCCCAGAAGGGATCGTAGACGCGCACCACCGCCTCCTTGGGGAAGGAGATTCCCACACTGGGGGGGTGCTGCGGGTCGATGTCCAAGAAGTCCCAGCGCATCGAATAGAGACCAGTGCCCGGGTCCCACCCGCTCTGCTGGGGCTCCGAGCCGATCCAGTGCGCATCTGCTGAATCCTCGAGCGCCGGCGGGAAGCGCAGCACCATCTGCAGCTGCCGGACCTCCTCGACGTTGTGGGCGAGGGCGCCCACCGAGGCGGACACCTGCGCCCGCGAATCGCCTTGGCGGTACACCATCCGCGGGTGGACCAGCTGCACGTCCACCTGCCCGTGCATGCCCGGGCCGGGAGAACTCAGCCCGAAGTGGATGCGGATGGCATGGTCATCGCCGCTGACGCTCATGGGGGCGCCATCGAGGGTCGCCACCACCGACGAAGCCGCCGGCGCGCCCGAGGGCAGCGGCAGGCGCAGGGACTGCAACGGGGTCAAGGCGAGGTTGCGGACGGTCAGGTTGAGCCGGTAGTGGAGGTCGGCCCCGCCGTCGCGGCGAGCCTGCACCTGGAGCTCGAGCCGGTCGATGACGAACTGGGGGCTCGCCTCAGCCACGACCACGGGAGCGAGCGCCACCAGCAGCAGCAGGCAGGCCGTCGGCAGGGTCCACAGGCGCACCATGGGGCACCGCTCCACTCCGGCGTCGGCAGGTCACTGGATATCTTCGACCAGCAGGAGCTGGAGGCTGCCTTGGTCCGAGTACTCGATGCGCTTGACGACGACCTTGTAGGTCCCAAAGGGGGAGGTGAAGGTCGGCTGCCCCTTCTCGAGGCTCTTCTCGAAGGCGAGGAACTCCGCCAGCGGCAGGGAGGAGGTGATCGCGAATTCCTTCGAGTGACGTCCCAAGTCCTCGAGGTTGTCGCCGTCGGTGTACTGCCCGATGTGCCGGTCGATCTTGCGGTTGTAGGTCAGGATCACCTGAGCCCCCCGCATCTGGACCCCCGCGAGCGTCACGTCCATGGCCCTGCGCACACCACTGGGCGGAAAGAGCCTTTCGGTCGACCAGCCTCGTCCCGCCGCCTGCCTGCGGGGCAACTTCAGACCTGCTCCATCGCTCCCTGCACCTTGGCTTGGATGACGGGCACGAACCGTTCCTCGAGCTCGACGCCGATGGCTCGCCTCCCCAGGTGCTGGGCGACCGCCAGCGTCGTGCCGCTGCCGGCGAAGGGGTCCAGGACGGTGTCCCCGACGAAGGTGAAGAGCCGCACGAGCCCCTCGGGGATCCCCTTGGGCATCAGCGCCGCATGCAGCCCG
>JAHFTX010000003.1 GCA_023265395.1 Thermoplasmata archaeon
GCCCACCGGCTGCCCGCTGAGGGCATCGCTGATGGTCACACTCACGCCCGGCAGCGGGTCCCAGACGTCATCGTAGGCGTCCACCTGGATGAGGAACTCGATGCGGATGAGGCTGGTGTCATAGGCGACGGCCCGGTCACGGTCGAAGTCGGACCCGCGCACCGTGACGTCGGCATCATCGCGCGCGACGATCTGGTCTCCTTCGATGTCGTAGAGGGAGAGTCCGGTGAAGGTCAGCGTGACCCCCTCGACGACGATGCCGCCCTCGCTGCGGGTGAAGGTGCTGTCGGTGAGGGTGACCTCCTCGCTCTGGATGAGCATCCCCCCCTCGAGGGCACGTCCCGAGGAGCTGAGCGCACCGAGGTCCTCGAAGTAGCTGTCCACGGCGCTCAGGCTGCCGCCCGCCGCGACCGTCAGTTGGTAGGTGAAGCCGTTGCTGCTGCGGAGGGTGACGTCATCGAAGGTGGCCGACCCGTTGGCGCCGATCAGGACCCCCAGGCCGTCATTGGCCAAGGGCTTGAGTCCCATGGTGCTGTGCTCGATGCTCAACGGACCATCGATGGTGACGTCGGCCGAGAACTCGACGTAGTTCCCCGAGACCGTCGCACCGTTGAGGACCTGCCAGAAGACGAAGGTGCCCCAGCCGACATAGATCGCGTCCCCGTCGTTGTCGACGTAGGTGCCGTCGATGATCGTGACCAACCCAGAGTAGATCCTGATCCCTTGGGTGTTGCCGATGATCTGATTGTCGGACATCGTGCCGATCAGGTCTGACGCATCCATCGCCACGCCGCAGGCGCGGATGGAGTTGCCATCGACCGCACCGACCATGCCATAGAGGGCGATGCCCCGGCCCGAGGAGGCGATGTCGTTGTCGGCGATCCGGCCGGAGATGTCCTCGACATCGAGGGCGTCACCTTGGATGGTGCGCAGCGTGTTGCCCTCGATGCGCGCGGTGGTGGCGTCCGAGATGTCGATCCCCTCGTTGGCGAGGGTCACGAGGTTGCCTTCGACCGAGAGGTCCTGCACGTCCCACAGCCCCATGGCCTGGTTCACCAGGGAGATGTCGTTGCCCAGCACCTGAAGGCCGCCGGTCGTCCCACCGTAGACATCGATTCCAGTCTCGCCGCCGCGGATGACGTTGCCACTGATGAGGGTCGGAGCCCCCAGGGGCAGACCCTCGAGGTCGATGGCGGTCTCGTAGCTGTCGCTCAGGTCGTTGTCGGCGACGATGAAGCCGAAGCCCAGCGTGGCGTAGTCCCCCCCTTGGACCCCATAGAGATAGGCGTAGATCCCGCCATCGCGGGCGCCGATGATGGAATTGCCCTGGATGTACCCGCCGCTCTGGTAGTAGTAGACCGCCACCGAATCCTCGCAGTTCGAGAAGGTGTTGTCCGAGGTGAGCACCTCGCGGCTGTAGGCGGCGTACAAGCACTCAGAGCCCACGCCATCGACGACGTTGTCGGTGACGGTGTAGTGGTGCGAACCCTCGTTGTAGAGGTAGATGCCCTCCTCGCCGGTCGCGGAGATAGTGTTGCCCACGATGTAGGTCCAGTCGTCGGTGTACGCGTACTCATCGTAGATCCCTGCCGCGCCAACGCCCGTGACCACGTTGTTGGAGATGGAGGTGGCCTCGCCCTCGTCGTAGTAGCGCCGGATACCCTGGCTACCAGCGACATCGACGGTGTTGTCGTCGATGCTCATGCCACCATAGGTGGTCTCGATGCCGTCCTGACCGTTGCCGCTGGCCTCGCTGGTGGTGATGGAACCGAAACCGTTCTGGACGTGGATGCCATCAGCGCCGTTGTCGTTGGCAACCGAGCCACTGATGAACGCGCTCCTCGGGGGGAGAGGGACAAACGCATCCTCGCAGCAGGTGGTCCCGTAGTTGATGTCGAGCCAGATCCCCGTCCAAGAGTTGTCAGAGGCGTCGGAGTCTGCGACCGCGATGCCAGAAGCGTCGCGGACGTGCAACCCATCCTGGCCGTTGCGGTCGAAGGTATCGTCAGAGAAGGAGAAGGTCCCACTGTATCCGTAGTACCCCCGCTCCCAGTAGAAGCCCGACTCTAGGTTGTCATCAAACGCGCTGCCGGTGACTTCTTGGACGAAGTCAGGGTCGATGGCCCCGCTATCGCTGTAGAAGCCATACCCGGCGTTGCGGGAGGCCGAGCTGTCGCTGATGGTCAGCTGCGCCGGCTGGCTCCACCCGCCGCCGCCTGAGGCGTAGAATCCCGTATAGCCGTTGTCGTCGAAGGTGGTGGCATCGACGACGAAGGTCATCTGTTCATTGTCGCTGGAATAGAGGCCCGAACCGGCGTTGCGGTCCAGCTGCGAACCGCTGATGTCGACCTCGGCGTCCTGGTCGAGCTCGTCGACGTAGGCGCCATCATTGCCGTTGTCGTTGAACTGCGCGTCGATGATCGTCAGTGGACCGTCGAGTTCGCCATTCTCCAGCTCCAGGCCATAGCCGTCATTGCGGTTGAGCGTGCTGCCGTCGATGGTGATGGCGATGGTCGAGTAGTAGGCGCGGATCTCCATCCCGTTGCCGGCGTTGTCGTCATAGTGCCCGTCCACGAACCGGATGATGCTCGGGTCCCAGTTGATCTCGAGGCGGAAGCCGTTGTCGATGTTGCGCTTGGCGTCGACGCCGTCGAGCAGGAGGTCCCATTCGTCCCCGGTGAACAACAGGCCGTTGTTGCTGTTGTCGTTGAAGCTCGAATCGGTGATGCTGCAGGGCTCATCGCTGCCAGGGCCATACCCCGAGTTCATGCCGTGCCAACCGTTGTTGTCGAAGTTTGAGTTGTCGATGGTGAAGACCGATCCGCCATTGAGTTCCAACCCGTCACCGCTGTTGCCCGACAGCGACGAATCGGTGATCGTCGCTGTGTTGCCATTGCTGGCCAGATAGACCCCGGCTCCGTCGAAGTTGCCGTCGACGCTGCTGCCGTCCATCGTCAGCACGGTGTCTCCGTCCCAGATGTTCTGGATCCCCGCGCCGTTGTTGTCGAAGTGGGAGTTGGTGATGTCGTAGGTGTTCCCCCGGCCGTGGAGGTAGAGGCCGACGCCACCGTTGTCGCTGATGGTGCTGTCGACGATGGTGATGTCGTTGTCCGCCGAGGAGCCGCTGAAGCCGTAGAGGACACCTTGGCCGCCACTGCCCGAGATCGTCGACCCGTCGAGGGTGAGGCTCCCGGCAGAGTTGCCCGAGCCGTCGATGGTGATCGCGGTGTTGGCGGTGTTGGTGATCTGCGTGTCGGTGAGGCCGATCTGCACCCCGGGTCCGAAGGTCCAGGTCGTGATCCCGTCAGTGTCGCCGTCGAAGGTGAAGTCGGTCAGGTCGAGGTCGACCTCGCTGCCCGAAGCGCGCAGACCGGTGTCCTCGTCGGAGAGGCTGCTGCCGCTGCCCGAGAGGAACGCGACCGAACCGCTGTAGATCCCCGACCCGTCGTTGCCGTCGGCAGAGCTGTCGTCGAAGGTGAGGTTGAGCCACCACCCGGCGTCGATCCCGTTCCCGCTGTTGCCGTCGATGGTCGTATCGCTGATGCTCCCACTGACCGCGTTGGCATAGATCCCGCGGCCATCGTTGCCCGAGATGTTGGTGTCGACGACCGTGAGCTTGAGATCCAGGCTGACGTAGATGCCGTCGCCGTTGTTGCCACTGACGCTGCTGGGGTCAAGGCCGAGCGTCAGCGAACCGCTGGAGGCGATGCCACGACCACCGTTGGTGTCGATCGTCGAGTCGGTGATGGTCAGCCAAGACTCCTGTTCGAAGTAGATCCCGTTGCTGAGAATATTGTCGCTGATCGAGGTCGAGTCGATCGTCGACGTGGTGGGGGCGGTGAGGTAGACATCGCTGTACAATCCGGTATAGGTGTTGTCACCCAGGTCGCTGTCGACGATGGCGAAGGTCAGATCCGTCCCTTCGATCCGCACCCCCTCGTAGTTATCGACGAGGTCGCTGTTGATGATCGCGACCGTGCCATCGCTGCCGATAAAGTAGAGTCCGCGGCCGCCAAACCCGCTGACGTCGGTGTTGATGACCCGGCCATCCCAATCGTCGCGGGAGACGTAGATGCCGTGGCCGCTGCCAGGGTTGGAGGGGCCGACGAGGGTGTTGTCGCTCAGCTCGTCCTGCCCGGGGGTGAGGCGGTCGCCCCACAGCCCGACGCCACCGCTGTTGGCACCGGCGGCCAGGGTGTTGTTGCGGAAGATCAGGTCGTAGGTCCCTTGGAAGCCAAACCCAAGGGCGCTGAGGTAATCGTCGACGGTGTTGCCTTCGACGGTGAACGTCGCACCGGCGGCCTGCAAGGAGATGCCATCAGCCATGAGGGTGCCCTCGATGAGGTTGTCAGAGACCGTCGCATTCCCGACGATGTCGGCGACGGAGATGATGGAGGCGCCGTTGGTGAAGGTATTGCCGGTGAAGGTCGGTGAGTCGACATCATTGCCGGTGATGACGGCCGTGGGGAAGCCGGGTACCTGGGTGAAGGTGGTATCGGTGATGCTCAGGGTTCCAGCACCCATGGATTGGAAGGAGACCATGTAGAGGGACTGGGTCCCCCCGCTCAGGTCGCTGTCGCTGATGTCGAGCGATCCGCCGGTCTGGGACACGAAGCCCGTGTCGGTCGGGTCGACCAGTGCATTGGTGATGGAGGTGTCGCCCTGGGAGATGATGGCGGGGCCGCTGAAGCCATCGCCCCCAAAGCCGTTGATGTGCGTACCATCGAGGGAGAGGCTCCCCCCCGGTTGGACGATGACCAGACCATCCTGGCCGGTCATGCTGGTCAGGTCGTTGTCGATGGCGAACAGGCTCCCGCCAGATTGGACCCGGATCAGGGACGTGCCGTACCCGCTGCTGGGGTTGACGGTGACGTCGGCGTTGTCGAGGGCGAGGCTGCCCGTGGCGGTGATGACCAGCGATGAGTCGGGCGCCAAGACGAGCTGGCAGTCGCTCCAGAAGACGTTCGCACCGATGACTTCGTCACCGGCGACGTACCCAGGGTCGCAGGGCGGGGGAGGGGCGGCCACGCTGCTGGTGCTGGTCGCGACGAGGGCCAGCAGGAGCAATCCAAGGCCCGCGAATGTCAGATAGGTCATGCGCTGATTCATCTGAATCACTGGGCCCGCCCACGAACCGACCCTATAAAAGCGCTCCTCTTGCAACCGTTGAGGAGTGCCAGCCGCGGGCGACCACGTCCATGTCCTTGTTCGTCTAGAGACCGAGGCCTGCACCGCCCTCGCAGGTCGTGGGGGACCACAACCCTCTTGGCACCACCCAGCGTCGGCCCGACGATGAGCCTGCGCCCCCCGCGCCGACGCAGCGCGCTGTTGGTGGCGGGCGTGCTCCTGTTCCTGCCGATGCTGGGCCCTGCTGCCGGCTCCGATTGGGGGCACTTTGGCGATGGCACCGCGACCGTGCAGGTGGTCGTGACCACCACGGTGGCACCCAACACCACAACCACGCTGGCCGTGCCCTCCAACAGCCACGTGCTAGGCGCGACCCTCTCGGTGATGCCTCCGCCCCCTGGCGGGGGTGCCATCGCGGGCGGCGAGCTGACGATCGACCTGCTCGACGATGGCGCCGTCGACTGGTCGTTTGGGGGCAGCGGCTACGGGCGGCTGGGGAACCAGACCACCTTCGACGACGACGGCACCGAGGCGACGTTCTCGTTCGTGTCGGCTTCCGAGAGGGAGGCCGCCGTCCTCCTGCCGGCGGGCGCCCAGATCCTCGAGGCGAGCCTCGACATCAGCGGCACGTCGCAAGACCGATTCGTCGGAGAGCAGGACTTGGGGGCGGGTTCCGATTTCCTTGGGTATGACCTTGACGCGGTGGGTGACCTCAATGGCGATGGAGTCACCGATTACGCTGTGGGGGCCGTTGGGGACTATATCTTCTCCTCCGGGAACACCGGCAAGGTCAACGTCTACTTCGGTGGGGCTCCCTTCGAGCTCGACGCCGACCTTGTGCTCACCGACGGGATCGTCGACGGCCTCTTTGGCAACCACCTCGCCGGGGCCGGTGACGTCAACAACGACGACTTCGACGATCTGCTCGTCGCTGATACCTACGCCGACAACGGTTCCTTTACTCGGGCGGGTGCCGTGCGGCTCTACCTCGGGGGCAACCCCATGGACGCCATCGCCGACGCCATCTACACCGGTGATGCAGACTGGGAGTACCTTGGCCGCGGCCTCGATGGGGTAGGAGACGTCAACGGCGATGGCTTTGACGACTTCGTGATCGGCGGCCCCGAGTGGGAGACCTATGACCCGGGCCTGATCAACCCCGGGGGTGCCTTCCTCTGCCTTGGCGGGGCCTCGACCTACGATGACATCGACAAGGTGTTCACAAACCTCGAAGACTGGAGCGACTATGGGAGTGCGGTGCGTGGGCTGGGGGACCTCAACAGCGACAACTTCGACGACTTCGCGATCGGTGCGCCCGAGAGTTCCGAAGGGGCCTCCAGTGGGGGTGCCGTCTACGTCTACCATGGTGGCGCCTCCATCGACAACGTCAGCGACTTCCAGTACTACGGTGTCGCGGGCCAATACCTCGGATACCTGATCGAGCAGGTCGGCGACCTCAACGGCGATGGTGCAGAGGACGTGGCGATCGGTGCTTGGTATGACGCGAATGTCTACTTCGGTGGCCCCAACGCCGGGAACCAGTCGAACCTCACGGTCACCGAGAACGATCCTGGGGTCGCAAGTTATCCGACCGACATCGGTGGACTTGGCGACCTCGACGGCGACGGCTTCGACGAACTGGGCGTCTCCGATTGGACGTGGGGTGCCGGTGGGACGAACCAAGGACGGGTGTGGATCTACCGCGGCGATACCCTGATGGACGACGGGTCCGACTGGACCATCACCGGTGCGCAGGACGCGCGGGTGGGGACCGCCATCGATGGTGTCGGTGACCCCGATGGTGATGGTGTCGCCGACTTCTTGCACGGCGCAGTGGGCGATTCTGCCGGTGGCGTCAGTGCCGGATCGGTGACGCTGCCCCATCTGGAACGCGGGGTCGCCTCTCCGACGCTCCGGATCGGCGACGGGACGACCGCTGCATGGAACTTCTCCGGACCTTTCGACGATTCCGTCACCGTCACTGACCTGAGCGCCGCGTTCCAGACCGCGTTGCAGACCACTCCCCCGACGACCGACGCTGCAGGCAACAGCATGACCTCGGTGCGCATGCGTGTCCAGACGAGTTCGGCCGGGAGCGTCACCCTCGGTGCGTTGCACCTCCGCTACGACGTGGCGCTGCCCATCGGCAACATCAGCGCGCCGATCAACGAATTCCTCGCAAACTTCTCCTCCTCGGGCGGCATGGCGCAGGTGCCACTGAGCATCGCCATGGGCAAGCCCGGCACCATCCAGCTGAGTGGCCTGCACATCTACACGGACGAACCACCGTCGGTCATCGCGTGGCCTGACCCGACCTTGGATGAGGATTCGATGGTCCCCGCGCTGGTCGACCTCTGGCAGGTCGTCGCCGACGACCGTGACCTCAAGGAGGATCTCACCTTCGACGTGCTCATCGACACCAACGGCACCCACGTCGACGTCGAAGTGCGCGATGACCGTTGGCTCGACGTCGATGCTGCCTCGCCCGTGGGCTCGCACAACTGGACGGGGACGGTCCAGGTTCGCTTGCGCATGACGGACACGGGGGGGCTCTCCAACCTCTCGGCTCCGCTCATGATCTCCGTCCTGGCCCAGCCAGACGCCCCAGAGATCACTTCGACGCCACCCACGGCCGCTCGCGAAGGGGCGATGTTCACCTACCCCGTCCTGGCCCTCGACGGTGACCTCGATTCGCTGACCTTCCACCTGCAGGATGCGCCGAGCAGGATGCGGATCGACGGTGCGACGGGCCTGATCACCTGGGTGCCTACCGTCGAGGACCTGGGCCACCGGAGTGCGACGATCGTCGTGAGCGATGGCAGCCTCGAGGACACCCAATCGATGGAGCTCGACGTCACACCCCGCGTGACGGGGCTCAATCACCTGCCGCAGTTCTCCAGCATCCCGCCACCGTTGGCGGTCGTCGGTGTCACCTATCGTTACGACGCCAACGCCACCGACCCCGACAGCTCACAGTTCCTGGCCTTCACCCTCAGCGATGCGCCGCAGGGGATGACCATCGACCCTCTGACCGGCCTGGTGCTCTGGCTCCCGGGCATCGGAGACGTCGGCACGCACCCGGTTCAGATCAACGCCTCCGATGGCGTCGACCGTTCCTTCCAGGGTCTCACCTTGACGGTCACCGACATCGGCGCCAACTCCATCCCTTCCCTCGTCGACGACCTTCCCGAGCAGATCCCCGCGACGGTGACCTTCCGCCACCAGCTGCACGCCGAGGATGCTGATGGCGACCCGATCACCTTCCGCCTGGTCCGTGGCCCGCTCGGTCTGACGCTGCCCAGTTCCGGTCTGTTGGAGTGGACCCCCGATGTCAGCCAGCTGGGCAACCACAACGTCAGCCTCACCTACAGCGACGGCAAGGCGACCCAGACCGGTCGGTTGGAGGTGGTCGTCGGGTTCCCGCCCCCGCCCAACGTCCGCCCCTCCTTCGGCTCCGTGCCGTCGAGCACGACGGTGCGCGTCGGGTCGACCTGGAGCTACGACATCACCGTGCTCGACGATGACATCGGTGACACCCTCTCGCTTGTCGTGCATGCTGGCCCGGTGGCGGTGCAGCTGCAGATGAGCGGCGCGCGCACCTGGCACGCCAGCTGGACCCCGACCACAGCGGACATCGGGACGGTCGTCGTCGTCCTCGAGGTCAGCGACGGCAATGCGACCGCCAACCAGACCCTGACGATCGATGTGCTGCCTGCGGCACAGCGGAGCGATCCTGAGGGTGCATGGTTCAAGGGGATGGCGCTCCCGCTGGCCGTGTTGCTCGCCCTCGCCGCGGTGGGGGGGTTCATCCTGCTCAGCCGTTCCCGTCGACGCCCATCTCCCCCTGACGACCCTGAGGATGAGGAGGACCGTGGCGAGGACGAGGAGGGCTCGGTGCGCGGGGGAGCAGCTGCTGGTGCTGTTGGCGCATCGAGGGCCAAGAAGGGGAGCCGACCGTCGGCGGCTCCGGTGAAGGAAACAGAGGATGCCCTGCGGATCGACGAGGTGTTCCTCATCTACAACGACGGACGGTTGATCTACCACGACACGCGCCGTCTGCGGCCCGATGCCGACAGCGTCACCATCAGCAGCATGCTCACGGCCCTGCAGGACTTCATCCGCACGAGCATGCCCGAGGGGGACACCGAGAGCGTCCAAGAGGTGACCTTTGGGAAGAAGCGCATCCTGCTTCGTCATGGCAAGGTCACCTACCTCTGCGCCGTCGTCGGAGGTAGCGGGACCGAGGAGTTTGGGACCCTCATGGGCGAGACCGTCACCCGCATCGAGGAGGAGTTCCGCGAACAGCTCGAGAAGTGGGATGGCAACGTCACCCACATGCGCTCCGTCCGATTGATCATGGCCGACCTGCTCAGCGAGCGGGGTCCACCAGACCAACGTTCGAACGGCAAGCCTTAAATAGTCACGGCTGGACTGCTTGGGTCGACGGACCCGTCCAGGGCATCTGGACTTAGCCTGTCACCTCACCCTGCACCTGACGCTCACCGCGCCTGCGGCCCTGTGCCCGGCCAGAACGGCCGCGCCACCGCCCGTAGGCAGGAACGGCGCCCCGGCCGATGGCCGCGCGCTCGTGCGACGGCGGACGCTCCGCCAGCGGGCTCGAAGCCCCCTGGCCGCGCCGAGGCAGGGCGGGGCCGACCACAGGGTCGGCGCGTGACCGGGACGGGACCGATCGACCCGCAACAACCCCCCCCACCTGCCCACCAGACCCGCTGGGTCAGTGGGCACGGAACCGTGGGGTGACCGCGGGCAATGGAAGTGACCCAATGGGAATGTCAAGCATTGACCCGACGACGACGAAGTACGTCATCACAGCCAAGCTCCAGGCGGACGGCATCATCGAGAAGCCCGACGTCGTGGGAGCGATTTTCGGCCAGACCGAGGGCCTACTCGGTGAAGAGATGGACCTGCGCGAGCTGCAGAAGAGCGGCCGCATGGGCCGCATCGAGGTGCAGGTGACGTCCAATCGAGGACGTTCGACCGGCATCGTGACGCTGCCCAGCTCCCTCGACAAGGTCGAGACCGCGATCCTCGCGGCGTCCCTCGAGACCATCGACCGCATCGGCCCCTGCAAGGCGACGTTGCGCGTCGACCAGGTCGAGGATGTGCGGGTACAGAAGAAGACCCAGGTGATCGACCGCGCCAAGGAGATCCTCTCCACCATCAACGATGGGGGCAAGGAATCGGGCTTGGACATCGTCGACGAGGTCCGGCAGACCGTGCAGGTCTCGGAGATCACCAGCTTTGGGCCCGACCGCTTGCCGGCCGGCCCCAACGTCGCCAGCTCCGACGCCATCATCATCGTCGAGGGCCGCTCCGATGTGCTGGCGCTGCTGCGGTCAGGGATCAAGAACGCCATCGCGGTCGAGGGGACCAACGTCCCCGATTCGGTCAAGAAGCTGGCCGACGACAAGGTGGTCACCGTCTTCGTCGACGGGGACCGCGGCGGCGACCTGATCCTGCGCGAGCTGTTCCAAGTGGCGGACATCGACTTCGTCGCCATGGCCCCGCGCAACCGTGAGGTCGAGGAGCTCAGCTCCAAGCAGATCATGAAGGCCCTCAAGTCCAAGGTGCCGGCCGAGGCCTACCGTGACCAACACGGAATCAGCGCCTCCGGTGGTACCGGGGGCGGGAGTGGCAGCGGTGGCGCCAGTGGGCCGCAGGGTGGACCTGGTGGCGACTCGGGAAACTCCCGAGGCGGCCGCAACCAACGGGGCCGTGAGGGCTCCCGTGGTCGTGGCCGCGATGGCCGACCTGAGCGACCTGACGACCGCCCGCGAGACCGCGGCAGCGGTCCTGGGGCTGAGGAGCACGACGACGCACCAGCAGCCACCTACGAGCAGCACGCACCTCAGGTCGAATCCCCTCAGGTGACCCCTGCGACCTCCCCGGCGCCCGTCTACGGCGGTGGGAACTATGGGACTCCCGAACCCGTGCGGACCACCGACCCTTTGGCAGCGACCGACCCGACCGCAGCTGGCGGCACGGGCGGGGAACAGCCGCGCGCCCGAAGCCGTCTGTTCGGCCTGCTGGGTGACCGCGGCCGAGCCCGCCCAGCGGCCCCCACCGGGGCCGGACGGGAACTGACCCCGGCGCAGCGCGCCCATCTGGAGCGGCTCGAGAAGCTGAGCGGTTCCTTCAAGGCGCAGCTGCTCACCGACGCCGGTGACGTGCTCGCAGAGGTGGCGGTACGCGACCTTGCCGACAGTCTCAAGGAGCCGCCTCAGGGCTGCACCACCGTCGTCTTCGATGGGGTGATCACCCAGCGGCTGCTCGACATCGCCGCCGAGAAGGGTGTCGCCCGCCTCGTGGGCGTCAAGGTCGGTCAGATCACCAAGCAACCGCCCGCGATCGAGATCCTCACCAAGAACGAGACCGCGTAGGCGGTCCGACCGCCTGCGGAAGCCGCGGTGTCCACGGAGCATCGATGAGCGACGAGCCTGCAGCACAGCTGCCCGCCGATGACTCGCTCTTCGACACCATGGCGGACACCTCGCAGGTGGCGCTGCCCAAGGACCCGCTGGCGCGGGTCATCGGGCAAGACGAGGCGGTGCGCCTGGCGCGGGTGTGCGCACTCCAGCGGCGGCATCTGCTGCTGGTCGGCCCCCCCGGCACGGGCAAGTCGATGATCGCCCAGGCGCTGGCGCTGCACCTGCCGCCCCCACGCACCGAGGTGCTGGTCGCCCACAACCCCGAGGCGCCCGAGCGCCCCTTCGTCGAGTCACGACCCCTGCAGGATGCGCTGCTCCAGCGCGAGCGGGTCGCGGGCGCTGCCGGTGAGCTGGTCGAACCCTCCCAGGTGCCCATCAAGGTCGCCGAGCAGCTAGGCTACCGGTGCGCCCGATGTTCCTCCTATTCACCGCCGACCGAGACCCAGTGCCCGCAATGCAACGCCCCCAAGGGGACGCTGGCGTCCGAGGGCCAGCCCAACAACCCCTTCTCCGACCTGCTGGGCGGCATCGTCCAGGTCACCGTCAACCAACTGGGGGGCGGTCGGGATCGTGTGACCACCACCCGACGGGTCGGGGGCAAGGAGGAGGTCGTCGTCTATGCCCGCGCAGGCGATCGCATCCGGCTGTACGACGAGAAGGCGCTCGAGCGCAAGCGGGAGATCGAACGACTCTCGCCGCACAAGGTGCTGCTCTCCATCGATCGTAAGAGCTTCGTCCTGGCCACCGGTGCCTCGGAGACGGAGTTGCTCGGTGACGTGCGGCACGACCCCTACGGCGGCCACCCGCAGCTGGGGACACAGCCCTACGAGCGGGTCGTGCCCGGGGCGATCCACGAGGCCCACGAGGGGGTGCTTTTCGTCGACGAGCTCCCGCACCTTGGGCACCTGCAGCGGCAGCTGCTCACGGCCATGCAGGAGCGCGCCTTCCCCATCGCCGGACGGCATCCGCAGAGTGCGGGCGCCTCGGTCAAGGTCGACAACGTGCCCTGCGACTTCATCTTCGTCGCCGCCTGTAACATCACCGACCTGCAGGCGATCCTCGCGCCGCTGCGCAGCCGGATCCTGGGCAACGGGTACGAGGTGCTCGTGGCCACCACCATGCCCGACACGCCCTCCAACCGCGTGCGGCTGGCGCAGTTCGTCGCCCAGGAGATCGCCATGGATGGGCGGATCCCCCATGCCACGGTGGAGACCGTCCGTGCATTGTGCCAAGAAGCGGCCTCCCGTGCCAAGGAGGCTGACGGCATCGAGTCGGTCCTGACGCTGCGCCTGCGGGAGCTCGGCGGCCTGGTGCGCATCGCCGGCGACATCGCCAAGGGCGACGACGCACCGCTGATCACGCCTCGGCACCTGGCACAGGCGATCACCGTGGCCAAGCCCGTCGAGCAGCAGATCAAGGACCGATACGGCTCCTACTACGCCGGGCTCGCACGGGACCTCAGCTCGGCGCAGCGCAGCGGCACCTCCCCCTACAACTACTGGGACAGCCACATCAACGACGACAAGATGGGCTACGAGTAGGGCCGCGCCCCAACCTTGATGGGTCCGCGGGGCGCCCACCAGCCGATGCCGAGGACCATCGACCTTGAGGCGCTCCAGCGGGAGCTGAGCGGCGGCCGCCCCCAAGCGCGCGTCAGCGTCGACGACCTCTCGACCTACCTGCGCTCACCCTTCAACCTCTGGGCGGACCTCCACGCACCGGCGACGGAGCAACAGGCCGCCAGCGGCTACGATGCCTTGGTGCGCGACGTCTCCTTCTCCCATCGGGAGCGGATGGTCATAATCCATTTCGCGGACCTCCCCCTGCCCCCCAGCCGCGACCATCGCGTGAGCTTCGCCACTCTGCTGAGGGGCATGGCCGAGGGTGCCCGGGGGTTTCGGCGCCACCCGCTGCTGTGGGACGCCGGGGGCCTGTGGGGCGAGCCTGCGGTGCTCGTGCGCACCGAGTCCGCGCCCAGCAGGTTCGGCCCTTGGTCCTACGAGGTGGTGCACCTGACGTTGGCGCGCACGCTCCGCGACCACCATCACATCCCCGCGATGGCGTACAACCTTCTCCTCTCCAAGGTGCAGGGGCGACTCCCGACCCAGGTGACGATCATCGATGGTGCAGGGGCCTTCCATCGCATCCCCCACGACCCGCTGGTGCTCGACGAGACGGTGCGCGCCGTGATGCGCATCGTCGAGGGCGAGCCGGTGCGCCCCTTCTTTGGGGGGGCCGATGCACCGTGGAGCGACTACTGCGACCAGCTGGCGGTCGCCGCACGCGACGTCAGTCTCGTCTCGAAGGTCGGTCCGGCAGCGGCGCGCAACCTCGCGACGCTGGGGATCTACACGGTCGAGCATCTCGCGGGCGCCGATCGTGAGGCGCTGCAGTCGCTCCCGCGGGTGGGGGCCAAGACCGCCGATGGATGGATCGCGGCCGCGCAGGTGCTCTCCGAAGGGACGACCCCCCGGCGCCTGGAGGCGGTCTCATTGCCCCGCGGAAGGCCGTTGGCGTTCCTCGACTTCGAGAGCACGATCCCGATGGGGTCGGACCCCGACGAAGGTGGCGTGCCCAACGTCGACTACCTGATCGGGGTGCTCCAGTTCCCTGACGGAGCGGAGATCGGCCCGAGGGGGGGCACCTACCTTCCCTTCGTCGCCCACCGCATCGAGGCGGAGGAGGAGGCCTTCGGCCAGTTCCTCGCCTGGTTCGAGGACAACGGTCGCCCCCCGCTCCTCCACTGGAGTTCCTACGAGAAGACCCGCTTCAATCGTCTCTTCGACGCCTACCCCACGCATCATCGGCTGCGTGCCCCGGTGCTCGAGGCGCTGGTCGACCTGCTCGACCGCGCCCGTCGTGGGTGGATCTTCCCCACCACCGGCTACGGCCTCAAGGTGGTGGCCCATTTCCTGGGGTATCGCTGGCGTCACGCTGACGTCACCGCGCTGCAGTCGATCGTCCATTACCTCAACTACGTCCAGAACCCTCAGCAGTACGCTGAGCTCCTGCGCAAGGTCCTCGACTACAACGAGGATGACCTGCGGGCGACGGCATTGGTGTACCAGTGGTTGGCGACCCACGAGGCCCCGGCGGGCCGCGCTACCCTCAAGTAGCTCCCCTCGGCCTGCGGTGGCCATGGTCCTGCTCAGCGAGGGTGCCGCGGCACCGGACTTCTCGTTGCCGGCCGACGATGGGCAGACCTACCGGCTCTCCGACCTGCGCGGCAAGGTCGTGGTGCTCTACTTCTATCCCAAGGACGACACGCCCGGGTGCACCAAGGAGGCCTGCGCCTTCCGCCAGAGCAAGGGCGCGCTGACGCGTGTCGGCGCGGTGGTGCTGGG
This sequence comes from Thermoplasmata archaeon, assembly GCA_023265395.1. GTDB lineage: Archaea > Thermoplasmatota > DTKX01 > JAHFTX01 > JAHFTX01 > JAHFTX01. The sequence continues at coordinate 14,921 of JAHFTX010000003.1, forward strand.
GGTCAGCAAGGACACCGTAGCCTCCCATGGCACGTTCGTCGCCAAGTACGGGCTCAACTTCCCGCTGCTGAGCGACCCCGACCATGCCATGCAGGAGGCCTACGGCGTCTGGCAGGAGAAGAAACGCTACGGGCGCAGCTACATGGGCACGGTGCGGACCACCTACCTCATCGACACCAGGGGCAGGATCGCCAAGGTGTTCCCCAACGTCAAGGTCGACGGCCACGCGCAGGCCGTCCTCGACGCGCTCAAGGCGCTCTGAGCGAGCCATGGCCAAGCAGGGGTCGGCAGCGATCGCCGCGCGGCTCGACCAAGCGCTCGTCGAGGCGCAGCTGGTCGCGAGCCGCAACCGTGCCCAGGCCCTCGTGCGCGGCGGCCGGGTGCGCGTCGACGGCGTGGTCACCACCCGGTGTGGCAAGCGGGTGCCCATGGGAGCGACCCTGACGGTCGACGACTCGGTGATGCCCTACGTCAGCCGCAGCGGCGTCAAGCTCGATGCCGCGCTCGTGCGATTCGGGATCGTCGTCGACGGGACCCGTTGCCTCGACGCCGGCGCAGGCACCGGGGGGTTCACCGACTGCCTGCTGCAGAGGGGTGCGGCCCACGTCACCGCCGTCGACGTCGGCGTCGACCAGCTCCACCCGACGCTGCGCACCGACCCACGGGTGCAGGTGCGGGAGGGGACCGACGTGCGCACGCTCTCGAGATCGGAGGTCCCGCCGGTGGACCTGCTGTGCGCCGACCTCAGCTTCATCTCGCTGCGGCAGGTGCTGCCGGTGCTGACCAGCCTGCTGCGCGAGGGCGGCGATGCGGTGCTGCTGATCAAGCCGCAGTTCGAGTCGGGGCCGGGGCGCACGGACTGGCGCGGGGTGGTCCGCGACCCGGCGGTGCTGCAGCAGGCGATCGCCGCGGTGGTCACCGCCGTCGAAGGCTGTTCCCTCGTGCCGCTCGGCCTCGTCCCCTCGCCGCTGCCGGGGCGACAGGGCAACCGCGAGTATCTGCTGTGGGCGCGCAAGCCCCCCGCACCTTCCCCGGCAGACCTGCAGGCGCTGGTCACGATGGCTCTGGAGCGGCCCCCTGCTCCGCAGCCTCCTTCCTCCTGAGCCACCGGGCAGGTCGCTGCTTGGGGCACTGCACCAACGAGCAGAGGCTCGGCGGGCCGTCCGCCAATCCTTATTAGCCTCAGCTTGGCCATGGTCACTCGGAGCGCACCACGATGGCCCAGCGTCCGGTGGTCCGCAAGGCCTCTGACGAGGACTTCCAGTGGCCTCCTCCGGCTCAGGAAGGTCCTGTGCCTCGGGTGCAGGCACCCACACCCGCTGACGTCGACGCCGCCGAGAATGCCCTGGAGCAGGAGGTCGGCTTCGAGCAGGGGCGGTTGCCCGCAGCAGCACGCCCCGTGGTCCGTCGCGACGAATCGGTCGAGGTCTCTTCGCTCTCCGAGCCGCGCGAGGACGCGCAGCCCGCCGCGGTGCCACGCCGTCCGCGCGGGGGTCTGCTCGCCACGGGACGGGCCGAACGCCGGCAGACCCAGCGACAGCGCGCCACTCGGATCGCCGAGCGCACCGCGGCCGCGGCGACCTCTGCACCTCGGCACCGCCGCCGAACCGACGTGCCCCCCCCACCAGCGCGCAGCAGGGGCGGGGCCCTGAGTTCCCAAGCCGCTGCACTGGGCAACTCTGTCGGCACCCTCTTCGACGACCTGCAGCGCCGCAAGCATCTTGTCGCTCGCGAGCAGCGCGCACGGCTGCGCCACAGCGATCGTCGCGATGTCGTGGGCGACGCCTATGACCTGGACATCCCCGACGAGGAACTCAGCCCCGAGGACCGGCACCTGCGCGACGAGCTACGGGCGACCTTGCCGCCACCGCAGCAGTCGCGGGGGGTGCTCGGGGTGGTGCGGGACACCTGGAACTTCGCCACCGAGCTGCCACAGGAACTCATCGGGGAGGTGCGGCACACCTTGCAATCCCCACTCAACTTCGCCGTCACGCTGATCGTGCTCGGTGCGTTGGTGGGGGTCGCCTACCTCTCGGGGGAGACCTATCCCTTCGTCGCGGGGGTCGGCCTGGTGCTCTATGGGCTGATGCTCTACCTCACCCTCGCCCGCCGCCGGCGGCGGGGCCAGCGATTCCCTTCCGTGCCCGTGGCGATCCTCACCTCGATGCTGGTCGCGACCGTCTCCTTCGGCGGGATCGTCTGGGACGTCCAACACACGCAATTCGCCGTCGTGGAGCAGGCCCATCTCGACCCGGGCGCCAACAACGACTGGGTCGAGGAGGAGGCGCCGCAGGTCGACGTCGCCGCTGCGACCGGGCTTCCGCCCGAACTCGTGGCCCTGCTGGTGAATGTGCGCACCAACGCCTATGCCTACGAGGGGACCGACCAGTACCCCGGGCTCCTGACGATCACGACCATCAAGTCCTATCCCCCCAAGGATGCCGCATGGGGGCGCTCGACCGCAGAGGCGGTCGTCAAGGATCAGCAAGCCGACGGCACCCTGCGGCTGGACTCCACGTCGCGCAACCTCTACGGTGCGCGGGGGGGTGAGGGCTACCCGGCACTCTACTTCACCTACGACGCCACCGTCAAGGGGACCGGGGTCGGCAACCTGCTGACGGACCGCTACACCGAGGGCGCGACCCTGAAGATCCTCGGTGCGGCCTGGCGCTGCGACCATTCTCGGACCCTCGTCATCGTCGTCGGTGGCGCGCAGACCGGCTACGACTTCCAGCAGACCTCGACCGGGATCCCTGGTGTCGTGGGGCAGAACTCCCAGCCCCCCGACTACGCCACCTGGCAGGAGGTCAAGAACCTCGTGACCCTGGTGCAATGCTAGCGGAGCATCCGATGACCTTGCCGCCGGAGATCCCGATCGCCGCTCCTGAGCTGGGGACCGAGGAGGAGCAGGCGGTCCTGCAGGTGCTGCGCAGCGGTCGACTAGCGCAGGGGCCGGTGGTGGAGTCCTTCGAGTCGTCCTTCGCGCACTACGTCGGTGCCCCCCATGCGGTCGCGCTGGGCAACGGCACCATGGCCCTCTGCGCGACGCTGCGATGCCTGGGGATCGGAACCGGCGACGAGGTGATCACCCCCGCCTTCTCCTTCGTCGCCACCGCCAATGCCGTGCTCTATTGCGGTGCGACGCCGATCTTCGCTGACATCGACCCGCAGACCTACACCCTCGACCCCGTTAGCGTCGAGGCGGTGCTCACCAAGCGTACGCGGGCGCTGCTGCCGGTGCACCTGTATGGCCAGCCGGCGGACATGGCACCCCTGCGCAGGATCGCACAGGAGCGGCGCTTGCTCCTCATCGAGGACGCCTGCCAGGCTCACGGTGCGACCTATGGTGACACCCCGGTGGGCATGCTCGGGGATGCCGCCTGCTTCTCCTTCTACCCCACCAAGAACATGACCGCTGCCGAAGGCGGCATGGTCACCACAGCCGATGCCAGCCTCGCCCAGCGCCTGCGGCAGTTCCGCAACCAGGGCCAGCGCTCGCGGTATGACTACGCCGGCTACGGTCTCAACTACCGTCTCTCGGAGCTCCATGCGGCGATCGGCGTCGTGCAACTGGCCAAGCTCCCCGCAGCGACCGCGGCCCGACAGCGCACTGCTGCATCGCTCAACGCCGCCCTGGCAGACCTGCAGGCCGCAGGTGTGCGCTTGCCCGCCACGGGTGCGGGGCGGACCCATGTGTTCCACCAGTACACGGTCGCGCTGCCGCAGCGCGACGCCGTCGCCGCAGCACTCACCGACGCACGCATCGGGACCGGCATCTACTATCCGCAGCCGCTGCACCAGATCCCCTTCCTGCGACCGCCGAGCGGCGCGCCCCCGGTGCTCCCGCACGCCGAAGCGGCGGCAGCGTCGGTGCTGAGCCTGCCGGTGCACCCGCAGGTGAGCGCCCCACAGGTGCGCCGGATCGCGGATGCGCTCACGAGCGCGGTCATGCATGGAAGCGCTGAACGCCATCCAGCGACGGTGCCCAAGGGTTGAAGTATCGGCGTGCCGTGGCCAGCGGCGGGGCGGGCCGATGGGCACAGGATTGACCGTCGCGGCCATCCAGATGGATTGTGTCCTGCAGCACGTCGCCGAGAATCTCTCGGTCGCCCATGGCCTGCTGGACGACGCTGCCGATCGCGGCGCGCAGGTGGCGGTGCTGCCTGAGCTCTTCAGCACCGGGTACGCGCTCTACAAGGATGCGCTGTTGCACGCCGACCGCATCGATGGCCACCTGGCGAAGTGGCTGGCGGCCCAGGCGCGCACCCTCAAGCTCCACATCGTCGGTTCGATGGTCGAGCGCGGCGAGATGGCGCTCTACCTGACCACGATGCTGGTCGGGCCACAGGGGCTGTGCATCACTCATCGCCGCCGGAGGCTGAGCCCCACCGAAGACCTCTATTACACCCCCGGCGAGGTCACCAAGGCCGCGACCATCGACCGATTGACCGTCGGGGTGCTCGGCGGCGAGGACCTGCTGGCGCCGCGCCAGGTCTCGACCCTTCGTGACCAGGGTGCCCAGCTGCTCTGCAGCGGCGCGGCGTTGACCGACGCGACCCGGTATGGCGAGGCAGTGGTTCGCGCCGCTCGTGAAGGAGGGTTCTACCATGTCGCCGCCAACCGCATCGGGCGGGAGGCCGACTTCGGCTTCTGCGGTGGTTCGCGGATCGTCGCGCCCGACGGGACCGAGCTGGGCTCTGTCGCCGATGACGTCCAGGGGGTCGCCCTGGCCACGGTACCGCTCCCTGCACTGCGGGGGTAGCCCCGCTCCGACAGGCTAGGAGGCACGCCCATCGTCCCCCCAATCCCGGATCAAGGTCCCGACGCCGACCACCTGCAGGCGGCCGCATTGGGGATCGCCGCGATGGACCGCGGAGACCTGCCATCAGCGGAGATCCATCTGCGGATCGCTGTCGACGCCGCCCGTGCCGCGGGGGCAGACCTGCCCATGGCACGGTGCGCGATCGCCTTGGGCGATGCCCTGCGTCGGATGAATCGCTACGAGGAGGCGGTCCCCTACTACATGGAGTCCCTGACAGTCTCGCAGGTGCGCGACGAAGTGCCGCTGACCGTCGACAGCCTTCGGGGCCTGGGCTACGCCCACTTCCGTCGTGGCGACGTCTTCTCGGCGCAGGAGTATTTCACCGAGGGCCTCGAGCTGGCGATCCGCAGCAACGACAAGCTGCGCCAGCACCGTCTGCGGCTGGCGTTGGGGGACACCTGCACCGAGCAGGGGCTCTATACCAAGGCCATCGGGCACTATGCCCAAGCCCTCGAGCAGCTGGCCACCGATCCGACGGCGCCGCCCCTGGAGCGCGCGCACTGCCAGCTCAACCTCGCCGAGACCTACTTGCGTCTTCGCAACCCGCGCAAGGCCCTGGCCGTCCTCGAGCCCTGCCAGGCGACGATGGAGGAGTTGGGGAACCGCCGCTTCATGGGCTGGTGCCTCCTCCACAGCGGTGAAGCCCGCTTGCTCCTGGGAGAGCTGACTGCTGCGCGCGCCGACCTCGACGGCGCCGAGCCGCTGCTCGAGCGCGCCAAGGATCGGCTGGGGGCGCTCAGCATCGGACGGGTGCGGGCGCTGGTGACCTTCGCCGCTGCAGGCCCCGAGGCGGGCGTCGCGGCGATGACGCCCGTGCTGGCGGCGCTGCGGGAGCTGGACCTGCCGCTCTATCTGCTCTTGGCGCTGCTCGAGCTCGCCGACCGTCTGGCCCACGGCCGTTCGGCAGCGCTGGCACTGCCGCTGCTGGCGGAAGCGGCCGCGATCGCCACGGGACTGGATCTGACGGAGCTGTCCGACCGCATCGCCCTGCTCCAGGCCAAGGTCGAGCAGAGCAGCCGGGAGCACCACCCATGACCGAGGTGGTGCGCAGCGCCGACCCGGTGGTGTCTCAAGCCAAGCGCGCAGCGTGCCGCGGTCGGGTCGACGAGGCATTCGCCCTCCTCGAGCAGGGGATCGCCGACGCCCCCGACCCCTGGCGGCGCGCCGAGCTGCTCTACCACCTCGGTGCCCTGCAGCGACGGGTGGGCGACTTCGCCGCCGCCTCGCGCAACTTCGCCACCGTCGTCGCCGCGGCCTCGGGCACCGACCCCCTGCTGCGCGCACGGGTGCAGCTGCAACAGGCCGAGGTCGCGATCCGGCGCGGCGACGCCACCGAGTGCGGTGCGCTGCTGCAGTCGGCCTTCAGAGAGCTGCGTTCCGCAGGGGCGACGCCCGCGGATCTGGGCTTCTACCACCTGGTCAAGGGGCACCTGCAGGCCCATGACAATGATGTCGCCCAAGCGCAGGCCAGCTACGAGCGGGCGCGGTCCCTCTTCCGCAACGCCGGGGACCCGACCGAGGAGTCCTACGCACTGATGGTGATGGGCAACTGCTACTCCCAGGCACTCGACTTCGGCAAGGCGTTGGCCTACTACAATCGCGCCCTCAAGACCCTCGACCAGGGCGAGGGGGACAGCCTGCTGCTCAGCCGCATCTACGCCAACATGGCCGAGACCCACCAGGACCTGGGCGAGCTCGACAAGGCGCGTGCCGAATACCTCGATGCGATGGTGCTGATGCGTCGCGCCCAGGACCTGCGCGGCCTGGCCCAAGCCCATACCGCGCTGGGCCAGCTCGAGCTGGCCCGTGGCGGGTTGGAGGAGGCGGAGAAGAACCTCCTCGAGAGTCGTGGGATCTGCGAGCGCACCGGCGACGTGCTCATCGACGCCTTCAACGGGCCGTCGCTGGCGCTGCTGCGGCTGCGCCAGGGCAACAGCACCGCCGCCCAGCAGGAGGTCGACAAGGACCTGCGCCGGATCGAGCGGCTGACCAACGCCGGAGCCAAGGCGCTGACCTGGTCGGTGGCGGCGGAGGTCTCGGCGAGCCGCGGGCAGGACGAGAGCGCCGACCGGTTCTTCGCCAAGGGGGTCGAGACCTACCTGGGGATCGGCGACCGCCTCAAGGCCGCCGAGGTGACGTTCCAATGGGCCAAGTGGCTCTACAAGAGCAAGCGCGAAGAGGAGGCGATGACGCGGCTGCAGGAGGTCATCACGCCCCTGATCGAGCTGGGCCTGCGCGCCCAGGAACGACGGATCCTCTCGGAATGGGAGCGACTGGTCCACGGACGCTAGGGCTCCGGCACCTGCGCAACCCTTTTGCCCCTGGCCTCCCCCCTGCGCCGTCGTGATCCGCTCCAAGCGGGTGCGCGGCTCGACCTACGTGCTGACGACCAAGCCCACCGTCGGCCTGTTCCTGACCACCGAGGCCGAGGGCGTCCTGATCGACAGCGGTGGGGGTGACGCCACGGCCGGCGAGATCCTCGAGCTGCTCACACGCGAAGGGATCACCTTGCGGGGAATCGTCAACACCCACAGCCACGCCGACCACTGCGGCGGCAATGCGGCGCTGCAGGCGGCCACCGGCTGTGCCATCGTCGCCAGCCCCATCGCCGCAGCATGGATGGAGTACCCGCTGCTGCTGGCGATGACCCTCAGCGGGGGGGGGCACCCACCGGCCGCGCTGCAAGGGCGGCAGCTGCTGCCGCGACCATCCCGGGCGTCCGCGGTCGTCTCGGGGGACTTCGACCTGGCGGGGTACCACTTCTCCGTCCTTCCGACGCCGGGCCACCTGCCCGGTCATCTGGCGATCGGGACCGAGGACGAGGTCCTCTTCTGCGGTGATGCCGCCTTTGGGGAGAGCACCCTGCGGCGCCATCGCCTGATGCTCATGAGCGAGCCTGAGCGGTTCGTCGAGAGCCTCGACGCGCTCGCCAGCGCACCTGCAGCGGCACTGGTCCTCGGCCATGGTGGCGTGCTCAGCAGCTCGGCGGTCCATCCGCTGCTGGAACAGAACCGTCAGGCGGTGCTGGCGGCGTCGGCGCTGATCGCCCGATGCGCGACGCACCCGATCGACCTCGAGGAGCTGACCGCACTGGTGCTCAAGGAGCTGCAGGTGCGGTGCGGGATCGGGCAGTACGCGCTCTTCCGCGCGACGATCAGCGGGCACCTGCGCTGGCTCGAGGAGCAGGGGATCATCGCGTTCTCGATGGTCGGCACTCGACTGGTCGTGGGGCCACCGATGCGGGCCGCCCCCGCCGCAGCGGCGTCGGCCCGGACGAGCGTGCCGCAACCTCCGAGCTAGCCGAGCCTCTCACTCGTCATCATCGCCTCGCGTCACGACTTGGCGCGCGGGCGCACGGCCCGTTGTCGTACCCCGCCGACGCATCGCCAGGAGCGCCATCGCCGCCCCGACGATGATGACCAGCAGCAAGGCGGTGCCCCCCAAGAGTAGCTGGAGCTGGGCGATGGTCATCCCCCCGATCAGGAGCGGTGGGGGGATCACCCGCACGTGGACGACCTTGCTGTTGTCGGCGCTGTGGGCCTCGGAGGTGGTGCTCTGGACGCTGACCGTCAGCTCATGGTCACCCGCCGCCAGCTCGAGCAAGACCGAGAGGTTTCCCGTACGACTCGGCGCCAACGGGTCCAGGGAGTAGCGGCCCGCCTCCTGGGTGCCATCGAAGATGGCCACGACGATCCCCGTGGCGTTGGCAGCCCCCCCGTTGGTGACGAGGACCTCCAGCGCCACCGGTGTCCCCGCAGCAATCCGGTCAGAGGCGACCCGCACCTCGTCGATGCGCAGGTCGGCAAGTCCCAGCTCGACGACCAGCTGAGCGTCCCAAAGGGCCGAGCCGCCCGAGGCGGGGAGCAATCGCAGGTGGACCGGGTAACGTCCCGCCAGTCCCTGCAATGGCGGGATCAGCTCCACCTCCACCGAGGTGGAGGTGTTGGCGGCGATTGAGAGCAGCGCGTCGCCGTCCAGCTGCACGTCCCAACCGGCAGGCCCCTCGACGACCAGCCGGACTTGCTCGGGGCCATTGCCGAGGTTGGTGGCCTCCACCACCAGCGGCCAAGGTTGCGCCGGTGTGGCGACGGCCTGTTCGCGGGTCGGGTCGATTCGGGCCCCCTGCGGGTCGAGGGCGCTCAAGGCCACCTGCAGTTGTTGCCGGTGGCCGCAGAGGGCTCCGACCTCGACGCTCATCGTGCCCAGCACCGTGCTCGTGAGGCTGAGGTTGCCGCGCACCACCGTCCCCTCTGGGAGGGCCAGCGGCAAGACGACATCGACGGCGAGCGTCGCGTTGCCTAGGGCCGGGACCAGCAGGGCTGTCTGCTCGAGCCTGAGCATGCCCGCGCTCGCTGGCGGCAGGGGTGTGAGCGTGAGGGTGAGCGGGTCAACGACGTTGCCGGGGTTGACCACGGTCACGATGATGGAGCCCTCCTGCCCAGGGACGACCGTCGGGCGCGTCACTGGGACGATGTGCAAGGCTGGGCGCGGAAGGATCTCGACCTGCACCCGCAGCTCCACCACGAGCGAGGGCACCGCGCGGCTGGCGACCTGCAGGGTGACCTCTCCCAGCGTGCCCGCCAACAGTCCCGCCGGCGGGGTGACCAAGAGCGCTACGGTGGTCCGCTCACCTGGCTGGAGCGTCGCACTCGGACCGATATCGCCCTCCCAGCCCAGGGGTACGCCCAGCAGCAGGTCGTAGCTATCCAACCGCGTCCCGGTGTTCCAGAGGGTGAGGTTGGCCCCGATGGTCTCGGCTGGGCCCGTCTGAAGGGGTGCAAGCGGGCCGACGGCGATGACGTCGTAGTCGATCACCCCTGCCGCCAGCGCGATGTCATCGACCCACCAACCGCTGCCCACCTGCAGCCGGGTCGGTTCGAGGACGAATCGCACCTGCACGCTGTGGGCGCGTGGCAGCAGGGTCTCTAGCAGCTGCCCCAGGTCGAGGCGCTGCAGCGACCAGGCATCCTGCGTGCCACTAATCGTCATCAGAGACTGGTATGGAGCGCCATCGAGGGAGACCTCGACGCGGCCGCTGTCGGAGCGGTCCTGCGGCAGGCTGACGTTGTCGAGTCCGAGGTCGAGGTCGAAGCGCTGGCGGAAGAGCAGATAGGCCTGCGTCCGCGTGCCGATGTCGACCAGCGGCGTCGTCAGCAGGTGTGTGCTACCCGGCTCGTACAGCTGGTTGCCCTCGGGACCGCCCATCCAAGAGGTCACCGGGGAGTAGGCGGCGCTGCCGCTGAGGTGCCACAGGCTCTGCTGCTGGCCCCCCACCCCGACCCCTTCGACGCTGGCCTCCCACTGGCCGACCCCCGACTCCATGTCGTCGGCCCACAGGACCTGCGTGACGACGATCACCTCCTCGTAGAGGTCGTTGGTGGGACGGTTGTCGGGGCTGGCGACGACGGTGGCGCGCAACAGGTAGGAACCGACCGGGCCGCCAAGGAAGGTCAGCGGCACGCCCCAGGTGGTGCCGCTGGCGAACGTCGTGAGCGAAACGTTGGCTGCGGCGACGATGGTGCTCCCGTGCACGAGGGTGACGTTGGCCTGGACGTCCACCGCCATGGCGGAACCGAAGTTCGCCAGGTCGACCTCGAAGGCTGCAGGCTCGTCGATGTCGAGGAAGCGGGGGCCCTTGAGCCCGACGATCCCAACGTCGTTGGCCAAGGTCGCGATCTGGAAGGTCATCGTGGCGTTGTCTGGGCCGATGCGGTTGACCGTCCAGCCGCTCCACTGGCCGTCGTACCCGAGGGCGGCCGGCACCGAGGTGGCGTGAAAGCCCGCGTCGTTGTCCTTCCATGGGTCGGTGCCGTGGACGGGACGGTCACCGGTCTGTGCTTCGTCGGCCTCCTCGAGATCGAGGCGACGGTGCTCGTCGTCGTCGTTGTTGGCCTTCCGTCGGTCGACGTGCCAGATGAGCAGACCGCTGCCGGGCAGCCGCGAGTCGAAGAGGGTGAGCGTGGTGTTGCGCACCTCGAGCAGGAAGTACTCCTGAGGGTCGGTCGGCTGGTCGATGGGCAGCTTGAGCACCTCTCCGGAGGTCTCGATGGCGCGAAGGGGGACATCCACCCCTCCCTGCGTGACCACCGTCGGGGTGACCCACCCGAGCTCTTCGCGGACGAAGGCGCTTGGGTGCGCCGGGGTGTTGCCGCCATCGAGCCAGGCGCCGCCCGCCATCACTTCCCACAGCCCCGCGCCGCGGCTGCAGCAATCGCGGTCATAGAGGTCGATCATCCCCAGCTGGTGCCCGAACTCATGGACGTTGACCCCGACCGGCGAGTCCTCGGCCACCATCGAGTACTCCTGCAGCTGCACACCGTCGAGCGTGAGGGACTGGCTTCCGTTCTCCGTCGCGTTGCCGTCGAGGATCGCCCAGTGGTGGGACCAGATCAGCGTGTCGTTGGCACCGCCCACCTTGGCTTGGTCGCCCCCGGCGTGGATGACGACGAGGTTGTCCACCATCCCATCGTCATCGGTGTCGAACGCACCGAAGTCCACCAGCGGGTCGGCGGCACGCGCGGCATCGGCCGCGAGGCGGTAGATGGGCCCGTTCGCCGCGTCGGGGCAATTGGATTGCGGCTGCCACGGGCAGGGGCCATCGGCCGCGTAGGCGGTGACGGAGACGTTGAGGGGCGCCCACGCGACGACCGCACCCGCAAACTCCAAGGCGCCGAAACTGGCCTCCTGGTAGTAACTGTCCACCGAGCGCGCGTCTGGGCTGCTGTTGAAGTAGAGGTCCTCGTAGGTTCCATTGCCGTTCTGGGGCTGGTGGACCGTGTCGTTGAACTCCACCAGCAGCACCAGCGTCGTCGCGACGCCACTGGGCGGCGTGTCGCGGCCGCTGACATAGGGCTGCGCGCCCGGCAGCGTCCCACCCGACCGCTGCACGTCTCGTCCGGCCGTCGGCGGTGGCTGCAGCAGCAGCGGCCCGGCGGCCTGGACCTCCGCGAAGGTGCCCGATGCGCCCAGGGGCGGCTCATGCAAGGAGACGCGGTGCGTGATCGGCGGTGCCTCGCTCGCCAGCGAGGTCGGCAGCGCCAGCAGCCCGACGATCGCCAGCACCGTCAGCGCAGACGGCCGCCGGCGCAGACCCATGACGTGACGACGCCGAAGGTCGCTATTTAATCACTCTTGTGACTGGCGACTTCGGGTCGGGTGCTGCGGCGTCGAAGCGGTACAGCACAAAGCGCAAGTACCCCTAGGCGAGGTGGGTCCTGCAGCGTCGGAGGACTCATGGACGTCGGGGCGGTGCGCAAGGACTTCCCGGTGCTCAACCAGGGCGTGGCCGGGAAGCCGCTGGTCTACTTCGACAACGCCTGCATGACGCTCAAGCCACGGGCGGTCATCGACGCGCTCGTCGAGTACTACACCGACTATCCCGCCTGTGGTGGCCGCTCGGTGCACAAGCTGAGCAACAAGGTCTCGATCCGCTCGATCCAGGCACGGGAGCGGGTCGCCAGCTTCCTGGGAGCATCGCGGCCCGAGGAGGTGGTGTTCACGCGCAACACCACCGAGGCCATCAACCTCGTGTCGCATTGCCTGCCCCTGCCCAAGGGCAAGCGCGTGCTCACCACCGACCACGAGCACAACAGCAACCTCTCCCCCTGGCACCGTGCGCGCACGCTGCGCGGAATCCGCCACGAAGTCGTCCGTTCGGGGCCGCACAACCGCTTCGACCTCCAGGGGTTCGAGGAACGTATGGGCAAGGACGTCGCCCTGGTCGCGATGGCCCACACCTCCAACCTCGATGGGACCACCATCCCGGCCAAGGAGGTCATCTCGATCGCCCACGACCACGGCGCCCTGGTGCTGCTCGACGCCGCGCAGAGCATCCCGCATCGGCCCGTCGACGTGCGCGCGCTCGACGTCGACCTGCTGGCCTTCAGCGGCCACAAGGCGCTGGGGCCGACCGGGGTCGGCGTGCTCTATGGCAAGGAGGAGGTGCTGGCGACGATGGACCCCTTCATCGTCGGGGGAGACACCGTCGAGCGCACCACCTACGAGGATTCGACCTTCCTGCCGCCGCCCAACAAGTTCGAAGGGGGGCTGCAGGACTACGCCGGGGTGATCGGCACCGCCGTGGCGCTGCAGTACCTCCAGCGGTTGGGCGCCCAAGACGTCCATGACCACGAGGTGCGTCTCAATCGCGCGCTCCATGACGGGATCGTCGATCTGCCCGGGGTGCGCATCCTGGGTGACCCCGATCCTGCGGCGCGGGGAGGGATCACCGCCTTCATCCACGATCGGATCGACCCCCATGACATCGCGATGATCCTCGACGAGACCTCCAACATCGCGGTGCGCAGCGGCATGCACTGCGTCCACAGTTGGTTCCTCGACCAGCACATCAACGGCTCGGTGCGCGCGTCGCTCTTTGCCTACAACACCGACGAGGAGGTCGCCCTCTTCGGCGAGCGGCTGGGGAAGGTCATCGCCCAGTTCGGCTGAGCGCCCTATCGGCCCAGGGTGCGACGCACCTGCCGTCCTCGGCCCTGCGTCGTGTCATAGGTGGGCGCATCACCGGTGGTGCGGACCTTGGTCGAGATGGCCCAGAGCATCGCCAGCACCAGGGGTCCCAGCAGGGCACTGGGGGCGATCGACGTGTCCCCGATCGGCATCACGCCGACGCCCCAACGGCGGCAGCGGATGTCGAGGTCCACATGGCCGCCATCGGTGAGTTCGCTGGCCCAGCAGACCAAGGCGCCACCACTGTCAGTGGCGACGTGGATCCCTCCCCTTGCGCTGCGCGCCGGGGGCAGGGGCAACAGAGCCGGACCGAGGTCCATCGGTGCGTGCCGCTCCGGCGGATCGCCACTCGAATCGTCACCGACGATGTTGATCTGCTCACCGTCGGCAACCAGGATGATGTCGAAATCCCCCAGGCCGGTCAGTTCCTTCTCGCCGGTGCGATAGGCCACCATGGGCGCGCTCCCGAGCACCTGCAGCCCTTGTCCGCTGGCCCAACGCCCGATCGCCCAGCCGCCGCTGGGCTGGTCGGCGGTGTCACGGCTGCGGGGGAGGGAGAGCTCCTGCGGAGCGTCGGCACCGCCGTCAAGGTCGAGGGGCATCGCCAGCAGCTGCCGGTGGCCGGGGTAGAGGCGGTCCCCTTGGACCCACAGCAGGTAGGGCCCCGTCTGGGGACCGATCCCCGGAGGGGAGGAGACCATCCTCGGCTCCTGTTCGTCGGGGTCGGCGGCGCCGGGCGCCAGTCCATGGTCGGAGCCCGTCAACGGCACGGTCGTCGGCGCCTGTGGGTCGGGGGAGAGGTCTTCCCGCCAGCGGACGCCCAGCGCAAGGTCCCAGTCCTCCCCTGCACCCAGCTCCTCGTCGTGGGTGCGGAAGACGACGAAGATGCGGTCCCCGTGGAACGCCACGGTCGGGGAGTCCTCGGCAGCGTCGTTGTCGTGGGGCGAGACCTCGACGGCGGGAAGGAAGTGAATCCCGTCGAGGGTGCGGCTGAGGAGGATCGCACCGGAGGGGTCCCCGACGACCGAGGGGTCCTGGCTGACGTAGGCGATCGCCACGCCTCCCTGTGGGTCGACCGCCAGCGCCGGTTGCTCCTGCCAGGGGGTCGCGCTGTCGGCATCCAAGGGGAGCGAGGTCGAGGGCGCCCAGGCGGAGAGGCTCCTATCGTAGCGTGCCAGCCGCACCACCGGACCAGCTCCTGCGCCTGGAGAAGGATTGTGCGCTGGCCACGAGGTCCAGGCGCAGAGGGGACCGAGATCGGCGAGCACACAGGTCGGATTGCTCTCGAGCGCGCCATCGTCGAGGCCGCTGAGGGGCCGAGGGAGCGTGTACCGGTCCCGCTGGGGGTCGGCGGCGAAGCTGATGGTCGAGTACCACAGCGCGCTCCCATTGGGGTCTCCACGACCGCTCTGCCACACCAGCATGGCCGCCGGCGGAGGACCGGCCGCGGCCATCGGCCGAAGCAGGACGAGGGTCGGCTGCTGGTCTGCCGGCCCTTGTCCGCCGGTGGTGGGCTCGCGCGCGGTGACCTCGACGATGGGGCCCAGCTGCGGCGGTGGTGAGGCGCCGCCACTCCCGGGCGCGACCAGGGCTGCAGCCACCAGCATCATGGTCACGACGGCCCCGAGGCGACGGCTCGGCCCGCCCCTGCGCCGCATGCAGCTGCGCACACCCTCCGCGCAATAGGCTTTATGGGAGCGCCCCTTGGCATCGGGTCGTGCCGATGACCCATCCGCCGATGCTCGGGCTGATCGCCATGGCGCGCCGCCACGGCCGCCCCCGCGCCGCCGGGCGCAAGGCTCCATCGGCGATGGCACTGACGATGGGTCGGCCCCGCCACCCCCTCGAGGATGGTGGGAGCGCGACACGGCAGTGGTGGTGGTCGCCGCCGCTGCTGGTGCTCAGCGCGGCGGTGGCCCTCTACGCCCTCTCGATGGTCGTCGTGCCCTTGGCGCTGCCGGCGGGCACCATCCCGCCGTTGGAGGAGGGCAACGCCAACATCGTCGATTTCGGCGACCAGTGGGCCAAGCTCGACCCCTACTCGCGGTTGGTCTATACCATCGGGGACAGCCAGTGCCACCAGAAGCTCAGCCGGAGTCTCGTCCTCAATGGCAACCAGTTCCCCATGTGTGCACGGATGACGTCGATCACCATGTTCTCGTTCGTGGGGCTGGTCGTGGCCGCGCGGCTGGTCCCCTACCCGAGCATCACGGCGACGATGATGGCGCTCTACCCGCGCTCCATCCAGCAGCGCTTCCTGCCTCGGCGCTCTGACCCCCCGGCGCTCTACGACCGGCGCATGTTCCACTGTCTGTGGCTGGTCACGGGACTGGTGGTGGCCTTCCTGCTGCCGGTAGCCATCGACGGCTTCACCCAGCTGTGGACGCCCTACGAGAGCACCAACCCGGTGCGCGTGCTCACGGGCATGTGGACCGGCATCATCGGCGGCACGATCCTGGGCGTGATGGTCAACAACCCTCACTTCTTGACCGCCAAAGGATCCTGAACCGACGGCCAGCGGCGGTGCAGCAGCACCAGCAGCAGCAAGCAGAGGACACTCAACGCGACGGTCATCGCCGCGACCAGCTCCAGGCCCCGCGTCGGCATCCGCGGATGGAGTCCCCCAAGATAATCGGCGCCATCCATCAGCAGCAGCAGCGCTCCCAGGGCGACCACCTCGGTCGGCCGCAAGCGTTCCATCCGGTGGAGCAGCATCAGCCCCTGCAGCGCCATGCCACCATGGAGCACCGCCAGCAGCAGGTTGAGGTCGCGCAGGGGCGGCACGAGGAAGTAGTCCCGGTGGACCCACAGCACCAGCACGGTCCAGAGGCCGACCTTGAGCATCGCGGTGGCGCCCAGCCAGTCGAGCAGCCGCAGCGGGTGGCCCAGCCGATGGGCGAGCAGGGCCAGCGAGAAGAGCAGCAGCGCGTTGGGGCTGTCGGGCACCAGCGGCCACAGGACCGGCGGGGTCGCCGCCAGCTGCTCGCGGTAGTACCAGTAGCCGAAGGCGATCCCGCCGAGGTTGGTCAGCAGGATGGTGGTCAGCCACCGCGGGTCCTCGTAGGCGCGGCGCAGGAAGGCGACGAGGGAGTGCACCGGTGCATGGCGCGAACCGTGCACGAGGGCCATGGGGCAACCAGGCCCGAGCCACGGCTTTAATACGGCTGCCACGCACCTCGCCTCGATGGCAGCGCCAGCGGCTTCGGCGACGGGCGGTGAGCGCCTGACGTTGGGGATCAGCGGGATGACCTGCGCCAACTGCAGTGCCTCGGTCGAGAAGGCGCTTCGCTCGGTCGACGGCGTCCAGACGGCGACCGTCAACCTCGCCCTCGAACGCGCCAACGTCGTGGTGGCGGTGCCCGGGCCGACGATCGATCGGCTGCGGGAGGCCGTCGAGGACGCCGGCTACGGCATCACCCTCACCCACGAGGAGGAACAGGTCGCGCAGGAGCGCACCCGTGCGCGGATGCACGTCGAGCTGGCCGTCGGTCTGGGCCTGACCTTGCCCGTGGTGCTGCTGGCGACGGCGCCCCAGCTGCTCGGACTGGCTCCCGACGACTCAAGGGTGGGCCTCCTCGAGCTGGTGCTGACGACCCCCGTGCAGTTTGGCGTCGGCTGGCGCTTCTATCGCGGCACCCTCGGTGCGCTGCGCAACCGCATGGCCAACATGGACGTGTTGATCGCGCTGGGCACCACCACCGCGTACCTCTTCAGCGTGCTGTTGCTGCTGCAGGTCGGCGGGTTGCAGGGGAGCCTGGCCTTCGACGTCGCGGCCCTGCTGGTGACCTTCGTGGTCCTGGGCAAGGTCCTCGAGGCACGGGCCAAGGGACACACCTCCGATGCCCTGCGACAGCTGTTGGCGCTGCAACCGGCGGTGGCGACCCGGCAGGGACCTGACGGCACCCTGGTGCAGGTGCCCATCGACCAGGTGAGCGTCGGTGAGCTGCTGGTGGTGCGTCCGGGCGAGCAGGTCCCGGTGGACGGGCGCGTCGTCGGCGGCAGCGCCTCGGTGGACCAGTCGATGGTCACGGGCGAACCCCTCCCCGTGACCTTGCAACCGCCCGACGAGGCCATCGGGGGCACCGTCGTGCGCAGCGGCAGCTTCGATCTGCGCGTCGAGCGGGTGGGTCGGGACACGCTGCTGTCACAGATCGTCGCCATGGTCGAGGACGCCCAGGCGGGCAAGGCCCCGATCCAGGGCTACGCCGACAAGGTGAGCGCCTCCTTCGTGCCGACGATCATCGGCATCGCGCTGGTGACCACCCTGTTCTGGATCACCATCGGGGCGACACTGTGGCCACCGCCGCCGGGCATCGGTACGGTCGCCTTCGCCCTCAGTGCAGGCACCGCCGTGGTGGTGATCGCCTGTCCCTGCGCGCTGGGGTTGGCGACGCCGACGGCGATCATGGTGGGGACGGGCCGCAGCGCCGAGTATGGTGTGCTGTTCAAGGATGGCTCCGCCCTCGAAGCTGCCTCGGGAATCGACACGGTGGTCTTCGACAAGACCGGGACCCTGACCACCGGCTCGGCGACGGTCGGGGACGTGCTGGTCCTCGAGGGGGTCAACGGCGACGCGGTGATCGCCCTGGCGGCGGCCGTCGAGCGGCGCAGCGAGCATCCCCTGGGGGTCGCCATCGTCGAGGAGGCAGAGGACCGTGGAGTGGTCCTGCAGGAGGTGACCGACTTCCTCTCGCACTCGGGCCGCGGCGTCGAAGGGACGGTCGGTGGCCGCACGGTGCTCGTGGGGAACCACCCGTGGCTCCTCGAACGGCAGATCTCGGGCTTTGAGGGTGCCGCGACGCCCGGGAGCATCGAGGAGCGCGCGCAGTCGGCCCGAAGCGAGGGGCACACGGTCGTCTATGTCGCCGCCGATGGAGCCCTCGTGGGAGCCATCGGGGTCGGCGACGACCTGCGCGAGAGCTCCCTGTGGGCCGTCGAGCGTCTTCAGCAACTGGGGATGGAGGTCGAGATGCTCACCGGCGACCAGCGCACCACTGCCGAGGCGGTCGCCCGTCGGCTGGGGATCGACCGGGTGCACGCCCAGGTGCTGCCGGGGGACAAGGCCGCGGTCGTGGCTGCGCTGCAACGTGAGGGTGCGATCGTGGCGATGGTCGGGGACGGGATCAACGACGCTCCCGCACTGGCCCAGGCCGATGTCGGGATCGCCCTAGGAGGGGGCACGGACATCGCCAAGACCACCGGGTCGGTGGTCCTCGTCAACGACGACCCGCGCTCCGTGGTCAGCGCGGTGCGTCTGAGCCGCCGCACCATGGGCAAGATCCGCCAGAACCTCGTCTGGGCGTTGCTCTTCAACGTCGCCGGCATCCCCTTGGCCGCCGGCGCCCTCTACCCTTCGACGGGGGTGCTCCTCCCGCCGCAGTTCGCGGGGATGGCGATGGCCTTGAGTTCCGTGCTGGTGGTCACCAACTCGCTGCTGCTGCGGCACGCCTGAGCGCGCTACTTCCCCGCGACCGTCTCGACCACACGGCGGGTCAGCAGCCGCTTGAGGCCACCACGGAACGCCAGCGGTGCGAGCTTGGGGCGTCGCATCTTGCGCAGCAGCAACACCACCGCCACGCCCACCAACGCCCCGGCCACCCACAGCAGCCACCAGGGCAGGCCGTGCGGCGGGGGGGCGCGGCTGACCGGTGGGGTCACGAAGGTGGCGATGGAGAGGTTGTAGTAGTCCCGCTGCAACGTGATGGTGCTGTTGGTCTCAGGCGTCGAGGGCTCCATGAAGTCCCACTTGGCCACCGCTGCGTGGGGATCCTGCGCAGGCAGCTGCAACGAGCCGTTGCCCTCGATGGTGGCGACGACCCCGAGGTCATACTCGACGAGGACCTCGGAGTACTGATGCTGGGTCCAGTAGACGATGTTGCGCCACGGCGGTACGCCGACGCTCTGGCCGGTGATCGAGAACTCCCACACGGCATCGGTGGCACCGACGGTCTCTGGGCTGAGCTCGTAGTGGCGGCTCCCGTGGTTGGTGAAGGAACTGTCCGAGGTCCACTCGGCCGAGCCGTCTCCGTTGGTGTCGATCTGGAAGGCCAGCGAGGTGGTCGACCAGCCATCGGACCGCGACGGGGCGTAGGTGAAGTCGAAGCTCAGCGCACTGGTGCCGTTGGGGACGTAGAGGCGCTTGGCGATCGTCGAGGTCAGGGCGCTGTTGGCGTCATTGAGCCGGCCCCACTCGCCGTGCCACTGCGTCGTCAGGCGGTCCGTCGGCCGCGTGATGTTGGTCGTCTCCGGCAATCGCTGGTAGTACTCCCAGGCGATGCTGACGTTGGTGGCGGGGTCCTCCTGGCGCAGCTCCTCGAGGGTCATCGCCAGCGCCACCGCGCGCTGGGCGTTGTAGAGTCCGTGGCCTTGGGCGAAGTCGTAGGGCTGCCCGAAGTGGTTGGAGGAGTTGTCGTGGCTCTCGGGGATCCCGGTGCCATTGAGGTAGTCGGCGGTCACCTCCATGATGTACTCGGCTTCGTGCACCCGCGTCAGCGAGTCATTCCAGTAGGTCGGGTCCTCGATGATCGAATCCTCATGGATCTCGCTGATGCGCAGGCTCGGTGCTGCCTCGAAGAGCAAGGCCACCAGCCCGCTGACGTGCGGCGTCGCCATCGAGGTGCCACTGATGGACATGTAGTAGGCGTCGGCCCGGTCGGTGCTGTTCTGTTGCCGTTCTGCCGAGATGGTTGTCTTGCGCGCTTGGGTGGCCCAGATGTGGTAGCCAGGTGCCGCGATGTCGGGGTAGGTCTGGTTGAGGCCCTCTTGACCGCGGCTGCTGAAGGTGGCCAGCCCCGTGCCGTCGTGCAGCGCCGCGGCGACCTCGATGATCGACGGCGTGTTGCCATAGGTGGAGGTCTGGATGTCGCTCCCATCGCCACCGGAGTTGCCCGCGGCGAAGACCACGACGACGTTGTTCTCGAAGGTCAGGCGCTGGGCCACCAGGGTCACCGCGTCCTGGGGGTCGTACTCCCCCGCGCCGCTGCCCCAGCTGTTGGAGCACACTCGGATGTTCCACGGGTCGTTGCCGGGCATCGAGCGCTCGTAGACCCATTCGAGGGCGCCGATGACGTTCTGGAGGAACTGCTCGCCGGTGCTCACCGCAACCAGGGTCGCTCCGGGTGCGACGCCCGAGCGCGCACCACCGCTGGCATCGCCGTTGCCGCCGATGGTCCCGGCGACGTGGGTGCCATGGCCGCTGCCGGTGTCACCATCCTCGACGTCAGTGAAGGTGTTGTCGAAGTCGCTCTTCATGTTGGCGATGACCTTGCTGCCATAATCGAGGTCGGGGTGGCCGGCATCGACGCCCGTGTCGACGATCGCGGCCGTCACGCCCGCGCCGGTGATGGGCAGCTGTTCGCGGCCCAGCTTGTCGAGGCGATAGGTGTTCCAGACGTTGGTGGCGTTGATCACCGTGGTGGTCTCGTCGAGCTGGGAGACCATCTGCTCGTTGTACTCGATCCAGTAGGTGCGAGGGTGGTGGCTGAGGGCGATGATGGCCTCCTTGGGACCGATGACGTAGGCTCCGGGGATGACCGAGAAGGTCCGCTCGATGGTGAACCCCAGCGCTGCGAGCAGGGTGAGGTCGTCGGCGCCCATGCGGTCGTGGAACTGCACCACCACCTCGACGTCGTGATGGGCGGGGGTGCGCGAGAGCACCTGCGCCAGCAGCGGGTCGATCGGGCTACCATGGTGCTGCGGCGCTTGATGCACCACCGTCGGGACGAAGCCGCGCACGGGGGTAGGTGCCGCTGGCACCAGTGCAGGGGTCGCTGTCGCACCCAAGGGCAGAACCAGCATCAGGGCGACGACGACGAGCGGCAAGGTACGAGCAGGTGCCATCGCGACGCACTCCCGTGCATCCAGGGCTGCGAGCGGCGCTTATCCTTATTGGTGCTGGGCCACCGCAGCGTGCCCACGACCGCATCGGGTCGCCCTGGGCACCCCCTGACCAAAGGTTCTTAATGAGCGCCCTTAGATGGGCTCAGGCTCGGGAGGACCGGCAGATGCTGCTCTTGCCACTCTCGGGAACGATCTTCGTCACGGCTGGGATTGAAGTGCTCTCACGCGCGATCGGGTCATACTACGGATACGTCGAAGGCAAGCGCAAGGAAGACGACCTCGCGGTACGGCAGAAGGTGATGCAAGAGATCACCAAGACCCGGAACAACACCCTCAACACCCTCAGCGACGCCGGCAAGAAGGCCGACGCCCAGACCAAGCAGGCCATCAAGCGTCTCATCGACGAGTTGGACCTGTTCAAGAACGAGGTGGACCTGGCCATCAGCGGTCACCACTTCCCCTTCTTCTCGATCCAGAACAGCGCCTCCAAGTCCCAGATCCAGAAGGTCGTCGACTTCGACACCCACTTGGTGACCGGCATGGAGAACCTCGTGAGCGCCACCAGCCGGCTCAACACCTCGCTGCTGAGCTCCGAGGAGCTCGACCCGCAGACCGAAGTCACCCGCATGCGCCAGTACCTCACCGACGTGCGCAACGCCTTCAAGGACCGCACCGACTTCCTGCGCGGGATCAAGTAACCGCGCGGGGCAACCCACCGATCTCACCAGCAGAAGGACAAGACAACCCAGGGGACCGATCAGATGTTCAAGTGGAAGGAACACATCATCGAGAAGGAAGGCCTCATCAAGACCGCCGAATGGGTGACCATGGGGGAGCCCATCCTCGCTCGATGGCTCGAGCGCAAGGACATCCACGGCATCACCAAGCAGGATGTCATCGTCAACCCCGGCGAGGCCGTGCTGCTGCTGCGCGACGGCAAGATCGAGGAGACGCTCACCCAGACCCGCCTCGAGAAGATGGGCGGGGGCTTCATCAACTGGCTGGCGGGCAAGCTCCAGATGGGCGATGACATCAGCGTCATCTTCGTCGACACGCGCCCCTTCGACCTGGGGTTCCCGGTCGCCGCGACCTCCAAGGACTACGTCGAGGTCAAGGGCCGCTCGACGGTGCGTTGCCAGTTCAACGTCGACACCCTGCCGAAGATCATCAATCTCTTTGCCAAGGCCAAGATCAAGACCGACACGCACAAGGGCCTGCTCTGGGACAGCTGGCGCCACAACCCCGTGCTGACCGAGACCCTGCTGGCCGAATCGCTGCGCGACGAGCTGCAGGCGATGGTCTTCGCCCCCGCTGCGGCGCGTCTCAACGCCGAGGAGTTCCGCGGCAACGTCGACGCGATCAAGGAGATGGAGACCGACATCATGGTCGAGCTCCGCAAGACCTTCGACATGTCGGGTCTCAACCTCGTCAAGAGCTTCACCGTCTGGGAACCCAGCGCCTATGACGAGATGATGACCTTCCGCCGCCAGTGGTTCACCCACGTGCAGCGCTACGATGGCCAGGCCGAGGCGCAGAACCTCGCCAAGCTCGCGGACATGCGCCGCGAGTTCTCGGCGGTCAAGCAGCAGCAGGAGCAGAAGTGGGACCTCGCCTACGGCGACATCTA
The DNA here is from genome assembly GCA_023265395.1 of Thermoplasmata archaeon. Taxonomy (GTDB): domain Archaea; phylum Thermoplasmatota; class DTKX01; order JAHFTX01; family JAHFTX01; genus JAHFTX01. Next base: position 37,675 of record JAHFTX010000003.1, read on the forward strand.
CGGCGAGGAGGGGCTCAAGACGGTCCGCGTCAAGTCCGAGATGGACCGCCAAGGCATCATGACCGATGCCAAGGTCAGCGACAGCGGCAAGGTGTTCAACGAGGGGGCGCGCCAGTCCAACCTCCAGACGGACGTCGACAAGCGGCGCACCACCGAACTGGGGAACGCCGACCTCGACCTGCGGCAGCGGCGTCTCCAACAGGCCCTCGACGCCAAGAACCAGATGGTCGAGCAGCGAGTCAAGCAGTTCCAGCAGACCGAGATGGCCGCGTCCAAGCAGCAGCAGGACTACCAGATGAACCAGATGGCCCTGCAGCAGGCGGCCATGGAGCGTCTGATGGCCCAGGGGCTCTCCACGGGCGCCGTCGACTCGGCGGCGATGCAAGAGATGCTGCGCCAACAGACCATGCAGCGGATGGCCGATCGCGAGAGCGAGAAGGTCCAGGCGCTCGCCGGTGCCGAGGGCCAACGCTACCAGCTCAACGCCTACACCCAGGGGCAGCAGAAGGACCGCGAGTTCCAATCCGACGTCCTGGGCAAGAGCGCCGACATGATGCAGAGCGCCAAACCCAACGCCCCGGGGATGTACCTCCCCGCCAGCGGGGGTGCCGTCCTTGGCGGAGGCACCGCCCCAGCCCCCCAGCACCTCTCTGGTGACAAGGCTGCGAAGCTGGCCAAGCTCGACGAGATGTTCCTCAACGGCCAGGTCTCCGAGGAGACCTACAAGGACATGAAGGCCCGGCTGCAGAACAGCTAGCGTCGCCAGACGTTTTCGGCGAGGATAATCCCAGGTGGGGGCTTGATAGCCCCCACCGACATTGCCGGCTCGTGGTCAGACCCCCGCGTCAGCGCAGCGGCTCCCTCATGAGCGGTCGGCCCACTTCTCCTGCCGTCGGTGGCGGACCCGTGCCCCCTCCGCTGCGACCGGGTGGGCACCAGCGCCCGACCCTCACCGTCCGTCTCGACCTGCAGAGCGGCCTGACGTTGTTGCGCAAGCTCTCCTCCGCCGACGCCCCAGGGATCGCCCTACGTGTCCAGCAGAACCTCTCCGATGTCGCCGCTGCCGAGCGCGACGTGACCCTCGAGCAGCTGATGGTCTTGGCGGAACGGGCGCACGACGAGCGTAGCCCCAAGGTGCGGACGACCCAACAGCGGCTGCCCTAGGCGCCCGCGACCCAGCGGCTTTTTAGCGGGCCCTGCCATGGGCGCTGCGGGTGCAGCATGGCCAAGTCCATCATGGATTCGGTGGTCGAGGAACAGACCGAGCGTGACCGCGTCGAGGCGGCGCGCAACTCCTACGCCCAGCGCGTCGCCCAGTTTCGGCAGCGGGGATATGACGTCTCGCGGCTGGTCCGGGTGCTCGACAGCGACCCGATGGTCCGGGACCAGACCTTCGCGGCCTTCGAGAGCGATGTGCGCCAGCTCTACGAGCTCAACCAGCGGCTCCATCGGCTGGATCTGCGCGATTTCGAGCACGCCTACCAGGACCTCTCCCCGGCCTTGGGCAACCCCGATCGTCTGCCCGAGGTGCGCACCCGCGTCGAGGCGCTCGAGCAGGCAGTCGCCCAGCGCGCCACCGCGGCGCGGGCCAACCTCGAGGCGCAGCAGAAGCTGGCCGCCGAGCACGCGGACATCGCCCGGGCGATCGCGGACTTCCGGGCGCGCGGCTACATCACCACCCGGCTGGACACGGCCATGGGCGCCGGTGGTCCGCCCAAGGCGCGGGAGCTGCTGCCGGCCTTCAAGGCGGACCTGCAGCGCTGCTGGGAGCTCCTCGAGGAGCTCCGGCGCATCGACCTGGGCGCACGCACGAACGAGGCCACGGCCATCGCGACGATGTTGCGCGACCCCGACCGCCTGGCGGAGGCGAGCGCCGCGCTGAGTGCCCTCAAGGATGCGTTGACCAAGGAACGCGGTGCGGACAAGCTCTACCTGAGCCCCGACCAGCAGGTCGCGGCGGCCGCCATGGTCGCCGCCGCCAACCGCGTCGAGGCTGCCGAGGCCGCCGGCAACAGCGCTGAGGCACAGCGCAACGCGGTGCTCAAGGCCAAGGTCTGGCTGGCGGAGTTGGCCAAGCACCAGCAGGGGTTCGGCCCCCAGTACTCTCCAGCCGGCTACTGGCTGGGCGACAAGCGCTGGACGGTGGTGACCAACGGCGAACGGCTCGAGGTGATCGGCAAGGCGCCCCTGAGCTTCCTCAAGGACCACCTGGTGGTCCGGACCAGCTGGGCCGATGCCTCCTACTTCGGGAGCGCCAAGGGGACCGAGACCTACCTGCAATGGGCAGCGCAACAGTACGCCAAGGATGGGCTCTACGGGGTCGAGTGCTTCGTCCTCGAGGGTGCCGCACCCGAGGTGGTCGGTTTCATCGAGAGATGGCAGAACCCAGCGCTCGCGGTCTTCCTCTACGACCAGCGGGCGGACAAGCTCCACGGCAATGGTTCTGACCTGCAGGCGGGGTACTTCCGCCCCTGGTTCATCCTCGACGCGACACCAACCACCCTCCAGGACCTGATCGCGAAGATCGAGGACAAGAATGGGATCTTCTACGAGAAGGATCTGAGTGAGAAGCTTGGGATGCGCGCCGACGAGGTACGCCGGATGCTCGGGGCCCTCGAGAAGGACCATACGGTCTTCCAGGTCAGCCGGACCGACGGCAGTTGGTCCTTCGCGTAGGCCGCTGCCCCGTGCGGACCAGTCGGTTCGGTCAGGGGCGAGGCGGGCCCGAGCGCGAGTTAGGCGAACTTGCGGCAGATCTTCAACAGCGGCGCGAAGAGGTCCTCCTCGCCGCTGCCCTCGATCTGGCGGATCGCCAGTCGAAACCACGGAATGATCGAGCTGGTCCGCTGCGCCATGACCGTGGTGAAGTCGTCCTGGTTGATCAGCCGCGGTGGTCTGCCACTGAGCGCCTCCGTCAGCGGGATGTCCGCCGCCTCGGAGCACAGTTGCGCGATGTCGGCGGAGCTATACGCGTCCGTCGCCATCGCCAGCTTGGGGACGTCCAGCGTGGGATCGATGGGCCGGTCCTTGAGGTGAATCCGGAAGATCGCCTCCCGACTGGTGGCATCGGGTGGCGGGATCAGAATCAACTTGCTGAATCGTCCTGGCCTCCGCAGGGCGGGATCGACGTCCCAGGGGGCGTTGGTGCCGCTGATGACGAGCACGCGCTCACGCGGTCCTTCGAAGCCGTCCATCTGGGTCAGGAACTCGTTGACGAGCCGTTTGGAGTATTCCGCTGCACCCTCGTCTCGTCGGCCGCCGAGCGCGTCGATCTCGTCGAAGAAGAGGATGCAGGGGGCGTTGGTCCCTGCGCTGTCGAAGGCTGCGCGCAGGTTCTGCTCGCTCTCGCCGAGGAACTTGCTGAGGATGTCGGAGATCTTGAGGTTGAGGAAGGAGACGTTGCACTCTCCGGCCGAGGCCTTGGCGATGAAGGTCTTGCCGCAGCCCGGGGGACCGTAGAAGAGGATACCCTCGCCGCTCTTCTTGCCATACATCTTGTACAGCTCGGGATGCTCGAAGGGGTAGACGATCGCCTTGCGGATCTCCTCCTTGACGTCATCGAGACCGCCGACGTCGGCGAAGCTGACCTTGGGCTTGGCGACCGGGACGACCTTGGAGGCGGAGGCCTCGCGGTCCTCCTGGGCCGACGCCGCGGCCGAGCGCTCGGGCTTGAGGGCCGTGGCCTTGCCAAAGAAGGTCTCGGCCATGCCCGCGCGGAACGCCTTCTCCTTGGGGTTGTCCGTCAGCTTGGAGGCCTCGAGGAACTTGCCCGAGGCCTCGAGGTAGAGCTTGCGCGCCCGCTTGGGGTCCTGCTCCTGCTCCTCGGCCTTGCGAGCGGCGCTGGCGAAGGCCTTGGCTTCGGCGACGAGGGAGTCGGCCTTCGCCATTCTGTTGGCTCCTGCCGCCTCGGGACGGGTTCTGCTGCGATTCGGGGAAGGTCGCCTAGGCGATCTCCCTCTCCTTGGCGAGCTTCTCCTCGAGCTTGGAGGAGCCAGTGGTCTCAGCCTGCAGCTCAGCCATCAGCTCCGCCTTGAGCGTCTCTTGGGACGAGGTGACCGACTGGTCGCCGGCGGTGATGCTCTCCATGGTGGTCGAGATCATCTCGGAAGCGGTGTTGACCTTCTCCATGGAGGTGCGGATGTTGGTGACCGCCTGCTCCATCTGCTTGGTGTCGATGCCCAGCTGATCCTGGTACATCTTGAGGTCGCCCCCGATCTCGGCGACCTCCTTGAGCCCTTCTTGCATCTCGACGACATCGGACATGGTGTTGGACATCTCCACCATGCCGCCGATCGCCTGGACCTGGCCCTGCACCATCGCGAAGCGCTTGGAGGCGACCCGGAAACCCCGTTCGTCGCCATTGCGCAACGATTCCTTGGCCTCGAGCTTGGCCTTGTCCCCCTTCTCCTTGAGTTGCGCCTCGCGCTTCTCGAGGCGCTTGGAGGAGAGCGACAGCTTCGTCTTCAGTTCCGTCGGAGAGACTTTCTTCTTGAACAGCGACATTGGAGACAACCCCCGCGTCGGTCAGTGGCGTCCCCAGGGGGACCGACCACTTAAAGGGAGCGGCGGGCAAGCCCACGCTGTTCGGCGGCCGCGCTCAGAAGCGGGTGTCCTGGACGACGCTGTCCCGCACATCGGTCTTCGAGCCGTCGACGTAGTCACCCTGGACATGGATGACCGGCGCCTCGTCGAGGTACTCCTTGATCGTCGTGCGCTTGTTGATCTGGTCCAGCAGGTGGTAATAGAAACCTGCCAGGTCGGCGTGCGAGGCGGCGTAGGCGCGCAGGATCAGCTTGGACTTGCGGGTGCCGCCGAGCACCTCGAGCTGCACGCCGACAGGTTCCCCGCTGGCGTCCTCGGCATAGAAGCGCGCAACGCCCCGGAAGAGGCGCTCGCCAGCGGTGACCTTGGGGGGCAGGCCGAAGAGCCGTTCGTCGGCGACGACGTCGCGCAGGATGTCGAAGAGGGCTTCGCCGGTGATGGGGATCTCCTCGGTGGTCTCCTCGACGAAGACGAGGCGCTCCATGGCCGCACGCCACTTGGGCTCGTCGACCTCGCGCAACCGCAGGCTGGGCGCCTGCAGCAGCACGGTCAGCGGGTCGACGCGTACCTCCCGCGTGGCCTTGGCGGCGGTGTCGTAGTAGCTGAGCGTGCCTGAGAGGCGCACGGCCCCGACGGCACCCTTGGGGCGCGCGGCGAGCGTGAGCCGTTCGCTCTTGCCCGGCTCGAGCAGTGGCAGCTCGAGCCGCTCATGACTGAGCCGCAGGTGGTCCCCGCTGACCGAGGGCACCAGCACCAGCTTCGCCAGCGGCACCTCGGAGGTGTTGGTCAGCTCCAGGTGGTAGAGCAGGAGCGCGCGCTCGTAGGAGAGGTGTGGCCGTACGCTGAGGTTCCCCCCAGTGGAGGGGCGCGGGGGCGGATTCCCACCAGCTGGTGGGGTACGCTGCCCTTGGGCACCCGCAGGAGCCTGCGCGGCTGCCTGGTGGCGCGCCGGCGGGCGCTGCTGACCAGGGGCGCCCAAGGCCCGGCGTGCGTCATCACCCAGGGACCTGGTGGCGTCGGCAATCCCATCGAGGACGCCCCTCTGGCGAGGCTGCTGCGCGTAGCTTGGGGCCTGAGCCGCCGCCTGGTAGCCACATCGGCAGTAGTAGCGGCGATAGCTCGCATCATAGCCCAGAGGCTGGCGACAGCGCGGACAGGGGTAGAGCGGTGGTGACAGCGGATGCGGCCCCCTTCGTGGTGCCCCTGGGGCTCCACCGCCGTGGCGATATACCCTTCGGAGAGCCGCGCGCGACGCTGCTGGGTGGCGCATTCAGAGTTTGAGCTCGGCCTTCTTGGCCTGCATCGCGGCGACATAGGCGCGTGCATCGAGGAGCCCTGCCAGCGGGTCCTGTCCGCTTGGCCGCACCTTGAGCAGGAATCCTCGCGCGTAAGGCTCCTTGTTGATCGCCGCCGGGTCGCTCAGCACTGCCTCGTTGAGCGCCTCGACGCTTCCGGTGACGGGAGCGTAGAGCTTGCCCACCCATTTGCCCGTCTCGACCTTGCCCATCGGACGGTCCTTGACGATCTCATCGCCCTCCTCGGGGAGGTCGACGTAGCTGATCTCTCCAGCTAGCTGCTGGGCAAAGTCGGTCAGCCCCACGAGGATCAGCGGCCCCTCGGCCCGCACCCAGGTGTGCTCCTTGTGGTAGCGCAGATTGTCAGGCGCGTCGTACTGCTGCCACTTGACCACGGGCGCACCTCGGTCGTCCATCGGCGCGAGGCCACTTGGTCCTTTGCACCGACCATCGAAGCCCCGTGCTCGCGCGGGCCCTACGAGTACCTATTTAAGCCGGGAGCCATTGGCTCGCACCGCGGGGCGAATGCGTGCGCCGTCCTGCCAGTTCTTGGAAGGGATGGCCCGGTCGAGGGTGAGGATGCGACGGCGACAGATCGGCCGCTTGGGCTGCACGGCGGTCCTTCTGCTCCTGATCAGCAGCGTCGCGGCGCTCTTGCCAGCCCAAGGGCTCGATTCCTCCTCCTTCGAGGCCATCGAGAATCCCACCGGCGGCACATGGACTGCCGCGGCGACGATCGATGGGAACGAGGCGTTGATAGCGGATTCGGTTGGTTCTCTCGCGCGGTACGACTTCTCGACGCGCACCCTGACCGCTAACGGGTCGATCCCCTCCCCCGTGGGGACTCAAGTGCTGGAGGTCGACGCCGAGCACGGCATCACCTTCGACCTCGCTGACGGCGGCACACTGTACCGGCGCAATGAGACCTCACCCACCTTCGTCCCGGTCACGCCTCCCATCTCGACCTTCCTCGGCGGCGTGGGGCTACGACCTGGGAACGACCCATGGTTTGTCGGCAACGTCGGTGGCCTGCTATCATTCGACGCGACGACGGACACGTTCACCGCCTACAACTCTTCGACGCTAAGCGGCTACAACGACTCCCTTGCGATCGACAATACCTACAATTTCGTCGACATCGGCTGGCGCCCCACCGGCGACTACGCGCTGGTGTGCACCGCCGAGGGGCGTCTCTACAAGCTGACCCCCACCACCCTTGACGACCGCACCGCGCAGGTGGGCACTGCCGGCTACGGGCTGCGGGGCGTCACCTTCTCGGCCGATGGCTCGAAGGCGATAGTCTTCGGTTGGGGCGGACTGCTGCTCTGGGATCATGCCACCGACAATGGAACTTGGTTGCCTGCCACCGAAGGTCTCGACCTGCATTACGCCGCGGCGACCTTCCTGGGAGGCTCCTCCTCGGAGGCCCTACTGGTAGCGAACTTCAATAATTGGCCGTGGGTGGGTCGCTGGACCTCCGCCATCGGCGTCGAGGCGCTGACGCCGCCAGGGCTGAGCGATGTCACGGGCGGTTTCGTCGGTCTTGCGGTCGATCCGACAGGGACCGACGGCGTCGCGGTGACCCAGAGCGGTGGGATGTTGGCCTTCCCCAACCGTCCACCGACCGTGCCCTCCCTCGAGGCAGCGACCGTCGACTACGTCTCGCCGACCTCGGTGGGTCTGGTCATGCCCTACATCGTCGACCCCGACATCGAACGCTACGACCTCTACTATGGCACCTCGCCCGGGGTCGTCCCCTCGGCAGCGACGTTGTGGGCCACTCAGGTGCAACTCTCCCTTACCTCCTACAACGGCAACGTCACTCACGGGGTCTACCAGACCTCGACCCAGGCCAACCTAGCAGACAGCACCCTCTACCACTGGCTCCTCGTCGCGGTCGACTCCGCCAACCAGACGGCTACCTCCGCGGAGCTGGCGCTGGGCACCACCGACGTGACCAACCCCCCCGTCCCGATTCCCATCGTCTCGGCCATCGGCTCGACCTCGGTCACGTTGAGCTGGTCTGCCTACGTCGGTTTCGCCTTCTCGAATTACGAGCTATTCCAATCGACCGAGCCGGCCTTCCTCCCAGACAGCGGGAACTCCATCTTCCTTACGACATCGATCGAGTCGACCACCTTCACCGACTCCGACCTTGAGGCGCTGACGACCTACTACTACCGACTGCGCGTCACCAACAGCTATGGCTACAGCAACACCACCGACTCGGTCAGTGCCACCACCGGCACCCCCTTCGTCACCCCCGTGACCCTGACCGTCGCTAGCATCGGCTTCAGCAGCGCGACGCTCAACTGGAACTCCTACACCGGTGAGTCCTTCCATCACTACGAGGCGTACCTGGGCACGCAGAGCGGGTTCTCCCCAGGACCTACGACCAACATCAGCTCCTTGCTGAGCCAGCCCGACTACATCTACACCTCGACTCTCACCTTGGTCAACCTCACCCAGGGCACGACCTACTACGCGATCATCCGCGTCGTCGCCATCGGGGGTTTCACCGGCGACTCGCTGGAGGCCCCCTTCACCTCCTACTCCACCACCAGCGGCACCGCCCCGACACCGTTGGTCGGCGAGGTCACCATCAACAGCATCTCGCTGGCATGGAACCCCTGGGACGGCGACCTGGCCGGGCAGGAGGTCGTCGATGTCCAATACAGCACGACGCCGGGCTTCACCCCTGGGCCGTCAACCTCCTGGGGCGTCTTCAACAGCTGGACCACCACGGCGACGATCACCGGGCTGACCCCGGCGACCTCCTACTCCATCCTGCTGCGCACGTCCTTCTTCGGCCAGTCCTTCATCGACAGCCCCCCGGTGAGCGTCACCACCTTGGTCAAGTCCCCGCCGCCGACGTTGGCGATCGTCTTCGACGACACGACCGGCTACATCAGCTGGGCCCAGCCAGATCTCGCCGACTTCAACCGCTACGAGCTGCACTTCAGCGCCACTTCGGGCTTCTCGCCGGACCCGGGTGGTGCCGACACGTTGCTCGAGGCGCAGACCTTCATCGGGACGACGAGCTTCTACCTCAATTCCTACCTCTCCCACTTCGTGGAGGGGGTCCCCTACGTCGCCGTCGTGTTGCTGATCGACAACGACAACCTCGCCTCGGTCTCCAACGAGGTCGGCTTCAAGTATGACCCACCGCCGGCCCCTGTCTACAACCTGCACCTGGTGGTGGCCGGCGAGACCTTCCTGACGGTCGCCTGGGATCCCTACGCTCCCCCGACGGACTTCAAGGAGTTCGTCGTGCAGGTCCGCACCGACGTCACGGGCTCGCGCTGGGAGACCAAGAAGCACCTCTCCAACTCGACTGCCAATCAGATCAAGATCGAGCCCTTGGCCGCGGGCACCCGCTTCGTGGTGCGCGTGCTCGTCATCGACGCTGCGGAGCAGACGTCGGAGCTCAGCGCCACCTCCATCACGCTCGAGACCGAGTCGACCGACCTTTCCCAGTTGCAGGAGATCTTCGGTGCTGAAGAGTTGAGCCCGCTCTGCTGCGGGGTGACCCTCCTGCTCCTCATCGGCACCCTCAGCGGATTCGCCCAAGCGACCAAGCGCAGCTCCTTCCGCAAGACCAAGTTCATGCTGCCGATCATCGTCATCGTCGCCATCGTCTGGGTCAACTTCCTCTTCGCCTTCCTCAAGTTCGCCAAGATTGCGGACTTCGGGATTCTGATCCCCTGGGAGTTGTTCCCCTTCGTCCTGCTGCTGATGCTCATCGGCACGGTCGCCTTCGCGGTCATCTGGTTCGCCTCGCGCAGGGCCTCCAAGGCGATCAAGCAGCACCGCTGGGCCAAGGAGGAGGCTGAGCGGCGCCAGCGTGCGTTCGACGAGGGCAAGGGGCAGACCCAGCAACGGATCGGCGAGCTGGCCGCCCAGATCGACGGGCATCGCCAACGGGCGCCGCAGCCGCTGATCGCTGCCGCCGATTTCCAGCTGGGCGCCGCCCGTCAGGCCTGGGCCGCAGCGGCCACGGTCGAGCAGGATGGCCAGCTGCCGGCGGTGCGTGCCGCCCTCGAACGTACGCAGCAATGCCTGCTGGACATCGACGCCTTCTACGTCGGTCGCGACCATGCCGGTGAGCAACTGCGGTCCCTCGAAGGGCGCCTGGTCACCCTCGAGGCGGGCAAGGCACCTGGGGCGGCGGCCGCTCGCAGTGCACTCGATGCTGCCATGAACCAGCTGCGCCGAGCCGGCGACCTGCCGTCGATCCAAGGCGTCGTCTCCCAGATCGCTTCGCTGCGGCGCCTGCTCGACGAGGCCCAATCCGCACTCACCAGCCGCGACGACCAGCGCCGGGAGCTCGTCGACCGCCACACGCGGGGCACGACCCGTCTCAAGGCCTTCCGGGGCGAGAACAACCCCGACCTCTCTCTGCTGACCGAGATCACCGGAGAGCTGACCACCGTCGAGCGGATCCTCGTCGAGGAGGGCTCCGCGCCCGACACGGCGGCGCTCGCCAACGGCCGCGAGCACATGCGCCTCGCCGAGGAGGCCCTCGACAAGGTCAGCGAGCGCAGCCGTCGCCGCGAGGAGGTCAGCTACGAGGTCGAGCGCCTGCGCACCTCCATCGACGAGCTGGGGAGCTGGACCAACTGGGACCGCGGCGCGCTGACCGACCTCCTCGACGAGGCCTCCAGTCGCCACACTGACCACCAGTTGGAGGAGGCCGAGGCGACGCTCGCCCGCGCCTGGGAGGAGCTCGCCACCATCGAGCGCGAGGCTGCGCCGGCGGTCGAGGTGCTCGGCGATGAGGAGGACTTCAAGGTCGCCAAGTGGGAGGACTACGAGGTCCTGCTCAAGAACATGGGCGCCGCGGCCGCCCTCGACGTGCACGTCCATCTGGAGAGTCCTTCCGCGCAGATCCTCGAGAAGGAGGAGGGCACCGACAGCAAGTTCACCATCGCCCCGGGGGAGGAGGTCAAGGTCCCCATCTCGATCAAGTTCGACGCCGAGGGCGCAGTGCCGGTGCGGGTCAATGTCACCTACAACGACCGCAGCGGTAGTACCCATGAGGCGCACAAGGACGTCCGCGCCAAGGTCACCACCACCGGCAGCGCGATGCGCAGCACCTCGTCGGTCGAGGGTGGTGGGACCGACGATGATGTCACCCACCCGATCAAGATCCTCGCACGCACCGACCTCAAGCAGGGCTTCTACGTCTTCAAGGTCAGCCTGCGCAACAAGGGGACCGTGGTCGCCCGCGACGTCACCTACCGTCTGGTCGTCGACGACAAGGTGTTCCGGATACGTCGGGTCTACCCACCCGAGTACAAGCTGCGCGTCGACAGCGTCGTCTACGGCGACATCGAGCCAGGCACGACCCGCTCGGTGGAGTTCTACCTCGAGACCCACATGTGCACCGAGACCAAGCTCCAGGGCGTGCTGACCTTCAAGGACATCGATGGGACGATCAAGACCTACAACGCCGAACCGCACAAGGAGACCCTGGTCTGCCCCATATTCGTCGACGCCCAGTCTGTGACGCCCGCGGCCCTCAAGGAGATGGCCGCCTCCAGCGACTGGACTTCGGACACCAAGACCTTCGCGATTCCGGCGGTCCTGCCTCTGGAGCAGGCCTATGAGATCACCGCCGAGGTGCTGCAGAAGCACAACCTGCGCGAGGTCTTCGAGGACACCGGTGAGGACCCCTACTTCCAGCAGTCCTGGTTCTACGGCCAGACCGAGGCCACCCCGGCGGGCCCGGGGATCCAGCACATCGTCGTCGCGCGCATCGAGCGTACCCGCGAGGGTGCTTCGGTGCTGCAGCTGACCGGCATGTCGCCGCACAGCCGCCAGATGTTCGCCCTCTCGGCACGGGTCCTCTTCGACCTCGAGGAGGCTCTGCGCGAGAAGGCGCAGTTGCGCCAGCCCATCCAGCAGGTGTTCACGACCGCCGAGGCCGCCCAAGCGTTCGCCAGCGCCCAAGGCGCGGCGATGGTGCAGAAGGCTGCTGTCGAGAGCACGGCCAGCCTCGAGGCCAAGCGGCTCGAGGAGAAGCGGCTCTACGAGCAGATGGCCCACGAGCAGGACCGCAAGGACCTCGCGGCGATGGACTTGATCGCCTCGGGCAAGTCCGACGAGGTCTACGATGGTGGTGCCGCTGCGGCGCCGACCGCCACCGTCGACCCGCAGAAGGAGTTCTCCCTCAAGACCTACCGTAGCACCTTGGTGCAGGTCTACGAGGACGGGGTCGTCGATGCCTCCGAGCGCAACCTGCTGCGGGTGTTGCGCAAGCAACTCAACCTCACCCACGACGAGGCCGAGGCCCTCGAAGACGAGGTCCTCCGCACGTTGCGCAAGTGAGCAGGCCACGGCGGAGGGCTCACCGAGAGGAACGCTGGAGGGAGGATCATGCGGGCTCAGATCCGAGAGTGGGCAGCCATCACACTGTGTCTGCTCCTGGCGCTCGGAGGCGCCGCCACCGCGCTGGCGCTGGCGCATGGGGCCGACGAGGCGATGCGCCCACGGCAGGATTCCCTGCGCATGGCACCCGACTTCACCGTCGCCCAAGTCGACGGCAGCGGCACGATCACCCTCTCGGCGTTGCGTGGCAAGGTGGTCCTGCTCGACCTGATGGCCAGCTGGTGCACGGCCTGCATCGCGGGGATGCCGCAGCTGGTGGCGATCAACGCCAGCTATGCCGATGCACCCTTCCTGCTGATCTCGATCGGCACGGACGACCTCACCGATAGCGCCGACGCGGTGGCGCAGTACGCCCTTCAATATGGAGGGACGTGGACCTTCACGTTCGATGCACAGGGGGTGGTACGGTTCCTCTACGACGTGGCCGTCTATCCGACCTTCGTCCTAGTGGGCGCAGACGGCACGTTGCTGTGGAGTGGCAAGGGGAACCCCGATGACGCCGCCTTGCGGCAGCGGATCGACTCTGCGCTCGCGGCTGCTGGGTGAGCGTGTGATCGACGCCTCGAAGGCGCGTCCACAAAGGCCATATAGGGACGGCGGGTGAGGGGAGGTCGCGTGCGACCGCGCACGCAGGCGACGCGCTTTCGCTGCCGAGAGGGGGGCATTGTGCCCACCCCTGCGAAGGTACCACGAGCAGTTGGCGCCCGCCGCACCCGAGGAGGGTGAGGCAGGATGTCACAGACTCGACCAAGGACCGACGCATCGACGACAATCCCGACGACTACCCCCAGCCGCCGCGTACCGCACCGCCCGGCGGAGGGCACGCTGACCACGACCAGCGGCGTACTGCTGCTGGTTGCGGTGCTTTCCGGCGCTCTGCTGGCAGGTTGCACCAGCACCCCCTCAGAGGAAGGAAAGGGGACGCTGGTGATCTTCCACCACGGCTCTCCGACGCCGGGGATCGAAGCGGCAGAGAAGGAGTTCGAGAAGACCCACCCGGGCGTCAAGGTGATGCGCGAGAAGGGAGGCGCCCTGGAGAACATGCGCAAGGTCACGGACCTCGGACGGCATGCCGACGTCGTCTATACCGATGATTACTCGATCATCCCACCGGTGATGTTCCCCGACGACGCGAACTTCTGGATCCGTTATGCCCACGACGAGATGACCCTGGCGTATGGTTCCAATTCCAAGTATGCCAACGAGGTCACGGCCGACAACTGGTACGAGATCCTGCAGCGCCCAGACGTCAAATGGGGGATCGCCGACCCCAACGCGGGCCCCGACGGGTACTTCTCGGTCGGCCAGATCGCGTTGTCCAACGCCAAGTATGGCGACGACATGATCTTCCACGATCTGCTCGAAGAGAACACCGCGATCCGCATGACCACCAACGGTGGCCAGATGACGATCTCCTGCCCCGAGGACCTCAAGCCCAAGACCAGCAAGGTGGTCGTGGCCGAGGATCCGGAGACCCTCTACCCGATGATCCTGGCGGGGGACATCGACTATGCCTTCGGCTACATGGGGTCGGTCATCGGTGAGGGTCCTGACGGGATCAAGACCGTCGACCTGCCCAAGGAGGTCGACCTCTCCGACCTCTCGTTGGTCAAGAGCACCTACAACAAGATCACCATGGTGATGTTCAGCGACAGCTCCGAACGCAAGTTGACGGTGACGCTCGGCGCCAAGGCTAACGGGTTGACCATCCCCAGCAATGCCGACCACTCCGACTACGCCGTCGATTATCTGAAGATCTTCTTCGGCCCGATCGGGGACACAGCGCTGCAGAACGTGGCGATCCAGCCGCTCAGCCCACCGGAGACCAACGACTTGACAAAGGTGCCCGCTGACCTACGGGGTTCGCTCAAGCAGGGTGAGTAATCGCCCCAGTTGGTATCGACGACGAGGACCGACGCATGGACTATCGTCGATCCAGCCGGGACTGGCGGCGACCGACCATCGTGTCGTTGCTGCTGGTCCTGGCCCCTTGCATCGCCGTAGGTGTGATCCTTGGCGTCAACGCGATGGTCGCGGTCCTCGCGGCCATCGCGATCCCCCTCGCCGCGGTCCTGTGGTTCCAGCGCGGGCTCCGGCGACGACGGATGGACCGTTCCGTGCTGGTGCTCACCGGCATCGGCATGATCCTGCTGATCTTGCTGCTGTTGCCGCTGGTGGACCTGCTGACGACCACCGATCCTGCGGCGATCGTCCATATGGCTCAGGACCCGACCGTCCAGGAGGCACTCTACCTGAGCCTCTCGACGGCCACCAGCGCTACGCTGCTGGCGGTGATCCTGGGGATTCCGATGGGCTACGTGCTCGCCCGCGAGGAGTTCACGGGCAAGGCCCTGGTCGAGGCCATCGTCGACATGCCCGTCGTCGTGCCACACCTCGTCGCCGGCATCGCCCTGGTCTTCGTCTTCGGACGTGGTGGGGCGGTCGGTGGGCCGCTCAGCCACTTCAACATCCTGATCACGTCGACCTATTGGGGGATCGTCCTTGCGATGTTCTTCGTCTCGGTACCCTTCGTGGTCAACTATGCCCGCGAGGGCTTCGAGCGCGTCGACCCACGCATGGAGACGGTCAGCCGCACCCTGGGCACCACCCGCGCCGGGGCGATGCTGCGCGTGACGTTCCCGCTGAGCTGGACCTCCTTGCTGACTGGCGCCATCATGACCTGGGCCCGGGCGATCAGCGAGTTCGACACGGTCGCCCTCGTCGCGTACTACCCACGCACCATCAACACCCTCTTCTACGAATGGTTCCGATTCCATGGCTACACCTACTCGCGGCCGCTGGCCGCGTTCATGCTCCTGGTGGCATTGGCCATCTTCATCGCTCTGCGCGCCCTGGCAGCATGGGGCAGGCCGGTGAACGATGATCGCGCTTGAGCGACTGAGCCGCACATGGCCGGAATTCCAGCTCCAGGACGTGTCGCTCGCGGTGGAGCAGGGCAGCTGGTTGTCCATCCTCGGACCCACCGGTGCGGGAAAGACGCTGCTGCTCGAGCTGATCGTCGGTGCGCACTCTCCCGACTCCGGGCGGGTCCTGTTGCGTGGGATCGACGTCACGCGCCTGCCTCCCGAGCGTCGGA
The DNA here is from genome assembly GCA_023265395.1 of Thermoplasmata archaeon. Classification (GTDB taxonomy): domain Archaea; phylum Thermoplasmatota; class DTKX01; order JAHFTX01; family JAHFTX01; genus JAHFTX01. The sequence continues at coordinate 52,999 of JAHFTX010000003.1, forward strand.
AGGTGGCGATGGTCTACCAGGATGCGCTGCTCTTCCCGCATCTGACGGCGGGAGGCAACATGGAGTTCGGCCTCAGGGTGCGCAAGGTCCCGCAGGACGAGCGGCGTGCCCGGGTCCGTGCCATGGGTGAGCTGCTCCGGGTCTCCCATCTGTTGCATCGCCGCCCGGCGACTCTCAGCGGGGGCGAGCGGCAGCGGATCGCGCTGGGCCGTGCCTTGGTGACCGAACCGGATATCCTTCTGATGGATGAGGCCTTCAGCGCCCTCGATCGCGGGACATCGGAGTTCATCCAGAAGCGAGTGACGGAGCTCCAGAAGGAGAAGGGCATGACCGTGGTGCACGTGACCCACGACATCGACGAAGCGCGTGACCTCGCCGATGTCCTTGCTGTCCTGGTCGGCGGGCGGCTGCAAGGGGTCGGTACCCCCGTCCAGCTCCTGCGTCGACCTCCGACGCTGGCAGCCGCCCAGCTCCTGGGCTCCCCCAACATCCTGCGACTGGTGGAACTGGCCGAGGGGGAGGCGGATCCCTGGGCCACGGCGCGCGTGACGGATCTGCAGTTGCAGCAGCACCTGCGTGGGCGCTGTCTCGATGCAGGCCTGAGGGGAGGATCATTCTCTCATGCCCTCGTCGTCGCCGAGGAGGTCCACCTCGCACCCCTCTCCAGGGCAGAGGGGGTGGCCGTCGACCCCGATGTGGTGGTCGGCAAGGTCCGCGGCATCGGCGACCGTGGGGGCTACCTGCGGGTCAAGGTGGCGATCCCCGGCATCAGTGGGAAGCTGCGGGTGCATGTCGGGGTGCAATCCTTGCAGGAGGGGTGGCTGCAGGTCGGTGCCTCGGTCGGGGTCGATCTACGGGATGCCATCCACCCGCTGGCGACCGCAGAGTCCACGGTAGGTTCGGTCATCCCCCCACCCCCGCTGGTTACCTGAGGGGACTCGTTCGAAGGCCAGCTTGGGTCACTTGCGGGTGCATCGGCACTGTTCGTCGGGCGACGACCTGACGTCACAGGAGGGCCAAGGGCCCCATCAGCGCAGAGGCGCTCCGCCAAGCCCTTCGGCACACGGCGCGCTATCCCCGCAGATCCTGCGTCGGAGCGGTCGCGCCCAGGAGCAGGATCCCCCCGATCAGCGCCAACAGACCACCCCCGAGGGTCATCATCGACATCGGGAGCAAGAGTGCGCCGAGCACCACCACGATCCAGGCGATCGTGCGGACCTGGGCCCTGCCCATCTCCACGCGTTCGAGCACGAGCATCGCGCCGACCGTGAGGAAGACGACAGCCCCAGCCACATAGAGCCCCATCAGGACCATCATCACCATCCACCAGCTCCCCCCTCCGCCCATCCCAGAGACGCCCTCCATCATCGGATCATGACCAACGCCCATCTGTTGCATGGGGTGGGTCGTGCCGACAGATCCGGTGCCATGCATCCCCCAGACCCACCATCCCATGCCAAGGGCACCGAGGCTGAGGATACCAGCGATGATCAAGAGGGCCGCGGGCAACACGATCTCCGGACGAGGGACTCGGGCCATGGTCGCACCATCGCCGTGTGAGGCTTGAGACCCACGTCAAGGAGTCTGCCCGGTGTTGGGCAGTTCCATCGAGACTCAGATGATGGTCAGCCAGCTGGCTTGCATCGGCGCAGCGGGTCAGGTGCTGGGGCTGCGGGCGGGATCGTGCACGCCACCGTCGGCGAGCGGGCCGCTAGCCCTCGGTGGCCTCTTCTGCCACCTCGATGACCTGCGCAGCCTTCTGGTCGGCGCCGCGACGGAGCGCGCGGGGCAACGTCAGCCCGCGCTTGCGCCAGAGGTACAATCCCGCGCCGAGCGCTGCAAGGACCACCAGCACCAGCAGGAGGGTCCACGGGACCTCCATCGCCCTGGTGCGATGCTTGGCGATGGGCTCCGGCAGCGTGGCGTTGCGCAGGTCGTAGTAGAAGGTGTGCAACGCGATCGATCCGGTGGGCGTCCCGTTGGCGGCCGAGCTGGGCTCGCCCCAGGTCAGCGGAGCCCACTTGGCGAAGAGCTCCTGCTCGGGGATGGTGACGGTCTCGTTCTGGGGGACGTCGAGGATGAAGCGGAAGCCGATGGAATAGGAGATCAGGAGCTCGTTGTACTCGTTGCCGCTGCCGTAGTCGATGAAGCCCTTGAGCGGGCGCATCACCTTGACGCCGGTGCCATCGACGCTGACGGCGATCGCCTGGTCGGTGCCGCCGATCTCCGAAGGGCTCAGTTCGTAGTGCTTGGAGCCGCGGTTGCTGTATCCGGTACCGCCGACCCAGTCGATGCTCCCGTCGTCGCCGCCGTCGATCTGCAGCCCCAGCGTCCCGATGGAGTAGCCGTTCTTGGTCGAGGCGGGGTCGTAGGTGAAGTCGACGATGACCTGGGTCGTGGCGTTGGGGACGTAGACGTAGTGCTTGAAGGAGGTCACGATGGGACTGGTGGCCCCATTGAGGCGGGACCAGTCCCCGTGCCACTGGGTCTGCAGGACATCGGTGCGCCGTGCGGTGGTGTTGTTGACCATGATCCCCTGGTAGACGCCCCAGGCCTCGAACACCGTCGTCTCGGGGCGCGTGGCGCGCAGCTCCTCGAGGGTGAGGGCCAGTCCCACCGCATGGTCGGCACGGACCGAGCCGTACCCCTGCGCGTAGTCGTAGGGCAGTCCCGCGGTCCCGTTGGTCATGTTGCCATCGAGGGGGGTCTCCAGCGTGAGGTTGAGGTAGGATGCGGTGAGCTTGAGGATCAGCTCTACCTCGTGGATCCTGCTGCTGGTGCTGTTGAAGTAGTCGGGCAGGTCCTGGCCCCCGTTGAAGTCATCGCTGACGTTGCTGACGTGGAGCGAGGGGGCGGCCTGCCACAGCAGCGCGGTCAGGCCGCTCATGTGGGGCGTCGCCATCGAGGTGCCGCTGATGGCCATGTAGTAGCTGTCGGCACGCTCGGCGGGGTCGCTCTTTTGGCTGGCGGTGATCAAGGTCTTGCGCGCCTCGGTGGCCCAGATATCGACCCCCGGTGCCCCCACGTCGGGCCAGGTGAAGTTGTCCGCAGCCGCACCACGACTGCTGAAGCTGGCCACGTCCGTCGCATCGTGGGCCAGCGCGGCGACGGAGATGACACAGGGCTCGAGCGAGTAGGGGTTGGTCTGGACATCCGAGCCGTCCCCGCCGGCATTGCCGGCGGCGAAGACCACCATGACGTTGTTGTCGTAGGTCAGCCGCCGGCTGACGTCGTTGATGGCGTCGTTGGGGTCGTAAGCGGCGTTGCTGCCCCAGCTGTTGGAGATGGTCCGGATGTTGTAGGGGTTGTTGCCCGGCTGGGTGTGGTCGTAGACCCACTCGAGGGCACCGACGGCGTTGAGGATCGCGATCGCTTCCCCGGTGCTCAGGCCGATGAGGTTGGCCCCCGGAGCGACACCCCGGCGTGCACCCTGGGACGCGTCACCGTTGCCGGCGATGGTGCCGCTGACGTGGGTGCCATGGCCGCTGCTGGTGTCGGTGTTGATCGACTCCGTCCAGGTACCATCGGCGTCGCTCTTGAGGTTGAGCAGGACCTTCGACCCGTAGTCGAGGTCGGGATGGCCGGCATCGATGCCGCTGTCGAGCGCAACGACCGTGATCCCCGTGCCGTCGATCCCCGGGTGCTCGCGGCCGAGCTTGTCGGTGATGGTGCTCTGCCAGACCTTGGTGGCGTTGATCACCGTGGTGGTGATGTCCATCAGGAACTGCAGGCGCACGTTCTCCTCGACGTGCACCACCCGCGGGTTGGCCGAGAGGGGGATGAGCGAGAAGGCCGGGCCGCGCACCGCCACGATGGGGACGGCGTGGAAGGTGCGCAGGATCGTCAGCCCCTCGCCCTGGAGGAACGCGTAATCCTCCGAACGGGGGGTCGAGGCAAGACGCACCAGCAGTTCCACCGAGGCGGACGGGTCGCGCCCGGCGTCGATCGAGGCACGGAGGCCGGGGTTGAGGACCGCCGTGCGGGCGCCCGTCTGACGTGGGTCGAGAGGGCCTGCCGCCGTCAAGCTGGGTGCCAGGAGCAGCCAACCGACCGCCAAGGCAAGGAGGATGAGCGTACGTCGACGTGGCCGAACAGTCCGCAGGGCCTTCCCTCCGCTGGAGGGCTCCAGCCCCGGAGGGCCTTAAGTGTTATTGGGGACCCTCTTCGGCGGTGGCATCGGGGACTTCGAGCGCCACAGCGGCCGCGCGGCGCTGCCAAGCGGCTTTGACCACGGCGATGATCAGCACCGCCCCATCGAGCGGCAGCTGCACCAAGGGGTTCTCCCGCACCGTGGTGCCGAGAGGACCCAGGTCACGCTCGGCCACGAAGAGGGTCACCAGCGAGATCCCAGCGATCACGAGGACCGCGGCGCTGAGCAGCTTGATGGTCGCGGTATGCACCGAGAGGCGCCGCATCGCCTCGACGCCCGCCGACCCGATGACGACCGCTGCAAGGAGCATCAGCCCCGCCGTGGAGCCGGCGTAGAGCAGCACCGCCGCGACCCCCTCGAGCAAGGGGACGGTCAATGCCGCCGCCACCACCGCGAGGAAGAGGGGTGCCGTGCACCCCGAGGCCGCCAGCCCATACCCGGCCCCGTAGGCGAACATCCCCCTCATCGATCCGCGGACACCTTGGCTCGCGCCCGAGCGCTGCAACATCCGCTGGAGGGGGGCCGTCAGCCGATGGTAGCACAGGTCGCTGAACATCAGGCCGCCCAGCCCGATCAGCAGGATCCCCATCGCGACGTTGAGCAACCCCAGGGCGGGGGCGATGAACGCGCCGACGCTGACCAGCACGATGCCGACCAGGCCGTAGACCGCCAGCAACCCAGCGGCAGCGGCCGCGCCTTGGCGCGCCGCGCGGCGGCGTACCCGTTGTGGCCCCCCCGGGGATTCCACCTGCAGGGTCGTGACGAGGTATGCTGGCAGCAGCGGGAACGCACAGGGGCTGAAGAACGAGGCGATGCCGCCGACGAGTGCGAGCGCCAGCAGCGGAAGGGCGATGATCGCGACCCGTGGCGCAGTGCCGGCGGCCGCGTCAGTGAGGGCTGCCTCGAGGTCGGCCAGCGTGGGGATCCCGGTGCGACGGAAGGTCTGGTAGCCTTGGGCGTCGACGACCAGCACCGTCGGCAAGACCGGTGCCCCGTACGCCTGCTGGATCCTCCCATCTGCATCGTCGACCATCGCCCAAGCGATCCCTTCTTGAGCGGCGAACTGCCGGATCATGGTGGCGTTCTCCGTCGGGTCGACGTTGACGCTGACGATCGCCACCTTCCCCTCCCATGCCGGGTCGGCAGAGAGCTGTCGTAGCTCGTGCTCGAGCACGCGACAGGGTAGGCAACTGATGGACCAGAAGTCGACGATCACCAGCCCTCCGCGCAGCTGGCTCATCGTCACGAGCCGCCCGCTGGTGACGTCGGGTGCGGAGAACTCGGGCACCGGTGCGATCGGGGGGGTCAGCAGCGGTGGGAGGAGGATCGCTCCGACGATGCTGCTGACACCGATGAACAGGAGCAGCAGCAGGAGCCGACGACTCATCGTCGCGGGCCCCGCAGCACGAGGGGGATGCTCCGCCAGGATGGGCCGCGATGCCACGGCTCCCCCTACGGGGGTGGGAAAAAAAGACTGCCGGTGTCGGCCGCGCTCGGTTAGAGCCGGGCCGTGTTGACCGTCACTGCGGCGCCTCGCTCCTCGGGAGCGTCGAAGATGAAGACCCACTCCCGCTGTTGGCCAAAGACCGTCTTGGCGGGGACGCCGTCGAAGTTGAGGGGTATCTCGCAGCCGTGGGAGGAGCGGACGGGCCGCATGGCGCCGAGCAGTTGCGACAGGCGGATGCTGACACTCAGTTGCGAGGGCCGCGGCGAAGCATGATCGAGGTCAGCCCGCAAGCGCTCGAGCAGCTCCCGGTCCTCGGGGTCGGGGACCCGTTCGATGGGGGAGCGGCTCGGGATGGACAGATCCGTTCCTCCTGACGCTTCGCCCAAGGGTGGGAGCGTTGGCAAGAAGGTTGTGTCGCCCCTCCCGGGAGTGACGTCAGAAGCACTGGATCCGAACGAGGCTCCCCGCCTCCACCGTGGAGCTTCCCGAGGGGACTTCGATGAAGCCATCGGCGTGGCTGAGGCTGGTGATCGCCCCCGAGCCACGGAAGGTCAGATGTGCCGTTCCCCCGGCGATCGAGACGGGGAGCAGCTGGGTCTTGTCGGGAAGCGCCCGCACCTGATCGGCAAGTGGCAAGGTGACCATCCCCTGCTCCCGTGGGGGGAGGCCTGCCAGGGTCCGGACCGCTGGCAGCGCCAGCGCATAGGCCGTCATCAGGCAGCTCGTGGGGTAGCCAGGCATGGCCAGCACCAGCGTCGAACCCAGGCTGCCGCAGAGCATCGGCTTGCCCGGTTTGATCGCCAGCCCATGGAAGTGGATCACTCCGTGGCTGGCCAGCAGGTGCGCGAGCAGGTCCTTGCGGCCGACGCTGGTGCCGCCACTGAGCACGAGGAGGTCGGCCCGTGATTGGCCACCAGGTACAAGGCAGTGCATCGCGGCCCGCAAGGATTCCTCGTCATCGCTGGCGACCGATTGTCGGTGGACGACGCAGCCATGCTGCTGCAGCAGGCTCGTCAGCGTGGTGCTGTTGATGTCGTAGACCTGGTGGGCGCCTCGGGAGGAGCCGGGCGGGGCCACCTCGTCGCCGGTGGGCAGCACCAGGGCGACGGGCCTGCGGCGCACTGCCACCGTCTGGTGGCCCAGCGCCGCAAGCACGCCCAGTCGTGCCGGGGCGAGGACGGTCCCGCTGGCCAAGGCCAACGCGCCGGCGCGCAGATCTTCGCCGGCACTGCCGACATGGGTACCTGCGCGCAGTGGTGAGCCGACGACGACGACCCCCGGCGCTGGTTGCTGCGCCTGCTCGATCATCAGCACGCAGTCGGCGCCGGGGGGCAACGGAGCCCCGGTGGCGACCTCGACGCATTGCCCGGCGTCGATGTGCGGGAGCGGGGCGGCCGCCCCAGCAGTGATCGTGCCGACGCTTCGCAGCTGCATCGGTGTGCTCGTGCTCGCTCCTGCGACGTCGAGGCTGCGGAGCGCGAAGCCATCCATGGCGCATCGTGCGAAGGCGGGGACGTCCTCGGTGGCGATGAGGTCCGCTGCGAGCACACGGCCGGTGGCGCTCTGCAGCGGGACCGTCTCCACGCCCTCGACGGGGCCACGGACCAGGCGAGCAAGGATCCCTCGGGCCTCCTCGATGGTGTGCAACCTGCCAAAGGGCCGCACGCTCCCGGCCCCAGTGGGCGGGGACATCGGCTAGCCCTCCGGGAGGCTGCTCAGGTCCTCGATGGCCTGCGGGTCGGCGACCGTGACGACCAACTGTCCCTCTGCCTCGTGGGATTCGAAGCAGGCGACCCGCACGTACGGGTGCATGGGCGTCCGTCCGTCATGGGGATCGAAGGGCCAGCCGTGGACGGGGCAGACGACCATCCCCTCGACGAGCTCTCCTTGCCCCAGCGGCCCGCCCACATGCGGACAGACCCCGTGGAGCACCCGCAGCTCTCCATCGATATGGACGACGGCAAGCTCCAGTCCCGAGGGGAGCGAGACCTCGGTCAGCGGACGGCTCCGGAAGTCGGCAGTCGAGCCGATGACGAAGGTCGGCATGGCGATGGAGGTGGAAGAATCCCGCGCCGGTGATAAGGGCTCCCTCCCCCTGGCGGAGGCACGCGCGGTGGCCCGATGGGGCACAAAGGCTTTGGCGCCCACGCCGGTTGCGGCGTCCGATGGGCGTGCCAAAGCCGACGGTCCTGGTCGCCGACTCGATGGACAGCGCGGTGGTCGCGCTGCTGCAGCAGGACACCACCGTCGTCGTCGAGGAGGTCGCACCGGCGCAGCTGGTCGCCAAGCTCGTGGGGGTCGCAGGCCTGTTGGTGCGCAGTCGCACCAAGGTGACTGCCGACATCCTCGCCAAGGCCCCCGCGCTCAAGGTCATCGGTCGTGCCGGGGTCGGGGTCGACAACATCGACGTGACGGCAGCGACCCGCGCCGGCATCGCGGTCGTCAACGCGCCGGCGGCCTCGACGGTCGCGGTCGCCGAGCTGACCATGGGCCACCTGCTGGCGCTGGCACGCTCCTTGCCGCGGGCCCACGCCACGACGGCGTCGGGCAGCTGGGAGAAGAAGTCCCTCCAGGGGACCGAGCTCCAGGGCAAGACCCTCGGCTTCGTCGGGCTGGGGCGCATCGGCGCAGCCGTGGCCGTGCGCGCCCAGGCATTTGGGATGCACACCATCGCCTATGATCCCTACCTGGCGACCCAACGGGCCGCCGAGCTGGGGGTGGCCGTGGTCGACCTGCCCCAACTGCTGGCCCAGAGCGACTATCTGACGATCCACGCGATGCTCACCGACGAGACGCGCAACCTGCTCGACGCCAAGGCGTTCGCGCAGCTCAAGCCTGGTGCGGCGGTGGTCAACTGCGCTCGCGGAGGCATCATCGACGAACGGGCGATGCTCGACGCCCTCGACGGTGGTCGCCTGCGTGGGGCTGCGCTCGATGTCTTTGCCCAGGAACCGCCCACGGACCAGCGGCTGCTCTCCCACCCCAAGGTGATCCTCTCGCCCCACATCGGGGCGTCGACCGACGAGGCGCAGGTCGTCGCCGCGCAGGTCGCCGCCGAAGGGGTGCTCGCGGTGCTCAGGGGCAAGACCCCTGCCCATTGCGTCAACGCCTCGGTCCTGCCGCGCCCCTAGGCGCGCCGGTGCAGTCCTTCGGCCTAGGGTGGCAGCACTGCGATCGCTTGGTCGGCGAGGGTCTTGGCGGTCGTCGGGTCGCCCTTGTCCTTGGCGGCGATGGCCTTGTTGACCAAGGTGTCGGCGCTGGCGACGTCGACGCCGCTGGCGCGGGCCTCGTCGATGCGCTGGATGGCATTGTAGATCGCGTCGACCGCCGCACGCCGTCCCTTCTCCGACGCCTCGATGGTGGACTGGACGCTCCCGAGGAGCTCCTGGACCCGCTCGTATTGGCCACCCTCGAGGGCGCTGGCGGCCGCCCCCAGCTGCTCCTCGGCCGTGGGGATGGGCGACCCTCGGGCCTTGGCCTCCTGGAGCTGCTTGCGCACCCCCTCGAGCTGGCCCCGCAGGTGCAGGGCAGGCGCTTCGGTCGCTGCCTTCTTGGCTTCCTGGGCGGCACGCAGGGCTGCAGCCAGGTCGCCGGTGGCCATCGCGGCGCGCGCCTGCGAGGAGAGCTCTTTGGCGCGCATCGTGTCGGCGCCCAAGCGTTCGGCGTTGAGCATCGGGGCACGCAGGGCCGCGAGGGCACTGTGGACCTGCGCCTTGGGCAACTCCTCGCCCTCTCGCAGCGCCTTGGTGACCAGCTCGTGGGCCCTCTCGTAGTCGGCCGGTGCGCCAGTGGAGGTAGCCCCGCGGACGGCTTCCTTGGCCTTGCCGATGCTCAGGGTCAGCGCCGCCATGGGCAGGCCCAGTTGGTGGGCCTGCTGGTGCTGCTGCTCGGCTTGGCCCAGCAGGGACGTCAACGCCGTCGTCTTGCTCTTGCGGAGCTCCTCCTCGCTCTGGCGCGCCAGCCGCAGCGCGTTGGCGTGGTCCTTGGCCGCCAACGATTCCTCGGCCATCCGCACCAATCCTTGGGCAGCCTCGACCTCGGCGCCGATCCGCAGCGCGACCTCGAGGCGGTGCTTGGAGCTGGCCAACGCCCTGGTGATCGCCTCATCGCGCAGATGGGTCGCCTTGGTCCCAACTCCGGCGGCGGCGCTCAACGCGCCGGCATGGTCGCCCCGGGCCCGTCGTTCCTTGGCCTGCAGGTGCTCCTGGGAGATGCCACTGACATCGACGCCCATCGCTTGGAGCTGGGCGACGCTCGCTCCTGCCTCGTCGACGGCCGTGCCGACTTGCTTGTCGACGACCCCATTGAGGTGCTCGATGGCCTTGACCATCCCGCGGATCGCGTCGGCCTGCCGACCAGCGGCAATCGCCTCCTCGATGGGCTGCAGGGCGCTGTAGACGTCCCGCAGCACGCCGCTGCTCGTGGGTGCCGGGGATGGGGGTGCGGCCGCTGGCCGGGGTGCAGGAGCCGGAGCGGCGGGGGCGGACCTGAGGGGTGCGGCAGCCAAGGTCGGCGCAGGGGCCGGTGCCGGGGCGACGGGCCGAGGTGCCGGCGGCGCCGGAGGGGCCGCTGCGGCCTTCTGGGCCGCTTCGATGCGCGCCGTCAGCCACTCCTGACACGTGCGGGCGCTGGCGAGAGCCTCGTGGTACTCGCCGGCGCGGAAGGACTTCTGGACCCCCACGAGGAGCTTGGTGGTCTCGTCGACCTGGATCCCCAGTGCCTGTGCCTCGGTCCGCAGCGTCTGGACCGCCTTGAGGACCTCCTTGACTTCCTTGTCCAACAGCGCTGCCAGCCGCTCATCGATCGCCATGACCATTGCCTCTGCTTCTGCGGTCTTGCCCTCGCCGATCAGGTCCTCGAGGGTCCCCACATCGACGATGACCTCCCCCAGGTCGACATCCAGCTCGGTCAGCTGCTCGAGCCGGTCCGTCAGGCGCGCCAATGCGCCCGGGGCATCGAAGTCGCTCGCGGGCGTCGGGGGGAGGGGAGGTGGGGCGGTCGGGGCCGCCGCGCCGACGGGGGGCTGCGGGGTAGGCAGCGCTGCTGAGGTCGCCGGGGCGCTCTGGGGCGCCGGGGGGGAGTAGGGCACGGCGACGACCGGAAGGCCGGGGATGAGCGCCGCTTCGGCAGCCCGCAGCTTGGCGGCGAGCGTGAGGAAATCCCTCTGGGTGTAGGCCGCCACGGCCTCGTTGTGGAGGGTCAGGGGGATCGAGACGGCCCGACCGGGCTCTTGGGATTCGCGGATCTGCCGTTCGCTGAAGGGGAACAGCCCATAGAGGACGTTCATCATCACGAACATGTGCAAGCCCGCATCGGAGGCGGCGACCAGTTGGTTGCCATCGTTGGTGATCGCAATGTCATGGACAGGAGAGTCGCCTTGGAATCGCCAGACGAGCCCGCCCTTGTCGTCGAGCAAGGTCAGCGACTTGTCGTCGCAGGCGATGGCGATGACCGTGCCGCTTGCAGAGGCCACGATGCGTGTGGGCACCCCCGGCAGTGGGAATCGCCACTGCACCGTGCCGTCGCGGGCAATCGCATACACCCCACGGTCGTTGGCGGCGACAACCGAGAGTGCCGCCCGGGTGGTGAGGGCAAGGGAGGTGGCCGCTCCGCCCAGCTGCACTTGCCACAGGACTTGGCCGCTGTTGGCCTTGTAGAGGGTCGCGAGGCGGTCATCGCCCCCGACGAGGGCGTAGTCGCCCTCGGGGGAGACCGTCACCGCGCGCAAGGCAGCACCGTGATTCTTGGTCCAGCGCGCCTCGCCGCCAGGCTCGAAGCAGATCGCGTCGCCGTTGAGCCCGATGCCGATCAGGTTGAGGCCCCCCTCGTCGGTCGCGACACCCGTTATGGGCGCGTCGAACTTCTTGCGCCAGGCGAACTTGTTGGAGGCGCGGTTCATGTCGAAGAAGAGAAGGTTGGAATCCTCGGTGGCGGCGACGAGGAACGCGCCGTTGGTACTGAGCGTCGAATGGAGCATCGGCGAGCGGGTGGGCTGTTTCCACAACAAGCGGCTCTGCCGGTCGAAGAAGATGATCTGGTTGTTGCCCGCGCCAACGACGATCGTGGCGCCATTGCGCGAGAGCCCGATGTTGGTGACCAACGCCTGGTCGAAGGCCTGTTGCCAGAGCGTCTGCAGGCCCTGATTGAGGCAGTAGATGATCCCTTGGTTCTGTGGCGTCGTGCCGCGACCGATGATCAGGTCCCCCGTGCCGCTGATGTGCACCTCCGAGATCGCCCGGGGCGCGCCGAAGCGACCGGTCTCGACGGCCTTGCTGAGGATGCTGCTGCCAAGGTCCTGGGCCATGGGTGTTCCACTCCGGCGTGCCATGCTCCCGTGGGAGGGGGGCCTGCCAACACCACCTTTGCCTACTAACCCTTTTCCCTTGGGGCCTAGGGGGGCAGCAACCGGGCCTTGACGGCAGCCCAGAGGTCCTCGAGGCGATCACCATCGACCGCCACGGGGTCGGCGCGCAGCACCTCATCGTGGGGCAGGGTCGGGCCGGGCATCCGCCTTCCTGCCTCGATGAGGGCGTGCAACAGGTCCCACTGCTCCTCGATCTGTGGCAGGCGGTCGACGTCCCCCAGCAGCGTGCGCAGTTGCGCGACGTCGACCTCGAACCCGGTGACGTCGAGGAGCTCCAGCTCGTGCTCGATCTGCTGGAGGCGGCGGACCTTGAGGCGCAGCTGGTCCATCTGCGCCTCGAGGCGCGGCAGCGGAACGGAGAAGAACTCCATCCGGTCGAGGGCGCTGACACACCAGCCCTCCAGGGCCCAGCCGAACAGCTCGTTGAGCAACGCGTTGCGACGCGCCGCCTCACCCTGGGGCCCGCTAGGCGTCGGTGCGGCGGGGGCGGTCCCGAGCCGCATCGTCGGCGCACCGCTGGTGTGCGAACGCGCCGCGACCCGTTCGAGCTCGGCGGCGAGCCGCTCGGTGTTGGCTGGGCGTGCGAAGAGCGGAGTGAGGAGATCGAACTCGAGGTCGGACATCAGCGGCCGAAGCTGCTTGGCACGTTCCGCCAGCATCTCGAGCCGGTAGATCTGCTGACGGCGGACGTCGACAGCGGCCGCCAGCTGGGGCAGCGGTGCCTGGAGCAGTGCCAGCAGGTCGTGGACATCGTAGCCCTTGGCGCGCCACTGCTCCAGTTCCTTCTCGTAGGGGAGCATCGCCTCGCCCCGGCTGCGGTCGGCATCCAGAGCCCGTCGGGCGGCGAAGAGGCCATTGACGCGCCGCTCGACCTCCGAGACGGAGTAGACATCGGGGAGCAGGGCATGGACCTCCTCGATGCGATCCTCGAGCTGGTTGATGTCGAGCTCCTGCAGGCGCGCGATCTGCGTCGACATGCGAGTCAGCAGGCGCTCGAAGGTCGCCAGCTCGTCGTCGAGGGTCTGAGGGTTCTCACGGGCGACCTTGCGCAGATGGTCGACCCGGAACCCACTCTCCTGCCAGGTCCGCAACCGTGTCTCGAAGGCCTCACGCTCCTGGGAGAGGGCTGCCATCCTCGCGGCCGTGGGGGCCTCCTTGGCGTCGTCCACCGTCGGCAGGGGCGTCACCTCTGCCTCGGCGCGCAGGCGCGCGATCCATCCCTCGAGATCCTCGTCGCCATCGGGTGCGGGCGTCCCGTGCCCTTGGGCCGCGACCGGTCGGGTGGCCTGCGGGGCCACCTGCGGCGGGCCCGCAGTCGACGGCTCTCCCCGCGGTGGGCTCAGTGACCAGGTGCGTTGCTGGTGGTCGGTCCCTTGGCTCAGGACCCCGCTGAGCTCCAGGCCCCCCGAGGGGGTGTCTCGTTCCTCGAGGAGCACCATCGTCCGGCCGAAGAGGTCCACCAGCTGCGTGCGGTCGGTGGAATCGTGGGCCTCCGCCTCGAGGGTGAACAACCCCGGGACCCCCTTGCGCCGCAGCCGGAGCTGGGCGGTCTGGGCGAAGTTGAAAATGGTCTCGAAGTCGACGAACCGCAGCCCATAGGAGAGGACGCCGACGAAACAGCGGGTGGGCCGTTTCTCGTCGATCTTGTCGAGGATATCCTTGAACGCCTTGACCAGGTACTCCGGTGGCCCTGGCAGCGAGAGCAGGTTGCCCTGGTCCTCGATGCTCCCCAGCTTCTCGGGAATCGCGCCGCCCACGCGGCGTTCCTTGAAGCTGTACCAGTCGATCAAGTAGACGTGGTCGGCGCATTGCGCCATGTCGACGCCATCCTCGAGCAGGTCGAGGTAGAACTGGTGGAGCGGCACCCCCAGCACCGCGATGACCGCCTCGCCACTGCGTAGCCCTTCCGAGAGGAAGCGGATTCCCAGACGATGGAGCGCTTCGGGACCGCCCTCGACCAGCGTCGAGACTCCCTTGCCGAAGGGTTCCTGCAGGAACTGAAACTGCGTGGCTACCGACGCCTCGACCGCGGGCGCGGCCGCTCGGGCGGCAGCTGACCCGAGGGGAGGGGTCTCCGGTGGCCGCTCATAGACGGGGTCGATGCGCCACTCATCATCTGCGGCAGCTGCGGGCACTGCGGAACGCGCCCAGGTCTTGCTCACCTCGTCATAGACCATCTTGCCCACGGGGGTGCCGACGCCCAACAATTCCTCCTTGGGCTCTGCCGGACGCTCGGCGGGTCTCTCCGCGACCGGGCTGTTGCGCGGAAGGTAGGGGCTCAACCCTGCGCTCTCGATCTCGGAGGCATGCCGGGTATGGAAGCCTTCGACCGTCTCGACGATCATCTGCTTGGCGCGCGAGTCCCCCAAGAACATCTTCAGGGCGTTGTAGATGCACACCAGCACCATCGAGAGGGCTTCCATGCCCTTGTCGTCATGGGGGAATTCCTCGGGCACCTGCAGCTGGCCTCGCTCCGTCACCCGCAGCTCCTTGAGCAACGGGTACTTGCGGTGGGCCTTGTGCAGAAAGGCGGTCAGCCGTGTCGGATCGAGGTGCTCGCGGTGGTCGTCGATGACCTGCTGGAGCATCCGAGTGTAGAGCTCGACCCGTTCGACCATGAAGATCCTCGGACCGTTCTGTCGCGCTCAGCTGCAACTCCTGCGAAATCGAAGCTGCGCCCTGGTCGTGAAGGTGTGCTGCGCCGTTGCGGATGGCCATCCTTCAAACTTGGGGAAGGAGGCGTGAAGCGGGGTGTGTGCTCATTCTAAACTTTCCGATAGGATTAAAACAGATGACCCCGTTGACCAGCCCCGGGAGCATCAATGGCCATCGGATTCGTCCTCATCAGCACGGCTCCAGCCAAGGAGCATGAGGTCTACAACGAGCTGCTCAAGGTCAAGCAGATCGTCGAGCTCCATCCCCTCTTTGGGGAGTACGACCTCATCGCCAAGGTCGAGGCCGAGGACTTCAACGAGTTGGGGCAGATCGTCGTCGACAAGGTCCGCACCATCTCGGGCGTGATCGACACCAAGACCCTGACGGGAATCAAGTTCTGAGCGTGGCGCCATGACCGACATCTTCCAGCTCGTCCTTGCCAGCTTCCTACTGTGGTTCTCCTTCCTCTGCTTCGCCAGCGGTGGGTTCACGGCCCACTACGGCACGGGCCGATCGAAGACGATCGGTGCCGGGCTGCTGCTGTTCGGCTTCATCGGGCTCGTCATGCTCGTGTGGTTCGCAGGCCTGTTGCCGGGCGTGGCCTCACCTGTGGGCTGGCAGACCGACGTCATCGCCATGGCCTTCTGGTCGACGGTGGCAGCTGCCGCGGGCGGAGGCGTCGCGGTGCTCCTGTTCTTGGCAGCCATCATGCGGTCCTAAGGGCCGCGAACCCGCCCACCGGGTGCCCTCCTGTGCCCTCCAAGGCGCGTCCAACCACAGCCCCTCCTGGCAAGGAGCAGGTGCTCATCCTGCTGGGCTCCGCTTCCGACCAGACCTTGGCGACCAAGGTCACCGATACGTTGCGGTCGCTGCGGATACCCTTCCGTCTGCGTGTCGCCTCGGCCCACCGCTCCCCCCAGTTGGTCCTCGAGGAGATCGAACGGTCCCCCGCGAAGGTGCTCATCGGCGTCGCGGGGCTCTCTGCCGCCCTGCCGGGCGTGATGGCGGCCCACACCCTGCGCCCCGTCATCGGCATCCCGGCAGCCTCGCCCGTGGGCCTCGACAGCATCCTCTCGGTCGTCCAGATGCCCAAGGGTGTGCCTGTCGCTGCCGTCGGCCTTGACAATGGTGTCAATGCCGCCTTGCTGGCAGCCCGCATCCTGGCCCTCAGCGACCCGGCGCTCCACGAGCGTCTGCGCGCGTACGCCCAAGAGGCCCGCGCGGAGATCGAGGCCCTCGAACCGCAGCACTGAACCCCTGGTCTATGCCAGGTCGGTATCCGAGGCCAAGGTCGGGGCTATGGCCCGCCGGCACGCGGCGCGCCTGGGGGCGGCGGCGGCAGCGGGCGTCCGCCAGGGGCCGGGCCAGGCAGCCCCGCGGGGGTCTGCTGGGTCGCTCCCGCGGCGATCTGTTCCGCTTGGCTCTGGCTGAAGGCGTGGATCGATTCGATCTCCTCCTTGCCCGTCTGCCCGCTGAAGGCGAAGGCCAGGACGATCCCGATCAGGCTGAAGACCACCGCCTCGGACATGATGATGCCATAGACGCTCTGCAGCTCGATGCTCTTGGCGAACTGGGGGGAGGCTAGGGCGTTGATCATCAGCAGGTGGAACCCGAGCACCACTCCGGTGATGGCGACGATGATACCTAGGAGCAGGAAGCCCCGGGTCATGTAGTGGCCGATGACGTTGCCCAGGTCGAAGTCCTTGAGGTTGCGCTCCATCGCCATGCGGCCGACCTGACTGAAGCGGCGCACTGCCGTCAGGTACTCGAGGTAGAGAAGGAACATCACACCGTAGAGGACAGCCACCACGAGGGTGGAGACGTTGGCGCCGGTGTAGAGGGTCCCGATGACCAGCTGGTTGGCCTTGATGGCGCCGCCGACGACCATAAGGAACACCGAGGCGAAGTAGAAGAACCCGACCGGGTTGATCAGTTTGGCCATGTCCTCGTCGGTCTCGTGCCAGATGGTCGCGAGGATACCGGTGATGATGCCACCGACGATCAGGCCGCTGCCGAGGAGGAAGGTCCCGGCAGTGAAGTCGATGGCACTGCCGCCGACGACGTTGGCGATGATCGCCAACACGCCCGTCGCGGCGGTGAACACCCACGACAGGAAGCGCAACGTCCCGATCTGCCGGTACTTCTTGGAGGGGTCGAGGTAGCCCTTGCCCTTGGGTGCATCCATCGGAGGTGCACCGGCCGGTTGCGCAGCTGCACCCGGAGCGCCCGTCGGGGGTGGAGCCATTGGACCCGGTCCTGGAGGACCAGGGGGCCGTGCTCCCATCGGAGGAGGACCCATGGGTTGGGGACCTGGGGGCATACCGCCTTGTGGTGCCATGTTCCGTCCCTCCCTCCTTCAATAGGCCATCGACTTGGTCTCGGCGAGCACGCCCAAGAGGGGGGTCTTGGGGTCCCAGTTGATGACGTTGGCGCCGTAGCCCGTGACATCGTTCATGATGACCTCGCGTTCGAGCCGCAGAACGTCGTAGGGCAGGAGGTCCTTGATCCCCTGCCGGGTCTTCATCCGCGCGTTGACCTCGAACTCCACGGAGCTGGGCGAGATGATCAGGACCGGGAACCCCAACACTCGCAGCTTGGAGATGCCCTTGACGATGGTAGGATCGTCTGTCAGCGGGGAGAAGATGATGATTGGCGAGCTCTTCGAGAGGGTCGGAGCGGCGAAGTCGACCAACCCCTCCATCGGGAGGTTGCCCTCGGGGACCAGGCCCGCCAGCGCCGTGAGAAGCTCGTAGAGATGCTTGCTGCCGCAGCCAGGCTTGAGGGAGACCGTCCGCTCGCCAAAGGCCAGCAAGCCGATGTTGTCGCGGCGCTTGAGGAAGTGGTTCGCCGCCGTCGCGGCGGCACGGCACGAATGCATCAGGGCGTTCTCGCCGAGGGTGCCGTAGCCGGTGCTGACGCGCGCGTCGACGATGAGGATGACGTCACGGA
Organism: Thermoplasmata archaeon; assembly: GCA_023265395.1. GTDB lineage: Archaea > Thermoplasmatota > DTKX01 > JAHFTX01 > JAHFTX01 > JAHFTX01. Next base: position 70,564 of record JAHFTX010000003.1, read on the forward strand.
CCGCCTCGCGCTCGTGCTCGTTGACCAACAGCTTGCGCTTGGAGGCATAGGCCTTCCAGTTGATGTCCTTGAACGGGTCCCCCGGGACGTACTCGCGGATCAGGAAGAACTCCGAACCGGGGCCGGGCTGCTTGACGGGGGAGCCCCCGGGGAAGAGCTTGCGCGAGCGCGAGCGCATGAAGATCTCCTTGACCTCGGTGATCTGAGGGAAGACCACCAGATTGGCGACATCCTTGACCTCGAGTTCCTTGTAGAAGAGGCCGAAGTTATCGGTGGCACGGAAGGAGACCGGTCCGATATCGTAGACGCCGCGCAGCGGGGTGAAGATCTGGTAATCGACGCGGGTCTTCTCCCCCGCGCGCAGGTCGATGATCAGGTAGTTGCTCCCCTGCTTGATCTCCAGGGCCGATGGGAGCTTGTCCCGCACCTCGAGGAAGCCGGTGCGCTTGCCGCGGTTGACCAGCTCAAGAGAGACGTCGACATGGCTGTCCTCGAAGACGCGCTCGGAGCTGAGCTTGCGCAGGGGCATGACCCGTCCGAGGCTGAGGAAGAGCATCGAGACGAAGACATAGGAGAGGATCATCACGGAGGCGATGGCCAGCTGCAGCGAGCGGAAGACGAGGGCGAAGAGGCTCAGGATGATGCCCAAGCTCAGGACGATGACGGCCTTCTTGGTCCACATGGTGTCGTTCTCCGGTCGCTGCTGGGGGTGGACGGCCCACGCTGCGGTGGGCCGTCCTTGTCCGAAGGTGCGTGCGCCTAGAGCGCCGGCACGGGCACTTCCGCGAGGATCTTCTTGAGGATGTCCTCGTTGAGGACCCCGCGGATGCGCGGCTCGGGCTTGAGGATCAGCCGGTGACACAGCGAGATCATCACGATGAACTTGATGTCGTCTGGCGTCACGTAGTCACGTCCGGCGAGCACCGCGTGGGCGCGGCTCATCTTGAAGAGAGCCAAGCTGCCACGGGGCGACGAGCCGACCAGCACGCGCGGGTCCTCGCGGGTGCGGGTGACGATCTCCACGATGTAGGTGAGGATCGCCGGGTCGATGTGGACCTTCTCGACCGTGGTCTGCATGTCGACCACCTTCTTGGGGTTGGTGATCACATCCAGGTCGACGTTGTCCTTGCGTCGCATCTCACGGCGCAGCAGGATCTCCTTCTCGTCCACACGGTTGGGATACCCGACGCTCATCTTGGTCATGAACCGGTCGACCTGCGCCTCCGGCAGCGCGTAGGTCCCTTCCTGCTCGATGGGGTTCTGGGTCGCGATGACGAGGAACGGCCGGGGCAACTTGTGCGTGACCCCTTCGATGGTCACCTGGCGCTCCTGCATGGCCTCGAGCAGCGCGGCCTGCGTCTTGGGCGGGGCGCGGTTGATCTCGTCGGCCAACAGGATGTTGGTGAAGATCGGGCCAGGTCGGAACTTGAACTCGTTGTCCTTCTCGTCGTAGACGTAGGTCCCCGTGATGTCGGCGGGGAGCAGGTCAGGCGTGAACTGGATTCGCTTGAAGGTGCACCCGAGCGCCTGAGCGAAAGAGTTCGCCATCAGGGTCTTGGCCAGTCCGGGGAAGTCCTCGAAGAGGATGTGGCCGTTGGCCATCAGGGTGGTCAGGCACTTGAGCATGACCTCGGGCTTGCCGACGATGGCCTTGCCGACCTCGTTGAGCAGCTGGCGGCCCACGTTGGCGACGCCCTGGATCTCTTGCGGCGATGCGCCCGCCCGCGGGGGCCCGGCAGCAGGTGCCATCTGTGGTGCTCCCATCGGTCGCTGCGCAGGCGGTCCGCCGGGTTGTCCGGCCGAAGGGACCATCCCTGGGGGAGGTCCGCCGTAGCCGGGGGCAGGTCCTGCTGGTGCCATCGCTTGTACTTGTCCCCAATTTCCGCCTTCCATGTTCGCATCTCCGTCGTTGATCGTCCTTGCTGTCGTCGTCCTGATGATTGGTACGTCGTCGCGCTCGGGTGGGCGGCTCCCCCTACTTCTTCCACTCCTTGAGCTTAGCGGTCGCCTGGCGCAGCTCCTCGGGGGACCATTCCCGCTCCTGGTTGAGATAGAGCTCCCGGAGCATCGGGTCGGGAATCATCTGCGCGATCTGCGGCGGGACGAGTGCGGAGACCTCCGCCTCACCCATGGAATTGACCATCCGGACCTTGCGTAGTGTTGCGTAGCGCAGGCGGTCCTGGACCACCCGCCGTTCCGAGGGCAGCTGTCGGCGGCGGCTGATCGTGTTGATGTCGAATCGGTGGATCCAGTTCTCCTTGTCCTTGGCCTTGAGGATCACCATGGCCAGGATCAGCGCCGTCCCCATGAACACCAGGCCGATCATCAGCGGGTCGGAGGTGATGACGGTGGCGGTCTCGAGGCTGTCGTAGATCGCCGTCGAGAAGCTGTCGGAATCGTGGCGGCTCTCGTCGAAGACGATCTTGCCACCGGCCGGGAGCAGGTACTCGAAGAGGCTGGTGATGAACTCCATGTTGCCGTTGCCTTCGCTGGGAGTGCCCGGCCTGCCGCCGCCGCGGGCGACCATCTCGTTGATGAAGATGCCCGGGTCCGAGATGAATATCGCATGCCCCGTGAAGGGGTTGGTAGGGTCACGTACCTCGGCGACGATGACGATGAAGCTCTGGGCGTCGTGGAGGGAGACCTTGCCATCCCCGTCGCGGTCGACGAAGCTGTCCTTCGAGCCGTTGGCGAGGATGCGCAACGGTTGTTCGTCGGGCTCGAGGCTCTCGTTGGCGGGAGGCACGTACAGGCCGGTGGCCGAGTTGAGCACCAGCTCGTATTCGTCGCCGCTGAGTTCGGCGTGCACCCGCGGGAAGGAGATGTTGTTGTCGAAGTTGCGGTCCCACATCGGGCCGCCCAGGAAGTTGACGTTGAAGTTGCGCGCCAACGAGTTGGCGTGGGCCTGGGGGGTGTCGTCGGCGACGATGAGGCAGCCCCCGCGGTTGTAGTGCTCTTGGAGGGCGTCGACTTCGGAGTCGCGATAGGCATGTTCGACGCCCAACGCAAGGTAGCAGACCTTGGCGGGTTCTGCGACGTTGCGCAGCAGCGCAGGGGAGCTGACCATGCTCAGCATCTCGTAGCGCGGGTTGCCCTCGGTGGTGACCTCCTTGCTGAGGTTGGCCGCCAAGTCCGAGACCTTGAACCAGTCCGTGGTCGAGTCGTTGGGATCGGGGTAGGGCGAGATCGACGGCTTTGCGTCCTTTGCGTTGATTGCAGGCACGAGGACGTAGCTCAGTACAACGGCCACCAACAGGATGACGGCAACGAGGCGCTTGGCGTAGACCGTCAAGTCGACCATTTTGGCGCGTGCCCCCCGAACCAGGCCAGCCCAAGGTGGCCGGGGTATATAGACCTTGTAACGAGGCGCCTCGCGAGGAGCATTCGGTGGCCCATATATGCCATCGCTTCACCATTTCCCCAACTTTGAGGATAACAGATTATCCCATAATGTACATCAATGAATCTTATTGTCGTAAAAAAGTCATCTAGTGAATGGGGTGGCATCCCACTTCGCAGGGGGCTGGGCGCAAGGCGAGCATCTACCGATGGTCCGATGGAGGGCTATAGGTAGGAGCGGTAGGAGCGCTCCTCCTCTTCGGCGACCTCAGCAGCAGCCGACTTCTGCTTGACGATGTCGAGGGTGAGGATCATGTGACAGGGGATCAGACGCATGTTCCCGCCCTCGCCCTTGTGGGCTTTGGCGTCGAGCTCGATGACCACTGCCTCGAGACTGCCTAGTCCGGAGTACTCGCGGAAGATGCCCTCGCTGATGATCGGGGTGTCGCGGGTACCCAGCGAAGTGATGCGGTAGTGGGAACCCTCGACCAGCCGCAGTGGGACCCTCTCGGCCTCGGGGGCCGTCTGGGTAGGGCCCTTTGCCGTCGCTCCGCGCTTGGCCATCCCCTACGCCCCCTCCGCCTGAGCCGAAAGATGCAGGATATTTTCCTTATAACTTTGCATGGCGACGTGAGCGTGGGCCTCGCTCAGCTGCCACGCCTTGCGCAGGTCTCCATACCGGATGCGGTACCCCTTGGTCGGCGGTCGGCTCTGTCCGTCGAGGGTCACGCGCTCGATGAGCATCATCGACTCGAGGGTGTGCAGGTGTCGACCGACCGAGGGCTTGCTCGTATGCAGCTTCGAAGCCAGCGCTTCGTGGGAGGACGGGACCTGCGGCTGGGGCAGCAGGCAGTCCCAGAAGAGCCGGAAGGCCATCGAACGCGCGAGTGGCCCGCCGGTCCCGCGGGCATCGAGGTAGCCTAGCTGTTCGAGCCATCCGACGGTGCACTGGCGCAGCTTGCGCCGCTGGCGCTCGAGGGTAAAGGTGCCCACTGTCAGCCAGAAGGGGATGGCCGTCTGCACCGGCAGCGCCCGTGCCCCTTCGGGGGCAGGCGCGCCGAAGGCCTCGGCCAGAAGGTCCGCCATCCTTGCGTTGCGCGCCAAGGCTCCGCGCACGTGGGCGGCGGTCACCTCCCAGGCCAAGGGCAGCTCGAAGTGCGCCAGATGGTAGGCGCGTGCCCCACCCTCCACCCCTGCCGTATCGAGCAAGCCCATCCGATGGAGCTTGCCCAGGTGACGGTAGACCGTCGGGGGGCTCGTCTGCAGCCGCTCTTGCAACTGCTCGATGCTCCAGGTGCGGTCAGGCGCTCGCACCAGCGTCTCGAAGAGGCGGAACGGGACCGAGGCGGTGACCTTGCTGACGGGGGTCTTGGGATCGTACCCTTCTGCCAGGTAGCCGCTGGCACGCAACAGGCGCAGCGCGGTGGTGCGCCAGTCCTCCTCGGGAGCCGGAGACGGCAGGTCTTGCAGCGAGAGGGAGAAGGTCACGGGCTCCGCGGCAGATGGGCGCCACGGACCAAAACCCTTGGCCGCGGGCCGCCGTCGGGGGACAGGCCTATCTACCGGTCGCCAGGATGGGGCGACATGGCGCTGCCCCGCGCAGGTGCGCCCACGCCCGTGCGCGAGGACCTCGGTGCGATCTGGCGCAGCGCAGCGACGGTCGTGACCCTGCAGTCGGTCTCGCCCGCGCCGCCGACGGACAACGAGGTCCCTCTGCTCGTCGACCTCAGCCACAAGCTCGGTGCGGCGCTGGGTCCGAGCACCTGCGCGACGCTGAGCCTGCGGGCACGTTCGGGGCTGCTGCTCTACTATGGTGCGCTGGCCCAGGCCCACGGGGGCGCGGTCGTCAAGCTCGTCGAGCTCGATCCTTTGCAGGGGCGGGCGTTGATCGTCGGCGCCCACACGAGCGCCGACGTGCGCCTGCCCTGGCTCGTCCACCGAGCGATTCCCGAGGCCCTGGTGCTCCTGTGGGGGGCTGTGCCGCGCCCAGCCGACGTCGCGACGCTGGCATCCCCGTCGATTGGCGCGCTCACCTCCCTCGAGGAGATGGCCCAGGCGGTGCCCCAGATTCGTTCGACCGGTGTCCTCATCGCCGGGGACAAGTCCCTGCTGTGGGCCCGCACTCCGCAAGCGCTCCTGCATCGGTTGGGCATCGGCACGGGGGACTAGGATGCGGGTGGTGTCGGAGGGCGTGGCGCGCGAGCTGCCAGCGCTCTGGTACGACCAGGGGGTGCTCCATCTGATCGACCAGCGGCGGCTGCCGCTGCACCTGGAGATCGTCCAGGCGGGCGACCTCGAGGCCGTCTGCACCGCGATCAGGGACATGACGGTCCGCGGTGCTCCGGCGATCGGCGCGGCGGCCGCCTTTGGGATGGCCCAGGCGCAGCTCCGCCGTGACGACCTTGGACACGCAGCCGCGCGCTTGCGCGCGACGCGGCCGACGGCGTTCGACCTCTTCGACGCGATCGCCGCGATGGAGGCCGCTGCTGCCGTGGGCCAGGACCTCGCGGTCGCAGCGGCAGCCTACGTCGCGCGGACCGTCGACCGCTGCCGCCGCATCGGCGAGCACGGGGCTGCGCTCCTGACCGAGGGGAGCAGGGTGCTCACCCACTGCAACGCCGGAGCGTTGGCGACGGTCGACTGGGGCACGGCACTGGCCCCCCTGCGCGTGGCCCACCGCGCCGGGCGACGGCTCTTCGTCTATGCCGACGAGACCCGCCCGCGGTTGCAGGGGGCACGACTGACGGTCTGGGAGCTGCTCAACGAGGGCATCCCCCATGCGCTGATCGCCGACAACGCCGCAGGGCTCTACCTGCGGCGCCGCGAGGTCGACTTGGTCATCGTCGGTGCCGACCGCATCGTCGCCAACGGCGATGTCGCCAACAAGATCGGCACCTACGAGAAGGCGGTGGTCGCCGCTGCCAACGGCGTGCCCTTCTACGTCGCGGCCCCCGCGAGCACCTTCGATTCCTCGCTTCCCCACGGCGACTCGATCCCCATCGAGGAGCGCGATGCCTCCGAGGTCACGCATCTCGAGGGGGTGCAGGTCGCCCCCTTCGGCACCTCCGTCCGCAATCCCGCCTTCGATGTCACCCCCCACCAGCTGGTCAGCGGTTACATCACCGAGCATGGCATATTCGCTCCCGGCGACCTTGGGCGCCTGCAGCAGCTGTCCGCCCGCTAGTCGCTGCCCGCCTCGAGCGCCGAAAGGTCTTTGCGCGCTGCAGCAGAGGGAAACGCGGACGAACCATGGCGGCGCCGACCTCCGCGACCGACCCGCCCCTGACCGAGGACCCTGCCGAGCTGCGCAAGGTCGCCGCCCTGTGTCAGGAGCTGCTGGATGCCGATGGCACCAACCCCGTGCTCTGGAACAACAAGGGGGTCCTGCTCGACCGACTTGATGACCACGAGGGGGCGCTGGCGTGCTACGCCAAGGCGGTCACCCTCGATCCGCGCTACGACGTCGCGTGGTTCAACAAGGGTAACACCCTGGTGTACCTGGACCGCTGCGAGGAGGCGCTGACCTGCTACCACGCCGGGCTGTTACTCGATGCCGCGGATGAACCGACCCTCCATGACATGGTGGCCACGCTCGCCGAGGCCGGTCAGGGGCGCAAGGCGCTCGCGCTCTTCGACCGTGTGCTCGATGACCGACCGCGGGAACCCCGGTTGTGGTGGGCACGGGGTCTGCTCCACGAGCTATTGCGCCGCCCCGCCGACGCGCTGACCGACTACCAGACCGCCCTGCGACTGGCCCCCGAGTTCGCGGCCGCGCACGTCGCGCGGGGCAACGTGCTCTTCGAGATGGCCCGATTCGACGAGAGCTATCGAACCTACGAGGCAGCGCTGCGGCTGCTCCCCGAGGACGTCGAGCTCTGGAACAACATGGGCTTCGTCCTCTACTCCCTGGGGCAGCAGGAACGCTCGCTGGCCTATTACGAGAAGTCGCTGACCCTCAACCCCGAGTACAAGGTCGCCTGGTACAACAAGGGCTACACCCTGCAGTCGCTGGGTCGCCTCGAGGAGGCGATCGTCGCCTACGACCACGCCCTGTCCCTCGACCCCGACGACGAGGTGCTCCTCAACAACCGCGGCAACGCCGAGTACAACTTGCGCCGCTATCCGACGTCGATCCCGTTCTTCGAGCGCGCGCTGGCGCTCGTGCCGGAGTACGACATCGCCCTCAACAACATCGGCAACGCCTACGACAAGATGGGCCGGCATGACGAATCCCTCCTCTGGCACGAGCGCGCGCTGGCCGTCAACCGTCGATTCGACTATGCCCATTACGCCCGCGGCTATGCGTTGCACAAGCTGGGTCGCGACCGTCAGGCGCTGGCCTCGATCAACCGTTCGCTGGAACTCAACCCCGACTACGAATACACCTGGATGACCAAGGGGCAGGTGCTGCTCGCCCTCGACCGGCCCGAGGAGGCGCTCGACTGCTTCGACCGGGCGTTGCAGCTGCAGCCGCGGTTCGTCGACGCCTGCCTCGGCCGCGCGGACGTCCTCGAGCGACTGGGGCGACCCGCCCAGGCCACCGCGGCGCTCGAGGTGGCACTGGGTCATGCCGACCTCCTGCTCGTGCTCTCCCCGCAGGACTACCTGCTCTGGCTCGCCAAGGGGCAGGTGCTGCAGCGGTTGCTGCGCGCCGAGCAGGCCATCGCAGCCTTCAGTCGCGGGCTGGCGATCAAGGGGACCCATCCCCCGTTGCTGCGCGCGCGCGCCGGTCTGTTGCTGCGCCAAGGCGACGATCCCGCAGCCCTGCAAGACCTGCAGACGCTCTGCGCCGAGGTCCCCACCATCGACGACTGGGCACTCCTGGCCGAGACACAGGCGCGGTGCGGTGACTCCCAGCAGGCTCTGGGGACCCTCAACACGGCCCTCAAGTCGGATGAGGGGCGAAGCGGGCGCATCTTCCTCGCGCTGGGGCGGGTCCATCAGGCGCGCGGCGACCTGCCGCTGGCGATCAGCAACTTCGCGCGCGCGGCGGAGCTCGAGCCTGGCGATGCGCCTGTGCAGTACGCCCTGGGGGCGGCGCACTTGCACGCAGGGACGCCATCGCTTGCTACCGTGGCACTGCGGGCTGCGGTCGCTGCCGACCCCTACGATGCGATCGCCTGGGTCGCGCTGGGGCGGGCCTGTGCGTTGCAGCAGGACCATCCGGGCGCGATCGCGGCCTTCGAGCGCGCCCTGGCGCTCGACGAACAGCATGAGGGGGCATGGGCAGGCCTGGCCTCCTGCGCGCAGGGGCAGGGGCGCCGCGAGCGCGCGATCGATTGTGCGACAGCGGCGTTGCGCATCGACCCAGATAGCGCAGAGGCACGGGAGGTGCTGACGGCCTTGGGTGAGCCACTGCCCGAAGGTCTCGAGCCTTCGCCGCCCTCGCCCCCGGTGCCGGTGGCAGCGACCGAGCCTAGCGCGCGCTCCCAAGACGCTCCTGCGCCCACAGCCCCCACCGTTGCTCGACCTGAGCATCGGTGATGGTCCCTTCGGCGCGTTGCGTCGAGAGGAGCCCGAACTGGTCGACCGCACCTGCGACGGCGTGCAACCCCAGTGGCCGCGTGCTGCCTTGCGCACGCGCCAAGGAGACCTGGGTGTGCAGCAGGCGGCCCCGCAGCTGCGCCTCTGCCGCAAGGTGTTCGACGCTCCAGGCCCACCGCTGCGCCAGTCGGGCCAGCAAGGGGGAGCCCTCCCAGGGTCGGCCACGGACCAGCGCATCGAGGGTCGGGTCATAGGTCAGCAGCTCCTCCGACCGCGAGGGGTCCGATCGATCCACCTCCGAGAGGGCGACGACCCGCCGCCGCTGCTCGGCACCGCCGCCGGGACGACGGATGCCACAGACGACCAGGGCGTCGGTCACCGCATAGCTCTCGGGTGCGACATGCAGGTCGTGCACCACCCGTCGGTAGACCTCCACGGCGCTACTGCCATGGATCGTCCCCAGTACGCTGCTGGCGGCCGCGCCGGTGCGCATCGCCTCATAGAGCACCGCGGCTTCCTCGCCCCGGACCTCGCCCAGCACCAACGCCGAGTCCCCCAGCCGCAGGCAGAGTCGCAGGGCGTCGACGGCGGAGGTGCCTGCACCACCAAGGGTCGAACGCACGCTCAACGCCTGGACCTGGTAGCCCTCGTCGGCCAGCGCGCGCACCGGAAGCTCCGGGGTGTCCTCGATCGTCAGGATCCGCTGGTGCCGTGGCAGCTGGGCGACCAGCGCCGCCAGGAGCGCGGTCTTGCCCGCCCCGCGTGGTCCGGCCACCAGCAGGGTCGCCTGTCCGTCGAGCAGCAGCCACAGCAGCCCTCCGGCTTCTGCGCTGAGCGCACCGCACGCGATGAGCATCGGCAGTGTCCACGGTTCCGTGGCATGTCGCCGGATCGCCAGGGCGACGCCATGGTGGGAGAGTGGCGGTCCGACCACGGTGGCACGGCTGTGGAAGATCGGCAGGTCGCACTCGAGGTGCGGCCGAGCTTCCGAGAAGGGCTGCCCGCTCTCGTGCTGCAGCCGCGCCAGCACCGCGACGAGCTCGCGCTCTCCCAGCAGCACGTTGGTCAGCGCCCGTCCTCCTAGGCGCACGTCGTCGAAACCCCCCAGCGCGACGTAGATCGGCCGGCGGTACGCCGGCGCGTCGATGTAGAGGTCCTGCAGGTGCGGGTCGCCCAGCAGGTGTTCCAGCACGCCCAGCCCTGCGGTGTACTGCACCACCGTGGCCGTCAGACGCTCCCGCAGGGTCGCCAGCTCCTCGTGGTTGGGTGCGCAGGCGACGAGCGTTGGATCCTCCTGCAAGGCTCCGGAGATGACGCGCTCGGCACGTCGCCGCAGGTAGGCTCGCGCCTGGGCAAGCGAGCCCAGCGGCTGGTCACCCTCCTCGCGCTCGAGCAGCCGCGTGCGAGTCTGCAGCACCAGGCTCGCCAGCGGTGGGGGCAGACGGTACTCCCAAGGGGCCAGGTGGTACCACAGCCCCGGCGCGGCAGCAGGTGTGCCCAGCACCACGACTGCGCGATCGAGCTCGTACCGCACCAGTGGCGTGCCCTCGGTCGGCAGGGCAAGACTCACCCATGCGCCGCTGAAGGGGGGTCGCGAGCGCTCGCCGCTGCGCAGCAGGTGGGTGATCGCCTGTTGATAGCGCGCGAGGCCATCGGCGCTGCCCTCGATGGTCAGTCGCCGCCGCAAGTGGGCGAGCCGTTGGAGGCCGTCGGAGACGGAAGGCTGATGTGCCGACACGCTCCGCTCCCCCTACGCGGCGGCACCTGACCCCGCCCCCAAGAGCCTGCCGGTGGGGTCCTTCGACCGCAGGGATTATCATCGCCGCCGTCGTCAGAGCGGAGAAGGAGGGGCAAGAGCATGCACCGAGCGCCTTGGCAGTCCCGAAATCCGATGATCGTCGCCCTGATGGTCGCAGTCCTGGTGGGGACTCCCCTGGGTGCAATGGCTACGCCAACGGCCCTATCGATTCCCGCCTTGCACTCGCCCATCCCCTCGCTGTCGGCGCAGGCGGCCCACAGCGCGATCGCCCCCCAGGTCTACAGCGACTATCCGGTTGCCATCAGCGACATCGCGCTGGGCAACGCTACCGCCTTTAGCGCCGAGCGCAACCTCGTGCGCACCGACGATGACACCATCCACGTCGTCTGGAGCGGCAACGAATCGGATGCGGCAGGCGCCTGGGAGATATGGTACAGCAACTCCGATGACGAGGGCCTCACATGGTCGACAGCGGTGAATCTGAGCAACGACGTCGGCGGTGCCGCTCCCTACAGCTCCATCACCCCGGCGATCGCCACCAATGGCTCGGACATCTTCGTCGTCTGGCACGACGACACCCTCAACGCCGGGTTCGGCGGTCCTGCCGAGCATCTGAGCTTCCGCAGCTCCGACGACAATGGGGTGACCTGGGTGCCTGACCTCAGCGTCGCCCCGCGTCGGGTCTACACCGACCCCGACGAGCCCGAGGAGCCGACCATCTGGTCCAACGCCACCAACCTGGTGGTCCTTGCCGAGAACCTTGAGAACGGCGGTGGCAACGACGACATCGTCAACCGCTGGTACAGTGGCAACGGGGGGACCAGCTGGGTCGGTGGGGGCACCGACCTGGGCAACGACGTCATCGGCGACAGCCGCGATGACTACTACTCCCCCGCCATCGGCGGCAACGACAGTTCGATCCTGGCCGTCTACGAGTATGACAACGAGGGCGTCCAACCCTTCCCCCCCTTCAACGCCTGGCTCCGGGAGACCTACGAGAAGGACTCCACCGACAACGGGGTCAGTTTCCCCCCTGTGCCGGTCGGGCTCGGCGACCAGCTGCCCGGGGCGATGATCAGCGGGGAGCCTGATACCAACAGTTACAATCCCAGCTTCGGCATGGACGGGGATTACCGCACCGTCGCCTGGGTCGAGCAGGCTGGCGGCTCCTGGCAGCTGCATGTGCGCTGGACCTCGGACGGCGGGGTCAGCTGGTTCCCCGACACGGCGGACCCCCCGATGACCATCGGCGACGCCCGACACAACCAGACCTCCCCCACGGTCAGCCAGGTGGGCCCGATCGGCTACGTGCTCTATGTCTCGGACAACACCAGCGCCGCGGGCGACCTCGTGTTGCTCCAGACCGACCTGGACACCAACACCTCCCAGGCTCCCTTCTTCGTGACTGATGACGCCAATGGGGATTCCTATCCGTCCCTCAACTATGACAACACCGCCGACCTCCTCGAGTGGGTCTGGTCCCGCGACGATGGCGCCGGCGCCTGGTCGGTGGTCTATGCCCAGATCACCAGCGAGGACTACCCCACGCTCACCTACGTCGGCGACAGCCCCGCCTACACCGGCAGCGGCCTCGACCGCCTCGTGGGCTACACCGCCGAGACCTACACCTTCCGGGTGCTCTACACCAGCCCCGGCGACGTCGCCCCCGATGGCGGCAGCGTCACCCTGCTCGTCGACTGGAACCAGGATGGCGACTTCCTCGATCCCGCGGAGCGCACCCCCATGGACGAGGAGGATGTCGCCGACACCGACTTCACCGACGGCAAGGTCTACAGCTACGACACCACCTATCCTGGCGTCGGCACGGACTATCTCTATGACTTCGAGGCCTCGGCCGAGACCTTCTTCGTCGCCAGCGGCGAGGCAACGGTCACCGTCGATGCCCCCGACATCATCGGGATCAACGGTCCACCGCAACTGACCTGGGTCGGCGATGGTGGGTACGCCACCGATGGCGTCGAGCCCGACGAGGGTGCCACGGCCACCGACTTCGTCTTCAAGGCGCGCTACCAGGACGACCAGGGCGACGCACCCGACGTCGGCTACCCGTTGCTGCGCCTCGACCTCGATGGCAACGGGGCCTTCGGCGACCTCGCCGATGCTGCGCTGCAGATGGACGAGACGGTCATCAGCGACACCGATGTCAGTGACGGCAAGGTCTACGCCGCCACCTACCGCATCGGCGTCTTGGGCCTCTCCTATGGGTACCGCATGGAGGCCAACGACAGCATCGGCCTTCCCGCAAAGCCGATCAACGCCTCTGGGCCGCTGGTGGTCGCCGACACCACTGCCCCGACGCTCGAGCCCTCCGATGACCCCTTCCTGGTCGGTTCGACCGTCACGCCCTCGAGCGGTGCGACGGGGACCCTCTTCACCTTCGGCGTCGTCTACGCCGACGCCGATGGCGACGCCCCTGATGCCGCTGGAGTCGAGCTGTGGGTCGACCGCGACCTCGACAGCGTGGCCGATGCGACCGAGTGGATGATGATGGATTCGACGACGGACACCTACGACAGCGGTGTGCTCTTCCTGTGGACCATCACCTTGCCGAGCGTGGGCAACTACACGCATGGTTTCCGCGCCCGGGACCTCAATGGCGCACCTGCCACTGGCAGCGTCGCATGGCCCACGACCCTTGCGGGGCCGATCATCGACACCGTCAACGCCGCCCCGTGGCTCGACTGGGTCGGCTTGGCGGGCCTCGAATCCGATGGCGTCGATCCCGACAGCGGGATGACCAACCTCACTCCCTTCGCCTTCTCGGTGCGCTACACCGACGCTGATGGTGACGCCCCCGTCGGGGGCGCGCCGCAGCTGTGGGTCGACCTCGACCGTGACTTCGAGATGGATGCCGACGAGGTCGAGCTGACCAGCCCACTTGCCGACAGCACGGACTACGTCGCCGGTGTCGACTTCGGATCCTCGATGACCTTTACGCAGCTGGGGACCTATGGATACCAGTTCAGCGCCACCGACGCGCGTGGGCTGCCCGCTGGCGGCTTGCCGAACCTCTACACCTTCGGGCCGGTCGTCGACGCCATCGGCAACCTCGACGCGCCGCCCGTCCTGAGCGATGTCGGAGTCGCCCCCTACCTTGGGGCTGGGGTCGCCCCCATCAGCGGCACCACCGCGACGAGCTTCACCTACAAGGTCCTCTACGCCGATGCTGAAGGGGAGACCCCCGGCGGCGTATGGGTGTGGATCGACCGCGACGGCGATGGCGACAGCGCAAGCGCCGACGAGCGGCTGCAGTTGGCCGTCGATCCTGGTCAGGGGACCTTGGACTACTCCACCGGCGTCGTCTACTCCGTGGCGACGACCTTCGCCGCGGCCAACGTCGACCATAGCTATGCCTTCAGCGCCAACGACAGCGCCGGGACACCGGCGGTGGGCCCGGCGACTGCGCTACGGGTCGGACCCTTCATCACCTCGGTCAACACGCCGCCGCGGTTGGCCTTCGGCAGCGGCACCCTCAGCGATGGATTCGACCCTCAGAGCGGTTCGACGGACACGGTGTTCACCTTCAGCGTCACCTACACCGACGCCGAGGGGGACGCCCCCGCCGCAGGGACTCCCTTGGTCCTGCTCGGGCCCAGCGATGACCTCACACCCGAGGATGCTCCCGTGGTGCTCGTCTTGCGTCCCACCGATGAAGGGGCCTATCTGAGTGGACGCGGCTACTCCGCGTCGACGACACTTGCCCTGGGCACCTACAAGATCCGGTACTGGGCCACCGACCTCCAGGGCGAGGCTGCCGTGGGCGCCCCCACACTCGTCAGCGACGGTCCGGTGGTCGACAACCGGGCGCCGCGGTTGGTGCCGTTGCACGCCGGGTCCAGTGGCGACGTGGGCACCGTCATCCCGCTCGATGGCAACACCTCGGTGACCTTCGCCTTCGAGGTGCTCTTCTGGGACGACGATGGCGACGAACCCGCGGCCGCCCCGACGGTGGAGGTCCTCGACCGCACCGGCACGGTCATCGCGACGCTGTCGATGGTGTCCACAGGCACCAACTTCTCCACCGATGCGGGCCGGCCCTACCGGGCCACGACCGCGGGGCTGGCGATCGGCACCTACTTCCATCGCTTCCACGCCACCGACACCCACGGGGCCGAGGCGGCGGTGCTCGAGGGTGCCGGGCCATCGGTGCGGGCACCGGTGACGCCGGGGCCAGACAACCACGGCGGCCTCAACCAGACCACCAACGAGGTCCTCCCCTGGTGGGTCTTCCCTGCACTGGCGGTCCTCGCCGGGTGCATCATCGTCGGTCTGGTCGTCGGTCGCCGCTCGGGCCGCGATGCTGGTCGCCGTGAGGCGCTCGAGGCGAGCGAACCGCTCTCGCGATCGGGCACCGGGCCTCCTGGTGCCGCCGGTGCCGGACCATCGGTGCCGATCACCGCCGACCCACAGCCGTCGGCACGGCAGCAGCCGCCCGATGAGCAGGACGAGCCGTGGCCAGAGGAACCGCGCCGGCCGCCGACGCAGCCCCCCAGCGGCGGCGGTGGCAGCGAGGCCTTCTCCGAGCTCAGCGGAGAGGCGGCCGTCGCCGGCAGCGGCTCGGTGCTGCTGCGCGCCGAGGCCGACGACCACTGGGGCGCGGAGGCTTCGCCCGGTGGCGCAGAATCCGCCCCATCGGCGGGATTCGCCGCACCGGCAGCCCCGCTGGCCTTCGTCGCACCAGTGGCCCCCCCGCCGATCGGGGATGAGACCAAGGTCGCCGAAGGGTGGCACTCCGAGGGCGAGATCGACTCGGAGCCAGAACCTCGGGCTGGGAACCAGGCCGAGCGCGAGATCGACGACCTGCTCAAGGAGATCTAGGGCGGCGCAGCAGCGCAGGGAGCCGTCGTCGCCTCAGCGGCGGCGGCGGCCCTCCTCAGGGAGGACCTCGACGACCTCGACCTCGAGGGCTTCCTCGAAGCGCTCCTCGTACTGCCCCATCAACGAGTCACGGAACTGCTCCACCTTGGCCTGGTTCTTGCTCCACTCGTCCTCGAGGGTGCGCAGCACGCCCATCGAGGTGTGCTGGTAACAGGCCCGCACCATGTACTCGAAGAAGATCGTACGGGCCAGCCCCAGGTCGAGCGGATCGAGGCTGCCCTCGGAATCGAGGTAGACCTGCCCCATGTGATGGGCCAGCTCGTCGAGGCCGATCTCGTAGAGGAGCCACTCCTTCTGGGCGAACTGGACGTTCTCGAATATCGCATGGAAGGCCGTGCGGTTGGCCTGCTCTTGGAGCAGGTGGATGAAATCGACCACGACCATCGGTGCGCTCCGACGCAGGAACGTGGGTATGCCCTCCTCTTGGGCACTCGAGACGACGCTCGAGCGGCGGCGGCTGATCTTGTCGAGGAGCACCTTGCCGAACTCCGTGAAGATGGTGTGCTGGATCGCACGGTAGAAGGTCTTGCTCAGGGTCTTGCCCGTCTCGGCGGCGATGAGGTTCATCGCGTCCTTCTCGACCTTGGGGACCTTGATGGCGAAGACCTCGGTGCGGGTGGGGGTCTCCTTGGTCGCCACGGCCTGTTCGTGGCCGGATGCGGTATTTCTACCCACTGGTGGTAAACCATGGGGTTGTGGTGGAGAGAGCAGCCCCCAGCGGCGCTGATGGGCGCTCCATCCCCAGAGGAGAATGTCCCGGTGGGTAAACCACGCCGTTGGCGCCGCGGGGGAGTACCCGTCGGCGGGGTTGCCTCTAGGACGCGCGCGCGCACGCATGCGCGCGCGAGAGCCGCCCCCTCACCTCCGCTACCCCCTTCCGTGGGGTGTCGCCGTTTCACCGCCGTATAATCGGCGACCTTTTTGGCATCGACCCAACCGCAACGGTTAAGAGCGATTCCCGGGTGCTTCGGCCTCAACCGAAGGGATGTACCATGCGAAACCCGACCATCATCAACCCCCGCCGCCGCACCGTGGGCCTGAGCCTTGCTGCCCTGATGCTCCTGAGCGTGCTCGTGGCAGTGCCACTGGGTGTCTCCGCCACCGTCTCCATCTCGATCACTGGCGGCGTCAGCACCAAGGAGGTGCAGGCGGGCAACAGCGTCACCTACACGCTGCGCATCGACAACAACGCTGCCTCGTCGGTCGACATCACGATGATCAGCAGCGGCGTCCCGCAATACTGGAGCGTCACCTACCTCCCGTCGTCCACCTTCACGGTCCTTGCCGGCTCCTACACCGAGATCACCCTTCGGGTCTCGGCCCCAGCCAACGCCACCGCCGAGACGGAAGCGACCATCACCTCCACCGCCACCAGCACCGTCAACTCCCCCTCGGTCAACACCGTCACGACGGTCAAGCAGACCTACGGCCTGACCGCCACCTCCCCTGACGTCGACAAGTCGATGGGCCCGGGCAGCTCTGCGGTCTACAGCGTCAACATCACCAACAGCGGCAACGGCATCGACACCGCCAGCCTGACCGTGCTCAACAAGCCCACCGGCTGGACCGTGAGCATGCCCACCCAGGTCAACATCCAGCCCTTCTCCACCTCCAACCAAGCGATCAACATCTTCAACCCATCGGGCACGCTGTCGGGCCAGTACAGCCTGACCATCCGCGCCACGTCGGAGAACTCGGCCTACTTCACCGAGATCGCGCTGATCGCCGACATCACCGCCACCTACGGCATCTCGTTGCAGGTGACCCAGACCGTCAAGTACGTCGACCCCGGCGACGCGGTGGTGTTCTACTTCAACGCCACCAACACCGGCAACATCCAGGACAGCTTCGACATCGTCGTCGCGAGCCCTCCTCCGGGCTGGTTCGCCAACGCCAACCCCAATCCCATCAGCAACGTCAACCCCGCTGGCACCAGCCCCTTCTCGTTGATCGTCACCGCGCCTACCGACGCGGACTTCAACGAACAGGCCCAACTGGACGTGACCGTGCGCAGCCAGGGCAACCCCCTCAAGCTGCAGATCACCTCCATCGTGGCGATCGTCCGGCAGCTGCATGCGGTCGACCTCGCCCCCAGCCTGCTGACGTTGCTGGTCGACCCCGACGACAACAGCCAGATGACCGTGAGCATCACCAACAACGGCAACGGACAGGACACCTTCGCCCTGAGCATCAGCGGAGAGCCCTCCTACCTCACTCCCAACTTCAACCAGAGCCAGGTCACCGTCGCCAAGGGCGCCACCCGCGACGTGACGCTGACGGTCGATGCGCTGGACACCTCCCCTGCCGGGTCGACCAAGCTGACCCTGCGGTCCCAGAGCACCACCGACTCGAGCGCCTTCGACTTCCAGAACGTCACGATCAAGGTCACGCAGAACCGCGACGTCCAGCTGCAGCCGATCGGCGCGACGAACAAGGACGGCATCCCCGGCCAGTCGGTGGACTTCAACCTCACCCTCAAGAACCGCGGCAACGGCGAGGACGACTTCTCGCTGAGCATCACCAACCTGCCGCCCGGCTGGAACTACTTCTTCTCGCCCAACCCCGTCAGTGACCTCGGCTCCGAGGAGAGCCAGACCGTGGTCCTGACCGTCGACCTGCCCACCACCGTCACCCCTGGCCAAGTCTCCCTGACGGCTCGGGCCCTCTCGGAGAACGACGCCGGGGTCTTCGCCGACTTGAACCTCGGGGTCAACGCCGAGCAGTACTACAGCGTCGACCTGACCTCGACCGCCCCCTTTAGGACCACCCAGCCCAACGTCTCGGTCGACTTCCCGTTGACCGTGCGCAACAAGGGCAGCGGAGAGGACACCTTCGTGCTCAGCGCCGAGGGGGCCAACAGCGGCTGGGTCGGCTTCAGCACCAGCTCGGTCAACCTCGACTCTGATGAGACCTCCCCCGTGACGGTCAGCGTGCTCCCCCCCAAGGGCACGGCCGTGGGATCCTACCCGCTGACCGTGCGCGGCACCAGCAGCGGCAGCGGCACGGCCTTCGACAGCCAGACGTTGACGGTCACCGTCAGCCAGGGCTACGGGGTCAGCGTCGTGCCCAACCCGCCCATCCGCTCGGTCGACCCGGGCACGATGGCGACCTTCCAGCTGCTGCTCAAGAACACCGGCAACGGCCAGGACGAGTACTTCATCCAGACGACGACCAACCCCAACCTCTGGGGCGAGCTGCAGCTGTCCAACCCCTACCAGACCGTCAACTCGGGTGCGACGCTGACCTTCACCTTCGAGGTCACCATCCCCTCGGACGCCTCGGCCTCCAACCACACCTTCAAGGTCAAGGCCACCTCGCAGGGTGACCTCTCCAAGACCTCGGAGGCGACCTTCGTCGCCGCGGTCTCCCCGATCTTCGGGTTGCAGCTGTCGACGGTCATCGGCGCCAACAACATCGAGCCCTCCGACTCGGCGGTCTTCACCATCAACGTCAAGAACACCGGCAACAGCGTCGACACCTTCACCATCGACCTGCTGGGGACCTACCGTACCTGGGCCGACGCAGACAGCGACACCGGCCCGGTCAACTCCGGCGCCAACGAACGCGTCGACATCGAGGTGACGGTCCCCGACGGCACCACCACCGGCACCTACGTCGTCCAGGTGCGCGTCACCAGCGACGGCGACGACTCGCTCACCAGCACGGTCGACCTGACCATCACGGTGGTGCAGAAGCACGACCTGACCCTCGAGAGCCTGAGCGACACCTTCCAGAAGGTCTCGCCCGGGTCGCAGATCAGCTTCTCGGTCAAGGTCACCAACACCGGCCCCACCGCCGACACGATCAACCTCGCCAAGGGCGGCAACCACACCGTCTGGAACGACCTGAGCCTCTTCCAGGTGCTCAACCTCGGCGCCGGCGCCTCGCAGACGATCACCCTGACGATCACGGTGCCCGCCAACGCCATCCCCGAGACCTACACCACCGCCGTGATCGGGACCGAGACCCTCAAGGGCCGCTCCAAGACCCTGACGCTGACCGTCCAGGTGCGCCAGACCTTCGACATCGACCTGAGCGCCGCGACCCTCGACGGCTCGGTGCTGCCGGGGCAGACGGAGACCTTTGCCTTCACCATCAAGAACCTCGGCAGCGGCTCCGACACCTTCCTGGTCTCGGCGACCACGCAGGCCAGCTGGAGCTCCTTCAACCGCACCTCCATCCCCCTGGCGGTCAACCAGGTCGGCGCGGTGCTGCTCTCGGTGACGCCACCGCTGAGCCCCAAGCCGGCCGTCGGTGACTATCCCGTGACCGTCAAGGTCACCTCGGTGGGCAACCCCACCGCCCAGGAGACGATCACCTTCGTCCTGACCGTCGAGCAGGTCTACGGCGTCAAGGTGACTTCCGACGTCTCGATCGCCTTCGTCGACCCGGGGAGCAACGCCACCTTCCTGCTGACGGTGACGAACAAGGGCAACGGCCCGGACACCTTCGTGGTCTCCAAGGATGGCGACAACCCCAACTGGGTCAAGGCGACCCCACAGGTGGTCAACCTCGCCCAGGGGGCCTCGACGACCGTCTCCGTCAAGGTCGCGGTCCCCTCCAACGCCGCCGAGCAGGACAGCATCGACGACCTCACCGTCACCTCGCAAGGCTCGCTCCTGCAGGAGTCGATGGTGACCCTGACGACGCACGTGAACCTGGTCTTCGGCGTCGAGGTCACACCGGCGGCCAAGACCTTCACCCTCAAGAAGGACGCCGACGTGCCCTACACCTTCGACATCACCGTGACCAACCGCGGCAGCGGCCCCGACACCTTCTCGTTCGAGGCCATCGGCCAGAACGACGAGTGGGTCTCGTTCTCCCCGGCCCAGCTCTCCCTCGACCCCGACGAATCGGACGACGTCGAGGTCAGCGTCGACCCGGGGCTGAGCAACCCCTTCGATGACTTCAACGGGACCAACGTCTGGGAGCTGCGCGCCACCTCCGATGCGGACAGCTTCACCTTCGATGGCGCGGTCCTGACCTTCAAGGTCGACTTCCGCTACGGCATCGACGTCACCGCCGACCGCAGCGAGGTCGAGGTCGGCCCCGGTGCGCAGACGACGGTCAACCTGACGCTGTCGAACAAGGGCAACGTCCCGGACAACTTCACCATCGTCGAGTCGACCCAGCCCGGGTGGGTCTCGGGGATCGCTGCGCCCGTCAACATCGGCGCTGGCTCGCAGAAGAAGGTCAAGGTGACCATCGACGTGCCCGAGGAGCAGGAGAACGGCCTGACCACCCTGCGCTTCAAGGTCACCTCCGTGGGCAACGACAGCAAGTCCAAGGAGGTCACCTTCAAGGTGACCGTCGACGAGCACTTCGCCGTCGATCTGACCGCAGAGGATTCCTCGCTAGGCGGTGGCCCGGGGGACACGGTGGTGTTCACCCTCACCCTCGAGAACACCGGCAACGTCAACGAGGACCTCGAGCTCAAGCTCAATGACGCCCTCCATGACGAGTGGTTCCTGGGCTTTGGCGAGGACCACACCAGCGAGGCGACCGAGCTCAACGTCAGCCCTGCTGACGAAGAGGAGCTGACGGTGGCCATCGAGCTGCCCGACGACATCGCCAAAGGCTCCTACACCTTCGAGCTCAAGGCCACCGTGACCAATCCCGATGCGACGGCCTCCAAGCTGCTGGTGCTGACCGTCTTGGTCTCCTACAGCTCCGAGCTGTTCGTCAAGTCCAGCCGGGAGAAGGAGAAGGACATCGCCCCCGGTGCGACCGCCACCTACTCGATCTTCCTGCGCAACACGGGGACGGTCAACGAGACCTTCGACGTCTTCCTCGACGGCAGCAGCGAGGACTTCCTCGACTGGGTGACGATCGCCGTGGTGGGCGGCGGCCGTACGGCCCCCGTCACCCAGGTGACGGTCCCCGCCGACCGCGATGACATCACCCTCTCCAACGAGAAGGGGCTGACCATCACGGTCAAGGTCCCACTCGATGCCGAGCTGGGCACGGTGCTGATCAAGATCCGCACCGAGTCGCAGCGGGACGAGAGCTCCTTCTTCACGTTCACCATCATGGTCAACGTGCAGGAGAAGTACAACGTCCACGTCGACGTCGACGATGTCGAGGGGGTCATCAAGGAGGGTGACCCGGGCGACAAGGTGACCTACAGTTTCACCCTCGAGAACGCCGGCAACGTGCAGGACACCTACACGCTGCGTGCCAGCGGGCTCAAGAAGTCCTGGGTGAGCTTCAAGGAGACCGAGCTGACCCTCTCCCCCAAGGAGGAGAAGCTGGTCACCTATACCGTGACCATCCCCGACGCGCAGACGCTGGGCACCCACGTGCTGGACATCTTCGTCGAGAGCCAGGACGGCCCGGCCTCGGTCTTTGCCACCTACAAGATCAACGTCACCGTCCGGCAGGTCATCGACTTCACCGTCACCTCCGACAGCGTCAGCGAGGACGGCAAGCCCGGCGAGAACCTGACCTTCCTCGTCGACATCGAGAACAATGGCAACGGCCCCGACGCCTACGCCTTCTCCTTCGATGTCCACAAGGACTACCTCCAGTGGGTCAAGCTCGACGCGGCCAACCTCAGCATCCCTGCGGGACGCAGCGACCAGCTGCTGGTGACCGTCAAGGTCCCCCGCGGTGCCGATGCGGCAGAGGTGGGGATCGATCTGACGGTCACCTCGACGGTCAACGACACCGGGAAGGAGAAGATCCACCTGACGGCCACCGTCGAGCAACTCTATGACGTATCGGTCGAGCTCGACACCGACTCTCAGCCGGTCGACCCCGCCCGGGGTCAGGACGGCTCGTGGCGCGTGCTGGTGCGCAACAACGGCAACGCCCGCGACTCGGTGCGCCTCCAGGTGGGTTCCTTGGAATCCGGCTGGGTCAAGACCTACTTCGCCCTGCCCAGCGCCACCGACCTCGATGCCGGCGCCGAGAAGGTGCTCACGGTCACCCTCAAGGCCGACCTGCTCGCCGATGTCCAAGGCGGGGCCTTCGACTTCGAGGTCAGCGCCCTCTCGGGCGACCTCGAGACCGTCAGCAACCCGCTGGTGCTCAGCGGTCGCATCGTCACCGCCGACTTGGTCGTCTCGGAGATCAAGGTCATCTCCGAGAAGCCCTTCGTGGTGGGCACGCCCATCTCCATCGACGTCACGATCGAGAACCAAGGTCAGACCGAGAGCCCGCAGCTGTCGGTCCAGCTGGTGGTCGGTGGGCCCATCCAGGCGACCCAGCAGCTCCCCAAGGTGCTGCAGGGTGACACCCACACGTTGAGCTTCAGCTGGACGCCGACCAAGCCCGTGTCGGGCACGGTCGAGGCCCGGTTCCTGCTCAATGGCAAGGAGGTCCGCAAGAGCGGTGAGCGGATCACCGTCAATGCGGCGCCGACGAGCGGGGGGGCCATCGACGTTGGTAGCCCCGCGGGCATGGGCATGATCGGCCTGATCGCCTTGCTGCTGGTGGCGCTGATCATCGTCGCGATGCGCAAGCCCAAGGCTGCGCCTAGCGGGACGACCGTGCCGCCGCCGGGGGTAAAGAAGCGCCCACCGACGGGACCGACCGGTCCTGCGTCGGATGGCGACGACCGCGACGAGGAGACGGGCGACGGCGACGAGGGCGAAGGCCCTGAAGACGAGCAGGACCACGGTGACGACGAGGGCGAGCGGGACGACGGTGCCGACGATGAGGCACCGGCCCCCACGCCGGGAAAGGTCACCAAGATCAGGTGCGGTCGCTGCCAGAGCATCATCGAGGTCACCTCCACCGAGCGGCCCCTGATGATCCGCTGCGAGAGCTGCAACGCCAAGCTGCGCTTGTCGAAGTAGGCCCCGGCACCAAGGGTGGGGCGCATCGCGCCCCACCTCCCCCCAGCGACCACTCTGCGCAGCGCCGCGGGGTGGTCCGCTGCTTGTTTCTTATAGCGGCATATCGGTCGTTCGGCCGTGGAGTTCGCTCTGCTGGCCCACTGCTACGAGCGCATCGAGCAGACGCCGGGACGGCTCGAGATGGCCGCCCAGTTGGTCGGGCTGCTGCAGCAGACCCCCGCTGCGCTGCTGCCGACGGTCGTCTACCTCACGCAGGGGCAGCTGGGCGCCGCCCACGAGGGGATCGAGACCGGGCTTGCCGAGAAGAACCTCCTCAAGGCGATCCTGCGCAGTGCCGGGGGATCGAAGCAGCAGGCCGAGCAGCTGTGGGTCCAGACAGGGGACCTGGGCACCGTCGTCGAGTCGCTGCTGGCACAGGGGCGGGCGCTAGGGGGGCGCCAGACGACGCTCACACCAGAGCCGCTGACGATCGAAGGGGTCCTCGAGACCTTGCGGCAGATGGCCACGACCACCGGTGCGGGCTCCCAAGACGTCCGTATCCGCTTGGCGATGCAGCTGCTCACCCGCGCCTCGCCGCTGGAGGCACGCTACCTCTGCCGCATCCTCGTGGGCCGCCTGCGGCTGGGTCTGGCCGACATGACCATCGTCGATGCGCTGGCGATCGCCTTTGCCACCAAGGAGCAGCGGGACGTCGTCGAACACGCCTTCAACATCACCTCCGACCTGGGCGTGGTCGCCTCCGTCCTCTCGTCGCAAGGGGTCGACGGCCTTGGGCGGCTGCACATCCAACCGGGGGTCCCCATCCGCCCCATGCTGGCCGAGCGGCTCAATTCGCTCGACGCCATCGTCGAGAAGGTCGGCAGCGACAACCTCCTGCTCGAGTACAAGTTCGACGGCCTGCGGTTGCAGGCCCATGTGCGCGCCGACGGGCAGGTCGCGCTCTTTAGCCGCCGCCTCGAGCCCGTCACCGCGCAGTTCCCCGACGTGTGCGCGGCGCTCCAACAGATGGCCAAGGGGCGGGCGATGATCGTCGAGGGGGAGTGCGTCCCCATCGAACCGCAGACCGGCGAGCTGCTCCCCTTCCAGGTCGTCTCGCGGCGCCGCGGGCGCAAGGTCGACCTGCAGGAGGCCATCGCGCAGGTGCCGGTGCGACTGGTCCTCTTCGACTGCCTGGCCGACGGCACCACGCAGCTGCTCAGCACGCCGCTGGTCGAACGCCGTGCGACCCTCGAGCGCCTCGTGGGCAGCACCGAGGAGCTCCCGCCGGGGGTGGGGCTCACGCGCGTGCTCGTGCGTCCGACCTTGGCGCAGGCGCAGGAGTTCTTCTCCTGCTCCCTCTCCGACGGCGCCGAGGGGATCATGGCCAAGGACCTGCGGGGCGCCTACACCGCCGGCGCCCGCGGATGGCAGTGGATCAAGTTCAAGCGCGAGTACCGTGCCGAGATGGTCGACACCGTCGACCTGGTGGTGGTGGGCGCCTACTCCGGGAAGGGCAAGCGCACCGGCTGGTACGGCGCGCTGCTGATGGCGGCAGTCAATCCCGACACCGGCCTGTTCGAGACGGTCTGCAAGCTCGGGACGGGCTTTACCGAGGAGGTGCTCGCCGCCCTGCCGCCGCTGCTCGGCGACTGCGTCGTCCCCCTGCGCGATCCGCGGGTGCGCTCGAGCCTCCCCTGCGACGTCCATCTGCGCCCGCAGCACGTCCTCGAGGTCATCGGTGCGGAGCTGACGCGCTCACCGGTGCACCCGGCAGGTGCCGACCTGCTGGAGGCTGCCGGCGCCGCCCCTGGCGGGGGGCTGGCCATCCGCTTCCCGCGCTTCACCGGCCGGGTGCGGGACGACGAGAAGGGGCCCCAGCAGGCGACCACCACCCTGGAGCTGGTTGATATGTACCAGCGCCAGTTGCAGCGCCGCGGGTGAGGACATGGTGACGCTCAGCCTCTACGCCCAACCGACGGACGCCTCTCCGCACCTGCTGCGACGCGCCCTCGAGGAGGGGGAGTACGAGGAGAGTGCGCGACTCTTCGGGGTGCTGCCCTTGACCGACATCGGCGCGCGGTGCGTCGACGTCGCACGCTCCCAGTTCCCCGATACCGAGCTCTCCCTGATCGAGACCCACGGCTTTGGCGGGGTCCCCTGGACCATCCTGCTGCAGTGCGGTGGGCTGAGCGTGACGATGTCGCTGCGCCCCTACCGCCGTGCCAAGGGTGCGGAGGCGTGGGTGCTCAGCCTCGACCTCGAAGGCTCCGAGACGGTCCTGCTCAACTACCTGCGCCGGGTCGTCGTCAAGGCGGACCATCCCCCCTGGCAGATGGGCGACCCAGCAGCCTTCGAGGCCAAGACGGGCATGAGCGCCACCACGCTGCGCAAGCGCTGGCGCCGCTGGTCGACCAAGGAGCGACGGCTGCAGCGTGCCGTCGTCGCGGCCCGCCTCCCCGACAAGGTGCTGCTACGGACGATGGCGGGACTGCAAGGGGGCGGGGTGCGGCTCAAGGTCGTGGTCTCCAACCAGACTGCCCAGGTCCTCAAGGAGGTCCAGCTTCGTGTCGAGGGCAGCGGCGTGCCCGCAGCGGCGCTTGAACGCACCACCGCCGTCCCGCGGATCAACTCCACCGGCGAGGCGACCCTGCTCAGCGACCTGCCCATCGACCCGATGGCCGATCAGGTGCGTCTGACCCCGATCGTCACCTACGAGCGCGAGGGGAAGCACAAGCGCCGCACCCTCGAGCAGGTCGTGCTGGCCGCTCCACTGCCCGAGCTGGTGCCGTGGCGGCTCAAGCCCAGCGCCTGGGACGGCACCACCTCCGGGTTCGTCCGAGAGCGGCTCCCCAGCGTGCGCCGGGGACAAGCCGCTGCCGAAGTGCTCGACGAGGCGCTGCAAGAGCTCCAAGGTCTGCCGATGGAGGCGCTTCCGCCCGAGGTCTCGAAGCGCTCGGGGGCCTTCCGGGGAGCCGTCCGATGGGCGGGCACCGATGACCGGGAGGGGCGCTTCGGCCTCGAGCTGGTGGTCAGCGGGGGAGCACGGGATTGCAGGGTCGAGCTGACGGCGCTGACCAGCCGGGCCGAGGACCTGCCCGGGATGGTCCGCTGGGTCCAACGTCATGAGCGACTAGGTGCGCTGCTGCGGGCACCGACGCCCGACCTCAGCGTCAGCGAGCCCGAGCCAGCGAAGTCCGACTCCTAGCCACCCAGCAACGACGAGCCCGAGAGCACGACGAAGCTCCCGACGCCGAGGATGTAGACGGCCCCCAGGAAGACGATCGTCGTCATGACTGTGCGCGCGGTCGCTTGACGCAGCAGCACGCCCATAGCGGCCAGCTGCACGACGAACATCGGCCAGAATGCATCGAGCAGCTGCGGTTGCAGGGGGTCATTGGGCCAGCGATGCGAGACGAGGATGAGCGCAGCCCCCGTGGATGCCACAGCGACGACCGCTCCGCGAAGCGTCGTGGTCGGCCCGAGCCAGACCGCCGTCGAGCGGATCCCTGCACGGGAGTCCGCAGGAAGGTCCGCCGCCAGCGTCAGCAGGTAGAGCCCGCCGATCCCCAGCAGGGTGGTCGGGAGGAACTGCCAGGGGAATGTGGCGAGCGGCCGCAGGCTCGCCCATCCGATCAGGGGTAGCAGCGCACCGATCCCGATGACGTTGACGAGGACGTCTGCGGGCGGTCTGGACTTGAGCCGAGCCCCGGGGTTGCTATAGAGGAAGGAGAGCAGCAGCGCTGCCACCAGCAGCAGGAGCACCTCCGCATTCACCAGGGCGCCCAGGAGCACGCACCCGATCGCGAGTGCTCGTGCCCCGCGCATCGCCTCTGACGGGCGCAGTCGGTTCGAGCGCAGTGCGGAGTTCTGCTTGCGGGGGTTGTGGTGGTCTGCGCGGCGGTCGATCATGTCGTTGTAGAGGCAGGTCGCTCCGGTCAGCATCGGCCCTGCGGCCACAAGCGCCAGAGCACCCTGCCACGGGGGCAGCAGCGCCTTGCCCGCCAGGACGATTCCGAGGTAGGTCATCCCCAGCGAGATGATCCAAAACGGCAGGCCGACGCTCCACAGGACCGACGTCAGGGCTCCGGGCCGCCCTCGCGGCACGCGCTCAGGCTTGGCGCTCATCCGTTGCGTCCTGACCGAAGCGGATCTCGGCCGACGGACCGACCTCGACACCGGTGACGGTCGGAATGCCCATCGCCGGGGGTTCACCCTCCCACGGAGGCGGCGGGGTGCGGCCGGCGCCGGTGGGGACCGCTAGGCGCACGACACTAGGCAGCCGCTGCAACGCCGATCCGTCGCGGAGGGCCGAGAGGCGGATGGCCTGGACGGCGTGTCCCTGCAGCTGCAGCGCCGCCAGGATCCCCGGGACGTGGCCGTCCCCGACGATCGCCATGGTGTGGTCGTGGGTGCGATCGAGGCGGTCGAGGGCGTCGATCATGTGCGCGTTGCGCTCGTCGATGAGGATGCGCTTGAGGGTGGGGAACTCGGCCGCGAACTGGTCGAGGTAGCCGACGTCATCAGCCTGGAACCGCTGCAGCTCCTCCTCGACGTCGCCGTCGCGGCGGACGAAGGCGACGGCAAGGGACCAGAAGAAGCGCACCTGTTCACGCCAGGTGATCTGGGCGCTGATGTCGTCGACGACCTCGCGCACATCCCGGTCGATGCAGGCGATCCCCGCACCCACCTGTTGCGCCGCTGCCGCTGCCGCCAGCATCTCCGCGCCGACCTCGGAGCCGTAGCTGCCCGCGATCTGTTCCTGGAAGTGCGCCAGGACCCGGAACATCAGCGGCCCCTCCATCTGGAGGTCGGTCTGCGCAGGGGCGCGCGCGCGCTCCTTGAGGACCTCGAGGCGGTTGCCGTCGAGCTCGATGGCCACCAAGGAGGGCTGGAACCCGACCACGAGCCGATGGAGCACCTGCTCGAGGCGGAAGACGTGACCGACGCCCACGAGGGTGATCATGGACCACGCTGGCCGCGGACGACTATCAAGGTTGTGCGGGAGCCAGGAAGGGCCGCAGCTGTTCGCACAGGTCAGGTTCGGACGAAAGTGGTGCCAGAGGGTCGGCGCCCGAAGCGACGCTGCGCAGGATCGCGTGGGCACGCTTGGCCCCCACCCCGGGCAGGGCCTGCAGCTGTGCCTTGGTCGCTGCGGACACCTGTAACGGATAGGGCACGGCTGAGAGCGACCGGAACCCATGTCCGGTGACCGCGGCGTCGATGGGATGTGCGGCACGATCCCTGGGCAACTGCCCGCCATCGGGGATGCCCACCAGCAGCGGGTAGGAGCCCACCTGGCGCCAGAATCCGAGCGCCCCCTGACGGAACTCGAAGTGCAACCCTCGCAGGACACGACCGGTGGGTGCGAGCCGCCGCAGCATGGGTTGGTCGATCTCCGTCCGCACTGCGCGCTTGAACCTCTGGAAGGCCGTGCGGAGCTTGGGTGCCGCGAACTCACCCCGCAAGTCGAGGACCTGCCGCAGGTTGATGCGGCGCAGGAGCAGGCCTTCGTCGCGCAGGCTGCGCAGGAACGCCAGGTCCGCGTGGAACGAGGCGCCGGTCTGCTCGCGGAGCCCCGAGAGGAAGTTGATGCCCGGCAGCAGTGCCGGCAGGCCACTGGGGCCGACGACACCGCCGATGCGGTTGATCACTTCCACCGCATCGTGGACCTGCTCTGGCGTGGCGTTGAGGTTGTTGGCCTTCTGCACGCTGCGGTCGGCGGACTCGAGGCCGAAGCTGACCACGTTGCCGCTGGTGCAGGTGCGCACGATCAGGGCGGTGACCGCCGCGCCGACCTGCGGGTCGGCAATGACCATCGCCGGGTCTCCGTTGTCGATGTGCAGCACCTCCAGCGAGGTACCTGCGGCGATCCCGTCGAAGAGCGCTTGCACCGCAGGTGCGTTGACTGCGAGCCGGTCGCCGCGGACGGTCGCGTCGTAGGAGTAGACACAGGCCCCGGCGAGACGGACGTTGCGCACGCCCAGCGACTGCAACTGGCGCAGTTCGGCCACGATGGAGGCGGGTGGTCGCACCCGCGGATGGCCCAGCGCGACCTCGGTGCAGAAGTGACAGCCACCGTTGACCGGGACGCGCACACAGCCACGGTAGAGGTCGACCTCGACGGTCAGCGGCGTGGGGAAGTCGGGGTGCAGCGATGCGACGTGAGCGCCCAGCAGGGCGAAGCGGTCCCACTCCACGAGGGTGCGATACCGTGCCCGAGGGTCGCTCTGTCCTGCGAGCAGGTCCGCGACCAGTGCATCGACATCCTTGGCAGCGGCGTGGTGGACCACGGTCGAGAGCGGTCCGCCGCCGAGCATCCCATAGCGCGCCATCCCCCCACCAAGGACCACGGTCCCGCGCGCTCGAGGGAGCAGCTGGCGCAGCTCCCGCACCGATGCAGGGAGCCCGCGGACGTATCGTCCGGGGACCATCAGCCCGCCGATGACCACCAGCATCGGTGCCTCCTGGAGCGCCTTGGCCTTCGCGGGCTGCTTTCGGACCTGGTCGATGGTGGTGTAGGAGACACGCATCCCTGCAGCGCGAACAGCCCCGGCGACCAGACGTGGGTAGGGGGAGAGGTAGGGTGGCACGCCAAAGAGCGACGGCTCGTCGATGTAGCCGTCGAGGATCGCTACATCAGCGTTGCTGTCCTTCCGCTGACCAGCATCATCGAGACCTCCAGCGACGCCCTCCTGCACACGCGTAGCCTGTTCCACCACGCGCACCCCTTCGGGACCGATCGGGGGGAGCTCGACACTCAGATGGTTCCCTCCGCAGGACGCACCCTTGGCCCACCGATTTAATACCCCGCCCCGCATCGCTGCACCGGAACCTCTTGCGGGGGTAGCCAAGCGGCCAAAGGCGACAGACTCAAGATCTGTTCACGTTGGTGTTCGAGGGTTCAAATCCCTTCCCCCGCACTCTCTCCCCATCGTACCGCGCACCCCACCGCTTATCTGTGCGACCACCTACGGGTCTGATGATGACCGCTCCATCGCCCCTCACGCAGCAGCCGGCCCGCTACCTCTGCGCGGTGCTCCTGGTCTCGAAGGACCCGGCACGACTGATGAGGTTCTACCGCGATGTGCTCGGGATTCCACTGGGCGCCGAGGAGCACGATGACACGGCCGTGCATTACGGCTGCAACCTTGGCGAAGTCCACTTCGCGATCCACCCACTGGAGAACTTCGGCGACGCCAATGCCCAGCCTGGTGCAGTCCGCTTCGCACTCGAGGTATTCGATCTCCCGGGAACGCTGGACGCGATGCGCTCGAAGGGGGTCTCACCCCTCTTCCCGCCGCGGTCACTTGGCGGAACGAGCCTGCTCACTGCCGTGCAGGATCCCGACGGCAATGTCGTCGAGCTGACGCAACTCTCCCCGGAATGGTTCGAGTCGCTGCATCGCGCGCAGGAGCGTGGCGATGGGATGCTCGCCCACTGGCAGCAGCGACATGCCGATCATCGG
The DNA here is from genome assembly GCA_023265395.1 of Thermoplasmata archaeon. Lineage (GTDB taxonomy): Archaea > Thermoplasmatota > DTKX01 > JAHFTX01 > JAHFTX01 > JAHFTX01. The sequence continues at coordinate 101,288 of JAHFTX010000003.1, forward strand.
CAAGCGTAGGGGCGTTGGTCAGCGCCAAGGCCTTCCCTTCGGCATCCACATCGCCGTTGCAACAGGGAGCGCTCACGCCTCCCCGGCTCGCGGATGGACCGGCGGGGGATTCTTTGAACCTGTCGTGCATTCATCTCCACATCCGGCCTGGGCGATGCAAGTGCTCGGCAGGGAGCTTTTTCTGTTCGGGTCCCACCTATAGGACGGTCGGGACGAGGTGTCGGCAATGGTAGGGATGAAAAAGTAGGCGTCGTTCGACAAGTACCTCGAGGCGCAAACTCCCTCGCACCAGGCGATCATCAGGAAGGTGCGAAGGCTGGTGAAGCGAGTGGCCCCACATCTCACGGAGGCGGTGAAATGGGGCAATGGGTGCTGGGTAGAAGGCAAGGAGTTTGTTGCATTCGTCTATTGCGGAAAGGACCACGTGCAGCTCGGATTCCCCGGAGGATGGGTGTTCAAGGACCCGAAGGGGCTCCTCGAGGGCGCAGGCAAGTCTGTTCGGCATGTCAAGATTCACTCGCACCGCGAGAGAGACGAGCGCGCAGTGTCACGGCTGCTCAAGCAGGCTGCTGATATCCGATAGCGTCGCACTCAAGAGGTGAACTCCTTCCCCGCAGCGGAGTCGACCGCCCACGAAGTACGACCCTCGTGCACAAGCGCGATGATTCTCTCGAACGCCGACCAGTTCCTTCTCATGCTCTAGAACAGCGCGTATGTGGGTTCGCTCCGATTCCAATATCGGCGAAGCAGAGCGCCCCCAGGACGGTGCCGTCAGGTCCCGGTAGGCCAGATCTGCGGCGGCTTCGTTCGTCTCGAGGATGATCTCCTTGCTCCAAGGGAGGCAAGCTGCGCAAGTGCCATCGCGCGGCCTCGGTGCGGTCCCGATGGTATTTATATACCCAGTCCGATGGCGCCCGCGTCCGTAGCCCGAAGGGAATGCGAAGGCCTCGGTGGAGGAGCCCAGAGTGGTCAGCGTCTCCGCAGATGTGATGGTCCTGATTGGGCTGGCGGCCATCGCCGCCTTCCTGGGTATCCTCGCTCTACGGGTCTACAACCATCTGATCTCCGCGTTCTTCTACCTGACCATCGGGGTCATGGTCGCCCTGCTCCCCCAGCACGGGTACGACCTGGCCATCCGCGGCCTCGTGGGCGTGCTCGCGCTCGCAGCGGTCTTCGGCATCGCCCTTGCCAACCGCTACGTGCACAAGGAGTACGCGATCCTGTGGATCATCGCCTCCATCGGTCTGCTGGGAGCGCTCCTGCTGGCCTTCGACCTCGACTACGCGATCTTCCTAGTCGTCGGCGGCATCGCGGTGACGGGAGCGATCCTTGCGATGGAGGCGCGCGAGATCATGCACGCGGTCTACTACCTCGGGACGACCTTCATCGCCGTGGCAGCGATCTACCTGCTGCTTGCCGCCGAGTACCTGATGGTGGTCCAGCTGCTCATCTACGTCGGCGCGGTCACCATCCTGATGAGCTTCGCGATCATGCTCACGCGCCGGACCATCCGGGAGCTCAGCGACTGAGGGCGGGGGCACGACGATGCGCAAGCGCGACTGGGACTGGTTCGTCAAGACCCTCGCCGTCGCGCTCGTCGCGGGCGTGGTGCTCTACCCTGCGCTGCAACCCAGCTGGGCGGCGACGCTGCCTGCCGACCAGAGCGCCGATGGTTCCGATACCCAGGCTCCTGCCCGCGCCGTCGCCGAGGACCTCTTCGAGGAGAAGCAACCCATCCTGTTGCTGACCTCCATTCTCCTGTTGACTGCCCTCATCGGCGGGATCTTCCTCGCCCGCGAGGAGAGCCAAGACAGCGACCGCATCCAGGGCACGCCTGAGCTCAAGACCTCCCGCGGTCCGGCGCGCAAGGGGGAGTGAGCGTGGCGGTCCCCCAAGCGGCGGTCCTCGGGCTGGGCGCCATCCTCTTCTCGCTCGGTTTCTACGGCGTGCTCACCCGCACCAACGCCATCGCCATCCTGATGTCGGTGGAGGTGATGCTGACCGCCGCCAACATCAACTTCGTGGCCTTCGGCCAGTACTCCGGTGACCCAGCTGGCCAGAGCTACGCACTGATCTCCATCGCGCTGGCCGCCGCCGAGGTCGCAGTCGGCCTCGCCATCCTCATCACGGTGTTCAAGAGCCGCGGGACGATCGACGTCTCGCGGATCAACGTCCTGCGGTGGTAGACCATGCTCGAACACCTGCTCTACCTGACATGGCTGATCCCCTTCGCCCCCTTCCTGGTCTTCGGATTCATCTACCTGATGGCGGCGCTCGGCTGGAACCTTGGCCAGGCTGCCGGACACCTCTCGCTGATCGGGGTCGGGATCTCTGCACTGCTGAGCGTGGTCATCTTCGCCGACGTCTCGTCGGGGGTGGCCCTAGGCCCGATCGAGGTGGTGTGGGTCTCCTTCCCCAGCAGCGGTGGGCCGCCGCTGCAGTACACCATGGGGTTGCAGTTCGACCACCTGAGCGCCCTGGTGGGGATGGTCGTCGGGATCCTCTCCTTCCTGATCACGCTCTACTCGTTGGGCTACATGCGCGGCGATGTGGGCCTGCACCGCTACTACGCCCACATCAGCCTCTTCATCGGAGCGATGCTCGGGTTGGTCTACTCGAACAACTACCTGATGATGTTCATCATGTGGGAGCTCATGGGCTTGTGCTCCTACCTGCTGATCGGCCACTACAACCACAAGCCGGAGGCGGCAGCGGCAGCCAAGAAGGCCTTCCTGGTCACCCGCATCGGCGACGTCAGCTTCCTGATCGGCCTGGTGGTGATCTGGAACACCTTCGGGACCTTCCAGTTCTCCGCCATCGAGCAGGCCGTCGGCGGGATCAAGGACACGATGCTGCTGGCCCACATCGCCCTGCTCCTCTTTGGCGGGGCCGTGGGCAAGAGCGCGCAGTTCCCCCTGCACGTGTGGCTGCCTGATGCGATGGAGGGTCCCACCCCGGTCTCGGCGCTCATCCACGCCGCGACCATGGTCAAGGCGGGCGTCTTCCTCGTGGCACGCTCCTACCCCCTGTTCGTGCACGCGGACCCGATCGCGCTGACCACGGTGGCGTGGGTCGGGGGATTCACCGCGATCTTCGCGGCGTCGATGGCCCTGGTGTTCTTCGACATCAAGCGGGTGCTGGCCTACAGCACCCTCTCGCAGCTGGGGTACATGTTCCTGGCCCTAGGTGTCGGAGGCTACAGCGCCGGGATATTCCATCTGATGAACCACGCCTTCTTCAAGGCGCTGTTGTTCATGGGCGCAGGCGCGTGCATCCACGCGGTCCACAGCAACGACATGCGACAGATGGGCGGCCTCTTCAAGAAGATGCGATGGACCGGGCTGGCGATGCTCATCGCGACCCTCTCCATCAGCGGGTTGCCGCTGCTGAGCGGGTGGTGGTCCAAGGACGAGATCCTCACCGACGTGCTGCTCTCGGGGGTCTGGCATGCGGACATCCTCTACTTCTTCGGCCTCTTCACGGCGGTGCTGACGGCCTTCTACATGTTCCGCCTGTGGTTCCTCACCTTCTGGGGAACACCCTCGCACCACGCCGAGCATGCCGTCGAGGCGCCACCGACCATGGTGGTGCCCGTGGTTCTGCTGGCGATCCCGGCGGCACTCTCTGGCCTTCTGGCGGTCTATGTCCTCGACCTGCCTGACTTCCTCGAGGCCTCCGAGGGGATGGCCGGTGAGTTGTTCTTCCAGCTTGGCGCCTTCGGTCTTGGGAGCGTCAGCCTCGAGCTGGCCGGTCAGGCGCTGGGCTCCGTGATGGCGCTGCTCGGCCTCTACATCGCGTGGGTGATGTACGGCCGCCGCTACGGCAAGCGCAACGTCGAGTACCTCAAGGACCTCGGCTGGGCAGGCGTGCTCTACCGCACGCTCTGGAACCGCTACTACATCGACCAGCTCTACGTCGGCTTCTGCACGATGGTCATCGTGCCCTTCGTGCGCCTGCAGGCGCGCTTCGACCAGGGTGGCATCGACGGGCTGGTCAACGGCATCGCCTCGGCGGCCTTCGCTCTGGGTGCGTCCTTGCGCCGGCTCCAGACGGGGATCGTCTCGCACTACGCCGCGATGATCGTGCTGGGGATCGTGCTGATCGCGGTGGTGGGCAACGCCCAGACGCTGGCGGGCTTCCTCGACGAGCTGGCGCGGCAGAACTTCGGGTACGGGGGCTGAGCGACGATGGCGGACATCCCGATCCTCACGCTGCTGCTGGTGCTCAGCGCCGCCGGGGCAGCGGCGGCCTTGCTCGTGCCCAAGCGGTACGCCGGTGCCGTCGCACTGGCCTTCGCCGTGCTGGTGTTCCTCCTCTCGTTGCTGCTGGTGCTGCCCCACGCGACCACCTTCAGCTTCGACTACGCCGCCAGCAGCGCCGACCCGTTGCACCTGCAGCTGGGCGAGGCCCACCCCTGGATCGACAACGCCGGCCAGCCCGACCACCGCTTCGGCATCTGGTATCGCGTCGGGGTCGACGGCCTGTCGTTGCCGATGGTGTTCCTGAGCACGCTCATGACCATGGCGGCGATCGCCTACGCGATCCACGAGCCCAAGCGCCCCAACGAGTTCTTCGGGCTGCTGCTGGTGATGCAGGTGGGCGTGCTGGGGGTCTTCACCGCGCAGGACTACTTCGTCTTCTACATCTTCTGGGAGATCGTCCTGATCCCGATGTACTTCCTGATCGGGATCTGGGGTGGTCCGCGGCGCGATTATGCCGCGATCAAGTTCTTCATCTACACGCACGTGGCGTCGGTGATCATGGTCATCGGGATCATGGCGCTGGTCTTCGAGAACCTGCGACTGACCGGTGTGTGGTCCTTTGCGTTCGCCGACATCGCCGCGTCGGCGCCCCAGATGGACCTGGTGTTCAAGGGCGGGGTCTTCGCCGCGCTGTTCTTTGGGTTCGCCGTCAAGATGCCCGTGGTGCCCTTCCACACCTGGTTGCCCGACGCCCACGTCGAGGCCCCCACCGCCGGCTCGGTGCTGCTGGCGGCGATCCTGCTCAAGATGGGCGCCTACGGTCTGTTGCGGATCGCCTTCCAGACCTTCCCCGACGTGCTGCGGACCTCCTACAGCTGGTATGGGATCGACCTGCCCGAGACCCGACAGATCCTCGCGTTCCTGGGCGTCGTCTCGATCATCTATGGCGCCTTCATCTGCCTGGCGCAGCGCGACCTCAAGAAGCTGATCGCCTACAGCAGCATCAGCCACATGGGACTGGTGCTCTATGGCATGTCCACGACCACGGGGATCGGCATCAGCGGCGCCGTGCTCCAGATGTTCGCCCACGGGCTGATCAGCGGCGCGCTGTTCATGGTGGTCGGTTCGATCCACCATGGCACGGGCACCCGTGACATCCCCAAGCTGGGGGGCCTGGCGCAGCGCCTGCCCCTGACGGCCGCCGTGCTGGTGGTCGCATCGATGGCGTCGCTGGGGCTGCCGGGGCTGGCCAGCTTCGTCAGCGAGCTGACGGTGTTCACGGGGGGCTACCAGGCCTATGGCCTGGTGATCTCGCCGGTGAGCATCGCCATCCCCATCATGGGGGTGCTGATCACCGCCGCCTATTACATCTGGGCGCTCCAGCGGGTGCTCTTCGGTCCCTTCGTCGAGCGGGGCTTGCCCATGCACGACCTGCCGCGCAACGAGAAGGTCGTCCTGCTGGGGCTGCTGGTGCTGATCGCCTTCTTTGGCATCTGGCCGGCGGCGATCCTCGACATGAGCACGCCGGGCAGCTTCGAGGTCGCCTCCCTCATCGGTGGGCTGACGGCCGGGGGGCGGTAGGATGAGCGACCTCGCCGATCTCCTTTCCCAGCTCAATGCGTCCCTGTCGGATCACATCGGCTTGCTGCCGATGCTGCTGCTGACGATCCTCGCACTGCTGTTGCTGCCGCTCTCCCAGGTACGTTCGTTCCAGCGGGGCTTGGGGGTCTTCGCCCTCTTGGGGTTGGGAGTGGCCACCGCGCTGGTCTACGAGATGTTCGCCTTCCCCCATCTGGGCTTCGGGACCTTCGAGCGCCGCCTTGACGAATCCTACTTTGGCGGCGCGATGGTCGTCAATGCGTGGTCGCTGTTCTTCTCGGCGATCTTCCTCGTGGTCGCGCTGCTGGTCTGCCTCGCCTCTCTGAGCGAGGTCAAGCGCCACGAGCCGCACCAGGGGGAGTACTACGCCCTGTTGCTGTTGGCGACCGTCGGGATGCTGGTGGTCGCCAGCGCCAATGACCTGTTCCTCCTCTTCATCGGCATCGAGATCGCCTCCGTCTCGACCTTCGCGCTGACGGCCTGGCGCAAGAAGGACGCCCTGAGCTCCGAGGCGGCGATCAAGTTCTTCCTCATCGGGGGACTGAGCGCGGCACTGCTGCTCTATGGCATCAGCTGGGTCTACGGCGCGACCGGCAGCGTGCAGCTGGGGCAGATCGCCGCTGCAGCGCCGCACACGACCCACCCTGAGGCGCTGACGCTGGGCGCGCTCTTGATGATCGCGGGCTTTGGGTTCAAGTTCGCCGCGGTGCCCTTCCACGGGTGGGCACCCGATGTCTACACCGGGGCTCCCACCACCATCAGCGCCTTCCTGGCGGCAGGCTCCAAGAAGATGGCCGTGGTCGCCGCCCTCAAGGTCTTCGTCATCGGGTTCGGCACCGTCGCGGCGACCGTCCACTGGCAGCTGATCTTCGGCGTGCTGGCGATCCTGACGATGACCGTCGGCAACGTCGTGGCGCTGTGGCAGACCGACATCAAGCGCATGCTCGCCTACAGTTCGATCGGGCAGGCTGGCTACATCCTCATCGCGGTCGCGGTCGCGACCCCCGACGCCATCGCGGCGGGGCTCTACCACTCCTTGACCCACGCGCTGATGAAGGGTGGCGCCTTCCTGCTGGTGGGCGGGCTCGCCGCCGCTGGGGTCGGCTACAAGATCGCCGACTGGGAGGGGCTGGGCCGTCGCTCCCCGGGGATGGCACTGGCGGCGACGCTGTTGCTGCTGGGCCTTGCCGGCATCCCGCCGACGGGCGGGTTCTTCAGCAAGTTCTTCATATTCGCCACGGCAGTGGCCGCTGGGGACTGGTTCCTGTGGTTGGCGGTGATCGGTCTGCTCAACAGTGCGTTGTCGCTCTACTACTACGCCAAGGTGATCCGCGCGATCTACAAGCGCCCTGCCAAGGCCGGGGCCAAGCACGTGCACGTGCCCCTGCCCTACGCGGCGGCGGTCATCCTCGCGACCATCGGCGTGCTGGCGACCTTCTTCTTCGCCAACCTTGGCTTCGGCCTCGCCAGCGAGGCTGCCGAATCCCTGCTGACGCTCACCTCGTTGCGATAGGCACAGCACCCAGGAGCGTGCAACGGGGCTGCCGACAGCCTGGGGACTTCCATCTGCGCCGATGCGCGCCTTAGGGTCGTTCAGCGTTCTTGAGCATCTGCTGCCACAGCCGATCTTGGAAGGGGACCTGCTCGTCGACGGCCCGTTGGATGAAGTTGATCACCAGCTGGTGGGGGTCGAGCCCCTCCTTGCCGCAGTAGTCACGGAAGCGCTCGAGGAGCTCCTCGTCGATGCGCACGTTGAGCTGCTTGTGCTTGCCCGAAGCCGCGGCGCGGGCCATGGCCTCTCCAGCCGCCGCAGGGATATAGACTTTCTACTGCCTGCCGCCCCTAGGCGTCCTTGACGTAGGTGTAGAGGATGTCCAGCGTGTAGGCGTTTCCGGCGTCGGTCTGGGTGCGGAAGCCGAAGATCGCTGGGCCGATCGTCGGGGTCTGGTCGCCGGCGTCGCTGAGGGTGACGTTGATCCCCCAGGTGCCATCATCCCAGAGCGCGACGTCGAAGTCGTCGGCGGACGTGTCGCGACTGATCTCGATGGTGACGTTGCCGGCCTCCCCCTGAGGGTTGGTCCCCTGGCCGGTCTTGGTGGTCCCGTCGGGAGTGACGATCTCCAGCGCGAAGGAGTCGGGCTGGTTGGCGTGGCGCGCCGTGTTGGGTTCGTCCATCCAGGTGAGCGTGAAGGTCACCGCCACGACGCTGCCATCGCCGATGGTGTCGCTCTTGGTCGAGGTGGTGCCCTCGGTGAGGGTGTCGCTGATCTGCACCGAGGCTTCCTCGAGGGCCAGCTCGTTGCCACTGTTGCGCTGGTGCTGCTGCCCGACGGCCCCGACGGCGATGGTCGATGCTTGGTAGGAGAAGAGCAGGCCCAGCATCACCACGATGGCGAGGAACCAGACCACCGTCTTCTTGCCGACCGCCGAGAGGAAGAACCGTCGCAGCTCGCGGTTGAGGATGGTCACTAGCGTGTCGGCCACGACGCTCCCGCCCGGTGGTCCATGGCAGCAGAACGCTACTTAGGCTTTGTCGTGAGCAGGCTCAGCCCATGCCCACCTGGACGGTGATCCCGTTGCGGTCGATGGCCATCAGGTGCCGCCCGGTGACGTGGTTGGTGCCGCGCATCTTGAGGACCTCGAGGTGGCGGTTGCGCCCCCCTTCGGTGGTCAGCGACGACGTCAGCAGCAGCACGCTGTCGACGACGTGGGCGACCTCGACGGGATAGGGCTCGGTCGGGTCGACCTCGCCGGTGAGGATCGTGGTCGCCTGGACGTCCTTGAGCAGCACCGAGAAGTCATAGAGCAGGTCGCGGTAGTCGTCCTTGAAGCGCTCGAAGACCGTCACCGAGTCGATGACCACCCGCTGCGGCATCAGGGTGGTCAGCTTCTCCTCGAGGGCGTGGAGCACGTCGCGGTAGTCCTTGGCCTGCTTGATCAGGCCTGAGAAGTCGTCATAGACGATCTGCTGGCCGAAGTACTCCTTCTTGAGGAAGGTGAGGTTGGAGGTGAAGCGCAGCATCCACTGGATACTCTCGCTGAGCGTGCTGATGAACAGCCCGGTCTCCCCGTCGCGCGCCCCCTGGGCCAAGAACTGCAGTCCGAGGGTGGTCTTGCCCGTGCCCGCGGGGCCTGCGACGAGGATGGTCGAGGGGAAGGGGAGGCCGCCCTGCGTCATGCCGTCGAGGCCAGGGATCCCCGAGCCGATCCGGACTAGCTGGTACTTCATCGTCATCACCGCCGGGCGCTCAGCCCATCGCACCCTCGAGCTTGACCACCCGGTCGCTGAACTCCTTGAGGATGGAGAGCATGGTCGGGTGGATGTCGCCATGGGTGATAAGGAACACCTGTAGCCGCTCGTAGCGCTCGAGCAGCCCCCGCAGCTCCTGGAAGAACTCGCGGATGGAGCTCTCGCTGTTGTAGGCGGGCATGACCGAGAGGTTGTCCAGCAGCAGGAAGCTGGCATCCTCGAGCTTGACCTGGGTCTGGTTGCCGCTCATGCCGTCGAAGACCTGCTCGAAGGTGTTGGTCATCAGCTTGAGCCAGAAGAACCCCCCGACGGAGAGCAGCGCCTTGACGTCGCCGACCCGGTCCCCGCCGACGGTGCCCTTGGTCACCAGATCGACGTAGGTCAGCTTCTGCCGCGGGATGTCGCGCTTGCGCAGCAGCAGGTCCATGAACTTGTGGGGCCGGTCGATGCTCAGATAGATCCCCTGGCGGGACTGGCGGCGCAACAGCAAGTCCAGCAGCGCGAGGTTGAGCTTGGGGATCAGGCTGTACCGCGCGATGAAGAGCAGCCGCCGCGCCTTCTCGTTGCGGAGGGTCTCATCGAGGTGGTCCAGCAGCCGCTCGTCATCAGCCAGTCTCCTCCCCCCCTTCCTCCTCGGGTGCCTCGGTGAACGCATCGAGGATCACGTCGAGGGTCTCCTTGTCGAGCACCATGAAGAAGTAGATCAGCGTCTGGTGGTCGCCCTCGCCGATCTCGAGGCCGATCATCAGGGTGTACTCGATGCTCTTGTCGTCCCCGGCGAACTTGAAGTCGAGGATCAGGCCCAGGGTATCGACGACGAAGAGGTAGGCCGTCGGGACCAACGTGATGTTGAGCATGTTGGCCAGGATGTTGAGGATGATGCTGCTGATGATGTTGTGGATCTCCTTGAGGGCCGAGCGGGCCATGTACATGCTCTCGCGCGTGTACTCCTGGTCCTGCAGCATCGAGACCAGCTCGAAGGCGTCCTTCTCAGGGGAGAGCATCAGCAGCGAGCTCTCCAGCAGGCCGTAGAGGCGTGAGTAGGTGGCGACGATGGGCAGGTCGTAGTCGCCCATCTCGCGGAAGAGCAGCGTCGTCGGGACGATGTCGCACTGCAGCGTGCGCGTGGTGATCCCTGCGCGGTAGATCTTGGAGAGTGCGTCGCCCACCTGGGTGGCGCTCTCGGCACCCAGCTTCTGCAGCGCTTCCTCGATCTGGGCCTTGCGGACCTCATCCGCGGCGAGGTCGGCGGTCATCGCGCAGGTGCCTCCGCAGACCTACTGACGGTCCACCTTTAAGGCTTTCAGTATCTGCGCGAGCGCCTCGGGTTGTGGCTTGAGGAACATGGTCACTTGCAGCGAGCGGTCGCGCTCGTGGAGGGTCGAGTGGATCACCAAGGTCTGCTCGTCAGCGGACCCCAGTTCCTCGAAGATGCCCGTGACGACATGGCCATCCTCGTCGATGGCCAGGAAGGGGACGCTGTTGCGCATCGAGACATCGAGGAAGGTCGACAGCGCGGTCAGGTAGGAGCCGCTGAGGATGTTGGCCGCCTCCTGCAACGCCGAGACCTCGAACTCGCCCAGCTGGGTCGTCTGGCCCGCCTTGCGCTCGAGCAGCAGGTCGGCGAGGATGAGCGCCGAGGCGTGGTCGAAGCCGATCAGGATGGTCCCCGGCAGGGGGCCGAGGATCGACAGACGCACCAGCACGCTCCCGTTCTTGTCCTTGGGGACGCTGTTGCGCACCACCGACAGCGGCGAGAGGTTGGCCCGCGGCACTGTCATCGTGATCGTGCGCTTGGCGAGCTTGCTCAGGGCGGTGGCGGCGTTGCCTGCGCCGATGGAGGTGGTCTCCTTGAGGGCATCGAGTTGCAGGTCGGTCAGGCTCATCCGCAGGTCCCCTTGGACCCAGCGCCTACCGCTGGGCTTTCTCTAGGACGGAGATGACGGCCTTGGGGATGAAGGGCTTGATGATGAACCCCTTGGCCCCGGCCTGCAGCGCCTCGTTGACGAGTTCGTCCTGTCCGAGCGAGCTGATCATGACGACCTTGGCATGCGGGTCCTTCTGCATCAGCTGCTTGAGGGCCTCGATGCCATCGGTCCCGGGGAGCATGATGTCCAGCGTCACCAGATCGGGCCGGATCGCCTCGTACTGGGTGACGACCTCGTTGCCGCGGCTGACCTCGCCGGCGATCTCGTAGCCGTTGTCCGTGAGGATCTCCCGGAGCACCTTGCGCATGAAGATCGCATCATCGACGATCATCACCCGTGCCACGATGTACCCCCACGAAGGCCTTCCCCAAGGCCGTCGACGCGCGTCCACTCCGCTCGCCGGATATATACTTGGTGGTGACGCACTTTCGCACATTCGCCTCCGCTGCACGACGAGCGTAACGTGCGTCCCTGCACCCGCACTGGAGGCTCCCCAGCGTCGCCCATGGCTACGTGCCACGTCAGCGTGGCACACGCTCGGCGGCAAGCTCGGTGCGGACGAGCGGCAGCAGCGTCTGCAACGGTACGCCCCGTTGGCCAGCCACCAACAGCGCCGCCACCCGCGGGTCGAGCAGTGTGCGCTCTTGCAGCTGGTGGATCACCGTGAGCAGCTCGGAGGTCGCCACCCCCGGGAGGTGCTGCTGCAGCGCCGCAAGGGTGGTGCCGAAGGCGGAGGTGTCGCGCACGTAGGTGAGGGCGCTGACGCTCGGCTTGAATCGCATGGGCACCTCCACGCCCTTGGGCTCGAAGGTGGGTGCCAGCCCGCCGCTCTCGCTGACGAGCAGGCCCGCAGCGGTCGCCGCATCGACGAGACGCCCTGCATCGGCGGGCGAGAACCAGCGCAGGTCGAAGGCGACGCAGTTGGAGACCTCGGCGCGGCTGAGCGTGCGCTTGCCCTTGAACTGGAACACCCGCGCGATCGCCATCCGCAGCTGCTGGCTCATCGCCACCGAGGGAGTGCGACGCACCCTGAACCTGTCGGTGCTCAGCGCTCCTCGGGGACTGCCTCGAGGACCTCGAGCAAGCTCGCGACCCACCCGGCCATCCCGGCCGCGGCGGCTTGCTTCAGGAGCACCGAGGAGCCGGGGCCTGCGAGGTAGGTCTCGATAGGGGGCGGCGGTCCGAGCGCTGCTGCAAGGAGGGCGCCGTCCCAGGGGGGTGCCGACGCGCGGTTGAGGATCGCGGCTTGGAGGTGCAAGGTCGCCGCCTGGCGCAGCAGCTCCGCCGGCGGCCGGCGCAGCGCAGGGTCTGCGGCGCAGACCTCCAGGCCCTCCCCGATGTCGACGCTCAGGATCAGCCGGTCGCAGGAGCGCGCCGCGTCCGCCAGGAGCGTCCCGCTCGCCAGGGTGCGCGTGGAGAGGATCGCGCTGCTGCCGCCGGCCATCACGACGTCGAAGACCCCCTCGAGGGACCGCGGGCCGCAGTCGACCCACAGCTCGGTACCGGCATCACCGGCCTGTTCGCTGAGGGTACGGACGAGGTCGAGCTGCGGTCGGTCAGCCGCCACCCCATCGGCATCGACCAGGACGATCGGCTGCTGGTCACGCAGCAGCAGCGCCAGCACGTCGGCAGGGCGGAGGGCGATGCCATCCTCGTCGCGGACGGTGTCGAAGACGCCCTCGACGACCGTGACGGGCTTGCCCTTGGCGATCGTCAGGGATGGCAGCCGCGCGAAGGGGGCCACCATGGCAGCGCGGACCTACTGGGTGACGTCCATGACCACGACGTCTCGCACTGAGCGCATCGTGGTGAAGGGGAGGACGAGCCGCCCCTGGGCGTCGGTGGTGTACTGGCGCACGTCGACCTCCTCCTGCGGGATCACGAGCACGTGGTGGAGCTCGCCCGTGGCAGTGTCCATGACGAAGTTGTTGATGACGCCGAGGATCCGGCCGTCCTTGGTCATGACGGTCTTGTTGCGCAACTCCGTGAGGAACTTCTTGGCCATGGGACACACCGCTGCCGTTGGACGGGACTGAGCCTCAGGAGTACTGCATGCCTATATCATCTTTCTTTTGACGCCGCGCGATGCCGCCTTCGAGCCGCTCCTTGATCACCTGGTAGTACTTGAGCGTCGCATCATCGCACGAGCCCCGCACCTTGTTGGCGGCGAAGGTGAAGTGCGCCTCGGTGACCGTCGAGGTCCCCTCCTTGATGGCCCGCATCGCCGCCTCGCGGACCACCCCCTCGAGGTCGGCTCCGACGAAGCCGCTGAGCCGGTTGGCCCATCCTTCGAGGTCGACGTCGGGCGCCAGGGGTACGCTGCGGGTGTGGACCTTGAGGATCTGCAGCCGGCCGCTGTCGGTGGGCGGGCCCACGAGGATGAGGCGATCGAGCCGCCCCGGCCGCAGGATCGCCGGGTCGAGGATGTCGGGTCGGTTGGTCGCGGCGATCACCGAGACCCCCTCGAGGCGCTCGAGGCCGTCCATCGACGTCAGGAGCTGGTTGACGACCCGCTCGGCCGTCCGATCCCCCGTCCCGCGCCCGGGCGCCAGGCTGTCGATCTCGTCGAGGAACACCACACAGGGAGCGGCCTGCCGGGCCTTCTTGAAGATCTCACGGACCGCCCGCTCGCTGTCCCCCAGCCACTTGCTGAGGACCTCGGGCCCCTTGATGGAGATGAAGTTGGCCGCGCTCTCGGTGGCGACGGCCTTGGCCAGCATCGTCTTGCCCGTCCCTGGAGGACCATACAGCAGCACCCCGCGCACGGGGCGGATGCCCTTGTCGGTGAAGGCCTGGGGGTTGGTCAGGGGCAGCTCGACCGTCTCCCGTAGCGCCTCCTTGACATCGTCGAGTCCGCCGACGTCATCCCAGTGCACCTGCGGGACCTCGACGAAGACGTCGCGCAGGCTCGAGGGCTCGATCTCCCGCAAGGCGTCGCGGAAGTCCTCCTCGGTCACCTGCATGCGCTCGAGCACCTCCTGGGGCATCGGCTTGTCGAGGTCGATCTCGGGCAGGTAGCGCCGCAGGGTCTTCATCGCTGCCTCCCGCACCAGGGCCTGGAGGTCGGCGCCCACGAAGCCGTGGGTGGCGTCGACGAAGCGATCGATCTTGAACCCCTCCACCAGCGGCATCCCGCGGCAGTGCACCTGCAGGATCTCAAGGCGGCCCGAACGGTCGGGCACGCCGATCTCTATCTCGCGGTCGAACCGACCGGGCCGGCGCAGCGCCCCGTCGATGGCGTCGACGCGGTTGGTCGCGCCGATGACGATGACCTTGCCTCGGCCGGAGAGGCCATCCATGAGCGTGAGGAGCTGCGCCACGACCCGCCGCTCGACCTCGCCTTGGGTCTCCTCACGCTTGGGTGCGATGCTGTCGAGCTCGTCGATGAAGATGATCGAGGGCGCGGCCTTGGCTGCCTCCTCGAACTTGTCGCGCAGCATCCGCTCGCTCTCCCCGTAGTACTTGGACATGATCTCTGGGCCCTGGATGGAGAAGAAGGCTGCACCGCTCTCGTTGGCGACGGCCTTGGCGATCAGGGTCTTGCCCGTGCCTGGGGGGCCGTGGAGGAGAACCCCCTTGGGCGCCTCGATCCCCAGACGCTCGAAGAGCTCGGGGTGCTTGAGCGGCAGCTCGATCATCTCGCGGACGCGGCGGAGCTCCTCGGCCAATCCGCCGATGTCCTCGTAGCTCTCCGCGGTCCCGACGAAGGCCCCCTCGCGGACGGCCTCCTCCTTGATGCCGATCTCGGTCTCCTCGTCGACCTGGACGATCCCCTTGGGGGCGGTGGCGACGACGGTGAAGGGCAGCGCGCCGCCCATCAGCGCGATGCCGGGGATGAAGATCATGTCGCCGCGCATCAGGGGCCGGTTCTTCAGCTTGCCCTTGACGAAGGTCTCGAACCCGGGACCGAACTTGAGCCGCTGGTTGTCGGGCAGCAGCGGTCCGATGCCCACCTTGCTGGCCTTCTGCACCTCGGCCTTCGCGATGGTGACCTTGTCTCCCATCGAGACCCCGGCGTTCTTGCGGATCAGGCCATCGATGCGGATCAGCCCGCGGCCCTCGTCGGCTTGGAAGAGGCGCCACACGACGGCTGCCGTGGTCTTGGTGCCATGGACCTCGATGATGTCCCCCGGCGAGAGCCCCAGCTCCATGCGGGTCTTGGTATCGATGCGGGCCCGGCCGCTGCCGACGTCCTGCTGGGTCGTCTCGGCGACACGCAAGGTGACCGATGCTGCCATGTGCTGCAGCCCGACCTTGGAGTGGTCCGATAAAGCCTGCTGCGGGGGCGGCTGAGTCCTCGAAGCGGCCCCTAGCGCAACCACACCGACGAATCGATGGTCTCGTAGACCGACTCCTCGACGGGGGAGAGGTCGACGGGCAGGGCGTCAGCAGCAAGTCCGTGGATCTGGCGCTTCTTGAGGATCCAATAGTGGATGCGCCACATCTTGCCCTTGAGCAGGGAGACCTCTTCGCGCGCCGTGGTGAGGATGCCCTCTTCCTCGAGCATGTAGAAGATGTCGCGGTCCTCGCTGCTGAGGGCATTGTCGATGACGTAGTCGGAGTAGCCGAAGAAGTTCATCACGTACTCGGCCAGGTGGTCGAGGTCCTCGTCGGGAAGGCCGCGCTTGCCCACGGTGTTCGAGAGCGCCCGGTGGATGGTCGGGAGGGTGATGATGTCCTCGTCGGAACTCCCTGGCTGCATCAGGAGGGGTGAGAGAGAGACCCCTGATTCGATACCCTGCATAAGGGGTACATTCTTCGCGTTATCTGATAATAACCTTACGCGAAGTTTTTACCATCAGCACCGAAAACCAACGTATTCTCTGCGATGTAACGACGTTATTCGTCGCGTTTCGCTGGGGCTGATTCCGCAAACAGCTCCCCCATCGTTTCTCCTCCAAGGGGCACGGTGCGGTTCCGACGGTATTTAAAGACCAGTCCCCTGGGCCGACCCCTCGACTCCCAGGTCGAGGGTCGTCTGGAAACGCACCCGCTCGCCAGGGATGGGCACCGGGTACTCGCCCGTGAGGCAGCCGAGGCACAGGTCGGTCCGTTGCTTGCCGATGGACTTGACCAGCTGCTCGATGGGCAGGTAGGCGACCGAATCGGCGCCGATCTCTTCGGCGACCTCCTCCGTCGTCCGGCCTCGGGCGACGAACTCCTTGGAGTCCTTCATGTCGATCCCCAGGTAGCAGGGGGCGATGATCGGCGGTGAGCCGACCCGCACGTGCACCTGCGTGGCGCCGCGCTCACGCAAGAGGGTGACGATCCGCCGCATGGTGGTGCCGCGGACGATGCTATCGTCGACGAGCACGATGTTCTTGCCCGCGACCACCGAGCGGATCGCATTGAGCTTGAGGTGGACCCCCGCCGCCCGCTGGTCGGGCATGATGAAGGTCCGGTGGATGTAGCGGTTCTTGATCAGCGCTTCTCGCATCGGCAGGCCGCTGACGGCAGAGAAGCCCGCCGCGTGATCGCGTCCGCTGTCGGGCACCGGCACGACCATATCGGCCCCCGCGACGGGGAACTGTTCCGCCAGGGCGCGCCCGATCAGCACCCGCACGTTCTGGACGAGGCTGCCCTCGAGCACGCTGTCGGGCCGGGCGAAGTAGACCCATTCGAACATGCAGTGGGCCTTGTGCTGTGCCGCGCCCATCGAGACACTGTGAATCGTCCCTTTT
>JAHFTX010000054.1 GCA_023265395.1 Thermoplasmata archaeon
TATTTAAGCAGTCCGGTAGGACGCTTGGAGGCTTTCCCTAGCGACGTTCCCGGCGACAGATGAGGAGGATGCCGGCGGCCACCAGGGCGGTGAGGGCCAACGGGCCATCGAAGCCTGGGGTAGATACTGGGTCCCCCGCACCATCGGGGCTCTTGATCTCACGTCCTTCATCCCATGGAGCCCCGAACCCAGACTGCTCGACACTCGGGATAGGGACCGATGCCACGTTGTTCGACCTGTCGGCGTCCTTGAGCGCATTGCTGGGGTCGAGGACGACGTAGAGGGTTGAGGCGACCTTGGGCAATCGGCCTGCGAGGCTTTCCGAACCTGCTCCACTCTGGGAGTCCCGCTGGATCCCAAAGAGGGGGATGTCGATGCGCGTCGAAGCGCCAGGTGCGATCCCTCCGATCAGGGAAGTCGAGATTGGCATGCCCGCGCCTGCAGCATCACCATCCCCATCGGGGTCAGGGTCGACCAGGTAGAGCCCCAAGGTCGCTTGGGTCGAGGAGGAGGGCAGGTCGCCGACGTTGAGTACGAGGATGGAGAGGGTCGACGTCCCATTGAGCAGGAGGACCTCGACGGTGGTGTTGAGCCCCTGGCCTGACAGCAAGGCATCGATCGTGGGAAGGTCGTGACCCCGCAGCGAGAGGTCGGCACCACGCGCAGGCTCGATGTAATCGAGGGTCGTGCCGACCCCACGGTTGCCTGCGTGATCCTCTACGGAGACGTTGAGGTAGAAGTAGCGGCCCGAGGTGCTCAACAGCTCCACGGGGATCCACAGGGTGACCTCGACGCTCCCGTTGCTCGAGGGGGAACTGACGTTGAGGCGGACGCCTTCAAGACCATCGCGCAAGACCCGGTAGTCACGTACCACAGGGTCGCTGTCGGAGGGGTCGATGACGTTGCCGACTGCCACTTCGAGGGTCCCCAGGTCGAGCCCCGACTTGTGGGAGGACCCGCCCAGTCCGGTGATCCCGCCTTCGTGCACGAGGATGGTCGCGCTCAGGGCCGTGGAATTCTCCTGGGCCTGGGGCGTCTGGAGGAATATGACCTCAGGAGGGATGTGGTCGGCCGAGGAGTCGGAGGGGCCCGCCGGCCCGAAGGAGAAGCTCGAGAGGATGACAAGTGCGAGGATGGCCAAGCCGATGACCCCCAGCGTCCCCAATACCAAGGAGATGCGGACGCGCTCAGGGTGGAGGACCTTCTGCCCCTTCCACGAGAGGCCATAGTAGACCCACTTGCGCGGGGGCCCCTCCTCCTCAGGCTCATTAGGGACGGGTTTGACGGTCGTCAGCCGCTCCTTGCCATCCTTGCGCTTGACGAGTCCTGCCTCTTGCAGTTTCTCGAGGTGCTGGAACATCGTCGCCTTGTTCATCTCCAATTCCCGAGCGAGATCCGTGACGGTCTTCTGGCTCCCATCCAGAGACTTGAGGATGCGGACCCGTGTGTCCGAGGCGAGGGCCGAAAAGGCCCGTTGGTCGAGGGTAATTCGGTCGTCAGCGGTCACGAACGGAACCTCCAGCCTGTGCCTCTGACCACAAGATTGCCTTGGAGGTAGTTAAGGCCCCACTTGCCGTTGGGCAACCACCAAACGAGCCTAGGGAAGATCATCGTCGTTGGCGAAGAACTGCTGCGCCTCATCCCACAGTTGGACCCGCAGATGCTCGGGTTGTATGTCCGGCACGACTTGCGCAAGGCGGGAGCGAACGACCCTCGAGACAGCCGGGAAGGCATCTTCGCGAATGGCGTCATCGACCAGCAGGTCATCCCACTTGACCATGACCACCAGCCGTTCCCCGGTCAGGTAAGCACCCAGGTAGGTACCCGTGGTGCGCAGATGGAATTCTGGCCGAGGTCTCTCCTCGTCCTTGGCTCGTACCAGGGTGTCGATCGCGACGATCGATTGATGCTCGAAGTGGTCGCGAATCTGCTCGCGCGCGCGCTCCAGTTCGTGGATCGAGTACCCCATCGCTCACAACCTTGGGGGACCCCGAGGATAAACCTTCCCGCCGAACTCCTGCCCCCCCGTCGCAAAACCTCTTTGCTTGGGCAGCCTGCGGAGCGACGATGCGTCGCAAGGAGTTGGAGCGCCGGCTGTCGATGGTCCCGGCCCATCCCGCGCCCTCAGCGGCGCTCGAGCAGTATGGCACGACCGCCCTGGTGGCCGCGGACCTTCTTTACGAAGCCCTCGTCCAAGGGGACATCGCCGACCGTGTCGTCGTCGACCTGGGCTGTGGCACGGGGATCCTCGCGATCGGTGCCAAGCTGCTGGGTGCTCGGGAGGCCATCGGAATCGACACCGATGCCACCGCGATCGCAGTGGCCCATTCAGCCGCTGGCGGATTGGGTGTCACGGTCGATTTCATCGTCGGTGACATCGGGGAGCTGCATGAGCGGGTCGACTGTGTGGTGATGAACCCACCCTTTGGCAGCCAACGTCGCCACGCCGATCGGCCCTTCATCGAGACGGCTCTGAGGCTGGCTCCGGTGGTCTACAGTCTCCACAATGGCGCGACTCTCCCCTTCCTCCAGTCCATGGCGAAAGCCTTAAAGACGGAACTGACGGTAGTTGGCCGCCTGACATTGCCCCTGCCCCGTCAGTTCCCGCACCACCGTAAGGCCGTGGTCGAACAGGCGGTGGTCCTCCTCCGTTGGCGCCGAGACGCCCGGAATGGCCCGCTGGTGGCCGCAGGGGTGGCAGGCAGCAGGTCAGAAGATGTCTGATTCAGAGCACGATCCCCCGCAGCTGGTTCTGCCCGGCGAGCAAGTCGCCATCAGCGAGGAGTTCCTCCCGGGAGAGAACACCTACGAGCAGGACGGGGTCATCTTCGCGGCAGCCCCGGGCTACATCGAACTCGATTCTGGGGAGATGGCGGCACATGTGCGGCCAGCGCTCCGCATGGCGCGCCCAAGGATTGACGACATTGTCATCGGCCGGGTGCGTGACGTCCGGCCCGCGGTCGTCATCTTCCAGCTCCTCCACATCCGCGGCGACCAGCGGGAGCTCATCGATGAGCTCGATGGGGTCTTGCACATCTCGGAGATCGAGGAGGACTACGTCACCTCCACCCGGGACAAGTTCCGCCCCGGGGATTTCGTCCGTGCGCGGGTCATCGAGGATGGGGTGAGCATCCGCCTGAGCACCAAAGGTCGACGCCTGGGTGTCGTCCTCTCCCGGTGCGGTCGCTGCGGTGGCGGCCTGGTCGTCCACCACGACTACCTCTGGTGCTCGGAGTGCGAATGGAAGGAGTTCCGCAAGCTCGCCGCCGACTACGATCGTATCGACGACTAAGCCCTGTCTACCAGGGACCCGCAGCGGGAGGGACCCTTTCTGACCCAGTTGCAGGTGACGTTCCTAGGGACCGCCGGGACCATGCCCACGCCAGACCGGAACGTCTCGGCCATCGCGCTGCGGTTCGGCGACGAATTACTCCTCTTCGATTGCGGCGAGGGCACGCAACGCCAACTGATGCGCAGCCCCCTCTCTTTCATGGCTATCCGCCGGATTTTCATCTCTCACCTTCATGGGGACCACTACCTGGGGCTTGCCGGGATGTTCCTGAGCATGCGCATGAACGAGCGGAAGGCCCCGTTGGACGTCTACGTCTGTCCGCGGGGTCGTGCGCGACTCGAGGAGCTACTCGGGGCCGACCGAGTCGACTATGGCTTCCCTCTGACAATCGAAGAGGTCGAGGCTGGCACCATGCTCAAGTTCCCTGGTTATCGCATGCTGTGTGCCCGGACGGACCACACCACCAGCTGCCTTGCGTGGTCCTTCGAGGAGGATCCCCGACCTGGGCGGTTCGACCGGCCAACCGCCATCGCCCTCGGAGTCCCGGTCGGGCCCCTCTTCGGCAAGTTGCAACGGGGGGAAGCAGTCGAGGTCGATGGGAGAAGGATCGTTCCCGAGCAGGTGCTTGGCCCTCCCCGTCGGGGGCGCAAGGTCGTCTATAGTGGTGACACGCGACCGTGCGATGCGGTCATCGGACTGGCGCAGGACGCGGACGTGCTCATCCACGAGGCGACCTTCGATCTTGCGACCGAACCCCTGGGCAACACCTATGGGCACAGCTCCGCCCGCCAGGCGGGGTCGGTCGCTGCACAGGCGCGGGTCCACAAGCTCCTGCTCACCCACATCTCGGGGCGCTTCAAGGATGCAGCCCCGCTTGTTGAGGAGGCCCGCGGTTCCTTCACGGGTCCGGTGGAGCTCGCCAGCGACCTGTTGACCCTCGATGTGCCGCTGCCGGCAGATCCGTGATTCCGCAATCCTCATCGTCCCCCAGCCTCCCTCCCGACCATGGCCCAACCCTCTCCGAGGGAGAACCGAAAACCCCCCACGCCCCCGGCGCGTGCGGCTCCAAGAGGCCTCCCCAGCCTCGACCAATTGCACACCCTCCTGGAAGAGGCGATCGCAATCCCTGGGGTCAGCGCGCACGAAGACCAGATCCGTCTCTGGTTGCAGTCCTCGTTGCCGACGGGCACGACCTGCGAGGTCGATGCCCTCGGGAATCTCTCCTGCGTCCTTGGCCCCAAGGGTCCTGAGATCGTCTTCTTGGCGCACATGGATGAGCTCGGGTTGCTCCTCTCGGCGATCCACCCCGACGGCTCAGCCTCCTTCCGACTGGTCGGTCGGTTGGATGAACGACTGCTCCACGGCCGAGCCTATTTCGTCCATACGGCCCAAGGCCCGGTCCCTGCGGTGGTCGGGG
The DNA here is from genome assembly GCA_023265395.1 of Thermoplasmata archaeon. Taxonomy (GTDB): domain Archaea; phylum Thermoplasmatota; class DTKX01; order JAHFTX01; family JAHFTX01; genus JAHFTX01. Next base: position 4,710 of record JAHFTX010000054.1, read on the forward strand.
TCATCCCTCCGCACCTATGGTCGGGAGTGGCTCCTGCGCTGCCCACCGTCGAGCAGATGCGCCTTGACTTTGGCACCAGCAGTGCGGCCGAGACCACAGCTTTAGGAGTCCGAGTGCTCCAGCCCGTCACGCCGGTCAAGGACTACATCGTCCTCAACGAGCACCGAGCTGCTGCCCGGGGCCTCGATGACCGCGCAGGTTGCGTCGCACTGCTCCTGCTACTCCACCTCCTCAGACGGGCGCGTCGCCTCCCTCTGCGGGTGCGCCTGCTCTGGTCGGTGCAAGAGGAGATTGGTCTGCGTGGCGCCAGCGGAGCGGCGGCGCATCTTGCCCGATCCGCGGAAGGGATCGCGATGGTCGTTCCCGTCGACACCTTCAGCACACCTTCCATGGTCCATGAGGTAGGTAACCTGCTGCCTCTGGAGCTGGGTGGTGGGCCCGTGGTCCGCGCCGCGGATTCCTCTTCGCTTGCCGACCCCCGACTCGTGCAGTGGGTCCAGGCGCTGGCGCGTCGCAAGAAGATTCCCCTGCGGGTCGGCGTGACTGGTGGAGGCAACGACGGAGTCCCGTTCCAATCCTCTGGTGCGCCACTCCTGCCCATCTCGATTCCCTTCCGCTACACGCACAGCAATGTCGAATGCATCGATCTGAGAGACCTGCTCCAGCAAGTCCGATTGCTCTACGCGATTGCCTCGGATGCTGCCCAGGCACCAGTTCGCCCCTCCTGAGCCTGAGAGGGTGCGGGGGTAGCATACAGGAAGTCCAAGGTGACCCCCTCCTCTCACCGAAGGTCGGAATCGAGTAGTCGGTAGCAGGCTTGGTCGCGGGCAGGACGACCCTCTCCCAAGGGCGTCATCGAGTAGTCGGTTCAAGGGTTGGCCAGCGGCGAGCTGGGCACCTTCCGTCCAGGATACCTCCACCACCCCAGGGATTGGAGAAGGGCAGCTGAGCGCTCGACCTTGCGGCTGCAGCGGCCGCCCCACGACGCGATTGGGGGCACCCATGTCCACCCTGCTATCCAGGTGGAATTGGTCTGTCCGTTTGATCGTGACCCAAGGGCCGCGGCACCATAGAAGGGGCGTTGTCTCTTGGAATCGCCGTCACGTCTTGCCGAAGGTTCGAAGCGCCGGCCACGAGACTGCGACGACGGTCAGCATGACCACGCCCACGAACACGAAGGAGGGACCCGGGCCCATGAAGGTCAATGCCAGCGCCGCCAGGAGGGGGCCGATGGCGAAGCCGGCGCTTCCAGCGGCGTTGAAACCCCCAATCGCAGTGGCCCGTCCCCCCTCGGGTGCTAGCTCCGTCGTCAAGGTCAGCGACGCCGGGAACATCATCGCCGCCGAGGCTCCTGCCCCAATCAAGAGCAGCCACAGCAGCGGCAACCCCCATGGCACCAGGGCAGCCGCCCCCAGCGATCCCAGACACAGTCCATAGCCGATCGCACCTCCGACGAGTGCCGGAACTCTGCGCTTGCGGTCGCCTCGCCAACTGAAGGGCACCTGAAGAAGGGCGAAGGGGATGAAGAATAGGGCGATGAGCCCACCGCGTTGCGCCGGGCCCATGTCGAAGGCCTGCGACACGAACAGGGGAAACGATACGATGAAGTACCCAGCGCTGAACCGGTCTGCGAAAGAGAAGGCGTAGGGGACCCGCAGGTGGGGGGCACCGCGTATCGACGCGATGGTGTCCGCAATCGTCGCTGGGCGGCTGGCGATCGGGTGCTCCGGTAGGACCATCGCCACCCCGCAGAGGGCCGCGAGCACCACGGTGCCCATCCACAGCGGCGCCAGCGTCCCGGCGGTGGAGGCCACCACCCCACCGAGGGGGATCCCGACGGCGACCCCGAGGATGATGGTCGCACCCATCACCCCCATGGCGCGGCCCCGACGCTCGGGAGGCGCACCGTCGGCGGCGACGGTCAGCACCAAGGACCACGCCAAGGCCGCGCTCCCCCCTTGGATCGCTCGAGCCACCAGCAGCAGTGGGAAGGTCGGGGCCACGATCAGGAACCAGAAGCAGAGTGCCGAGAGCCCGTATCCGAGGACGATCCACGGGCGGCGCCGCCCGCTGCGATCCGCCAGTGTGCCCCCCAACAGTGCCGCTACCATCGCGGCGACCATTTCGATGGCGATGAAGAGGGCGCCACCGCCTCGGACCCCAAAGCGGGCGTCCACCAGCTCCGGCAGGGATGCGATCACCAGACCCAGCGTCAGCAGGGTCAGGAACATCATGCAGCTGAACAGCCCCAGCCTCTGACTGGGGGCTCCATCGCCGGTCATAGCCTCCCGTACCCCTCCGTGACGAACACCTTCACCGGCTGTGGCCCGTAAGAACCCTGGCCACGAACTGACCCGTGCGCATAACGGTGGACCCCGCGGTCCCTTGCACGTTGTAGGGTCGTGGGGGACGGAGGCCACCGGCAATCGGCTGCTGACTCCGGCAGCTCTGAGGAAACGATCCACGGCGCTCATCCCCCAGCGATGCAACGTCCTCGAGCTCGAAGGCACTCCAACTCCTCGGGTGGCTTCGCAAAGTCACCTGAGCGCTGGAATACCGCCGCCTCAGTTGCTGCGCCATGAGGTGATGCAGACACACTGTCCAGGAAGCTTGCGATTCAGAGGGCGCCATTGACGCGGAAACGCCGGACGCGGCGCCTCACGGTGAGCGTGGACCTCATGGGCGACGATGGAAGGGTGCAGTCCTCTTCGTCGTGGACAAGTTCCCATGCCAACTCGAACAAGCGCATCGGTCCTGCCCCCCTAGTCCAACCCATCACGTAACTCCAGACTTTGAGCCCTGGGACGCAGGGGGGTCATCTTGGCCATGACCAACCCTGCCGCCGACTACTCGATCCCGCCCTCCGGGGTGGAGGGGGTCATCTTGGACTTCCTGTATACTACCCCGCCGAGAGGGTGCGGGGGGCGGGATTCGAACCCGCGAAGGCCTGCGCCACAGGATCTTAAGTCCCGCGCAGTCGTCCAGCTGTGCCACCCCCGCAAGAGGTGGGTATCTCCACGGTTGACGATCACTTCGTCGGCCGTTGGGTCTGCTCGACTTCGTCGAGCAGCGACTCTAACGCCTGATCGGTCACTGCAGCGGAGGGGGGCGTGGGCTGCGCATCGCCCCGCCCGGTCGACGCCGGTGGGGAGGTCGGCGCGGGCGCCGCGCCCTTCAGCAGTTCCTCTTGCGACTCCTTGAAAGGGGGCTGTGGGACCACTGAGACGGGCGGAGCGGCCTTGGTGGATGGGGCGGGGGATGGATGGTGATGCTCCGTCGAGTGCGTCGGTGAAGGGCCTGCCGGTCCAAGCGCACTTCCAAGGAGGGATCGAAGCCTTCCCGCTAGGGCGCCGGGTCTTGGAAACGCTGGGCTTGCGTGGTCAGGCGCAGGCCGGCCTGCCTTGCGCTGGAGCTGCTGCGCCCGCGAAGGGGTCATGCCATCGATGCCTTGCAACTGAGTCGGGTCGCAATCACGGAGGTCGCCCGGGGTCGTGATTCCCGCATCGTAGAGCCTCTGCGCAAGGATCGGGTCGATACCCAACTGGGTCAGGGCGGTCAGGTGGGGCGATGGCTGGAGGGTTGCTGAGGGCCTGTTCGGACCATGGGCCGATGGTGGTGGCCGCACAGAGGGGGATCCGGCCCGCGGTGCGCCACCGACCATCGAAGCGGGGGTCGCATCATCGTGGAAGGTGCCTACAGTCGCTTCGGTGCGCGGTTCGGCAGACGGCAGGTGTCGAGGGAGGTTGGCCTTGAGGTGTGTCGCCAGCCCCATCCCTATCCCGTCGATAGCTGCGAGCTCATCGATGGTGGCCTCTTGCAACGCCGCCAACGATGTCAACCCCGCGTCGTAGAATCGACGCGCTTTCGCGGGCCCCAATCCGACGATGCCGCAGAGCTCGCGGGTCATCGCCCGTCGGGATTCAGCCTCGAGGGTTCCTGCGGGGACCATCCTCCATAGCATCCGGCGCCCCGGATATCAAGGTGGTGGTGTAGCCCATCGTGCCTGCTTGAGGTAGGCGTCGAGCGCGGCGATGGCAGTGCTTCGACGGGCGGGGTAGGAGGTCAACTGGATCACGACCTGGATATCGTCGCCTCGGAACCCGAGCTCGAATCGCCCCTGAGCAGCCGCCTGCTTGTCGAACCGGAGGAAGATCTTCCCCGATTCGTCGACCCGGTCATCGAGGGTGGCCCACACCTGGGTGAGCACCCCCAGCGACGCGAGTCGTTGCAACAACACACGGCCGTCCGCGGCGCCCACCCTCGTCGCTGAGAGGGTGATGATGGGGTTGCCATGGTGGCCCTCGGTTTGCACCCCAGAGATCTCCACCGATGGATCCCCCAGGAGCTGGCGGAGGGCTCCCTCGACGACTGGTCGTGATTCGGTGGCGTGGACGTTGGTCCGAGCGTACCAGCGGCTGATGGGGGCACGGGGGGCCGCTGGCATTGGCAGCTCCGCACCCGAGCAGCTCCCAGCCTAGAAGAAGCGCTCGAAGTGGACGTCCTTGCGGTCGAAGCCCTGGGCCTGGAGGGCAGTCCGGACTTCCTTGATCATGTCCATCGAACCGCAGAGGAAGGCCTCAGCGCCCGGGCCCGACGCACGATACGTCTTCAGGGAATCGGTCACTCGACCCTTCGATCCAGCCCATTGTGGGAGCTCCGGGCGTGAGAGCGTGATCTCATAGGAGAGATGGGGGTACTTCTTCTGGAGTTCGAACATCTCCTCGGCCCCAAAGACGTCCTTGACATGTCGGACGCCGAAAACGACCTTCGCCCGTGTGTCGGGGTAGAGCGGCAGGTAGTGGCAGACCATCGACCGCAGGGGGGCGATCCCCGTCCCGGTCCCGACGAAGATCATCTCCTCCTTCCGTGGTTTGTCATCAAGGACGAACTTCCCTTGTGGGCCCTCCATCTGCAGCGCCGTCCCCAACTCGGCGGTGCGGAACCATTCGGAGGCCAATCCCCCGTTGACCAATTTGATCCAAAAATCGAGGGCGCCCTTCTGCTCGGGGACTGAGGCGATGGAGTAGGACCGCTTCACGAGCTTCCCGGCATTGGCCGTGTCGGGGAATTCCATCGTGACGAATTGACCCGCAACGAAGTCGAGGGTCGTCGGTTCGACGAGGGTAACGGTCACCTCGATGACGTCGTGGGTGAGGTAGAGCTTCTTTGTGATGGTCCCACTGTACGTCTGCTTGTCGCCCATGGGGGCCTCAAACAATAATGCGGTACTTAACCTCTGAGGGAAGCGTCGACGCAGTGGCGTTTCATTTCCTTCCGAGCTCGGCTGCCCTGCGCGACGACTGAGATTTGGCTTGGGGTTCCGGGGGCATGTCCTTCCGCGCGGCCTCTTTGGCGGCCGCCAGACGCAGTGCCCGGGCAAGTTGCTGACCGCGCCACCACCGCCACAGGGCAAGGTGCGCCCCGACGGTACTCGCGATCAGTGCCAGTAGGAACAACCACCAGAAGCCCCCGTTTGGATCGAACCTGAAGCTGACCTCCACGATTAGAGTCAGGATGGCAGCGTTCGATCGGTTCTGTAGCATCGCGCTATCGTCGAATGCTCCGCGTTCGTCCCAGCGGGTGATCGGAGGCGGACCGCTTCGCTCGTCGAGCGGTGGTCCTTCTGGGGAAGCCGATGGCAGTTGCGTCGGATCGAAAACCGGCCGTAATCGCAGCGGGAGGTGGATACTCGCCGGGAGGTCGAGCGATGGTGCCTGGAGATGCGCGACGAGCCGCCCTCCTTCACCCAGCCCCAGCCGAAGGTTGTCGTCAGCGGCAAGATGCCATCCTGCAGGCACCGTGGACACAAGGGTGACCAGGACGGGCACCGTACCGGCGTTGTAGACATCGACGGCGATGTCGGCGGTCCCGCCCGCGCCGAATGTCAGCCGCCCGGGGAGGAGCGCACCTTCGAGGCCGATGCGGACGGGGATGACGACCGTGAGATTGGTGTGGACCGTCCCCTGTCGTGGCGGGAAACGCGTGGCCCACGGCGGGAGATGCCTCTCCCCACGGCCTGCAAGGGGCACGGGAAGCCACGCCCCCTCCGGCCCGTCCCCAAGTCCCACCTGCAAGGCAATAGGCACAGTGTAGGTCCCCGCGAGCATAGGACCGCCCAGCGAAACTTCGAGGGAGAGCGGTTGCTCGGCCATCGCGGGGAGGTGGTAGGGTCCGAAGGGAACGACCACCTGCAATCCTGCGGGAGTCGCTCCAACCTCGATTCGGACGATATCATCACCCGCTCCATCGTTGCGCAGGACCACCGGGAAGAGCACCGTCGAGGAGCTGCCTGAATCCACCGTGCTGTTGAGGGAGAGGGACAACGGCTGGGGGCCGAGCGAGATGTTGTGTACTTGGTCGAGGACGAAGGCCACGACCTCGCGATCAGAGACTTCCGGAGCGATTGCACTGGTGGCCGTCAGGGAGACTGCAGCCACGCTCCAAGGGGGCGTCTGCCCGATCGGTGGGCCTGTCTGCTCCACTCGGAGGCGCACGCGTTCGAGAGGCTCCATCGTCAAAGGTCCGCCAAGCGCGACCCAGTCGCCGCCCTCGGAACGGAGCACCATTGCCGCTGTCCATCCTGGTGCTGCCTCCTCGAGCACGATATGCGCCCGGTCGACAAGGTTTCCCTGGTTGGTCAGGTTGACCTCGGAGTGGATGGTCTGCCCAGGTAGGAGGTAGCGGACCAGGGGATCGCCCTCCAGGGCGAGCTGGCGATGCGGTAGGACGCGGCCCTGGATCGTCGTTTCATTGGTCGTCACCACGCTTAGCTCGGAATGGCCCAGGACGGGGATGTCATAGGTGATGTTCGGGGTCGCTCCAAGAGGGGCGATGAGATTCACCACGAGGACGACGCTGGAGCCAAATGGTAGTGGTATCGGCTGAGGGGTGACCACCATCGACCACCCTTCGAGGCCCGAGCCTGGGTCCGCTCCGACCGCGATTCTGTCGTTGCCGTTGCCGAGGTTGGTCAGGATCAGATGATACGGTGAGGCCTGTCCGGGGATGAGGAGGTGGAGCGGTTCCTCAGTCCGCAGCGAGAACCCAAAGGCCTGGATGATTCGCACCTGCGCCCGATCCGAATCGCGGATGATGGGGTCGTCGCTCAGTGCGGCAGTGATCGCGACCAAGCCCAGTGTCCCGCCAAGGAGAACGGGGTCAGTCCCGACCTCCATCTGGAAGGTCTGCGACCCTCCTGGAGCGAGTTCGACATCAACCACCTCCAGGGAGGCATCGAACCCTGGAGCAGAGGTCGGGGTCAGCCGGAAACGCTCCGTGAATATCCCCAAGTTGGTGACCTCCAACGGGAGGCTCGTCACTGATCCGGCGTCGGTGCTCGCCAACGAATCGAGGAATCGGACGCGAACGGCCTTGTCGAGGTTGATCTGGATCTCCACCCGCATGGTCGAGTGCAAGGGAGGCGATCCGGTCGATGTGGCGGTGAGATTGAGGACGACCTGTGCCGGTGCGAGGTGACTGGTCGGGACATGCACGGTCAGGACCCCCTGGCCGACCTGTCGATTGGTCAGTTCCATCTGGGAGGGGGTTGCGGTCAGCTCCCACGTGGGCGCGCCGTCCGCACCCAGAAGGTAATCGTCAACGATGTTACCCAAGTTCTGCAAGCGGTACGGTACACTCACCGTGGCGCCTCGGTCAACGGTGTAGCTGACATCCTGGGCGTCGAAATGCTGGGGGTCGGCGCTCGAGAGCCGCAGGTCCCACACGGGCGGGATGTCCGCCAACCACTCGACGGTGGATACCCCAAAGAGTGCGTTATCGCTATCCAGCAGGTCGAGGCTTCCATCGCCATCGCGATCCTCGGTGGTCTCGTAGATGTTCGAATCACAGAACACCGCGATCTTGCCATGCCCGGAGGTCAGCCCCGGTGGGACGATGGCCATGACTGGCGCATTGGGGAGCGACAACTGGGTGTTCCCGATCCCTGGCCCGGTCGTCGGGTTGCCGCTGGCGTCAGTATAGTAGGTGGCGTCTTCTGATGTGGTCAACACGACTTGAGCATCGGGGGGGAGGGCGTCGAGGAAATTCGTCCGGTAGAGCTCGATGCGCGAGATGTTCGCCGTCAACTCGGAGTCATGTATCTGAGATCCTGCGAACCAGAGGAAGACCGGGCCGGTGGGGTCAGTGGTCGGGTAGGCCAACGTGTGGCTCTCATCATGGACAAGGCTGAGTGCGAAGGAGACGTCGAAGAGGTTCGCGATGGGTTCGACCTCGATGGCAAACTCGCTATGGTCCCCGATGAGGAAAAGGCCTCCGCCATCGGCGACGAATCTGTCGATCGCAGCGAGCTCGTCCGAAGAGTAGGGGACGTTCTGGCTTGAGGCGATGACCAAGACCCGGACTCCTTCAAGGCTCGAATCGCTCAAGCCCTGGCCAAGGTCGAGCGTGCGTACCTCGAAGGTGGCATCCTCAAGTCGCTTGGCGAACTGGGCATAGCCGCCACTGGGGTCGACGCCCCCGCCACTGGTGGGGTTGTCGGGGTTCACGCTATAGACGGGTTGATGTGCCTCATCAAAGAGTACTACCAAACCGGAGGGTAGCACGCGGCCGATGGGCCCTTGCCCGGGGGCAGGGGACCCGGCTACACTCGGCAGGAAGGCCGCTGAGCTCACTTCCAGTAGGACCAAGAGGATCGTGGCGAGCCATGCTCCCCAATCATTGCGCCCACGCCAGTGCATGATCGTAACCTACCACAGCCAAGGATAAAGGTGGTGGGGTGGAGCACCCCGCGCCCAATGCTCAAGTAGGCGGGAGTCTCTATCTCGGCCATGACCCTGCGGATATACGTCGTCGACAATGGGGGTCAATGGACGCATCGTGAATGGCGAATGCTCCGCTATCTCAAGGTCGACACCAAGATAGTCCCCAACACCACCCCCCTCGAACAGCTCGATGTCGATGGTCTCGTCCTCTCTGGAGGCGCTCCGAGGATCAGCGGAGAGGGGATTCCCATGGGGGAATCCGCGCACTACGTCGAGGATGCCTCGTTTCCGATACTCGGGATTTGCCTTGGATGCCAGTTCATCGCACAGCAGCTGGGAGGGACTGCGGTCTCTGCGACCACCGCTGAGTTCGGGAAGACCGAGTGCATCGTCGATGATCCCAACGAGCTCCTTGCAGGTCTTCCGAGCCGCTTCACGGTCTGGGAGAGCCACAATGACGAGATCGTCCAACTCCCGCCGGACCTGGCGCTTCTGGCCCACAGTGAGAACTGTGGGGTCCAGGCGATTGCCCATCGTCGCCGCCCACTCTTCGGGACTCAGTTCCATCCTGAGGTCGAGCACACGGAGCATGGCCGCGAGATATTCGAGAACTTCCTGCGGGTCTGTCGCGGTTGAGGGCTCTCCCTAGGAGCCTGAGGTCAGAACCATTAAAACCGACGCGGGAGCTCACCGGTTGGCTACTCGCCAGGGCGGGCCGGCGACGTCCCCCCAGGGAGTCCGTGACGGCGCGCAGGTGCACCATGGGATCGAGCGGTGACCCCCCCAGCGGTGCCGACCCATTGGCCCAGATGATCTTCACCGCGGAGGAGACCCTGGAACCCCCAGGCAACCATCAGTCCCACGGGACTCCCCGAGATGAGGCTGTCTCGGATCGGGATACCCCCACGAGGTCAGACCCCCCTAGCACGGGTGAAGGAGATCTCGACACGCATCCCTTGATGCACGGTGAGGGTCTGCCAGACCTTTCGCACCTCTCGGAAGAACAGGTGGCTGCGGAGCTCGCGTTCTGGGCTGAGATCGATCCTGAGATCGCGGCCCAGCTCTCCCAACCA
>JAHFTX010000025.1 GCA_023265395.1 Thermoplasmata archaeon
GGTCAACGGGGTGCGCATCGCCATGGAGCGGGTCAGCGGCGACACCGCGACCGGAGCGCTCTACCGCGCCAAGGTCACCCTCAGGCCGGGCGACAACACCTGGTACTTCGAGGTCGACGATGGTGCCGGAGAGGATGCACAGACCGCCACGACCGGCGGAGGGAGCACCAACGTCGCAGCGGCGGCCCCGGCGGGGACCATCATGGCCATCCTCATCGTTGTCGGCGCGCTGGCAGTCAGCGGGCTGATGGCCTTCCGGGTCTTCGGCGGGGGCCGAGGACGTCGCGATGCCACCGGGACCGACACTACGATTGGCTCTGACGGCGGAGGAGAGGGCACCGACGCGAGCGGCAAGGTTTCCTCTGACGACGAGGGTGCCAGCGACGACGACGAGTAGGGCGGCGCCGCCTCTGACAAACGGGGGCCCCCTTTGGGGTCCCCCGACCCCCCCGGCTGTAGGATGACGAATCCTGTTCGTCTGTCCACGATGGCATTCCCGGCAAAGGACTGGTCCGAAACCCCGCTTCCAGCCCCGCAACACAAACGATGGTGCTGGGCGACCTGGTCGTGAATCGTCGGGGTGTGGCCCGCTAGGGACTTACATCAGGCTTCCTCAGCCCTGCGCACGCGGGTGGTGCCGCTCGAGGTAGGGGTTGAAGCGAACTTCCCTGCCGATGGTGGTCGGAGGACCATGCCCCGGGATCACCTGCGATGCCTCGTCGAGGCAGAGGAGGTTGTCGGAGATGGACTGGACCAATCTCTCGCGATCCCCCCCCCACAGATCCGTCCGACCCACACTGCCGTTGAAGATGGTGTCTCCGCTGAGCACCAGCGGTGGTTCTCCCTCCCGCGCTAGAAGGAAGCAGCAGGAGCCGGGGGTATGGCCTGGGGTGTGCAGGACTTGCAGATGGGTTTGCGCCAACGGGAGACGTTCGTGGTGCTCGATCCAGTGGGTGATGGGCAGGGTCACTGGCGTCTCCATCCCGAATGACTCTGCCTGGAGCCGGACATTGTCCCACAGCCAGGCATCGCCACGGTGCAGCCCAAGAAGCGCTCCCTGCCCCCCGAGGGCCTCAGAATGCTCGCCAAGGGCCGCGACGGCCGCGCTCGCGCCAAGGTGGTCGATGTGCGCGTGGGTGTGGACGACCTGCGTCGGCTGCACACCAAGCTCCTGCAGTACGCTGCGGATGCGAGGAAGATCCCCCCCAGGATCGACGACGATCGCCGTGCGCGAGGAGGGATGGGCGATGATGACGCAGTTGCAGCGGAGAAGGCCCACGGGGAACACCCGGACTTCCACAGCGGCGGATGAGGATTCGCGGCGTTCGGTGCTCAGGTTCCATCGCCCTCCACCTGCCCCTCGGGGGGGTCGCTGCTGCGTCTTGCTGCCTTGTCCGGAAAGGCGCGCTCTCCTGCCCGGATAGGGAGTCTGAGGCGGTTCTCCGCTGGGGGCATCGGGCAGCGCCACCGGTCATTGTAGGCGCAAAAAGGGTTGTAGGCACGGTTGAAATCGATGAGGATCGAGCCATCGGGCAACCTCTCGGGCTCCAGATAGCGACCTGCTCCGTAGGTCTCCCGTCCGTTGGTGGCGTCCCCAAAGGGGAGGAAGAGCGTTCCGTCCCGGATGCTCTCGAAGATGGTCAGTCGCACAGGGCCACCAGGGAGCGACAGCTCGACGGCGCCAGCGCGGATGTAGGGTTCCAAATCGCCGGAAGAGGTGGTCAGTTGCATTTCCTGGCGCTCGGCAAACCCCTCGAGGGTGACGACATACACCACGGAGGGATCGGGTAGGAAGTAGGAGAGACCAGAGAAACGGGCTCGCTGCTCTTCCAGCAGGGGGCTTGCAGCGTCGCGGGCCAAGGAGGCATCCTTCGCTCGACGCCAAGCGAGTATCCCCGCTGCCGAGAAGCGAATCACAGGACGGCATCCCCCTTGCGAGGATAAACGGTTCGCCGGACGCCCACGGTCCGGTGGCTCAGGCGCGCAGCGTCCCTGTCGCATCGCACGAGGGGCAGCGCACCCGGATGGGCCGTGAATCGGAATAGACGGGGATGATGGTGGCACATCGGACACAACGGATTTTGGCGCGGGGACGCGCGGGAGCCTCAGGCAAAGCGGAACCTGCCGGCACCCCGGCATCGAGGTGCCGTTCGACCCGCGCGTCGAGGTCGGCCCTCTCAGCCTCTTGCGTGGCACTGGCCGCGGCAACGCCTGGCGTCTGATGTACGGCGGCCATGGCTGGAGGATCTGCTCGAGGTCCCAGGCTGGGCGCGGCGGGGGCGGGGGGAGCGCCACCGTTCCGTGCTGGGCCACTCTCGACGGCGTCCTTGTGAGCCTGAGACTTCTCGGATGATTGGGGGGGGGCCCCTGCCGCGCGCGAGACCGTCGGCGCTGGCGCAGCCGCTGGGTGAGCCAGACGGCCGACACGGGCGTTCGAGGCAGCGCTCCTGCGGGCAAGGACCATCATCCCCGCCATTGTGGCCAGGGCGAGCACCAGCGCTGCCACAGAGAATACCCCACTGGAGATCACCATGGTCAGTGCGTCAATCCGCTGGAGCTGCACCGATCGGACAGCGACGTTCCCTGCAGCATCCTGCGAGAGCACCTCGATCTCGATGGTCCCAGTGAGTCCCTTGGCGGTGTAGCGGAAGCTCCCCTTCCCATCGGTGCGAACCGCCACGCCGTCGACGAGTACCATCGCGCCCGGTTCGGTGGATCCTGCCAGCGTCGCATGGTCAGCAGAGGTCCGCCCGTCGGGTGCATCGATCCAGCGGAGACGCAGTGTTGGCGCACTACGGTCGATGTGGAAGGAGAGGTTGGCGGGGGCGCTCTCGTGCCCGGCGAAGTCCCGTACAGCGACCGAGATGTTGACGATCCCCTCGGGGAGCTGGGTCAGCGTCACCGCGGGGCTGAAAGGACGCCACAGGGGAAGGCCCAGGTTCGTGGCCTGCAGACGCATCTGGGCGACATCGGCGGAGGCGTTGATCTCCAACGTCACCGCTGCGGCGTTGGTCATGCCCGTGGCCCCGAGCCCTTGGGCGACCACCCCTACCGTCGGGGCAGTCCGGTCGACAAGGAGGGGATGGGACACGATGGCGCTGTTGCCCGCGATGTCCGTGGCGGTCAGGCAGACCAGGAGCGGCGTCCCCTCCAGAGGCGGTGTCCCCACGATGGTCACCGTGCCGACCGAGGCGTTCATCGCCACGATGCTCGATGCCAGCGCATCGCTGCACGTCATCCGGGCGAGCACCAGGTTCAGGGTGACGCTGGGGGAGAGGTCATCGCTCGCTGGGGTTGGCAGTGCGATGGACAAGGTATTGGTCGCCAGGTAGTCTGGTGGGATCCACCGAGGCAGGGTTGGCGGGAGGAGGTCGACGATGACCGGGGGACTCGTGGTCACCTGGGTACCAACGTTCCCTGCGCTGTCGATGGCTCGCACTTGGACGAAAACGTTCATTGCGTGCGACAATCCGGTCAGCTCCACATCGGGAGTTGTCACCTCCCATTCGGCAATGGGTTCGACAGAGCCTACCTCGAAGCCCTGGACATCCCACCGCTCGACCAAGGCACCTGTGTCAGGGGGCTGCTTAAGTCCCCACCGGAGGAGGGTACTCGATGAGAAGCCCCGACTCCCGTCGAACTTGGGGGTGACAACCGGAGGTAGCGGTGCTTCAGAATCGAAAACGACGAGGCTGCTCGAAGAAGGACCCTGGTTGCCAGCACCATCCGAGGCAATCAGCTGTACCTGGTAGGTCCCATCGACCCCGGGTGGTTGGAGGGCATCCGTCGAGCGCGCATTCCCGGGCAGTTCGAGGGTGCGACTCACCGCGGAACCATCCCACAGGGTCAGACGCAGAGTCATGCCTAGAGGCGACCCCCACTCCAGCGGCGCTGACCAGAGAAGGACCAACGGCTGTTGCGGACCGGTCGCATAAGAGGCTTGGCTGAAGTTGGCGATGCCAGGGGCGGTGAGGTCGACCACGAAGGGGCCCGCGACTGAAGACCAGGGGCCGAGGTTCCCTGCACCATCGAACCCTCTCACGCGGCCGTAGAAGGTCTCTCCTTCCTCGGCACCCTCCCAAGACACCCCGCTAGCGTTGGCGCTCGTGAGGAGGGCAAGGGCCACCCCGCTGCCATCGAAGACCTCGAGTTCGAACGACATGGTCCGGAGCTCATCGAGAGGATCAGGGAGGCGGACCCAGCTCCACAGCACCTCAGTCGACGCAAGCGCACCCGTCGTCTTGCCATCGGCCCGCAGCTCGATGAGCGCAGGTGCCGCCAGATCGACGATACTGGCGTTGGAGGACTGGTTCCAGGGCCCGACGTTGCCGGCCCCGTCGACTCCCCGCAACGAGACGTAGACAGCATCCCCGTGTTCGAGAGCCGAAAGGGTCAGCTCACTGCGGGTGGTCAGACCGGTGCTGTACTGGGCTCCCCCAGGGGTCGAGCCGATGCGAAACTCTGTGCCCCTCAGCGGGCTCGATTTGGAGCCCTCTGAGGGATAGGACCATTGGAGCAAGACTTGGGTCTGGTTGAGGAGGGAGCCCACAGGGAGACCCCCAAGGGCCAGGATCGTCGGCAGTGGAGGAGGGGTCAGATCTACCAGCAGCGGAGGGCTGTTTTCCAGGGCGCTGGTGGCATTTGCCATGTTGACCGCGACCACTTGCCCGATAACCCTCTGCTCATCGAGCAAGCCAAGGTTCCCCAGCTGCGCAGAGAGAGCGCCGGTGCTGTTCCAGTCTACCAGCACCGTCCCGTTGTCTTGGTCGACCAGACGGTACCGGTAGGAGGAGACTCCGCTCTCAGGATCGAGCGCAGCGGTCCATCCCAGGGAGAGGTTCTGCGGGTCAGCCGTCGCGTAGACTCCCTCGACAGGGGTGATGGTCAACAGCGCGACCGATGTTCCGGTCGGCGGCGAAAGGTCGACGAGGATCCCATCGGAACTTGGGGAGGTCACCCCAAGGTTCCCCGCGTTATCGAGCGCTTGCAAGGTCGCGAAGTACCTCGTCCCGCTCGTCCCGTTGACAATCTGGAAGGTTGGCAACGTCACGAAGGCTGAGGCGATGTCAGCGGCGCCCGGCAGCGTTCCGACAGCGACCCAGTACCCCGCGACGCCCGAGGGGGAGTCGGTCGAGTCGGTCCAGTCCCAACGGACCACGGGATCGTTGATTGCCTCCCCCAAGTCCGTCGGGGTCATCGCCACAGGGGGCAGCACATCGACCGTGATTCCATCGCTGCTGGGTCCGGGGCCGGCGACGTTCCCGGCGACATCGACGGCGGAATACCGCAGGAAGTAGGTGACGCCATGCTGTATGGGGAAGAGGTCGAAGGATGACTGCAGGACGTTGCTACCGGCGAGCAACTCGGAGCCACCTGCGGTGATCCCGACATCGACACGGTAGCCGGAGACACCGCTCGTGACGTCGGTCGCATCCTGCCATTCGAAGTGCAGGGTGGGCCCGACCGACCACTGCCCATCATCGACGACCAGTCCTGCACCGATGGTCGGGGCGACGGTGTCGACGGTGATTCCGTCGCTGCTTGGGCCGTAGCTCCCCACGTTCCCCGCGACATCACGGGCACGCACACGGCAGAAGTACTGCGTGCCGTCCGAGGCCCCCAGCAAGTTGTAGCCAAGGGTCATCGCTTGCGCCCCTGCGACCACCTGTGTTCCACCCAGCGTCGTGCCCACATCGACGAGGTAGGTTTCGACTCCGCTGCCGAGGTCGGACGAAGCGGTCCAGGAGAAGGTGATACTGGCGCTCGTCGACCAAATCCCAAGGTCGGTGACGGCGACCGCGGTGGGTGCTGTGGAGTCGACGCGGATCTGTCGGCTGGTGTTGTAGAGCGACCATTCGCCCGCAGAATCCCGCGTGCGGACCCGCCAGTAATAGATGCCGTCAGGCAGAGCCACCGGCAGTGTCATGGACTCGATGGCTGAGACTTGTGTGGTGCTCAACGTGGGGCTTGCGAAGGTCGGGGCATCATCGACCTCGACGGTGAACGCTGTCTGGGCATCGCCGATGTCGGCGTCGAGGAAGGTCCATGAGAGGGTCGGAGAGGTGGTAGAGACCCAGACGCCATCGGCTGGTGCGACCGACGCCGGGGGGTCGGGCAGAGTGTTGCTGTTCTGGGCGAAGTAGAGACACACGCTCCCACCACACCGGCCGTCCTCCCAGGCCAAGACGACCCCGGCCTGACCATCGGTGGAGAGGGAGACCATGCTTTGAACACTGCCGCCCCCGTCGTCATTGACCGTGACCTCAGGTGCCCATTGCCCACCAGGAACGGTGGTGTTCTGCTGCTTGATGTCGAGGTTGCCGCTGGCGGAGCTATCATACGCCAGCTCGAGGCGGTCGAGCGCATCGACTGCCAGCGAAGGGCGCCGTTGGTCCACCGCCGTTAGGGTGTTGAGGCGCACAGATACGGGGAAGCTCGCACCGCCATCGGTCGAGGTGGAACTGAAGATGTCATAGTCGGCACCGTTCCGGCGATCCTGCCACACCACGACGATGGTGCCGTCGGACAGGACGGCGACCTCGGGTTCCTCTTGTGCGGTGTTCCCCACCGCGTCGTCGACCCGCCGTTCGGTGGGCCAGCTGGTGCCGTTGGTGCTCGAGGTCGCCCAGTAGATGTTGAAACCCTGCCCGACATCGCGGGTGTCCTGCCACACCACGTGCAGGTGCCCATCGCTCGCGACCGTGATCGAGCACTTGGTCTGGGTCGTACCCGCGGCGCCACTGTCGACACGTACCGCGCCATCGAAGGTCCCCACGCCCGTGCTGCGGGCATGGTAGAGGTGTGTGCTCCCAGTGCGGGAGTCCTCCCACACGACGTGGAGCACATCGCTGGGGTCGATGGCGATGTCCGGGCTCGCCTGGGTCCCCATGGCCGAGGTGTTCACTGGGACGTTGGCGGACCAGCTGAGCCCGTCATCGATCGAACGGCTGTAGTAGATCCGGTTGCTCCCCCCTCGGCTATCCTGCCAGACAGCATGGAGGGTGCCTTGCGAATCGACCGCCAGTGCGGGAAAGACTTGCGTTGAGGCACCGATGCTGTTGTCCACGCGGATGTCGGCGCCGAAGCTCCCCCCAAGGTCGGTCGAGCGCGAGATGAAGATGTCGTCATTGCCGTTGCGGTCATCGAAGAATAGCACAAAGCGGTGGCCATTGGGAGCGACCGCTACCGATGGCGAGCGGCTGTTGCCGCTGAGCAAATCGTCGACGCGGACGTTGGTGGTGAACCCGATGGCTCCGTTGGGGAAGCTCCACAGGCATAGGAGCACGAGGACGATGCCGAGGGTGCACAATGCCACTGTTGTACAGGGCGCACTCGTGTTCCCACCGCTACCGGGGGCCATGCCGCAAGGTGCGTAGGGGGCAGCCAAGTACCTTTCCCCGGTTCGCGCACCTACGCCTACCGCTCCTCGCATCCACTCCCCGAGAGAAAGGTCTAAACCGGTGCCATCCCTGGGCGGCCAAGGTGATGCATGGACGACTTGTGGGTCGAGAAGTACCGCCCCAAGACCCTCGGTGACGTCGCTGGCCACCAGGCGGTCCTCCAGCGTTTGCAGGCCTACGTCAAGGCCGGGGCTTTCCCCCACCTGCTCTTCGCTGGCCCTCCCGGGACGGGGAAGACCACCAGCGCGCTGGCGCTAGTCCGGGACTTCTATGGAGTGGATCGGTGGCGCGACAACTTCCAAGAGCTCAACGCATCCGATGAACGTGGAATTGGTGTCGTGCGTGACAAGGTCAAGAACTTCGCTCGGACCGCACCGATCGGCGGTGTCCCGTTCAAGACCCTCTTTCTTGACGAAGCCGATGCGCTCACCCCCGAGGCCCAGGCTGCGCTGCGGCGTACCATGGAGCGCTATTCCCACACCTGCCGTTTCATCCTCAGTTGCAACTACAGCAGCAAGATCATCGACCCGATCCAGAGCCGTTGCGCAGTGTTCCGGTTCTCCCCGGTCCAGCCCGAGGCCATCCTCTCTAACCTCAAGCACATCGCCAAGGCTGAGAAACTCAAGGTCACCGAGGACGGCTACGAAGCGCTCCTCTACGTCGCCCATGGTGACATGCGCCGGGCGGTCACTGCGTTGCAGGTCGCCGCGACGGTGGCCAAGACCATCGACGGCAACGTCCTCTACCAGACCACCGCCACTGGGCGACCCGAGGATATCAAAGCGCTCATCGAGGAGGCGCTCAAGGGAGACTTCGCTGCCGCCCGTGTGCGCCTGGATGACCTGCTCGTCACCTATGGGCTCAGCGGAGAGGACGTGATCAAGCAGATTCATCGTACGCTCTTCGATGTGGGATTGCCCGACCGGCAGCGTGTCGAGATCGTCGACCGCTGCGGCGAGATTGAGTTCCGAATCGTTGAAGGGGCCAACGAGCGTATCCAGCTCGAGGCGCTCTTGGCGCACTTGGTCCTCGTCGGCGCGCAGCTGCGCTGACTCGAGCCCGCCTCACGACTCAGAGTACCTTCGACCCGCAGTCGGGGCAGGAGAGGTAGTGGGGTGGCCAGCGGGTCGTCAGGCGAATCACCCTCCCGCAGGCCTGGCAATGGTAAGTTGCCGCTATTCCCTCGACCTCCGCGCGCGTCGGCCTGACCCAAGAGGACGTGAGTTCCGAGAATGCGCGATCCAGGAGCGGGGGCCTCCGTGGCGAATCAGGAGACGCCTCAGCCCCCGATGAGGAGGGCACCATCGGCCGCTCCGGAGCGGGCGGGGATGGGTATGCCTTCAAACTTGCCGCAGGGCCTCGTTCGGGCGATGCACGGGCGCCATGGGACCCCCCGCCGCCCCGTTCGATTCGCGGGCGTGCTGCTGGCCGATGCTCCTTGGCCAGCGCGATGCCACCACCGATTGGGACATCGGCGGATGGCGATGCTGGCACGGTTCGCTCTGTGGCGTGCGCCACGACCTTCCCGATGGTCGGGTCGGGCCCGTCATTCGGTTGCTGGGCGACCGGTCGCGCTTTGGTCGACAGGTAATCCCAGACCAGACGCTCTTGCTCACGGCTTCGCGCCTTGCGGTAGACCCCCTCCATCTGGGGGATACGCTGCTCGGGCGTCTCCTCCTGGTCTGCAACGGCCCCCAGCTCAGGCGTTCGAAGGGATCCTGCAGCAGGCGACGGGTCCGCTGGGGTGTTGGCTACGCGGCCACCCCAGGACCATCCTCCCAGGCGGGAACGTATCCGCCCCGAGAGGTGCACCTGATCGTCGAGGTATCGCTGCGCCTCCCAGTACTGCGCCTCCTTTGTCGCCAACAACGCTTGCTGGTCTTGGAGCGTTGTGCGGACCTCTGCCAACTCAGCACTGAGCCGTTCGATGTGATGATCCTTGTGCTCGAGTCGTTCAGTGATCCTCACGATGTGGTCTTTCTGCTGCTGCAGGACCGCGCGGTGCTCCTCGAGCGCTTGTGCGCTGTGGCTGGTCTCGTTGACCGCGCGCTCGAGGTCCGCTCGCCGCGCCTCGAGCTCCAGCCGCGCCGCGCGTTCGGTCATCAGCTCCTGCTGGACGGACGTCAGGGCGGTGGTGGCCGAGGACAACTGGCTCTCGATCTGTGCAAGGTGGACGCGCAACTCCTCCTCGCGGGCGCTGCCGGAATGCTCCTCGCGGCGCAGGGATTCGAGCGAGCGCGCCAACTCTTCCGCGCGTTCTTCGGCCCGCTGCCACTGTCGCGATTGCAACCGCAGCTGGTTCTCCTTGGATTCGACCTCCGCACGCAATTGCTCGACCTGGGCATGCCGCTCCGCGAGCTCGGGACTCAATCCTAGCCCCACGTCCTCGGATCGTCGGGTCCGTTCGGCCTCGAGCGATTCGATTCGGCTGCGGGTGCCCTCCAGTTCCTCCAAGAGCGCCGCCCGGCCCTGGTGATGGCTGGCGACATCGGCCTCGAGCTCCGCTAGGCGGCGGAGCACCTGATCGACGGCCTCAGCAACATCAGTGGGCGCTTCGATGGGGAGCAGTCGGCGGACCTGCTCGACCTGAGCCAGAAGTTCGGCGCGATGTGCCCGAACCTTCTCGAGTTCAGTCTCCTTGGAGCCGAGTTCCTCCTGAGTTCGAACCAGTTCCGCACGGAAGTCGTCGAGCTGGTTCCCTTCTTGCCGGTGGTCCTCCAGATGGGCGAGGGCTTCGTCGCGTTGCTCGCGGGCGAAGACCACCTGCCCCTGGAGGCCGTGGACCTCCTCTTGGAGACGTCGACTCAGCTCATCCTGCAGCTCCAATTCCCGTTGCTCCATCGCACGGCGCAGCCCATCGAGCTCCGCCAGGAGGCGGGCGCGGTGCTCCCGGGCCTTCTCGAGCTCCGCGAGGCGTTCGTCGAGCTCAGCGCGCACCTGCTGTATCTCCTGCCCCGGCGCTGATTGCGCATCGATCTTGCTCCGATCGAGCTGGTCCCGCACCTGGCCGAGCTCGTCGGCTAATCGCAAGCGGGCGGCGCGTTCCTGGGCCACCTCCAGCTCTCGGGCGGCGATCAGCTGTTCGAATTGCTCGACGCGGGCAGCAGTCGCGACCAGACTCTGATCGGATTGTGTGGGGGCAGTCCCCTGAGGGGAGGGGAACTGTTGACGAATCGCAGCTACCTCGTCCTGGAGCGCTTGGGTCTCCTGCTCCAATTGGGCGCGCAACGCGCGTTCACGATCGAGCTCCTGCTCGCGGATTCGAATCTGCTCCTCCCACTGGAACGGTGCGGAGGTCGACGCCGTGGCTGCAAGCTGCGGCAGATCCTCGAGCTCCTCGATGCGCCGTTCCAATGCAGCAGAACGTGCGCGCTCGGCGGTGAGGTTGGCGAGTTTCTCGGAAAGGTCAGCCTCGAGGTCGGCGAGGTAGAGCCGGATGGCCGAATCCTCGTTTCGGCCATCGGTGGTACCGCTTGGCAGAAGGGGATTGGTTGCAGCAGCGGGGGCTGCCTTGGTCGGTTGTTCAGAATCCTGCCCCTTGCGACGTTGGGAGAGGTCGATCGTCGTGACGACGGGACCGCCTCGATCCTCCATCGGGGGGTTTACCGGTTCATTGGCGACTGGCCCACGCTTGGGGGGTTGAACCACGACGTGCCATGAAGCGGCGAGCCATCAAGGTTTGTGGACCGCGATTACCAATCCCGCAGCGACAGGGTGGCGAACTTGGTGGATAGAACCCTTATATAGCATGCTCCAAGGTCCCATCTGGCCGTCGGAACTCTGAGGTGCGACCTCACATCGTGAGGGAGGCGCCTCGACGGGGGCAGAGCCACCGCAGAGATTCGCGAGGGCGACCTTCGGAGGCTCGCGAGAGATGGTTCGGAAGACCCGTAAGATTCGACGGGTCCGAACCCCCAGCGGAGAGGAAGAGGTATTCGAGGTCGAGGAGGAGGAGGAACTCCCAACTCCTCGGCCTCCCGCCTCACTCACTCCTGCAGGCCGTGCCGCGTCGTCTCCAGCGGGGGCGAAGGAGCCTCTGGCTCCTGATTCTGCCAAGCGCTCGGTAGAGCAGTCCCTCTCGCTTCAAGAGATGGTCATGGCCGAAATCGAGGCCGACCTAGTTCGAAAGGAGGATGGGGTGCGCAGCCAGCTCCAGGTCCTCAACCAGATCGACCCCAAGAAGGTCGATGCGCTCTTGAGCAGCGTCGGCACCTCCGGTGATGAGACGGTCTCAGAGTTCGTGCGAGCGGCCGATTCGCTCTATCGCACCGAAGAGGAGCGCCCGGGTGACCGGAAGTTGTGGGACCAGTTGCGCAAGCGCGTCGGCACAGCGCCATCAGAGCGACTTGTCCCGCCAGCACCCACCCGCGCAGACCAGTATGCGATGCGGGAACGGTCGGTGGAACTGTTCCGCCGGGTACTTCGGCCCCACGCAGGGGACACCTCCAAGGCCGATCCCTCACCCGTTGCTGGGACACAGCACTCCTCTGGCGCAGGCGGCACGACCCCCTTCTTCGGACCGCCTGGCGAACGCGCAGCCCTTCGGAGCGAGCCGGTGCCCACCACCCGCGGCGAGGGGCTGGGGGGCCTTCTCCAGCTGGGCAGCTCCAAGCGCGCTGCACCGGCTGTGCGCCCGATCGAGGCCGATGACCCCTTCGTCCCCAGCGCCCCAACCGCGACTCCCCCACGGATGGTCGTTGCGCCTTCTTCACTTCCCACCGACACGCCCTCTGGGGTGTCGGTGCCGCCATCCTCATCCTCCGCCGGTGAGCGACCAGCCGCCGCAGTTTTGCAAGATGCAGCGTCTCGCCAGACGAGTTCCACTCCGGCCCGGGGTCAATCCATGTCAGCCAAGCCTAGGGTCCAACAGACCAAGGAGCAGGCACCGGTACCCGAGGCGACCACGGACAAGGCCACGAAGGTCCGCCCAGACCTGCTTTCGACGCTACGCTCGCGCGCCCGTGCCGGGGCGCAAAGCGTCGAGAGCGGAGCGACTTCGGGGATGTTCGTCGGCGCGGCGCCGGAGCAGAAGCCCCCCACGGGGAGGTCATCAGCGGTGTCGCCACTCACCCCTGGGACGGAGACCCCACCCCCCAACCATCCCCCCAGCAGCTCGGTCCCCGAGACGGCGATG
The DNA here is from genome assembly GCA_023265395.1 of Thermoplasmata archaeon. GTDB lineage: Archaea > Thermoplasmatota > DTKX01 > JAHFTX01 > JAHFTX01 > JAHFTX01. The sequence goes on from JAHFTX010000025.1 coordinate 12,535, forward strand.
GGCCTGCAGCAGAGCGCCGCAGGAGACCAAGACCTGACGATGTGGAACGAACGTGTGCGCTCATTGCAACGGGAGGTCCGCCAGCGCGACGAGATCATCGAGCAGTTGCGCGCCCATCCGCTGTTGTCAGCCCGTACTAGTCCCGGCAATGCCCGCGCGGGGGATTCGATTGAGATGGTCGAGCTCCACGCGACCATCCAGCAGCTCCAGAAGGAGCTGCTCGCCAAGACGCAGGAGCTCGAGGACGCCCGGCGAGCTCAGCAGGCCGACAGGGCAGCGGCCCCCGGCTCGGCCTGGGCCGAGGAGGACGTCCGCGATTACCTGCACGCCCAGGAGGAGGTGCGAATCGCCCGCGAGGAGATACAAGCTCGGGAGGCCCGTCTGCGAGGGAATGAGGATCAGCTCAAGGGGATCGCATCGGAGAACATCAAGTCAGAATACCGGTTGCGGCGTCTGGAGACTCAGCTCGGTCAACAGGAGAAGCAACTCAAGGCGCAGCAGGCCGAGGTCAAGGAGCTACAGGACCACTTGGTCGCCCGCGACGAGGACCTGCGACAGCGCGATGAGGCCATGCACCAACGCGAGGAGGAGCTGGTGCGCAAGGAGGAGGACCTTCAGACGATCCGGGAGCAGCTGAAGATCCAGCGAAGGGAGCTCGATGACGAGACGCGCCAGCTGCGCGAGGAGGTCAAGGAGAAGGTGCGCCTCGACCATCGGTTGCGCCGCCAGCGCGAGGAACTCGACGCTAGGGCCAAGGAGTCGTCTGCCCCAGACCAGAAGGTCGAGGAGGTCCTGCGGATGAAGGTCGCAGAGTTGGCGTCCAAGGAGGAGGAACTGGCCCGTCGCGAACGCCTCCTGGCCCATCGCGAGGGGTCGGCCGACCCCGGGTCAGGGTCCACCGGCCTTGCCACCGACGATCTGGCTCGTCAGAAGGCGCTCCTCGACAAGCGCGCCAGCGACCTTGCCCACCTGGAGGAGGTCCTCAAACGCAAGTGGGATGACTGGGTCGCGACCCAACGGCCCGGAACGGGGTCCTCGCGTGCCCCCACCCCGACCAAGGGCGAAGCACCACCAGCGCAACGGCCCTTGCTGCGGGTCCGTTGTAACAAGTGTACCGAGCCCATCCCCATCTACACCACCCAGCGGCCATTGAAGGTCTCCTGCCCCTCCTGTGGCAACGTCGGCATCCTCCGGCGGTAGTCTCGCGGCCACCACAGCCCCGAGGAGCCTCAAGAATGCTTTTATAAACCCGTTCGCTACGCACCGGCGATGCTCCGGCCCATTGTCCTCCTCGTGGTGGTCGTCGCCCTCGCGGTCGCCAGCGCCGGATGCCTCGGCCAAGGGACGCAGCTGCCCTGGGAACCCCCAGTAGCAAAGAAGGCCTCCTTCTCCCTCAACATCTACCCCGAGACGAACCTCGAGGTGCAGCAGGGGGACCGGATCAGCTTCCTTCTGAGTGTCAAGAACCACAAGGATTCAGCTCTTCCCGAGGCCAATCTCAGCATCAGCGGGTTACCGCCATCGTGGTCGAGCCATTTGCTCTCAACGGCGCTCAAGCTGCCCTCTCTGACTGGGTACTCGACCATGCTCCACGTGAGCGTCCCCGCCGATGCGGACCTCGGTAAGGAGACCCTCAAGGTCACCGCCAAGGCTGGACCAGGTGGGAAGGTCAGCAGGTCATTAGCCATCCACGTGGTCGAGAAGGTCTCACAAGCGCAGGTCAATGATACGACGATCCAGCTGCGGTATGTCGGCTACTTCCCTGACGGCAGGGTCTTCGACACCTCTATCGAGGACGTCGGGACCGACTCGGCGGTCTCCCGGATCGCCGACTGGAGCCATGGTCCTGAGTACAGGCCCTTCGAGCTCAAGTTCGGCAGCGGCGGCTCGATCGCGGGATTTGAAGAGGGCGCTCGAACCTTGGTCGTGGGACAGAGCCGATTGGTCGAGGTCCCTCCGCAGAAGGGATACGGTTCCTTCACGACCCTGACGATCCCGCTGACCCAAACGCTCAACCTCACTGAGACCCTCTCCTGGAACGACTTTACGACCCGTTATGGGGAGAATCCCAGCGCAGGCCTGACCACCAAGGATCCGCGGTTCCAATGGCCGGTGCTCGTCCAACAAGTCCGAAAGGACAACGTGACGATCCTGCACCAACCCATCGTCGGCAGCACTGTGCGCCCCTATGGCTGGGATTCGTCGATCATGTCGGTTGATAGCGGTGCAAATGGGGGCCGTGGCACGGTGGTCCTGCAGCACCATGTGCTCTCCACCAGCACCGTCGAGGTCGACTGGCGCTATCACGGGACGATCGATGATCTAGATTCCCAACGGGTCGTCATCAGCTACAACACCCGCGAGGACGAGTTGGGCACCTCGACCCTGTTCTTCTTGGTCACCCTGACCAAGGTCCTCTGATTGGGCGCCCAATTCATTCCTCGGAATCCGAGCGGATGCTGCCGCGGCCCGCGGCTTGCTTCACCGAACCAATCGCGGCGTGCAGATCCGAGGTCTGGAGGAATCGTCGCGCCGCGAGTGACGAAACTAGAACGGCCCCCCCCACTCCCAGGAACGCCAGCGTCCCGATGCCTCCGAAACGGTCAATCAGGGGACCCGCCCCCGCCGGACCGATGATCTGCCCAAGACTCACCGCCACGGAATAGAGGCTCATGGTGATTCCACGCTCGTCTGCGTGGGCCTGGTCTGCCAACGCCGCTAGTGCGGCAGGCGCAAAACCACCGGCCATCAGAAGCCCCAGTCCGAAAAGACCGATCACGGCGGGATTCTTGGTGATGATACCCAGCAGCTCCGAAGCGTCATTTGGGTCCTCCGCCGCAAGGTAGACCCCTGCGGTGGTCAGCAACAGGAGCACGATTCCGCTGACACCGATGCCCATCACCACGGTGCGGCCCCAGCGGTCGGAGAGAGAACCGTAGCCCCGCTGGAAGAAGATGAACCCGATGGTCACCACCGCAAAGAGCAGGCCGACCTGCTCGGGCGGCAGTCCGAAGTCCTGAGTCGCGCTCTTGGGCCCGAAAGCCAGCAACAGGCCGATGAAGCTGTAGATCACCACCCACGGTACGACGAGGACGAACACCGAAGGGCGCGTGAGCACCCGCAGGACTCGCGTTGGTTCTATCTCTTCCCGTGCAAGAATCTGGTCCGCGGCCGGCTCGAAGAGGTTGAAATAGGCCCACACAAAGCCCCCGAGGGCGACGACCCCGCCCAGGACGAAGAGCAGATGGAGCTGGCCAATGCCACCGAGCCAGCCGACGAGGAACCCTGCGGCCGCAAACCCGATTCCCCAGCCGCCGAGGTTGATCCCATCGAACATCCCGATTTCGCGCCCCCGATGCTCCAGCGGGACGTAGTCCGCAAGCAGCGCGAGGCTGCTCACCAAGATCGTGCCGCTGGAAACTCCATGAAGGGCGTTGACGACTAGCAAGATGCTGTAGTTGGTGGTCTGTGAGATCAGGAAGTTCGAAGCTGCAGCCACCAGCAGGCCAAAGAGCAGCACGTTGCGTCGACCATGGCGATCCATCAACGGACCGGCGATCAGCACCACGACCAGTTCGGCGGCTGGGGCGGCAGCTGCCAGGATACCAAATGATCCAAACTCCTTGACGCCTGTGTAGATGGGGAACGCCAGGAGGATCATCCCGAAGCTGAAGCGGATCAGAAAGGTCGCTAGGTAGAGCGAGGAGAGGAGCCGGACATACCAGTGCTCCGGGAGGGGGCCCGCATTGGCCAAGGCGCCCGGCGCTTCGGGGGCTCCTTCATTGAAGCCCTGCCGATGCACCTGCTCGGCCTTGGGCATCAGGAATCCTCGGATCGTGCCGCCTCTGCGAGTGGTGTCTGCACGCGCCTACGCCGAAGTACGACGATGACCATCAGCATCCCGATCACCGGCACGAGCATATCGTCGAACTCCGGGATGTCCTTCGGGCCCCCCCCAGTGCTGCCACCGGGGAGTTGGCCCCCTGGGATCGGGGTGACCCCCTGCTGCCAGGGGATGTCGCGGCCGGCAGGGAGTTGGAGGACCGCGCTCCGGTCCTGCTGCTGGTGCCAATCGGTCATCTGGAACAGGAAGCGTGCCTGGGAAAGGTTCCCTAGGATTGCGCTTGGCAGCCCCATCTCCAAGTGCGTCTCATCGTCCATCGCGTCGATTGTCTGGTCGCGGGAGAAGGGGAGGGCACCGCTCTGGCTTGGATCATGCCGGAGCAACTGTGCGTCAGAGACATGGCCATGCCTTCCAGTGACTTGCAGCAGATACTCGATTCCGATGCTCCCATAGGGCCATCCAGAGGTCGGTGCGCCATCGGTATCAATGAGGACCCAGGCCGTGTCGACCCCTTCGAGGACCGGAAGGGGACGTGGCCCACCGCCGGGAGTTGTCGGGGGCGAGGGCCGTGCCGCGTCGTCGGGGGCAGAAGACCCTGAGAGCATCGCGCCGCTCACCTGCAACATGAAGGCCGTCAACGTCGGATCCGTGTGGATCTTCGCCACTTGCAGGTCAATCGCCGGGTTGGTGACGTCGCCACCGACGTCGCTGTATCCAGGGACTGAGATCCAGTCCTCGAAACCCCCGTCGATCACGACCCGCGTGGGTGTCCCGAGGTAGGTCCCCCGAACCTCGTCTGTTCGCAGGTCGACGGCTGCGCCTTCGCCACGGCCGTCGGCGATGTGCACCTGAAAGCCACTCACGGTAGGAACGCCCAGTCGGAAGGCGGACCCCGTCATGGCTGATTCCGAGACATCGACGCGTACCTGCAACGTGATCGAGCGGTCTGCCGGATCGATGACGAGCGGTCTCTCCAGGGTCAGGCGCACGACATCACCCACAAGCATGCCGGTCGCAAGGGGGACCGAGGTCCCTCCGCGAGCGATGCTGACCGCCGACAGATCGGATTCTGCGAGGTTTCCCTCACGCAGCAGGTGAATTCCTGCGAGCTCGACTGCCCCACCGAGGGCTGTGCAGCGCAGCGTCGTGACCACGACCCCGGTCTGCCCCGGAGCGACCCCGGAAGCCCCGACGTCACTGATGGTCACCGCCAACGTCCCGCCGAAAGGCGTCAGGGTCATCCCTCGGTCGTTGTTGCCCGAATCATCGCGAGTGGTCGGCAGGACGGAGAGCACCGTAGCCGTCTCCCATTGGAGGTTGCGGAGGTCGATACGGACTTCGAGCTCCCCCCCACGGGCCGCTGCATCGACGCCCCCGACCGGCTCCCAGCCGTTCCAGTCATCGGAAGACCGCGAATCGTCGAAATGGAGCAATGCCGTGGACCGCACCGAGCCGTCCCAGCCGCTGACCCGCACCAGGGCGTCGGCGAACAAGCCTCCGATGCGGTAGCCAGCATCCCTGTCCGGGTCGGCGTCGAGGAAGAACTCCGTCACCGCAACCCCTTGGCTGCCATCGACACCCATCGCAGCACCCTGGGTCGTCCCCCGAAGGAAAAGGAGCGGTCCCTCACGCAGGGCCGAAGCGCCTACTAGGTCAATCGCCCGAACGGAGACATCATCCGGGCTTGAACTGATGATCGGAACCCCTCGCCAGTCCTCGATGTGCCCGTCGACCTCGATGCGCTCGACGGACGGGGGAGTGATGGGATTGAAGGCCACGAATACTGCCAAGGCAATCACCATCGCCACGACGGCCAGCGCGAGGATCATCACGAGGGGGATTCCCAGCGGGCCGGCCCGCGCCAGACGTGTGGCTCCCCCATTTCGCTCGGGGGGCGCCCCGTTGGTTAACCCTCGCCCATTGACGCGTCCATTGCCGTTCGTCAATGCGCGGCCATTGACGCGCCCTGATCCATTGGTCAGGGCACGACCGTTGGTCAATCCCTTGCCGTTGGTGAGTCCTCGGCCGCGGGCGTTGACCCCCGAGCGGCCGCGGGGGGGGCGGGAACGCCCTGAGACGGTCGCCGAGGCCTTAGGCAATCCAGTTGCGCGAGCAGCGGGGGGTTCTGCTGGGCGCTCACGAGCCCTTGCCACTTGTTCCGCCTCCCGTGCGCGTCGCTCATTCTCGGCCATCTGGCGGGCGGCTGCCTCTGCTGCTTCCTTGGCCACCGCCTGTGCGACCGCTTCTCGGAGGCGCTCGACCTCGGCAACGGTTTGTGGCGCAGCAGCGACCTCCCCAACGCGCTGCATCAGCTCCGCTGCGGCAGCCGCGAAGGCCGGATGGTCGATTGCCTCGAGCGAAGCACGTGCGGCCTCAAGCGAGGCTACGTTGGTCGAGAAGGCCTCGATGGCCACCCGTAGCGAGCCCAGGTCGAGCTCCTCTGCCTCGAGCAGGTCGTCGAGAGCAGCTGTCTGGTACCCCCTCAGGGCCCACGAATCGACTCTGCGGCGGAGCGCCTCGGTTTCCTCATGGGCCTCGAGGTCCTCCCGCGATCCGACAATCAGTCGCCCCCCCTTCATCCGGAGCGGCTGGACGGTGCCGTCGAAGGGCCCCTCGCGCAGTGCCAGCACCCCCAGCGTGGTGGTGATCCGCCCGCGGCGGCCGCGGCTCTGGGCCAACTCGATCACGCCGTCGAAGATCTGTTGGAACGAGGAGACGAATTGCTGGTCGTGCATGTTGCGATCGAGGATGTAGAGCCCGGTGAAACCCCGGTTGGCGAGCTTGGCCTTGGTATTCTGGCAGAAGCGGTAGAGGATCTCGAACTCAAAGTGCTGGCTGGCGCTGCTGATGATGTCGACCATCGCTCGCCGGGTTGGCGTGAAGGCCAGCGAACGGAGCGCCTTGTTGAGGGCGATGCCGACATTGGTCAGGTCGACCGAGGCCTTGTAGACGGCACCCTCCTGCTCAACCCCGACCACCGACTTGCTACGGAAGCTGTACCAGTCGACGAAGCGGAGTAGCCCCTGCTCCTCATAGGCCGAAGAGTCGAGCCCCAACTCCTGGAGGCGGCGACGGACAAGGTCCGGCGGGTAGTTGCTGACGATAGCCACCACTGCTTCCCCACCGAGTAGGCCTCGTGCGAGGAAGTTCGTCAGCAGCGCCTCGCTCTCGGCGCCTGATGCCGCCTGCAAGAGCAGGTCAGAGCCGCGCGGGATGCCACCACCGAGCAGGGGGTCGAGGCCCCGGATGCCGGAAGGGACGCGGGAACTGAGCGCACCGCGCAGCAGCCGGCGGTCCAACTGCAACCGTGCCGAACTTGGGCCGGCGTTGACGATCGCCATGCGGGCGTCCTCGACAGCCATCTCGTAGGCACGTTCCTTCCCCACGGAGATCGCCGCGACTTCCACGAGGACCCCGAACAGCTCGATGAGGAACTCGGCCTGCTCCAGCGGGTCCGTGCCTCCCAGGGACAACTGGACCCCGCCATCCCGCGGCATCCGCAGGTCCTGGAGGATTGGGCTCTGTGCCTTGGAGGCGGTAACGGCTGTTCGCAAGCGCTGTCGCGCGGGTTCGTTCTGATGGAAGCGGCCCAGGAACCGGCTGAACAGGTCTTCGAAGACGGTCACGACCGGGCCGGTCTGCCGTGGTACAGGTAGCGGTTCGTCATCACCGGCGACCACTGGGGCGACCTCGGCTCCGGCGACGCTGAGCACGTGTGAGGTGCGCTCGCGCGAGGTGACGGCGGCAATTGCCTCGGGATCGAGACTAATCGCACCCTCATCCTCCTCTGTTTCGCGGCCTCCTTCTTGCACCTCGGTGCCTGCCTCGGCGACCGGGCGTGGCATCGGCACCACAGGAGCGGAGGTTGCGGCGCCACCACGGGTCGCTGCGATGCTCGGGGCCCCAGCCTCGAGGCCTGCGATTCGCATCGCCTTGTCGAGAACCTGGGGGGGCAGGATGACTTGGACACCTGCGCGGAGGACCTCTGCGCGATTACGCACCAGGAACGCGGCTGCGCCCTCGGCAAGCTGATCGACGGCCCGCTCAGGGCCGATGAGGTCCTGGAGGTTGAGGAAGATGCGCTCGATGAGGGCCGAGAGCGCCTCGAGGGATTCGTCACTGTCCGCCATTGAGGCGTGCAACCGCAAATCGCGGTTGATCAGGATGTAATAGAGGGGAGGGTGGCGGCGCCGCTCAACGATCTGGGCCGAGCGCACCGAGTCGACGGGCAACACGTTGCGACAGGTGGCGAGAATCTCCTCGAACCAGCGGATGGTCAGGTCCACCCGGGAGAGGCTCTGAGTCTCCTCGCGGCGACCTACCTGTACCAACACGGTGAACTGGTCCGTGCCACGCTGGTGGAGGTCGCGCTCGGCAATCGCCTGGCGCAGCGACTGCATCGCCTCCCGTGCGGCCTGGGGGTTTCCCAGGTCCTTCATCGCCCGCTCGGCATGGGAGGCTTCACGCTCGAGGCCGAGCAGGTCGAGGTGCCGGATCTCCTCCTGCAGCTGGTGGAAGGTCTCCTCGGCGCTTGCGAAGGATCGCGCCAAGGTCGCCGCCCTGACGGGGTCAGAAGCGATCAAGCCCTCGAGCTCAGAGACATCGAATCCTGCCTCTCGCCATCCAAGCGCCTGACGACGGAGGAACTGCGTATGGTCCTCCCCTGCAGGACGTGCGCGGCCACCACCAGCGCGAATTCGTTCGCGCAGGTTCGAGAAATCCCGACGGACCTGGTCGACTCGAGCGACGTCCTTGAGTTGCCCGCTCAAGGTCTCGATCTCGTCGTGGAATTCCGGTGCATCGAGCAGGAGGAGCTCGACCTCGACATCTTTCAGTTGGTAGACCGCCCGCCGGAAGGCGTTGAACGCCTCCTTGATCAGTTCGAGCGGCTGGTCCATGACGGCTTCGAGGGGCAACACATTGTAGCCCTCGGCCCGCCACTGCTCCATGCGGAACCGATAGCGGTCCCGGAGCTTGCCCTCCCCACGAGAAACCTGTCCTCCAGAGAGGTTGGCACCCTCCGGATCGTCGGGAGGTGTCATCGTGCTAGTACTCCGAGCGTTTCCACTCGATTAGGGCGGAAAGAGCCCCAATGAGGCTATATATCCCTTTGGCAAGCCCGACTTGACCGTTGTGGATTTGGCCGGAGGTTGCAGCGGCCTCCCACGGCAGCCCTCATATCGGCCGCGGGACAAGGCCGCAGGCGCACGGGAAGGACCTGACGAAGAGCGTTCCCTCTCCTTGGGGGGGCCTTCACCAACCTTCTTGTCGTTCGACCTCCTGAGAGGAGGACATGGCTGCTAGCGCGGCGGCGCCTTCAGCAGCATCCTCCGTTGTGGAAACTCCCGCCAAGGTGGTCCATGAGCTCCTGCGGCCTTCGCGCGTGCAGGCACGGCTCTACCAACTGAGCATCGCCCGGCGCGCCCTGCTCGACAGCACCCTCGTAATCCTTCCGACGGGCCTGGGCAAGACCGTCATCGCAGCACTGGTCGCGCTGGAGGTCCTCAAACGGGGCTTCTCGGGCAAGCGCAAGGTGCTGATGCTTGCCCCAACCAAGCCCTTGGTTGAACAGCATGCTCGGACCCTGCGGGACCTCCTCGTCGGTCCGAGCGTGATCGCCCTAACAGGTGCTCAGGGAGTCCGACAGCGGGCAGCAGCGTACGCTGACCACCAGGTCATCGTCGCGACCCCACAGGTCGTGCGCAACGACTTGTCTCTGGGCCGCTTCGACCTCTCCGAGTTCGGCCTGTTGATCTTCGACGAAGCCCACCGCGCAACGGGCGAGTACGCTTACGTCGAAATCGCAGCATCCTTCCGGGCGGGCGATGGATTGGTGCTGGGCATGACCGCCTCGCCTGGCTCCAAGCGCCAGCGAATCCTCGAGGTCTGCAGCAACCTCGGGATCCGACAGGTGGAGATTCGCTCCGAGTCTGACGCCGATGTCGCGCCGTACCTCCAGGAGGTCGAGATCACCATTATCAAGGTCGGGCAGCCTGCTCAGCTTGCCGAAGTAATCAGGCTCCTGGGCTTGCTCGAACAGGCCCAGATCGAGAGCCTCCAGCGCCGCGGTGTCCTTCGCCCAGGGGTTCATATCGGGCTACGGGACCTCCAAGATGCAGAGCGGCGCGTCCAGGCCAAACTGCGTGCGGGGGGAGCTGGTGCAGCCAGTTACTACCACACCGCCTCTGTGGTCGCCCAAGCCAAGTCAGTCGCTGCCCTGGTCGATCGCGCGCAGACCCAGGGACGTCACGCCCTCGAGGCCGCCCTGGGCCGATTGGCAGAGCGGGGTCGGCCCGGCGGTCCCAAGTATGCGGCACGACTGCTTGCCGACCCGCTGATGCAGCAGGCGCGCGCCGCCCTCGAGCGCTGCGGCCCCGAGGGCGCTCCTGATCACCCCAAGCTCCTCAAGGTTGTCGCTCTGGTCGAGGAGCAGCTCCGTCTGGATCCCCACAGCCGCATCATCGTCTTCACGCAATTTCGCGACACTGCCGAGCTCGTCACCAGCGCCTTGGTGCACACCCCTATGGTAAAGCCCGTTCGATTCGTCGGCCAGGCCAGCCGGGGAGCTGACAAGGGCCTCACGCAGACGGAGCAGGGCGCGCTGCTCGATGACTTCCGCGCCGGAAGGTGCAATGTCCTGGTGGCCACCTCGGTCGCCGAGGAAGGCCTGGACATCCCGCAGACGGACCTTGTGGTGTTCTACGAGCCCGTTCCCTCGGAGATCCGCTCCATCCAGCGGCGCGGACGCACCGGTCGTCAGCAGCCCGGGCGGGTAGTAATGCTGGTGACTGCTGAAACCCGGGACGAGGCCTTCCACTACGCCGCCAAGGCCAAGGAGCGCCGCATGCACATGGAGCTTGGCCGCTTGCGCAGCCTGTTGCGGGAGAACCTGGTGGTGGGCGATCCGATTACCCTCCCCGAAGGTCAGGCATTGCTAGGGGAATCACGCTGGGGTGAGCTAGCTGGTAGCGTTGCCCCCTCCATCCCTCCCGCCGTCGGAACCAACGGCCAGGGGGCAGCCGCTGAGATGGCAACCTTCCCCAGGCCCCCCTTGCATGGAGCTATCCTGGTGTCGCGCCCGCCGTCTCTTGCACCACTCGACCCCGCACAGCGGTCGCTGCAAGACTTTGGCAGCATGACCCCGCGGCCCGAATCGGATGGCCCGTCGTCTGGAGGTGACATCCCTGCGGGACTGGTCCTCGACGAACATCTCTACGGCTCTCCGTTGTGGTACGAGCTGCGCCGTCTCCAGGTCCCCCTCAAAGGCGCATCCCTCTCCGAGGGCGAAGTGCAGCTCTCTCCCACCCATCGGGTCTTGATTCGACCGCTCTTCGATCTCCTGGTGCTCCATCGCGAGGGCAAGCTGAGCCAAGCTCTGCAACGGTTTGCGCTCGGGCCGTCGCAGACGACATTGTTGCTCCTGCCATCTGCGGCTTCCCATCAGGTGGGGACCCGCGAAGTCGAGGAGCTTTGCGCCCTTGCACGAGCCCTCTGCCCGTTTCCAGTGGTCGAGTGCCCTTCGATTCAAGCTGCCGCGCAGTTCGTTGGGGAACTCTGGCGGACCGAACGACAGCGGATGCGTCGACGGATTTGACCGTGGTGGTTTCGCCACGCTGGATCCGCTGCCCTTCGCTGGGCTCTGCCATCTTTAAATACCATGGCAAGAATAGGCGGCCTCTCCCGGCAGGGGGGAACGGATGGTCATCGATGGCAAAGGGCCTCTTCGCAGCGCGGCAACTCAAGAAGAGCCACGCCAAGTTCCGCTGGAGCGACCGCTACTACAAGCGCCGCGTGCTCAACCTCAAGCTTCGTTCCGACCCCCTCGAGGGGTCAGCACAGGCGCGAGGCATCGTGCTGGAGAAGGTGGGCATCGAAGCCAAGCAGCCCAACAGCGCCATCCGCAAATGCGTCAAAGTGCAATTGATCAAGAACGGTCGGAAAATAACCGCCTTCGCTGTTGGCGTCAATGCGATCAGCTTCATCGATGAGCACGATGAGGTACTCGTCGAAGGCATCGGTGGTCGCATGGGCCGCTCCTACGGCGACATCCCCGGAGTGCGCTACAAGGTCATCCAAGTCAACAAGGTCTCCCTCAACGAGATGGTGCGCGGACGCAAGGAGAAGCCGGTCCGTTAGGAGGTCGAGACATGGAGGACGATGCTGACCCTCAAGAGGGTGAACAGGAAGCCCCGACCCCCGAGCAGGAGCAACCCGGGAGCGACACCACCACGCCGGCTGCGTCGCAGCCCGTCGAGGCCGCGGCAGCCCCGATTGGAGAACCGATCGAGGTCGAGCCAGGCACGGATGGAGAGAAGGTGACTGAAGTTGCCACTGAAGAGGTCGTGGGGGAGAGTGCGGCGGCGCGCAGCCGTCGCAGTCGCGGCCGCGGCTCCGTCGAGGCTGGGGAGGAGGCCATCGTCTATCCACCGCTTTTTGGGCTGTGGGACGTCCGTGACGTCCAGGTCACCGACTTGGGTATCGCGGGTTACATCAACCTCGAGCCCATCCTAATCCCCCACGTGGGCGGGCGCTATGCCAACCACCCCTTCTCCAAGTCCAAGGTCAACATCGTCGAACGGCTCATCAACAACATGATGCGAACGGAGCAGACCACTGGCAAGAAGGCCAAGACCTACATGATCGTGAAGCACGCCTTCCAGATGGTCGAGCAGAAGACCCACACCAATCCGGTCCAAGTCTACATCAACGCCCTCATCAATGCCGCCCCTCGCGAGGAGGTCACCCGATTGCGCTTCGGTGGGATCTCCGTCCCGCGAGCCGTCGACTGCAGCAGCTCCCGGCGCCTCGATATCGCCATCCGCAACATCTGCAAAGGAGCGCACTCCAAATCCCACAAGAACAAGAAGCGACTGGCGGCGTGTCTTGCGGATGAGCTCCTCTCCGCCGCCAATGGGGAGGAAGCGTCCTTCGCGGTCAAGAAGAAGGATGAGCTCGAGCGAGTTGCAGCGGCTGCCCGCTGAGTGGACACACCCGCGCGGCATCGGAGGAGACCGGACCCCGCTGCCCTTCGCGGACTGCACGAACGCTCCCCCCTAGAACGACGGACAAGACAGAGAGAGGTTGGTGGGCATGGGACGCAAGGAAGAGATGGCCAAGAAGGTCCAAGCGATGATGGGGGACCTCGACCATATACGGAACATCGGGATATGTGCCCATATCGACCATGGCAAGACGACCCTCAGCGACAGCCTGTTGGCGGGCGCAGGCCTGATCAGCCAGGAGCTCGCCGGCCGCCAGCTGGCACTGGACTTTGACGAACAGGAGCAAGCGCGGGGCATCACCATCAACGCTGCCGCGGCCTCGATGGTCCACACCTACAACAAGCAGGATTATCTGATCAACCTCATCGACACTCCCGGCCACGTCGACTTCGGTGGCGACGTCACCCGTGCGATGCGGGCGCTCGACGGTGCGATCGTCGTCGTCTGCGCCGTCGAGGGGCCGATGCCCCAGACTGAGACGGTGGTACGCCAAGCCCTCAAGGAACGCGTGCGTCCAATCCTCTTCATCAATAAGGTCGACCGGCTCATCAATGAGCTCAAGGTGACCCCGGAGCAGATGCAAGAGCGCTTCATCAAGCTCATCGCTGAGGTCAATCGATTGATTGGCAACGCTGCCCCGCCGGAGTTCAAGAAGGAGTGGGTGGTCAAGGTCGACGATGGCACGGTCCTGTTCGGCTCGGCCTTCCACAAGTGGGCTATCTCGGTCCCGATGATGAAGAAGACCGGAATCACGTTCAAGGATATCTACAACTACTGTGCCCAGGAGGACCAGAAGACCCTCGCGGGGAAGGCGCCGACGCAGGAGGTCATCCTCGATTCAGTGGTCTTGCACCACCCCAGCCCCAAAGTTGCGCAGAAGTACCGCATCCCGGCAATCTGGCGCGGACCGGCCGACAGCGCCGCTGGCAAGGCGATGCTCGAATGCGACGCCAAGGGCCCGCTCTCGGTGATGGTCACCAAGATTATCCTCGACCCCCACGGGGGGGAGGTCGCCGTCGGCCGAATCTACTCGGGCAGCGTTCGCCGTGGCGACCAGGTCTACGTCAGCGGCATGCCTAAGTCTGCCTCGGTGCAGACAGTCGCCATCAATCTTGGGGCGGACCGCCTCCCAGTGGAGTTCGTCAACGCTGGCAGCATCGTCGCCATCTCGGGGGTGCGCACCGCGATCTCCGGCTCGACCATCACCTCAGATCCGGAGATCGAGGCGTTCGAGAAGATCACCCACCACAGCGAACCGGTGGTCACCGTCGCCGTGGAGGCCAAGCATACGCGTGACCTCCCCAAGCTCGTCGAGGTCATGCGCGCGGTGGCCAAGGCCGACCCCTCCATCGTGGTAGAGATCAATCAGGAGACGGGCGAGCACCTGATGAGCGGTATGGGAGAACTCCACCTGGACATCACCCAGTACCGTATCATCAATGAGCACAAGGTCGAGATCAAGGCCTCAGAGCCCATCGTGGTCTACCGCGAAAACGTCCGCCATGCAGGGGGGCCCTTCGAAGGGAAGAGCCCCAACAAGCACAACCGTTTCTTCATCCTCGTCGAACCGATGTCCAAGGAACTCGTCGACGCCATCCGCAGCGGACAGATCGAAGTCGAAGAGAAGAAGATCCGTGACCCCAAGAGCCTGGGGGAGAAGCTCGTCGCCCTCGGATGGGACCGCAAGGAATCGCGCAATGTCAAGGCGTTCCACGGGCGCAACATGTTCGTCGATGACACCAAGGGGATCCAGAACCTCCACGAGACCATGGAGCTGGTCATCGATGCCTTCCGCGAAGCCATCGACCAAGGCCCCCTGGCCAACGAGCGTGTCGATGGTCTCCTTGTGCGGCTCAAGGATGCCAAGCTCCACGAGGACAGCATCCACCGCGGACCCGGCCAGGTCATCCCCGCCGTCCGGAGCTCCATCTACGGGGCGATGTGCCTAGGCGAGCGCATCCTGCTCGAACCCAAGCAGCGGGTGTTCATCACCGTGCCCCAGAACGTCATGGGTGAAGCGACCCGCGAGATTCAGCAGCGCCGTGGCACCATCGACGACATGCAGCCCGAGGGCGACTCGATCGCGATCTCTGGGACCACCCCAGTGGCGGAGATGTTCGGGTTTGCCAGTGCCATCCGCGGGGCCACCCAGGGCCGCGCTCTGTGGTCGACGGAGAACTCCGGCTTCGAGGAGGTCCCCAAGGAACTGCTCGACAAGACCGTGCGAGGGGTCCGTGAGCGCAAGGGCCTCAAGCCCGAACCCTACGACGCCAACTACTACGCCGACTGATCCCGTCGAGTAGGGTCGGGGCCCGCTCCGCGTAGCGAGAATCGTCCAAGCTCCACATAATGCGGTCCCCGTCCCGTGAGCATGCTCTGCAACAACACCACTTCGGAGACGATGCCCAGGGAGCGTACCGCGGGAGTCTGTAACGCCGGCAAGACGGTCTCGCGCGCCAGCGGAGTGCGCAATCGCGCCAGGGTCACGTGCGGCGTGAACTTCTCCTCCACAGGGACCCCGCATCCAAGGAGCGCCGATTGGACTCGTCGATGGAGGGCGTGCCATTGCTCGGCCGGTCCTAGCCCCAACCAAATCACGCGGGCACGAGCGCCGTCGAGCGGGAAGGTGCCCAGTTGCCCCGTGGTCGCTTCGAATGGACCAGCTGCCTCGAGGGCGCCGCGCAAAGCGATCGTCATTCTCCGTTGGAGGTGTTCGTCGATCTCCCCCAAGAACGCCAATGTCAGGTGGGCATCAGCCGGCGGGACCACCTTAGGTGAACCGGGCAGCGTCGCGATTGTGCGACCCAGCGGCTGGAGTAGGTCATGCAGTGGAGCCCCAAGTGGGACTGCGACGAAGCAGCGCATCTGCCCTCACAGGATGACCTTGATGACCCCGGGGATCTTACGGATGCTGATGACCGCTTCAGCTGGGATCTCGCTCTCGGCGATGATGTAGAGTCGCCCTTCGGAATACTGTGGGTCCTCGCCGACGGCCTGTCGGATGCTAACGCCCACTCGACCAAGTTCGGAGGCAATCCGTCCGAGCAATCCCGGCTGGTTGCTGTCCGCTAGGTGGATCTCGACGACCGTCCACCCCATCACGGGGGCGACGCGTCGTAACGAACAGGTCGGTTCGAGTGCCTCGAAAATGGATTGGAGCTTGGGGTCCGATTCTATGGTCTTGACGGTATTGGTGATGATTCGGCGATCGACCTTGAGGGCGCGTGCCATGGCGCTGACGGACATCTCCATCGGGCCACAGAACACCTTCCCATCGCGGACGGAAAGACCGATGTTGATCATGTTCATCGCGACCTTTCCCTGCGCGGGGAGCCGCGAGAATTGGGGTTCGACTACCTCCCACATATCCTACCCTCTTCCCCAGGATTGTCCATCGCCCATAAGAACGGTGCGCTACTGCACACGCCATTCCTCCGCTGGGGGGGAGGGCTGCCCTGGGACGCAGGCGCCTCGGCGCGCCTGGGCTAATGGCCTTTCTCAGCGCGAGGAGTCGCCTTGTGGCTGGCTTTCGCCCCGCCCTTAGCAGCGGCCTCCGGTAAACTCACGAAACGGCTGCTCAAGCCTTCGAGCACCTGTGGAAGCGTAGTGTACTCCATGTCTTGCAGTGGGAGGCGGTGCGGCTCGAAGGGGCCATGCCGGCGCAGGTAGTCTGTGATGTCGTTCGCCGTGCGGCGAGCATTGTCGAAAGCGATGTCGCGAAACGGGTCCGCGGCCCGGCCCAGGGACTCGGGCGTAACCTGGAACGCGTATGCAGTCACGCGGGGTGGGCCGTCGAAACGGGTGCAGACGGCATCCTCCCACCCAACTGGCATCAGCGGCCCGTTGTGGGATCCGCGCATCCAGCCGCTGACAATCTGCGGGAAGGCGAATGCTTCGAGGACCTCGCCCATCGCCGGTAGACCCGCTTGCGCGCGCACGAGTCCGACAGGATCGTCCTTGCCGACATACTTCCCCGCGATCTGGCTCAGCTTGTCGGTGCTGATGGCGGCGACCGCCT
Source organism: Thermoplasmata archaeon (assembly GCA_023265395.1). Classification (GTDB taxonomy): domain Archaea; phylum Thermoplasmatota; class DTKX01; order JAHFTX01; family JAHFTX01; genus JAHFTX01. The sequence goes on from JAHFTX010000025.1 coordinate 29,399, forward strand.
CGTCCTTGGGCAGTGGCCCCCCGTTGGGGAAGACCCGCTTGAGGACGTATCGGCTCTTGGCACCGAGCAGCGCGATGATGTCATAGAGTTCCTCGGGGGAGTGCAGCACCACCTTGCGGTGCTCCTCGACGTCCCAGATCTCGAAGGAGAAACCGTCGTGCATCGCAGGATCGATGACCAATCCTGCAGTGTTGAAGGGGTCCGCGAACATCTTGAAGAACGGCAGGTTGAACGCTCCGGGTTCTGTCTTGTCCATCAGGAAGGCCGTGATTGGCTCGCTCTTGCGTGGCGTAAAGCAGAGTTCGGCGACACCAGGTCCAAGGCCCTTGATGTTGCCACTGAAGCTGTCGGAGAGCAGGTCCTGGCCGGCACCGTAGAGCCGCAATTCCCTCGCGACTTCAGTGCAAGCGAGGAAGGTGTCCCAACAGAGCTTGTGCACGCCCGTGTTGTCCTCCCCCTTGTCGTGGAGCAGGATGAGGTCGAGGTCGTCGCCCACATGGGCGACATGGAAATCCGACAGGACGGATCCGTTGTCGCGAAGGTATTCCTGTGCGCGGCTCTTGATGTCGGGGTGCATACCCCCATGCCCAGGGAATCCCCCGACGTCTGCCTTGATGATGCTCACCGTGATCAGGCTCATCCTACTCGCTCCGTCGGGTCCGAGACCATGGCGGAGTAATAAAGGTCGCTTCGCGAGCCTGGTGTGTGTGGGGAGCTTGCTCATCCTGGTGCCCTGACGGATCAGACGTCGGGGTTAAGGGTCGTTGGCGCCTTGACAACGGGGATGGGAATCACACTAGTCTTCGACCTCTACGGGGTGTTGATCTCCCGCAGGATCATGGGCGAGGAATATCGCCTAAAAGTCCCTCCGTTGCTCGCTGCACGTTTCGGGGGGGCGCCAGAGGCCTGGACGGCCGCCTACGACCTGCACCATCGGTGGTGGCGTCAGCAGTTCAAGAACAGCGCCTGGGGCTGGGATTCGGACTTTGGGCGGGCGCAGGGCCTGGCAGAGTGTGCGTTCTATCAGCGGCTCGCGGAGTCGCAGGGCCACCAGCTGGTCGAGCAGGGCGCCCGAGAGCTGATGGTGCAAACCGACCAGGTCATCGGTCTCTCCACCAAGGCTTTCTTCGAGGACGCCCAACTGGCGATGCGCGAGGCACGAGCCCATAGCGACTGGCGCCTGGTGGTCGCCTCCTCGGCGCCATTGGCTTCGGTGGAAGCGATCCTCGCAGGAGGGGGCGTCCGCAACTTGGTCGATCGCGTGTTCGCCTCTGGTCAAGTGGGACACCGGAAGCAGACCGCTGATTTCTGGATCGCGACCTTCGACCAGCTCGGTGCGGTGCCCCAGGAAACCATCATCATCGATAACAGCCTCGGCAAGCTCCGACCCGCGCACCAGCTGGGGGCGCGCACAATCTTCGTCCAGCGGGAGACCAAGGACCTCCCCACCGAAGCGGACTTCCCCCTCGATGACATCCGGCCAGACCTCTGGCAGTTGCAGCGGACACTCTGGGCGATGACTTAGGTCCCATCCTTCGGCGGCCGCCGTCGGTGACGCTTGAGGGGGCGGGCGGGGACGCCACCGACGAAACCCTCGACATCGCTGTTGACCAGGGAGTGGGCCGAAACGATCGTGTCGGGAGCGATCCGCACCCCCGGGAGGATGGTGGTATTGGCACCAATGGTGGCCCGGGCGCCAATCACCACGGGTCCCGTCCGGAACTCATCATAGAGGAACTCATGGCAGAGGATCGTCGTGCCAAACCCGATCGTCGCCTGGTCCTCGATCGTGATCAGCTCGGGCCAGAAGATGTCGAAGTTGACCTCCAAGCCCACCGCCACGCGACGACCGACCTTTGCCCCCATGGCGCGGTAGAGATGGTTCTTGAAGCCCAGGGAGGGGGAGACGCGCGCGAAGGACATCAGCAAGTAGTTGAATCCGACCTTGCCGAAGGGGACAACCTCCCGCCAGCGCCAGAGGGCAGGGTCCTCGCCCCCCCCGAGGGCGCGTCGCTCGAGGGCTCGGCGGGTCATGTTCCTGACTAGACCGCCCCACCAAAGGCTTGTGGTTGGGGCGCTGGGTTTGGATGTGCAGCCGAGCGCAATGCTTTTGAACCTTCACGCCCACGGCCTATTGCCCCGGATGACGACACCGGGGCGACAGTGGACGATGGATGGGTCCCTGCGCGACCATGGACGAGACGTCCGGGGATGAGCGGAGGACAACCCCGTTGTCCAAGAACCTCCCTGCTGGGTCAGTACGGTGAGCCCGTCGATGAGCCGGTCTGTTACTGCAGGGGGACATCCCCCCGGATCATCACCAGGGAAGGCCCCACGTGGGTCGATGCACTGCGGTAGTAGCCCCGGGGGGACAGCATCCTCCCGGAACGAAGTCTCTATGGCGCACTGCGGCATTGAGGTCCTGGTCCATGGGTGACGCTGAACTTCCACGGCTGGTCCGTGGCTGCCTCCGGGCCGCGGGCGATTCGACCATTGTGGACATCCACGTTCAGGCAAACAGTCGCGTTGCGCGGCTTGAGCCGCCAGGGGAGTGGCGCGCCCGAATCACCCTGCGCGTCAAGGCGACCGCCCGCAAGGGGCAGGCCAACCAAGAGGTCCTTCGGGTCCTGTCGACCAGCCTGGCGGTCAAACCGCAACTGCTGGAGATCATCGGGGGGGCGTCAGCCTCGGACAAGAGCATCCGTATCAATGGCATCGCTCCCGACGTCGTCGAGGAGAAGCTCATCCGTGTGCTGCAAGGCACCGAGGATGTCGAAGAGGTCGAAGGGCCCCATGCCGGTCGCTGGGGCTGGGACCAAGGTCTTGCCGACCTGCGGGGCGACGACTCTCAGGATTACTGATCATGCCCCCGGGTGACCGGCAGCGGCTGGAAGACCTCGAAGCGTGGGTTGCGGCGCTGTGCGAGTCTGCAGCGCCGCTGCTCGTCGAGGGCACCAACGACCGCGAGGCGTTGCGCGCCATCGGAATCACCAATCGCATCGAGGTCATCAACCGCGGGGTGCCGCTGGTCGATCTTGCAGAATCCCTTGGCGTTGACGGCACGACATGGGTGATCCTCACCGACCGTGACCGCAAGGGGGGCGGGCTGGCGCGGCAGCTCGAGGTGCTTCTGCGCGCCAGCGGCGCGGCTGCCGATCATCGGTGGCGCCGCGACTTGTTCCGCACCGCACGTGTGCGGGAAATCGAGGAACTGTTGCCCTACCTCCGAGGGCTCCAAGACCGAGTCCGGCCTGTCGGACGGCGCGTTCGCGAGCACTTCGTCCAAGGATGAGGGCGGGGGTCACCAGCCTTAAATAGCGTCCCCCCGGTTCGACGGCCAAGCGTCGCGGTGCCTTGCCGATGACTGCCGTCAAGGACCTCATCAAGAAGATCTGCCTGCTGGGTGACCCAGCTGTGGGCAAGACGAGCTTGATCCGGCGATACGTCTTCGACATGTTCGATGACAAGTACATCACCACCATTGGCACCAAGGTCACCAAAAAGACTGTGACAGTACCGCCTTTGCGCCCCGAGGCGCCGACGATCAAGATCACACTGCTCATCTGGGACATCCTTGGTCAGCGGGAGTACGCCCGGTTACACCCCGTCTACTACCAGGGCGCCGAAGCGGCCTTCATCGTCTGCGACGGCACACGCGGCGAGACTGGTCGTTCCCTGGCGACGTGGGCGCAGTCGTTCCACAAGGTCGTCGGTGACGTGCCGCTGGTGTTCCTCGTCAACAAGTGGGACCTGATTGACCCGGCCACGTTCGATGGCGGCTCCATCGCCGCGGTGGCCGAGCAGTATGGCGCTAAGGTCTACTACACCTCTGCGCTCGTGGGGACGAATGTCAACGACGCATTCACCCACATCGCGGAATTGCTGGCCGCCAAGGTGCGGTAGGGGAAGGGACCATGACGTCGAAGGACCGCTCGGACCCGGTCGACTCCAAGAAGAACGACCAGTTGGCGTTCTTCCTGATGCCAGGCAACGCACTGCGTAGCCTCTCTGACGAGCTGGCAATCTCCATCGGGGAGCAGGCCAAGGAAGGAATCCTGTTCCGCTACGGGGTCCGTTGCGGGGAGGGCATGGTCCAGCGGCTGGGATTCACCTGTCCGGATATGATCGCGATTGCGGAGATGCTACCCGGGATGTGGTCGAGCGTCGGTCTGGGCCGGATGCAGCTCAAGGAGATCAGCGAGCAGGGGATGCTCGTCGTGCTCAAGGAGAGCATCGAAGCACGCACGAACGCGCAAGGCAACCAGGGCTGCCACTTCACCCGTGGATACCTCAGCGGCATGTCCAGCAGTCTGGCGGCCCAGAAAGTCGTCTGCATCGAGGAGGACTGTCCACCAGGCGACGAGTTCTGCGGCCGATTGATCCTACAGCAAGATGATCCGAGCGCCCCGGCGGCCGAAGAACCTTCACCTGCAGTCCCCCCGACGGTGAGCTCGCCCGCATTCCACTTGGCGGGGGGTTCATCCTATCTGCTGAAGGATGACGCGCCCGATGGGTGCTACTCGGTGTTCCTTCAGCTGGTCACTGGGGGCCACCAGGGCCTGTGCATCACTCGCGACTATCCCGACCGAGTTCGCCAGCGATACAACCTCGTCAAGACCCCGATCTTATGGCTGAGCAACTCTGACAGCCCGTTCTCCATCGAGCCGGTCCAGCTGGGCAAGCTCTACCACAAGATCGAGGACTTCCTCAAACGGGGCGAAAAGCCTGTCGTGATGCTCTCTGGCCTTGAGTACATCATCACCCAGAACAACTACACCAGCGCGCTCAAGTTCCTTCAGCTGATCAAGGATCAGGTGGCCATCCACGATGGCATCCTACTCATTCCCCTCTCTCCCTCGACGCTCAATGAGCGTGACCTCAAGATGATCGAGCGAGAACTCGAGACGATCGCCCCTTAGAGGGGCCGTCTGCAGGCCCGCGTGCCCCACGTTTTATTACCTAGCACACACCGTTGCCGCTTGCTCCGCCTGATGGCGCAGCGACCACGCGTCAATGAGGGGCACCACGCCTCTCCCGACGGTTGGGAAACCCTTGAATGGACGACAGGGTCGTCGTCGACGCCGCTCTGGTCGCACCCGGGGCCGGCCTCCCCAGCAGGGAGGATGGAACCGTGGCGATCGGGGCGGTTTCCGTCACGACCAAGGCCGCGACTACGCCACGCAGCTCGAGCAGCTTGAGCGCCAGGACGCACCGATCGCCACCTACGTCCCGCGCACTCGTGCGACCATCGGTGAGATCCATTGGCGCTTCCGCGACAAGCGGCTGATTACCACGGTCACCAAACTGCGCCTCAAACAGTACGCGGCCTCGCCTTTCCTGACGGGGCCGATTCACTTCCCTGAACCGATAGATGTCCCGGGGCTGTATGATCTCTCCATGGGCATCCAGGGCTCCCACCAGACGGTCGGTGCTGTTAGCCGAGCAAAGCATGTTCTAGCATTCCTTGAGGATTGCAGCCTAGATATCGAGGTCCGCAACGAGTTCAATGGGGACGAGTTCCGCTTGCACATCGAAGGACTCCGTCGAGACCAGAGCCGCCGGGCGCGGAAGATACTCGCCGATGGGAGCGTCCTAGTCGACCGCACGGAGATCGCCCTTCCCCGCGACGATCGCTTCACCCTGGAAAAACTCCCAACGCTGACACCAGCGGAACGCGCTGCGCTTGAGGCGCACCTTCCTCCCGAGCCCGAGGACGTCGCCGGTATGGCTCCAGATGATTCGGCCGAGGAAGACCACTCGACCTCCTCGGCAGAGTTTGGCGTTCACGAATCGTCCCGACGTCTCCCTGAACGGCCTCTCCGTCCCCTCGATGACGACCAAGACCAGCGGCACCCACCGTTCGAGCGGTCGACACCGCCGGCGGTCCCGGTTGCACCAGTCGATGATTTCGGTCGCCCCCTGCGCCCTTCGATGCAGGGCCCACGTCAGAGCAGGGGCCGCGATACGCCTCGTCCGGCCCAGGAGGGCGCTTCTCGTGGGGCGCGACCTTTCTCCGCCTCCCACTCCCGGTTGCCTGTTCCACCGCCGCCCGAAGCACGACGGCAGCCTCCAGTGCCCGCTCATTCGGCCCGTCATGATCCTGACCCGCTCCCGACCGAGCCTGGACTCTCCCCTGCCAGCCGACTCCCAGCCACGCCGTCAACGCTCGAGCAAACGAAACCCCTCAAGCGTGTGCGGCCCACCACCAAGGCCACACCTGTAGCGAAGAGAGGCCCTTCGGCCAAGATCACGAAACCACAGCGTGCCAAGCCTTCCAAACCGGCTGCCAACGTTCGGACCGTCAAGAAGAAGGCGGCACAGAAGAAGAAGCCAGCTACCCGAAGCAAAAAGGCGTAGGGTCGATGGAGGCCGACCGCGGGGCTCAAATGGGTGAAGCCGCTTGGGCGCCCCAAGGGTGGGCGCCGCCGGGAGGACAGGCTCGTTGAAGCAGATCCTGCCGGGAATCTCCATCGAGAAGGAGTTCGATGAGATTGCCCGCAAGCTCGAGTTGGTGGGGCTGACGCCCTACGAGAGCCGCGCGTACGTCGCCCTCGTGGCCCATGGATACGGCGATGCCAACACCATCGCACAGACTGCGCAGATCCCGCGCACCTCCTCCTACAAGGTGCTCCAATCGCTGAAGGACAAGGGTTTCGCGATTGCTACAAGTGGTCGGCCCGTCATCTACCGGCCAGAACCCCCCAAACGGATCCACACGCGCTTGGAGCGAGAGGTGTTCCAGATGTTCGAGCAGCTTGAGCTGATGCACGAGATCGTCCGTGAGCGCGGGCAGCCTCAACTCATCTACACGATACATGAGAAGTCCCGTGTGCTCGAGAAGATCGGCGAGTTGATCGATAAATCCACAGAGACCCTCATGATCGCGACACCGGTCCTGCATGAGCTGTTGCGTGACCCGCTTGGCAAGAAAATGGAGAATGCCCTCAACCGTTCGATCCGCTTGACTATCATAACCGCACCCAACCAGCGGGTCCCGGTCGGAGCCATCGTCCATCGTCGCCGTGGGCTTTTGACCACCGACATCATCAGTGACCGGCACAGTGCGCTCATCGCAGGCACGGAGCTCGAGGCCTGTGGATACACGGACAACGAGCTGCTCGCGTCTCACCTTGAGCGCTTCCTCAATGTGCTGGCGGACACGGAGGAGCGCGCTGTCAAGGAGCGCTAGGATTCGAGTGCAGGAACTCCATACAACACCGGGGTCAGGCGAGGGAGCAGCGCCAGCAGCACCGCCTGCTCGGTCAGCTCGACCCGACTCAGATGCCCGTGGCTGAGCAAGCCGATCATCCCCTCCTGCGACCCGATGTCCTGTCGTCCGAATAGGATTCGGCCTGCCTCCCCTACGGATCGACCTCGATTGACCTCGTCGAGAATCACCGCAGGATAGGCAAACCCTCCGCCGTGGCCGACCGTCCAGACTCCATCGCGACCGAGCGCTACGCAGAATTGGACATCCAAGAGCTGGCCGGTCGCCAAGCCGGCGGGTGCTGAGGGCAGTTCGATCAGTCCAGCCTCGATGCCGAAGCTGAGAGTGGCCTCAGGCCGAATCGCGAGCGCTCCCCTGGCGCGGGTCAGGGCCCCTTGAAGCGTCTGACGTCCATGCGGCTGAGGGGGCACCCCGCTGTCGACGGTGACCCCTTCGACGAGGAATTGGCCCAAATGCCCCTCGAGGCGATCGAGCACCCTCTGCACCGCCTCGAGTTTTGTGGGATTGGTGCTCCCAACCACGGCGATTGTTTGTCTCGTCATCCCCGCCGCCTAGGGTACGCCCGACCCTCGTGATCGACAGAACCCTCCGCAATCGCCGTCGACGATAGCGGAGCCCCATCGTGGCTGCGAACCATCTCCACAACCACCACTCGCAGCGGCCGAAGACCCCGCTGCGACCGCAATTCATTGATGGTCGCTGAAACCATGGCAGTCTCCTCGGAGACGACGAGGACATCATAGTCCCCAGCAGCTGCGCCACCGCGCGGAGACCCCTCCCCGAGGGGATGCTCCAAGGCCACGATCGTGAATGGGATTCCCGCGCGACTGATGTGCGCGCGCAACGTTTCCTCACGCTCTGCGAAGGATCCGATCGGCCGCGTACGCCCCTTCCGAGCCAACTCGTCAGTGGTCAACCCCACATAGAGGTGGCCGTCCGTTCCGGCTTGTCGTACCGCCTCCGCGAGCAAGGTGCGATGCCCCCGGTGGAGGATGTCGAAGGTCCCCCCGACCACCACTCGCGCGGCCATGGTGCCTCGATCTACTTCATTGCAACAATCGCCGCGGCGATCATGATCACGCTGGCGGAAATCCAGACGAACATCAAGAGTCGGCGCTTTCGGAGCTTCTCCGCGAGCGTGGCCGCGCAAGCGTCGCCGCAGGCTTCGCGCTTGGGACCCATGGCTAGGCCGCAGGTTGGACAGTGCTTGTGCTGTGCCAGTCGCTCGGCCATGGTCGGTCCGGCCTATGCCTCGGTGGGGTCGGGGAGGATGGTGGTACCCTCGAAGGGCTTGCCCAGCAGGGCAGCCTCGAGGTTGTCAAGGCGCCGCCCGTCGACGACTGCCGTCGGAATCGCCGCGCGAGCGATGATGTGCGCTGCCAAGGGGTCCACGACGCCCTTGCCGCCTGCGGCATGGGGGGTATCCTTGGCGATGTCGAGCAGCTGGCGCGCCGATAGTCGCGGGAACAGTCGCGCCGCAGGGTTGGTCTTGGGATCAGAATCATAGACTCCTGCAACGTTTGTGGCGATGACCAGACGCACGGAGCCCGCACGCTCGGCGACCATCGCTGCCACCGCATCAGTCGTATGGCCAGGGTGAGTCCCCCCCATGACCACCAGTGGCGCCATGCTGCTGGCTGCCAAGGCCGTCTCGGAATCGAGCGGTGGAGTGGGATAGGCCAACGGTCCCAATGCGCAGATGAGGAGGCGCGCATTGAGCCTGGTGGTGGCGATTCCCAGTTCGTCCAGATGGGTCTCTGAGACCCCCAACGCTCGGGCAGCTGCGATATAGCGCCGTGCAGGACTGCCCCCGCCGACGACGACGATTATCCGATGATGTGCGGCCAGGCGGCTGAGGAGCGCGGCGCTGCCCCGAAGGACTTGGACGTCTATTCCGTCAGGGACGAGGATCGAACCCCCAAGGTCCAAGACCGCATCGACCACGCTCCGGGATAGCTGGGCGGTTAGTTTCAACCTTTGGGAGCGCCAGCAGCCCACGAGGGCTAGATCTCGAGGCGCTTGCCGCTCAGCAGGGCTTCGAGCGCCGCTTCATGAGCCGCCTCGATCTTCTCCGGGTCTTCGAGCGCGGTGACGACATCGGTTCGTACCTGAGCCAGGGTCTGTTGCTGCTCCATGCGCTCCTGGCGTGCTTCCTCGCGGACCCCCAAGACCTTGGAACGGAGCTCTGACGCTTTCTGGTGGAACTGGTCGGCCTTGGCCCGATGTTCGAGCGCCTCGGCATGTTTGCGGTCGCTTTCGGAGGCCAGCGCCTTGATGTCGTCGACGAGGCCAGACATCTGGTCAATGAGCGCACCGATCTGCTTGCTCGATTGCTGGACGAGCGCGTGCTCTGCGTCGGCCTGGCGGAACAAGTCATCGATTGAGACATCCAATTGCTGGACTTGTGACTGAATCCCAGTCTGGGCGGTCAGGTCTTGCTCAAGCCGTGCGACGTCTGCACGGGCTCCAGCGATGCGCTTGAGCAGGCTGCGTTCCACCTCCAGCGAAAGGCTGGTGGTCTCCTGCTGTCGTTCGAGCTGTCGCAGCTCCACCCGACGTGATTCGATCTGGCCGACGAGCGAGGGGCTAAGGCGGGTGCGCTCAGCGGCGCGGGAACCAATCTGTGCCCGTGCCTGCGCCTGGTAGCGGTCTCGCAGCTGGGCATGTTCGCGCTGCTGGAGGACCAGACCATCCTTCTGCGCCTTGAGCTGGCGTACCTGCGCGGCCAGCTGCGAGCGATTGGTGTTGAGGGTGTCTCGTATCGACCGTGCAGCCGCTGCCAACTGGTTGCATTCGTCGCGGCGCTCATAGAGTGCACGCAGCCGCTCCTCTGCACTCGCGAGGTCCTTGCTCCGCTGATGCCGTGCCGCGTCCTCGGGGACCACATCTTCAGGAGGTGCCTTGCCCTTGCGCGCCATCGCTCTGTCCTACCGCCCGGAGCGTCGCTGACGGCCGGTCTCAATCCGTCCGAGGATCTGGCATGCCAACAATGCTGCGACAGCACCGCCATCGATGTTGACTACCGCCACGGGCGTGCAGCTCTGCAACATGGTCGTGAGCGCTCCCGTGCCGCTGCCACCAGCCCCGTATCCACTTGAGACGGGGACGCCGATGATCGGGCCGTGCACCAGGCCTGCCACCAGGGTCGGGAGGGTGCCCTCCCGCCCGGCGACGACGATGAAGAGGTCGATGGGATCAGCCGAGAAGCAATCGAGCGCCTGCTGCAATCGATGTGGACCGGCAATCCCGACGTCGTAGGCCGCGTGGACATTCACCCCTACCGCCTCAAGGATCGCCCGCGCCTCCTCGGCGACGGCGACATCAGCGGACCCTGCCGCCAAGAGTCCGACGTGGCCATCGTTCATCGGGGGGTGGGCACCTGCAGGGATGACGACGAGGACCCTCCCACGAACGTTGCCATGCTGGCGCTCGCCCAGCCCGTCAAGGAGGGTCCAGCGTTCTGGTGGCAGCCGGGTGACGATGGCCTGCTGCCCAGCAGCCAGCAACTGCGTCACCGCCTCGCGTAGGTCATCATCCGCCTTCCCCTCCCCAAGTACGAGCTCCGGCACACCCACACGGTGCTGTCGTTGGAGGTCCACTCGCACCGTCGGCCCGGGGGACGATTGTTGGGTGCGTGCGACTGGTGCGCGCAAGAGCATGTCCGGCCCCACATCTTCGCGCGGTCGAATCGGTTCCGACCGGCCCATGCGAACCGATGGGAGATGGCGCGATATGGTTCTGCTGGTGCCGCCGCGGGCGCGTCCCGAAGGAGGCTTTATCTCTGATGCAGGGAAGGCAATCGTCCTAGGGGCGCTCCGTGAAACATCTTCCAGGCGGTGACACACATCTCGATGGCGCGATGGACCAGCCCTCTGGCGTGCGCCAGGATACTCGTCCCTATTTCGGCGCCGCGGAGGTCGAGCGATTTGCCTACTGCCCACTGAGTTGGTGGCTCGAGCGCCAAGGTCACGTCGCCCAAGGCGACGAGGTCGAGCAGGGGGTACGTTCCCACCAGGAACATGCCGGGCGGATCGGGAAGGTGCTCTCCGGCGAGGAAGAGATACGGCAGCTGGAGCTGAGCGTCCTGCTCTTCGCCGTCATTGGAACCATCTTGGCGGTCTTTGGGTTGAGCTTCCTTCCTCTGCACCTCGACGATCGGTTCCAGTTCCTCCTGGCCGCGATCTCTGGGATCTGGCTCCTGGCTGCGACGGTCTTTCTGTTCTTGGCGGAGACCATCAGTTCGGCCCAAGAACGCCTCACGATGGAGCGGGTCGTGATGGCCTTCAGCATCGTCGCCGTGGTCATCATCCTGACAGCTGTGTTCTTGACGACCATCGCCAGCCCAGTCCTGGCATTCGTCCTCCAAGTGGTCGCCGTGGTCTGGGTGGTCGGTGCCTCGGTGTTCTTCTACCTGATGATCCGGCGTGCCCGCGCCAACCTCTTGGCTCGGACCGACGCCAATCTGGGCGAGGATGCCATCACCTACGTCGACGGCCAAGAGGAGCTCGTCAACCCTCCCAAGCTCCGCAGTGAGTGGTTCGGGTTGGTCGGCCGCCCTGACCTGGTGCTCGTGCGGGGCAGCAAGCGAATTCCTGTCGAGTTCAAGACCGGGCGCGTACCGGCCGGACCCCACTGGTCGCACATCATGCAGTTGACCGCCTATTGCCGGCTTGTGGAGGAGCAGTGGGGGACACCACCCTTTGGAATCATCCGCTACGGGCAGGGGTCGGCCACCGATTTTCCCATCCCTTACGACGAGCGCAATCGGGCCGATCTGCTCCATCTGCTCGAGCGCATGTCCGCCGCGACGGCCAGCAGGGAGGTCCACCGCAACCACAATCGGCCAGGGAAATGTCGCAACTGCTCCCGGAGGGATGGTTGCCCAGAGCGTCTCGACACCGAGGGCACTGCCCCCACACCCCCGTATCCTCGGGAGGAACGGCCGCTGCCAGCCGACCCCTAGGGACGTCGCTGCTCCAAACTGCTGGCCGACTCGGCCGACGTCCCTGCTTGGTCCTTGGTAATCTCCGGTGCGACCGCTGCGCGCAACTCACGGACCTCCGCGAGCACCTCCTGGAGCTGCCCGCGCATGCGGAGCATCTCTTCCTCGAAGGGACTGAACTCGCTCTTGGTGAAGGCCCGATACGCCACAAGCATCCCCAGCAGGAATGATCCGATGATGACCACGAGCATGACGATGACGGCACTGACCAGCCACGAGACCAAGAGGAAGAATACGTCGGTGACCCAACGTCGGCCAAAGAAGATGAACAGGACCAACGACGCTGCGATGAGAATCAGTGCGAGGATCCCCGATACCAGCGTGACGCCCAGCCTAACGCGCATCCTCCACCTCCCGATCGAGCAGCAGGCGCGCCGGGAGGTCTCCACGGGTGAACTCGCGCCGTTCGGACGTGCCGCGTGAATCGATGGTGGTGACCGTCATGTAGGTCCTGGCCTGCGGGGTCGGGTCGATGAGGATGGTCCCTTGCCAAGTATAGGCGAGGTCTTGTTCCTGGGCAGAGACGTTGAGGACGAAGCCGGTAAGATTCGTCTGTGCTTCGAGGAAGTAGGTCCGGTTCTGGCTCACAGCCACGGAGGGCTGGGCTCCCTGCTGCCACGGTAGGGTCCAGATCCGCAGACTGATGTTGAGGTAGAGGGTGTCGTCGACGCCTGAGACGAAGAACTTGGTCAATCCCTGGTCCGGGTCGTCGACGATCACTAACTTGGGGATTGCGCGCAACGGCGCATCGGGTGAGGGAAAATCACCGATGCAGCCGACCGAGAGTACCGCTGCGACCAGCAGCAGCGCCGGCAGGCCACACTGCAGTGTGGACATCGGAACAGCAGCGGCGCTGCCGGGGGATAAAGGCACGCACCTTGGGATTCCCCCCGGTGCAGCCTGAGCTGGTGCCGGGGGGTTGAGGGTGCCGCTACCAGGCCTAGGGCTTTGGTCTCGTCGCCGGGCCATCGGGGGGGGTAGGGGGCTCGTGGTATTGGTCCCAGCCCTGCTCACGGTCGGGCTTGCCCATGTCCAGCGATTCTTCGAAGTACCGCCGGTTGGAGCGCCCCTTCTTGATGGCCAGCGCGACCCCACCGACGGCGACCGCGCCGATTGCGACGACGCCTACGGCCAGCGGGAGGTATCTCCCCGGGGTCCCGGAGGGCCCTCCGCCGAGACTTGTGGTGATCATCGCCCCCGAGAGCGCAGGGTCGTGGAAGATGCTCGCCCCGGAAGGGTAGCTGAACCCTCCGAGGAGCTTGAAGCCGGTCAGCTGTCCGTTCTTCCACGGGACGGAGAATTTGTGGTGCCCCTGCACCTGGGTGTACATCTGGCCCTCCTGCCCATCGACGGTGACGTTGCTCACCCAGGTCAGCGCACCGACTTTCTGCCATTCGTCCTGCAGCTGGATCCGTCGGTGCTCGACCAATTGGGTGCGCTCGAGTCGACTCCCAGGTGCAGCGGCGTTGCCCTCCTTGAGCACCTCGCGGCCATCGGGGGTGTCGATCGCGGCCTCGGGTTCCGCTCCGTTGTCGGCGACGAACTGCGCGTGCAACCATGCCAAGACCTTCCGGTCGATGTAGGTCCCAGCGATCGCGTGCCACTCCATCAGCAGCCGTGGGTGGGCGTTGGTAGCATCGAGGTCCCATCCCTCGATCCGTTGGTCGAACTTTGCCTGGTAGGCCAGACGCTGCCCACTGACCGTGCGGTTGCTCTGGGCTTGGCTGTCGGTGATGTGCGGATTGCCCGGCAACCCGTCAACGGTGATGCGGAACCACCGCAGCGAGGCGTTGGTGACCTCTTCGATGCTGGCGGTCAGGTGGAAACTCAAGGTGACCTCTTCTA
>JAHFTX010000004.1 GCA_023265395.1 Thermoplasmata archaeon
CAGCAGGTCGAGGTGGTCGCTCCCGGCGAGGCGTAACCCCGCGCCGTAGTGGTGGACATCGACGCTCGTCGCAGCTCCATTGTTGTCCTCGAGGTATTCGAGGTAGAGGTCCTGGGGATCGACCACCAAGGAGAAGGACTGGTCCAGCCCGCGCGTCGCGTCCCATTGCAGCAGCAGGGGGTGGGTCTCGCCAGGCGTCCCCGCGGCGCCCAGCAGCGGGATGGTCGTGCTAGCGACCAGCGCATCGTCGAGGGGTCCGCCCAACCGCACCGATACGTCAGTCGCTGGCACGCTCCCGAGGTTGCGCACCTGTGCACGGAAGGTGACCGTGTCCCCCTCGACGAGCAGCCCATCATCGGCAGCGAAGCCCTCGAGCTGCAGCTCCACGTGGGGCAGCTGCACCGGTACGATCGTGCCGACGTCACCGCTGACGACGAGGGAGAAGTCCTGCGGCCCGACCGGGACGTCTTGCCCGCGCACCTCGACGCGCCACGTCCCCACCTGTGGAGCGAGCAGGCGCGACCCTTCGACGTTGTTGACGCTGTCGGAAGTGGCGGGGTTGGGCAGTGATTCACCGGCGGCGAACTGGTTGCCCCGGTAGGACGTCCCGTCGGGGGCGATCAGCCGCAGGTCGAGGTCGTTGACCAACGAGGGTATGGGGTTGTTGCCTGCGCCTGCCTCATCGCCCCAGACGAGGTCGACCCGCAGCTCGGCGCCGCTGCGCACCGGCACCTCCCAGGCAGCGACCTGTCCAGCGTCGAGGGCCAGCAGGGAGTCCTGGTCGACGTACCAGATCCGGTGGGTAGGGCTCTGCTGCGTCGAGGCGACGATGTCGATACGGCCCCAGCCGGTGTCGAACGACGGGTAGGGTTGACCGCTGATGGGGGACGCGCCATTGACCAGGAGCGCCTTGGTCAGCGCCGGTGAGGGAGTGACGCCATCACGCGCACTGTAGTATTGCAGCATCACCGTCGTCGCCCCCGCCGCGCCAGGAGTGGCCATCGAGGTCCCCGCCCAGCTGGTGTAGCAGGTGGCGCAGGAGATCGATGCCGAGGTCACCGACATGCCTGTGGACATCACATCAGGTTTGATCCGGCCGTCCGAGGTCGGGCCGCGGCTGCTGAAACCCGCGACCCCCAGTGAGTTGGAACTGAGCGCACCGATCGAGACGACGTCCTTGGCGGTGGCAGGGTGGATGATGGTGGTCGCTCCGGCGCCGGAGTTGCCCGCAGCAAAGAAGGTCAGCTGCTCCTGCCGCCCTGGCAGCGCGTCGTCGACATCGCGCACGGCAAGGTCGTACTCGCGGCTCAGGACCGTGTACTCCCCGAAGAAGGCAGGCCAACCCCAGGAATTGGTCGAGGCGTTTGCCCCGTGCGCGCGAGCATCTCGCAGCTGTTCCTGGCCGCCGACGCCCCAGCCGCACACGAGCATCACCTGGCCGATGAGCTGCGCCTTGGGCGCCATCCCTGCATAGACGGGTCCTTCTCCTGCTGAGGTACCGGCGACGTGGGTGCCGTGCCCATCGCAGTCATCCCAGTCACCGCCGGCCGCCCCGTAGGCACCGTACCACTTCTGCTTGGCAGCGGGGATCAGCGCGTGCCCACCCCACACACCGGTGTCGCCGACGGCGACGGTCATCCCTTGACCGGCGATGCCGTCGAACCCGGGCAGGGTCGGATCGTAGGACCACAACGCCGTTCCATCGTCGCGCAAGGGCCCGTCGAGGTCCTGGCGCACCCGCAGCTGCCGGGCGACCTGGTCGTTGACCACCTGAGGGTCGACCCAGGGCAGGATGTAGGCAGCCTCGGGAGAGTGAGCAAGCGCAACCAGACGGTCGCGGGACAGACTGATGCGCAGGTCCGCTGGGTCGAAGCGCAGCACCGTGCCCTCGAGCGCACGGACCTCCCTCGCCAGCGCATAGGCGTCATCGAAGGGGACGACCAGCAGGTCGAGGACAGGCTCATCGAGCGACAGATGGGGCTCGAGCCGCAGCCCCGCGTCATAGGGGATCACCGCGCGGACGTGCGGAAGCGCCTCCATCGCTGCGACCTCGCGGTCGTCGATGCGCACCAAGAATGCGTCTTGCGGCTGGTACCAGCCAATCTTCGCGCCAAGACTCTCCAAAGGGACGAGGTCGTCGTGGTGCACCGGCCCCTGAAACTGCACGAGGTAGAGCTCCGTGGTGCCACCCCACGGGTCAGGTTGCCAGGGGGCGCCTGCAGCGGGGTCGAAGGAATAGTCGTTGAAGCGCAGCAGGTGCGCCGGGTCTCCCTCGTCGACGAGCGGAGCTCGCAATGGCGTGGGCGCGACGATCGTTGTCGGAGGCTCGTCAGCGGTGGCGGACCAGACCACCGAAGGGACTATCAGCAGTAGACCCAGGGCGAAAGCCAGCTGGCGCTGCGCTCTCCCACCTCCCAACGGTAGGTGGCTTCCGAGCTATATAACCCTCAGGCAAGAGCCCTCTACCTAGGGCTCGCCGAGGTGCGCCGCTAGAGCACCACTTCGACCTTGAGGTCCTCGGAGAAGCCCATCGCGCCGAAGTCGTCGTAGACTTGGACGTTGGCGTAATAGTCCCCGACCTGTGAGTAGCGGTGGGTCACCTTCGATGAGGTTCCGTTGACCTCTGGGCCCGAGGCGTCCTCGACGTCGAAGTAGAAGTGGTACGCGACCACCTTGCCATCGCCGTCGCGGCTGCCACTGGCATCGAAGTCGACCTCACCACCGGCGAGGGTGAGACTGACAGTCACCCGCGTCTTGCCCCCATCGGCAGTCAGCTTCCCTGCGGGTGCGACGTTGATCGGTCCCCGCAAGGGGCAGACCGAGGTCCCACTGGTGCACGGCAGCGGCAGCTTGGCCCAGTCAACCTCGACCGAGAGGCTGGAGATCGCCGAGGAACTCGCCACCCGGGTGTTGGTCATCGTCGCCTCGACGTGGTAGTCCCCGGCAACGGTGGCGATGAACTCGTAGGGATCGGGCTGACTCGGGCTGCGAAGGGTAAAGTCGATCGTGTGGCGGACCTCGACGAAGCCCGGTGGTCCGGTGATCACCAACTGCAGCGCTTCACCTTGGACCGGTGCGACGGGGCCGCGCATGTCAGGGCCTCCCGAGGCGTTGCGCTCCGTCGGACCCATCAGGAGCACGAAGAGGTTGACGTGCGCCTGGCCGCCCGGCTGCACCGGGATTCCCGGCGCGGCCTCGCCCAACCCCCCGTCGATGCTGATCGAATCGGGGAGCGAGACGAAGAAGCGCTCTGTGGCGGAAGTCTTCCCCTGGAAGGTCGCAGTCACCTCGTAGCTCCCGGGCGTCGTGACGAAATCGACGAAGGGAAGGACCAACCGCGCGTAGTTGCCGCCGATCCTCAGACTCGTCCGATAGACCTCTGTGCCGGCCTTGGCGATCACCAGCGTCGTAGCGCCGCTGACTTGACCTTGTGTACCGCTCAACGACAGGGCGACCCCCAGCTCGACCGAATCCTTGGTCACCTGGGGCACGACCGTGATGGCACTGACGGTCCCGGGGATCGTCAACTGCAGGAACACCCCTGCGACGATGAGGATGGTGACGACCCCGATGACCGCAGCGACCTTGCGGTTGCGCTTGCGGTGTCGCGCCAGCTCTTCCTTGTAGAAGCGCTCTTCGAGGTCCTTCTGGCGAGAAGCCTTGCGTTTTGGAGACGCCTCCTCCTCCTCGAGCACCTCGAGGACCTCGTCGTCGACCTCCTCGTCGGTGGGCGGGGCCTTGGCCCCTGTGGGACGCTTGACGTCCCTCGCACCGCTCTGCAAGCTCGATCCTGGGGGGACTTTCTTCTTGGGTGTCGAGGTCATGGGAGATCACCGTTGGGGTTCCTAGGCTGGGGAGTGTGAGGTGGCGCAGCGACAGGGGGTGACCTAGGGTCCGACCGTCCTGTCGCAACGCCTGGGTCGCTGTGCTCAGCGAGAGCCATTGCGCATCCGGCGCGTGCGCCGCTCGAGCAGCACCGCCATCACGGCAAAGACCATCATCGCCATCGTCAGGTCGAAGCCAGGGATGAAGAATCCCTTCTCGTAGATGGTGAAGACATAGGGTTTGGAGACCAGCAGCTCCTGGGTGGCGGCGTTGTCGCTCTTGATGAGCACACGGACCTGCGCGACCTCACCGGGCTTGATGGCGATGAAGGTCACCGGGCGGCTCAACCCGATGGTGATCGGCCCAAAGTCGTCGGGCGGGACGTTGTCGACCGTCGGGCGGCTCAGTTGGGTGATCCAACCCTGTTTGGCGAGTTCCTTGGAGTTCTCCAGGTCCACCGAGAAGGTGTCCAACCCGTTGCCCTGGTTGTAGATCTTGAGCGAGAGCACGTTGACCTGACCCGGTGCGGTCTGCAGGAACGCTTGCTGGCTCTCGGGGGTCATGCGGAAGTACTGCTTGACGAGCACCTGCGCACAACTGTTGGCGGAGTAGGCCTGGCCACCAAAGATCCCGATGGCATTGACGCACACGACGCCGACCGACGAGGCCGGGGTCGCTTGCGGCACGACCACCGCGACCGTGACCTTCTGGTTTCCACCGGCGCCGGGGAAGGGGACTGCCCCGGGGGAGACGACCGCCGGCCAACCGGTGTCGATCGATACTGTGATTGTCACGCGCATGGGGGGACCGACAGGCTTGGTGACTGTGATTTCAGTCTCGAAACTGGCGTGCCCTTGGGCGCTCGGGGTCGGTTCGGTGATCTTTTCAGGGGGGAGCAACCCGCTCATCTTGAGCGTCGGGAACACCTGCGCGCTCACCGGCATGCTGGCCGCAAGGACTGTCGTCAAGAGCATTCCGCTCAATAGCAGCAGACCCAGAGGGGTCGATCGGGAGTGGTCGGACGCACGCTTCACTGTGGACCCTCGCAAGGGCGCACACTTGGGGGACTTTATATAACCGTTGTTGTGGGCAAACATCGTCGGCACCCGTTGGTAGCCTCAGTCTGGAGCCAGAAGGGGATAACCTGCCTGGTGGGGCTGTTTGACCGCTTCGGGCTAGCCCTTGGGGTCGCGCCGGAGCCGCGAGACCCGCTGCGGTCGCCGCCTGGCCGTGGCTCGTACGCGCCCGGCGACGTCGACGGCTCCGCGGCGCAGAGGTGCGCGCAACAAGAAGATCGTCGCGCCGCCGCCGACGACGAGTATCAGCACGCCCATGATGATCACCAGCGAGCCACGCTGCGCATCGGCCACCCTCTGCGGGACGTTTAGGTCATCGTGCGGGGGTGGCGGATGGCTGACGACGATCGACCCGCTGGCCTGATCGGTGCTCTGCAGCGCACCGCCCTTCGCCACGGCAGTGATGCTCACCCCTGATTGGGTCGTGCCGTTGAGGTCGAGCGGCAGGACGACGGTCACGGAGAAGGGGTGGACTCCGACCGTGCTGAAGCTCATCGACGACGGCTCGGTCGTGACGACCCAGCTTGTGGTGCTGCTCGTCTGCAGGGTGACGCTGACCGAGACGTTGGGCGGCTTGGCGGAGATCTCGACGGTGCCGTTGAAGGTCACCACCTCCGGGGGGATGGAGGCGTTGACCTCGACGATCGTGGGCTCGCTCAGTTCGACATCGACGATCAGGGCGAACACCTGGGCATGGGCCGGAGCCGGGATCAGCAGGCTGCAGAGCAGCAGCGCCACTGCGGCGGCCTGCAGCAGGGACTCAGTAGTCCTCATCGCGCGCACCGCCGGCGCGTGAGGTCCGCGGAGTGGAGCTGCGGTGCCCGCCGCCGCTGCTGCGCTGACGTGGCGGCCCTCGACGCAGTGGTCCGTCATCGATGACCTCGGCCTCCTCCGGCTCTTCGGATTCGATCGGCTCGTCGAAGTCGTCGTCGGAGGGTCTGCCGCCGCTGCCGCGACGCACGAAGAGGAACACCACGCCGATGGTGACGACGATGCCCAAGGCAGACATCAGTACCAGCGGATCGCCGAGGTTGAGTGGCGAGCCCGAGTTGTCCTGGGTCTTGTTCGTCGGGGGGTCCTTGCCGTCCCCGCCACCGCCACCGCCACCGCCCCCACCGCCGCCGCCTCCGCCGTCGTCGGTGGCATTGGTGATCTGGAGCGTCGCGGTGTCTTGGGCGACGTTGTGCACTGGCGGCAGCCCCGAGGCGTTGAGGGAGGCCTGGACGTTGAAGGTGAAGGAGGTCTGTCCCGACTCGAGCACCTTGGGGACGGCCACCTGCAGCAGGAACTCGGCCGAGGCGGTGGTGGTGAACGAGAAGCTGTCGGGGACGACGGCCAGCTCCATCCCGGGCGCCTGCCCTGAGGTCGAGGCGTTGATGGTCAGGGTGATGGCGCCGGTGACGAAGGGCGGGTAGGTCACGGAGACCGTGCCATTGTACGTGACCACGGTCGGCAGCGCTGCGGCATCGACCGACTTGCTCTCCTCCGTCATCGTCAGCTTGACCGAGGGGACTTGCGCGCTCGCCATCGGCGCAAGGAGCAACACGAGCGTTGCGAAGCAGACGAGCGCACGGAGCATGCGACCCATGGCTGCACCGTGCCTGTAGGTCCTAATCGCCTTTGCGGTTGGCCCGACCGGCGGCCATGGACCCGCTACGCCTTGGCGCGGCCCCTGCTCTTGCCTTTGGGGGGGCCAGGGCCGGCCTGCTGCGCGGTCGGTCGCGCGGGACCATCGTCCTCCGGTCGCATCGCGTGCCCCTCGAGCCAGCCAGCGACCTCGCTGGGGAGGCGACCGGTGGAGGTGGCGCCGAGGATCAGTACGCCCTTGCCTGAGGCGACCGCCGCCTGCAGCTGCTCGAGGACGGGGACGAGCGCCCCCTCGGGCGCTGCGGTGGCGAGCTCTTGGAGGTCATCGAGCAGGACCATCGCCCTGCCGTGGGTCTGGCCCAGGACGTCTTCGACGATGAAGGGCAGCATCTGCAGGTGCCCCTCGTTGGTGGGGTCCAGCTCGTCCTTGGTGGGCTGAGCGCTGAAGCGCAGCAGCGGGGTGGTCTGCAACGAGGTGCGCTTGCGCAGCGTCTCGGGGAGCGTGAAGACGAATCCGATCCCGACCGCACCAGCGAGCACCTCGGAGGCGAATGCCATCTCTGCGCGCACCGCGCACCTCGAGGCATCGAAGAGGTAGACCCCTCCGTCGACGAAGGTCCACAGCGGCTTGGAGGCACGACCCGAGCCCTCCTCGCGGGTGGCTTCGACGGCAAAGAGGCGGTAGCGGTGGATGGCGAAGAACAACCCCCCGCTGGTCGCCGTGGTGGCGATGATGGAGAAGGCCGGCAGGTTCTTCCCCAGGATCGTCAGGATGATGTCGTTGACGACCCCGACGACGATGGGCACGGCAAAGCCGAACGTCACCACCAGGGATTGGTGGAAGAAGGTCGCAGTGGGTGCCGCCACGGTGAATCGAATCAGCAGGACGAGGTCGACGACGAGGATGAGGATCATCGACAGGCCGACGATGTTGAAGGCCCAGCGGGCATCCTGGAACCAGAAGGTCAAGCTGCCGCTCAGCAGTACCACCAACGCCCAGCAGCCCAGCGCATAGCGCAGGGGTACCGAACGCGCCCAATCGTCGTTGCGGGTGAAGCGGAGGACGGTGATCAGGGTCAGGGGCAGCAGCAGCGCGATGCCCAGCCACTGACCGCCGCTGATGCCGTAGGCGATCCAGTCGCGGTCGATGCCCGTGGCCGCTTTGAGCTGCCCGGCGCGGTCGACCAGCTCGAAGTACCGGCCCGGCAGGTCGAAGAGGTTCCACACGACGATGCACACTTGCATCAGCAGGAAGGTGCGGACCAGCTTGGTCTGTGGCAGCCCCAGGCGCAGGTACACGAGCATCGCGACGTTGGCGGCCAGTGCCAGTGCCGCAAGGGGCAGCAGCCACAGCTGCAGAGGCTGGATTGCCACGGCTGGTTCTCCTGTGTGCTATCGCTGCCAACGCGCTCGCGCGGCGCAAGGCCTCAGCGGGGGAGGATGCGGGAGGCAGGATTTGAACCTGCGAACCTCTAGGGACTGGACCCTGAATCCAGCGCCTTTGGCCAAGCTTAGCGACTCCCGCGCAAGGAACGGCGCTGCTAGTTGCGTACACTACATAAACGTTCTCGCAACGGCGCAACCACCTCGAATCGGAACGGTTGTTCGACACCGTCAGCGGAACGCTCCTAGATGCGCGCACACGCACGCGAACGTTCGTGCTCCCTCGATGAAGGTATATATAGGCACCCCAGCATCGAGGCGGGCTCAGCCGCGGGGAACCACGCGGGGGTTCACCGTACCACTCCTGGCACGCCCCCCGCGCGATGGCGACCGCAGCTGGCCATGGCTGCTGATGCCATGTGGGGGTCGAGAGCGCGATGGTGACCTGCAGCAACTGCGGTGCGGACAACCCTCCCGGCGCGCTCAAGTGCGCCGGCTGCAACAGCGCCCTGCCGCGCGGCGGTGGGATCGGTGGCCAAGGGCTGATCCGCGGCCGTGGGCTGGAACGCAAGCGCCCGACGGTCACCAAGGCTGCGGTCGAGGTCGGGCCCACGGTCTACGGTGAGGACGTCTCCTTCACCGGCGGCGCCGACACGCTGCGGCAGATCAAGAACACCAACATCGATGACCTCAGCGAGAGCGAGTTCGGTTCGATCGTCCGCCAGTGGAACACCATCCTCACCCAGCTCGAGGTCCCCGTGGTCATGGACCGCGAGACCAAGCTCGAGCTCAAGCGTGGCGACCGCCAGCTCGTCGAGCTGCTGGCGACCAAGCTCAAGGAGGGCAATACCCGCTTCAACCGCTGGCTGGGCATCGAAGAGACCTACCTGCGCATGGGCAACGCGATCTACCTCTCCCGCCTCGAGCGTGACGAGTCGGTCAAGCGTGGCGAGCCCTCGACGATCGACGAGCAGGTGTTCAGCTACGAGCAGGCGATCATCTTCTACGATGCCGCGCTCTCGGTCAAGTCCGACTACGACGAGGCATGGAACGCCAAGGGCAAGGCCTACGAGCGGCTGCGGCGCTTCGAGGAGGCCATCACCTGCTACGACAAGGCCCGGGGGCTCAAGCCCTACAACGAGGAGGCGTACAACAACCTGGGCAATGCCCTCTCCGAGCTGGGGCGCTACGACGAGGCGCTCAAGATGTATGAGAAGGTCATCGAACTCAAGCCCGAGTACGAAGAGCCGTGGAACAACAAGGGCTACGTGCTCGGCTGCCAGGGCAAGTTCGAGGAGGCGATCGCCTGCTACGACAAGGCCATCGCCCTCAACGGTGAGTACGAGGTCGCCTGGAACAACAAGGGCTTCGCCCTCGCCTCGTCGGCGCAGCGGCTACGCACCGCCCGGCGCAACGACGAAGCGCAGAAGGCCTTCCATGAGGCCATCATCTGCTACGACAAGGCCATCGCGATCCAGGAGGACTACGAGGAGGCGTGGAACAACAAGGGCAACGCCCTCTTCCAGCTGGGCGACCACGACGGCGCCGTCGCCTGCTTCGACCGCGCCATCGCCATCAACCCGCGCTACGACAAGGCCTGGTACAACAAGGGCTCGGCGCTGGGTGCGCGCAAGCAGTTCGATGCGGCCATCGAATGCTACGACAAGGCCATCGAGGCTGACCCGCACTATTCCAAGGCGTACAACAACAAGGGCAACGCCCTCTACAACCTTGGGCGCACCGAGGAGGCGATCGCCTGCTACGACCTGGCGATCCGCTATGAGACCGACTTCGCCCAGGCGCACAACAACAAGGGCAACGCGCTCTATTCGCTCAACCGCGTCGACGAGGCGATCACCAGCTACGACGAGGCCATCCGCATCAACCCGCGCTACGACAAGGCTTGGTACAACAAGGGGAACGCCGCCTACAATCAGGGCCGCACCGAGCTCGCCATCGAGTGCTACGACCGGGTGATCAAGCTCGACCCCAACCACAAGAAGGCCTGGTCCAACAAGGGCTATGCCCTCTCCAACATCGGTCGACACAAGGAGGCCCTCGAGTGCTTCGATCGCACGCTCGCGCTCGACCCGCGCTACGAGGCCGCCTACAACTACAAGGGCGACGCCCTGTATGCGCTGGGGCGCTTCGACGAGGCGCTGGCGCAGTTCGACAAGGCGCTCGGACTGCGCGGCGACTTCGAGGAGGCGTGGAACAACAAGGGCATCACCCTCCACGAGATGGGCCGCTACGAGGAGGCCATCGTCGCCTTCGACCGGGCCATCGAGGTCAAGGGCGACTTCGAGAGCGCCTGGTTCAACAAGGGCAGCTCCCTCTTCCACCTGCGCCGCCTCGATGAGGCCATCGTCGCCTTCGACAAGGTCATCGCGCTGGACCAGAACCACGAGAGCGCCTGGTACAGCAAGGGCCGCGCGATGCTCGGCCAGGAGAAGATCGAGGCCGCCATCCGCTGCTTCGACCGCGCCATCGAGATCAATGGCGACTACGAGGCCGCCTGGCACCAGAAGGGCAACGCGATGCTCAGCCTAGGTCTGGCCGACCCCGCGCTGCAGTGCTTCAACAAGGTCATCGAGTTCTCTCCCGAGAGCGAGGAGGCCTGGTTCGGCCGTGGCCGCGCCTTTGCCCTCTCGGGCAAGCACAAGAAGGCCGAGGAGTGCTTCGACAAGGTCCTGAGCATCCGATCGACCAACCACGAGGCCTGGCTCCACAAGGGACGGCTGCTGGCCTCCCTGGACCGCCAGGACGAGGCGATCCTCTGCTTCGACAAGAGCATCGGCCTGCAGCCAACCTTCGGCGCCGGCTGGCGCGCCCGCGGATCGGCGCTGCTGACGCTGGGTCGCCACGCCGAGGCGGTCGCCGCCTTCGACAAGGCCATCGAGGTCGACAAGGGAGACGAGGAGGCGTGGCACCTCAAGGGCAACGCCATGCGCGCGCTCGGACAGCTCGAGGCGGCGGTCGCCTGCTTCGACCGGGTCCTCGAGCTGCGAATCGGCCACCAGGGAGCATGGAAGGGCAAGGGCGACGTCCTGGGTTCGCTCGGCCGCCACGAGGAGGCATTGAGCTGCTTCGACCGCGCGCTCGAGCTGGGTGGCGAGGACCAGGTGCTGTGGAACACCAAGGGGCTGACACTGATCGCGTTGGGGCGCCCCGAGGAGAGCCTGGGCGCCTTCGACCGCGCCATCGAGATCTCGGGCGGGTACAACGAGGCGTGGTACAACAAGGGGCTGGCCCTCTCGGCCCTGGGTCAAGAGAGCGCCAGCGTCGATCGAGGTCGACTCGATGACGCCTTGGCGTGCTTCGACAAGGCCGTGAGCCTCACCCCGCATGACCTCCAGGCATGGAACCGCAAGGGCGAGGTGTTCTTGGCGCTTGGCAAGCCCAAGGAGGCGCTGGCCTGCCTCGACAAGGCCCTGGCGATCGACGGCGCCGTGGCGCTGACCCACCACAACCGCGGCCGGGCCCTCGCGGCCCTCAACCGTCACGAGGACGCGCTAGCAGCATTCCAGCAGGCGATCAAGCTCGACCCCGCCCTCGCGGCGGCGCATTTCGCGCTGGGCCGCTCGCTGGTCGCACTCGGGCGCCAGCAGGAGGCGTTGCCCGCCTTCGATGCGGCGTTGCGCGCCGACGACAAGCTGAGCGCTGCGTGGAAGGAGAAGGGGTTGGCCCTGCAATCGCTCGGACGGATGGACGAGGCGGTCGCTGCGTTCGATCGCGCCGCTGCTGGGGGCGACAGCGGGGTGTGGATGAGCAAGGGGGAAGCCCTCTTCGCCGCCGGCCGCTTCGTCGAGGCCGCCGACTCCTTTGGCAAGGTCGCCGCAGCCGAACCCACCAACGTCACCGCGCTACTGCGGCGTGCCCAGGCGCTCCAGAAGGGGGGTGACCTGGTCGCCGCGCTGCAGGCGTACCAGAAGGTCATCGAGAAGGACCGCAACAACCTCGTCGTCTGGAACGCGATCGGGGGCATCTTGCTGGGGCTCGGGCGTAACGAGGACGCGCTCAAGGCGTTCGGTGAGGTCCTGCGGATCAAGAGCGACGACGCCGAGGGGCTCTACAACAGCGGCGATGCGCTGCGTCGCTTGGGCCGCACCGATGATGCGCTCGCGACCTTCGACCGCGCAGTCAAGCTCAACGCCGGCCATGCGCTGTCATGGGCGGGCAAGGGTGACCTCGAACTGCAGCTAGGCAAGCACAAGGACGCCGTGGCCTCCTTCTCACGTGCGCTCGACCTCAAGGTCGACCTCGTGGGCGCATGGGTCGGAAAGGGCATCGCGCTGCGCGCACTCAACCGCACCGCCGAGGCCGTGCCGGCCTTCGAGCAGGCGCTCGCGCTCGCACCCTCCGACGCACGGGCATGGTACGAGAAGGGCGAGTGCCACTCCGCCGAAGGCCAGACCGAACTCGCCCTGGCGGCCTTCCAGAAAGCTGCGCAGCTCGATGCCAAGCACCCCAGGGCCTTCTCGCGCGCGGCCGATTGTCTGCTCACACTCGGACGCCATGCCGAGGCCCTGAGCGCCTACGACAAGGCCCTCCAGAGCGATGATACCGACCCGGTTGTGCACAACCGCCGCGGACAGGCGCTTGCGGCGCTGGGTCACGACGACGAGGCCTTGGTCGCCTTCAGCCGCGCGATCGCGCTCAAGGCCGACTTCTCCGACGCCCATGCCAACAAGGGGCTGGTGTTCAAGGCCAAGCGGCAGTTCGTCGCCGCCGTCGAAGCCTTCAGCGAGGCGATCACGCTCAACGACCGCAACCACGCCACCTGGAACCAGCTGGGCGAGGTGCTAGTCCTGGTCGACAAGCCCAAAGAGGCCCTCAAGGCCTTCGAGCGGGCGCTGAGCATCGAGGCGAGATTCCTGCCTGCGCTGCTCAACCGTGCCTCGGTGTTGGCCGCCCGCGGCGAGTGGGAGCTGGCGGTCATCGCCTGCGACGCCGCCCTTGCAGTCGAGGGGGGCAGCGTCGCCGCGCTGGTGGGAAAGGGCACGGCGCTTGCCAGCCTCAAGCGCCACGAGGAGGCTCTGGCCGCCTTCGACCGGGCGCTGAGCCATGCGCCGCAACACGTGGCAGCGCTGCGGGGGCGTGCACAGACGCTGGCTGCCCTGGGCAAGCACGCGGAGGCGGTCGGTGCCTACGAGACTCTGCTCAAGGTCGAAAGCAACGCCGAAGGCTTGGTTGCGAAGGCCGTCAGCCTCCTGGCGCTGGGCCGCCATGACGAGGGCGTCCAGGCGCTGGGCGCGGCACTCCAAGCCGACCCACAGAACTGGCAGGCCTACTTCCACCTCGGCGATTGCCTCAAGGCGCTGAAGAAGCTCGAGGAGGCGGTCAGCGCCTATGACCGCTCCCTCAGTCGCAACGGGAAGCAACCCAGGGCGCACTTCGCCCGTGGCGACGCCCTCGAGGCCCTCAAGCGGCCCGGCGATGCGCTCGCTGCCTACGACGCCTGTCTCGCCCAGGACCCCGGGCACGCCGAGGCGTGGTACCGCAAGGGGATGCTGCTGCGCGCGTCGGGGCGCACGACCGACGCGCTCTCCTGCTTCGAGAAGGCCATCGAGTTCGACCCCAAGCACGCCAGCGCCTGGTCGGCCAAGGGCGGGGTGCTCGGGGAGCTGGGCCGGCCTGCCGAAGCCGACGCGGCGCTGGCCAAGTCCCTCGAGCTCAATCCCGACGCCGGTGGGGTGTGGAAGCGCCGCGGCATGGCGCTCTATGAGCAGGGAAAGGCCACCGAGGCCCTCGAGGCCTTCGAGAAGGAGCTAGCCTCCAACCCCGCCGACGTCGAGAGTTGGTACAACAAGGGATCGCTCCTCTTCGAGATGGAGCGCTTCGATGACGCACGAGGTAGCTTCGACAAGGTGTTGCAGCTCAACCCCAAGCACGCCTTCGCCCACTCGGACAAGGGCCGGTCGCTCTACATGCTCGAGCAACTGGAGGAGGCCCTGGCCAGCTTCCGCAAGGCCGTCGAGATCGATCCGGACTACCTGCAGGGGTGGACCAACATGGAGGTGACCCTGCTCGACCTCAAGCGCACCGAGGAGACGCTCCCCTGTTACGACCAGCAGATCCGACTCCAGCCCGCTGAACCGACCCCGATGTTCAACAAGGCGCTGGCCCTACGTGCCCTCCAGCGCAACGACGAGGCGCTGCAGATGCTCGACCGGGCGCTCTCCAAGAACGACCAGCTCGAAGAGGTGTGGGCTGAGAAGGGCTCGCTGCTGTACGCACTCAAGAAGACCGACGAGGCGCTCAAGGCCTTCGACAAGGTCCTCGGACTCAACCCCGACAACGTCCAGGCGTGGAACGACAAGGGCTCGATCCTCTACAAGCGCAACGAGTTCCAGAAGGCCGTCGACTGCTACGATCAAGCGCTGCGCCGCCAGGAGGACTTCGTCGAGTGCCACAACAACCGCGGCAGCGCGCTCTATCAGCTCGACCGCCTCGACGAGGCCATCGCCGCCTACCAGGCGGCACTCAAGCACAACCCCGAGTTCGCTCAGGCCGAACACAACCTCGGCAACGCCTTCTCCCAGAAGGGCACCTTCGCGGAGGCGATCGCCCACTACGACCGGGCGCTGCAGCTGCGCCCCAACGTCCCACCGATCTGGGTCAGCAAGGGCAACGCTCTGCGCGACCTCAAGCGCTACGACGAGGCGATCAAGGCGTACGACGAGGCGTTGGCGATCAAGGCCGATTACCAGAAGGCTTGGGCGGGCAAGGGGACGGTCCACAGCGCCAAGCGGAACTACCGCGAGGCGATCGCCGCCTACGACAAGGCCCTCAAGCTCGACGACAATGACGAACACTGCTGGAACAATCGCGGCTTCGCGCTGGCTGAACTGGGGCGCTACGACGACGCGATCAAGGCCTATGAGAAGGCCATCAGCCTCGATGCGCAATTCGCCGAGGCCTACAACAACAAGGGGAACGCCCTGACCTCACTGGGCAAGGTCGAGGAGGCGCTGCGCTACTACGACAAGGCCCTTGAGATCGACCCCGACCACGCCAAGGGCTGGAACAGCCGCGGCGCTGCGCTGCGCAAGCTCGACCGGCACGAGGAGGCCTACGCATGTTTCAACAAGGCCACCCAGGTGGAGCCGGAGTTCCTCGAGGCCTGGCTCAACAAGGGGGCTGCGCTGTTCAACCTCAGCCGTTTCGACGAGGCCATCGCCGCCTACAAGGGTGCCCTCAAGCTCGAGGAGGGCTCCGAGGACGGCTGGTTGGGGCTTGCCAATGCCCAACGGCATTCCGGTGACAAGGCCGCGGCCAAGACCTCCTACGAGCGGGTGCTGCGCATCAACCCCAACCACACCGAGGCCAAGCGCGAGCTGACGGCCCTCTAGGGCTTGCACCGCACCATGCCGGTCCCCCTCCCCCCCAACGTCACTGCCCACCCGACCGTGGCGCAGCTGCTCCCGCGGGCCGTGCTCGAGCGGCTGGCCGCTGACGGTGACGAACCTGCTGCCGAGATTGACGACCGCCAGGCAAGCCGCGAAGCCGTCAGCGCGGCCTTGGCGCAGCTAGCGACCGAGGAACCTGCCCCGGTGCTCGAGCTCCTCGACCGTGCGGTCGCGCTGTGGCCTGAGAACGCCGCAGGATGGATCGCCAAAGGGTGGGTCTATGAGTGCCTGGGCAGGTCTGGCAGCGCACTGGCCTGCTACAATCGGGTGCTGCTCGACCTGCAGACGGAGGGTGCCTTCCTCCTCGAACGCAAAGCCGAGTGCCTCCAAGCTCGGGGCCAGGCAGAGGCCGCATCGCTCTGTCGCAGCCGGGCAGCAAGACTGCGGACCGATGAGTGATTCGCAAACTACATGGCACGACCGACCCTCGACATCTCGTGGCGACCTTCTTGTTGGACGCCAACCTCTTCATCGGGTTGAGCGCCGCCCAGCGTGGTCCGTATGTGCCAGGCGTGGCAGCTGCCCTGGCGGGCCACGGGGACCGCGGCGCGCTGACCCCCTTGGTGCTTGGCGAGATCGGCACCCTCACCCACGATGACCGGAGCAAGGTCGCGGACCTTGCCCGCAAGCACCTGCAGGTGATCGATATCCCCGAACGGATGATCGATGCCCTCGAGCAGCGTGCCGGTGGGACGACGAGCGCCCCCCAGCGGACCGACCTCTCCTTGCTCGTCGCCGCCGGCCAGGTGCAGCAACAGGGTCAGAAGGCGGTCGTCGTCAGCGACGACTTCAAGATCTACCAGACCGCGCAACGGCTGCAGCTGGGCGTGGAGGTGATCTCCCCCTCGGCCTTCCTGCTCCAGCTGTCGAACACCGTCTCCGACCCGACGGAGCGCAAGTTGTTCCGACGCCTCTACCGTTCACTTCGCCGCCACGAGGTCTCCTACCTCTTGAGCCGCCGCGATCTGTATGACCCGGAGCCCAAACTCGACTGGTTGATCGACAACCTCTTGGCGGTGTCCCCGTCGACCGCCGCGCCCGCGCGGACACCGATGGCGTCCGTGACGACGGGGGACGCGCACGACGAATCGTGGGAGGAGGTGCTGCGACATCTGCGCGGCGAGCGGGTGCGCCCCGCCAAGCTGCGCCCCTTCGAGCCGCTGCTGCCCCACCTGCAGCCCATCCTCGAGTATGAGCACGCCCACGCGCAGGTCCTCGCCGTCGCGCGCGAGGGCGACGCCCAGGAGGCGCTGCGGATGCTGCGCACGGCCCTGGCGCGGCTGCAGACGCGACTCCACCTTGGCGTGACCCAGCTGCCCCCCGAGCACGGGCTGCAGTTGCGCCGCGTCTATGCGCACGTGCTCTGCCACGGTCACCTGCTGGTCGCGTTGCTGGCGCTGTCGGTGGACGAGGGGACGGAGGCCATGGCGCGGCTGCAGGCCGCGGCGGCCGCGGCGCTCGAGACAGGGGACTCGCATACCGTCGTCCTGGCGCACTATCTCCAGGGGATGGGGGCGCTCGCCGAGCAGGACCTCGACGGAGCGACGACCGCCTTGGAGGCGACCGTCGACCTGGCGGTGATCCATCAGGAACGCACGCTGGCGCTGATGGCGCGGCTGGCATTGGCGATCGTCACCTACCACCACAACCAGCCCAAGGCCGCCGCTTCGGCGATGGAGGACGCACAGCGGGCGCTCGCCAGCGCAGGAGCCAACGCCACCGAAGCGCTACTGGGGCTTGGCGATCACCTGTTCCACATCGGTCGGCTCGCCGAGGCACTGCTGGTCTTCGATGAGGGCCTCGAGGTCGCGTTGACGTGGCACCAAGACGCCCAGCTGGCGCAGTTGCGTCAGCGGGTGACGGTCTGCCACACCGCGCTGGGCGTCGAGGCCTACCACCTTGATGAGGGGCTGCGGGAGTTCATCGACCATGCCAATCGCCTCGAGGAGGGGGTGGCACAGGCCTACAACGAGGAGCTCCACGCCATCAACACCGCGGCGCAGTCCTACAGCGTGCCACTACCCCGCAGCTGGCCGGCCTGGACGCTAGGAGCTGACCTCTCCGAGGTCGCCGGTGGGTGGCACGAGGTGCTGCGCCTGATCCCCCTCGACGGCTCGGGGCTCCCGCTGCCGCCCTCTCCCGAGGGAACGGCCGCGCCGCAGCAGGGCACGCTGCTGGTCTGCTACCTCCCCAGCCTGGGCCCGATCGCCTTCTACCATCCGAGTGTCCTGGTTCCCTCGGTCACCGAGCATCTCTTCGTCCGTCTCGACCCCCAGTCGCGCTTTCGGCTCCTCGATGCCCCGACCGCCTGTCGTGAGCGCTTTGGCGTGCGCGGGCTGCTGGGAGGCCACGAGGGGGGTGGACTGCAACTGCGCCGAGGGGTGCACGCCCTCTTCGAAGAAGGAGCGGCGGACGACCTTCGCCCGCCGTCGCGTCCACAGCGCAGCGACGCCTCGCTCAGCGGGTAGCCGGGTGGCCGCGCAGGTAGTCGCGCAGCGGCGGTCCCAGCGTCGGATGCTTGAGCATCAGCTCGATGTTAGCGACCATCCAGCCGTGCTTGTCCCCGATGTCGTAGCGCCGCCCCTCGTACTCAAGCCCAAGCAAGCGATCCTCACGGGCCAGCCGATCGAGGGCGTCGGTGATCTGGATCTCCCCGCCCACGCCCGGGGCGGTCTGCTCGAGCAGCTCGAAGACCGAAGGGGGCAAGACGTAGCGCCCCATGACCGCCAGCTGCGAAGGGGCCTTCTCCGCCGGGGGTTTCTCCACCAGACCTTCGATGGAGAACACACCCTCGCGAAGCGGGCGTCCCGAGACGACCCCGTAACGGGATATCTCGGGTCCGGTGTGCCGCTCGAGGGCGACCACGCCGCAGCCCTCGGCGGCCGCCAGCGAGAGCAATTGTGCGGTGACAGGCTCGACGCTGTCGATGATGTCGTCACCCAGCAACACCGCGAAGGGTCGATCGCCGACATGGTGGCGTGCGCAGAGCACCGCATGGCCCAGCCCCAGCTGCTCCTTCTGCCGCACGAAGTGGAGCTCGGCGATCCGGCTGATCCCCTCGACGAGCTCGAGTAGCTCGGCTCGACCTTTGGCGCTGAGCACGGCCTCGAGCTCGGTGGAGCGGTCGAAGTGGTCCTCGATTGCGCGCTTGGTGCGCCCCGTGACGATGAGGATGTCGTCGAGGCCGGAGTGGGCGGCCTCCTCGACGACATACTGGATGGTGGGCTTGTCGACGACCGGCAGCATCTCCTTGGGGGAGGCCTTGGTCGCCGGGAGGAAGCGCGTCCCCCAACCTGCGGCGGGGATGACCGCCTTGCGCACCCTGCTGAAGTCGACGGATGAGGCCATCATGGTGGCACCCCCCGGTCGTGGAAAAAGGATTGCGGGAGGTGCGCTAGGGCGGAAGCCGTCCGAAGACGGTGCCATGGTCCATCGCAAAGGTTCCGGGGGGAGAACCTGGTGCGGCGAAGGTGACCTTGGCCGTGTCGTCGAGCAGCGGCAGTCCCTTGGCGGGGGCCTGGGCCTCGTAGATGAAGAGCAGGTACCACTTGCGGTCCCCATCCTCGGGGTAGCTCTGCACTGCCACGAGCTGGGAGGGAAGAGAGATGCCGAACCATTGATGCGCCACTCGCGTCGCGGTAGCGTCAGGGGATTCGTTGGGTTGGAGGGTCTCGCCGGGAAGGCTCCAACCGACCGTACCCTTGAGCTGGACGCAGGCGATCTTGCGCGCGGCGTCGCGGATCACGAGGAAGCACTGCAGACGCAGGCCCAGCCCGTCGCTGTTGGTGTAGTTGGTCGGGCTTGGTGGGTGCAGAGGAGCAGGGGTAGTGGCCATCGAAAGGCGAGCGAGGGGGCCAGATATAAGGGCGCGTCCGCTCAGCTGCGTGGTGTCGGCCCTCGGGCGCGTTGGGCCAGGGCCTGCTCGTAGGCCTGGCGGTCCTTCTCGATCCACTGGCGAGGACGACCCTGGGCCGAGAGCGCTTCGACTCGCGGGCGCCAGACCAGCTCCCAGATCCGCTGCTCCCGGGATTGCACCGCGGCTACCGCACCTTCATGGCGGGCTGAGGCGCCCTCGGTGGCCCCCGCCTGTGTCGCCCATGCTCGCAGCTCTCCAAGACAGGCCGATTCGGTCGCACCCTCCCAGCAGAGCGTCGCACTCAGCGTCACCTCATCGGCGGCGTCGCGTTCGTACGTCGCCGTCACCTTCTCGCTCGTGCTTCCCCACCAGGTCGAGGTGCGGTTGCCCTTCCAGGCGTAGCCGTGGCGCTTGATGATCGCCTTGAAACCGTCCTTATGGGCATTGTAGGCCTCGCCATCCATGGTGAAGCAGACTTGCATCGCCGCGCCCCTGGTAGAACCGCAGGAGCTGCGCGGGGCTACAAAAGTCTTGGCCCCTCAGGCACGCCGCTGCCCATTCCTGGCCATCCGGACGCCGCTTGCGACTATTGGATCGAGAGCATCTTCTGTGCGACCCACTGGGGGTGGTCCGCGGCTTGGGCAACGACCCTGTACTCGCCCGGCGGGGCGTCCGTGCCGTTGGTGTAGCGTCCGTCCCAGGCGACCTCGAGCAGCACCGTCGACGAGAACTCGGGTACATCGACCGACGTGCGCACCTGCGCATAGTTGCGCCCCTCGGAGGAGCTGAAGGGATGGTCCAGGGTCGCAGGGTTGGTGATCAGCACGTCAGCGGTCTTGCTGGTGTTGAAGGTCACCTGCACGGACGCGGGGCTGACCGACGTGAGGATGACCCGGATCGTCACACTCTGCCCCGGCTGCATGCTGGCGGTGCTCAGCTGCACGTCGAAGCGTAGGTCTTCCTCGCTGCCCCGCGGCGGGTCGTCGGAAAGACAGCCGCTCAGCGGCAGTACCAGCAGCACCAGCGCGGCCGTCGCCAGATGGGACCTCATGCGCCCCTCCGCTCGATCCCTGGTACCGACGCGCGACCCAGCAGTTCCGGCAGGGCGGCCAGTCGCGCGCCAGCGTCGTCGAGGGTCTCGTCCTTCTTGCTGAAGGTGAAGCGTAACAGGTGCGAACCATCGGCTCGCCGCGAGTAGAAGGACGAACCGGGAACGGCAGCGACCCCGACGGTGCCCACCAACCACTTGGCGAAGGCGACGTCGTCGACCAGACCCAGATCTGAGAGGTCGCACAGGATGTAGTAGGCACCCTCAGGGGTCACGGGGGACATCCCAGCGGCACGCAGATGCGCGAGCAGCCTCTGCCGCTTGCCGATGTACAGCTGGAGCAACCCCTCGTAGTAACGTGCAGGCAGCTGCAGCGCGGTCACCGCGGCCTCCTGCAGAGGCGCCGGGGCGCCGACCGTCAGGAAGTCGTGGATGCGCTTGATCGCATCGCTGATGGCTGGCGGTGCGATCGCCCAGGCGACCCTCCACCCAGTGACGCTGTAGGTCTTGCTGATTCCGCTGATGGTAACGGTGCGCTCGGCCATGTCGCCGATCGTGGCCATGGGCACGTGGCGCAGACCCTCGTAGACGATGTGCTCGTATATCTCGTCGGTCACGGCGATCGCGTCGTAGTCGACGCACAGGTCAGCGATGAGGCGCAGCTCCTCGGTGCGCAGCACGCGGCCCGTCGGGTTGTTTGGGGTGTTGATCACCACGACCTTGGTGCGGGTGGTGAAGGCCGCCTTCATCGCCTCCTGCGGGAGGGCGAAGTCGGGTGGTCGCAGTGGGACGAACCGTGGGGAGGCCCCGCTGACGATGGCATCAGGTCCATAGTTCTCGTAGAAGGGTTCGAGGATCACCGCTTCATCGCCTGGGTCGATCAGCGCCAGCATCGCCGCCATCATCGCCTCGGTGGATCCGCACGTGACCGTGACATCACGCCCTGGGTCGACCTCCAGGCCGTAGGTCCGCTTCACGGCGACCGCGATCGCCTCCCGCAGCCGTGGTGCGCCCCAGGTGATGGCGTACTGGTTGAGGTCGGCGTCGATGGCCGCCTTGGCAGCCTGCTTGAGCTCGAGCGGTGCCGGGAAGTCGGGGAACCCTTGGGCGAGGTTGACCCCACCATGGTGCAGGCACAGCCGAGTCATCTCGCGGATCACCGACTCGGGGAAGGATTGCACGCGCGCGCTCACGCGCGAGTCGGCGATGGCGTGACGCGGTTGCTCTCCCATGGTGACCGACCTCCGGTGCGCGTGGGTGCCCAAAAGGCTTGAGGCACCCCGGTTGGAGCGCACACCACTCCGACGCCAACCTTTTTGCCCCACGACCCGGTTGTGCACACTGTCGAGGAAGGAGTGAGCGATGGTCGCGACCGAGGTGGCAATCGCCTTCGTGATCCTCCTGGCGCTGCTCATCCTCCTGCTACTCTACTTCGCCTCTCTACGTGCGCCGGACCCCAATGGTGAGCGCCAGATCGTCGGTTCTTACGTCAACTGGGCTGACTGGCAGGGTCATGGCGGCATGGACACGACGTTGCGCGGGCAGAAGGAAGTCCGCACGGTCAAGGGCAAGGGCTCGACGCGGCCCAAGCGCACCGACGAAGGGACCAAGGGCGGTTCCGACGACGCCTGAGCGCAGCGCGGGGCCCCAACGAAGGGCTTATACCGCAGCGATAGGTGGCGTCCCCATCCAGTGACGGCCCCCGTTCTTAGCTTATGGCCTGCGCACGCGAATCAGCCGCGGCGCCGGGGCAGGATCCATCGCTTGTGGAGGTGCTGCTGCCCCAATGGCTGACGATGACCAGGAGGACCAAGAGGATGATGACCCCCACCAGGTCGAGCAGCCCGACGAGGCCACCGAAAGCCGCACGGCCGTGCTCATCGCCCTGGCGGCTAACCTCCTCATCGCCGCCCTCAAGGGTATCGCGTTCTTCGTGACGGGATCGGCCTCGCTGCTTGCTGAGGCGCTCCACTCCTTCTCCGACTCAGGGAACTCGCTGCTCTTGCTCGTGGGGCTGCGGTCGGCGCAGAAGCCCCCCGACGATGAGCACCCGTACGGCTACGGCAAGGACGCCTACTTCTGGTCGCTTCTGGCGGCGCTGTTCATGGTCGGCGTGATCTCGACCCAGTCGATCAACGCCGGGTTCGAGCGCTTCGAGCACCCGCGGCCGCTGCGGAATGCCTCGACGGGGCTGCTCATCCTCGGGATCTCGGCCCTCGTCGAGACCGCCGCGGTCGTGGTCGCCCTGCGGGCCTTCCGCAGCAAGGCCAGCGCCCGTGCAGGTCACCGCTTGGGACTCGTCGAATCGCTGGCACACTTCCGTGCCACGGACGCCCCAGCGGTCAAGCTGGTCTTGATCGAAGACCTGCTCGCCCTGGCAGGCGTGCTCGTGGCGATGGCGGCCGTCGCGATCACCGAGCGGACGGGGATCCATCAGGTCGACGGGATTGGCGCGATGGTCATCGGCGTGATGATCGCCGTGCTGGCGGTGGTGCTCGCCCGCGAGTACCGCACCAAGCTCATCGGAACCGCGGCTGACCTCGAGATCGAGGACCGGATCCAACGGGTCTCGATGACCTACCCCCCGGTGCGGGACGTCCGAGAGGTCACGACCATGGTGGTCGGTCCCAACCGGGTGATCGCCCACCTGACGATCGAGCTCGACCCACACACCCGCATCGAGGAGATGGACGACATCACCGCCGAGCTCGAGCGTCGGCTGATGCGGGCCATCCCGCAGATCAGCGACGCCTACATCGAGGTCATCGCCGACGAGGACCCCGATTACTCGGGTGCCCCGATCGGGCTGCGCTGAGCGCCCGCCCCTTGTGCATCGGGCGACCCCCCGATCGGGGGGCCGCCAGATGGCAGCCCCCCCCGCGGATGCCTATTCCTCCTCGCCGTCGTCGGAGCCGACGCCCTCGTCTTCGTCATCCTCCGAGGGTGCCGGGGGCTTGCGGATCATCAGCACGACGGCCGCTGCGACCAAGGCCAAGACCGTGATGATCACGGCCAGCCCTGCCGGGGAGTTCCAGTCCATCCCCTCGGGGGTGGTGTCCTTGGCAGGGGCGGTCACGGTGAAGGGGAGGCCCTTGCTGGCGGAATTGGGCACCGGCGCCCTGTCGGTCGCGCGGACCGTGATGGTGTACTCGCCGGCCTTGAGAGACTTCAGCTCGAGGCTGAACACCCCCGTGGTCGGCGCCAGCGTCAGCGCAGTCCAGTTGGTCCCATCGATGCTGTACTCGACGCGGCTCAGGCCCGAGGCGTCCGTGACGCTCCCGGCGATGACCACCTTGCCCTCCTCGAAGGAGACCCCCGGGGCGGTGCTGAATGATATCGTCGGCGCGGTGCCATCAGTCGGCGGTGGTGCCACCACGTAGGGGTCGGGGGTCGCGCTGCCGACCTGGGGCTGGTCGAGCACCCGGCTGGTGGCGTTGAGCTGGTGGCCGGCGACGGTGACGTTCCCATCCGCGCGCGTGCTGCCGACGATGTAGCCCAGGGGGGCGATCGCCGCGACCAACTGCCGCAGCGGCGAGTAGTCCGCATCACCGCTCTTGGTGCTCATCACCGGCAGCTGCCCAGTGAGCCCCGTCCACTGGTACAGCGGCGTCGCAGCGACGGTCCCGTTGGTCGCATCGAAGGCGGTGATGCTCCCGAAGGATGCCAGCCATGCCCGCTGCATGCCATACCACGCCGGCTGCAACGTCCGATTGAGGGGATCGTCGAGCAGGGTGCTGCCCGCCGGGACCGCTGGAGCGTTGAGCACGGTGTCGGTAAGGACCATCGGCAGGTGGGCCCGGAACAGCTCACCGACCGACGTGTAGGTGTTGGGGACGTAGCCGTCAGGCACCGTCACGAAGGTGAGGCGCCAGAGCGCCGAGGCGTTGGGGTCGCTGGCATTGACGAAGACGCCCTCGGGGATCGCCCCGAGGATGTCCCCCTGACCCGCCACCGGTATCCCCTGTTCATCGACCAGGACGTAGGCTGACGAGGGAGTCGGGGAGGTCTCGCCAAAGTCGTAGAAGGAGACCCGCGAATCGTCGACCCAGGCTTCTTGCAGTGGGTAGGCGTGGGCCGAGGCTTGCACGAAGGTGGGGACCGCGACGGGTTCGCCCACGATGGGGCAGTTGAGCCACAATCCCACCATCGACGCATTGAGCCCCGCAGCCTCCACATCGGCGACCGAGCGCAGCAACCCGCCGGTGGCATTGTCCAAGAGAGTGATCCGTAGCACCTCCCACAGCGGGGTGTAGTTGATGTCGCCGGGAATCGTCCCGACGATGCTCTTCTGCACCGGCGTCGAGAAGGTCCAAATCGGCGCAGCGGACACCGTGCCCGCCGTGGCGTTGAAGAGCGAGGGGGTGTCCTCGGTGGTTTCGAACGTCAGATAGGAGACCGGCTGCCCTGCATACCATCCCCACTGCAGGGAACGGTTGGCCGGATCGTCGTTGAGCCGCGAGCCCGCAGCGACCACGGGAGCGTTGCGCACCTCTGCAGTCGGCGTGACCGGGTCGTCGCCGCCGACGATCTCCGAGGCATCCTTGAGCTCGTTGACGACGTAGTCGTCGCCGACCCACACGTGATAGACCTGGACGAAGTCGGTGTAGGCCGCATCTCCATCGTGCCCAGCGAGGACACCCTGGGGGATGACACTGAGGATCGGCGCCTGGCCGACGAAGGGCGCCCCGCTATCGTTGACAGGGACGTAGATCGGCGTCGGCGTGCCATTTGCACCGCGGAAGCCGTAGTAGCTGATCAGGGAGCCCTCATGCCAGCCCCAGGTCAGGTCGTAGCTGACCGCGCTGGCGTCGGCGTAGCGCATCACGCCCTGGGGAATGCCCACCAGCGGCATCGTGTGCAGCTGTGACGCGACATCACCGCTGAGGTTGGCACCCTGCAACGCATCGACGGAGCGCAACGTATCAGGGATGTAACCGGTCGACGGCTCGTAGAGGGTCATGCGGTGCAGCGGCGAATAGCTCGCCGCCCCGGGAATCGTGGCGACGATCGGCAGTTGGCCGCTGACGTTGATCCCGAAGATCTCCGCCTGTTGCAGTTGACCACTGGTGCCGTTGAAGCCGGGCAGCTGGGTGGTGTTCTCGAAGGGTACCAGGTAGGCATCGGTCCCGCGGTACCAGGCGCGCATGCTGGGGTGGGACCCGACGTCCTCCTCGAGCCAGGAGCCCTTGGGCACCACGGGCGCATCGAGCAGATCGTCAGTGACGACCATCGAAAGGTTGGCGCCCATCAAGGCGGCGGCGTCCTTGTAGGTGTTGGGGACGTAGCCATCGGGGACCGTGACCTCCACTGCGCGCCACAGGTCGCTGGCACCAGCATCGGCGCTGTGGTTGAGGTACACGCCATCCTGGACGGCATCGATGATCGGCCACTGGCCCTCGATCGCCACACCGGTGCTGTTGACCAGCATGTAGACCGGCGACGTCGTCGTGGGGTTGGGACCGAAGTCGTACCCTTCGATGCGGCTGCCGTCGACCCATGCCCAGAAGGGCTCGTAGGCGACCGCCGGGGCGTGGGCGAGCATGGTCGGGGCAGAGACGTTGCTGACCACCGGCCGGTTGGCCAGCCACACGGGGCCCTCAAGGGTCCAGTTGTCCTCGTCGAGGAGCAGTTGGTCGACCTGCGCGATCGCGCGCACGCTCCCTGGAACGAAGTCGACAGGGTCGCCCGAGAGCGTGCTGACGTTGACCAAGGGGGCATAGTCGACGTCATCCGCCAAGGCGGAGAAGACGTCCGCCTGGCCATCGGCGTCGCCGAAGGTCACGGCGGTCGTTGTCCCGACGAGGTCGGTCGTGGCGTTGTACGCCACTTCCGTCGAACCGTTGTCGGAGAAGTCGAAGAAGGTGACCGCGTTGCCCATGAACCAGGCCACCGCGCTTGCAGCATCTTGCGGTTCCTCCAAGGTCGACCCCTCAGCGACAGGGACGAGGTTGAAGACCTGATCGGTCAGCGACACATACGCGTCCAGACCGACCAGCTGGAGGTCGCGGACGCTGCGCACGGCGTTGACGCTGTA
This sequence comes from Thermoplasmata archaeon, assembly GCA_023265395.1. GTDB lineage: Archaea > Thermoplasmatota > DTKX01 > JAHFTX01 > JAHFTX01 > JAHFTX01. The sequence continues at coordinate 26,219 of JAHFTX010000004.1, forward strand.
GCTGGTGTCCTGGGGGATCATGACGTTGGCGATGCGGAAGAAGGTCGAGGCGTTGGGGTCGCCGACGTAGTCGACGAATACCCCGTCACGGAGCGAGCCGAGCACCTCCCACTGGCCGTCGACCGGGCTGGGGCCACTGAGGTTGTCGAACCAGAAGCGGTAGAAGATGCTGGGGGTCGGCGAGGTCATCCCGAAGTCGTAGTACTCCAGCGCCATGCCGTCCGCCCACCCGTCGATGCGGGGGTACAGAATCGACGCGGCGGGGGTGTAGGTCGGTTCGGGGGTGATGCCATCGCCGATGATGGCGACCGAGTAGGTCAGCCGTTGGGACTCGGACCAGTTGCTGGGGTCTGCGGCCATCGCCGCCTCGATCTGCGAGACCGACCTGAAGGTGGGCAGGTCCGGCAACAGGGTCGCATTGACGTCGAGGAAGCGGACCGTGAACAGGCCGCTGTAGTCCGTCGAGGTGGCGTTGGCCGCGACCACGACACGATTGGTGCCATTGAGGATGACCAGCGCCTCGGGGGCGGTGACGTTGCCATTGCCCTCGAGCATGCCGGGGTCGTCGAAGGCATCCCGCATGGTCCACATGGGAACCGATTCGTTCTCATAGAATACGAGAGTCTCGTTGATGGTCAGGGAGAGCCCGATCACCCAGCTCCCTGGGGGCATCAGCGGGCTAAAGAGCACGTGAGGGGTGGGAGTCTGGGCGCCATAGGTCGTCCAGGTCCCGTTGTTCGCGATCTGGTCCCATAGCGTCCAGAGGTCGGAGATGGAGCCGGGGACGTAGGTCGGCGGCACCGTGACCTCGACCAGCTGGTGGAAGTCAGAGGCACCTGTGGTGCCGGTGGGCTGCTCGACGAAGATCCCTGCGGAGACGTTGCCGACGACCCAGGGCTGGTCGACCGCGGTGGCGTTGGCGCCCCAGACCAACTCGTAGATGGGATCGGTCGCATTGGGGCTCTGGTGGAGCGGCGAAGCGAGGACCTCGGAGTCATTGAACCAGGCGATATCGAAGCTCAGCACTTCCGACGGCTCGAAGGTCAACGCACGGCCCTGGGCGCCAAGGGACGAGGGCGCACTCGGGAGCGTGGTCGCGACCACCGGTTCGCTCCCAGGTCCCGCCAGGGCGGGAACATACACGGCACCAGCGGCACTGACACTGACGCTCAGGAGCATGAACAAGGACAGCAGGATGGCAGGGATCCGCGAGTTCGACGTCATCGATGGAGCCTCCATGGCGGAGATGACGCAGAACCCAGGATAGCGCACAATAAACCTTGCGGCACCTTCGCTTCGGTGTGGTCGTCACCTTCGTGCGCGAGGGGAGGTCACTCTCGCACCAGGATGTGGCCCTTGCGCAGCGTGATGACGCCTACCCCTGCACGGCGCAACACGCTGCGCAAGAGGCGGTCGTTGGTCAGGACGATCGCGCGCTCGAGCTGCGCCGCCTGCACCAGGGCGTCGTCACCCTTGGCGTCGACCTCGATCACGCGATAGCGCTGTGCCAAGGCCAGCGCTCCCTTGGCAGCGACATCGGTGCGCGCCAACGATCGTAACTCCAGCAGCACTCGGCGCGGCACGATCAGCTCGTACCGCCCCAGCGCGTCGCGCAGCGCCTCATCGAGGTTGAAACGCAGTTGGAATGGCGCCATCAGGCCGTTGGTGTCGACGATGACGCGTATCGGCACCATCGGCGCTGGGCCGTCGACCACGGCACGCGCCTCCTTGGGGGTCGGCGACGGCGCCTACTGCACCACGCCAAAACCGATCAGACGGAAGCGGCCGCCCAGTCGCCGGCTGACCGCGACACGGGCACCATCGTCGACGCAGAGCGGGAGCTTGAGGTGGAGGTCGACGATCTTGTCGCGTGCGGAACGGACCATCCCCACCGTCGTCGCAGAGCCGGCATTGAGCAGCACCGGCTCGTTGGCACGCAGGTTGTCGACCTGCTGCTCCCCGGCGCTGCCAGCCACTCGCTCGAGCAGGGTGATCCCAAGGGTCAGGCTCTCGCGCACCGGCGGCAGCGTCCCGGGGACGCCGACGATCTTGCCCAGCATCGAGTCGCCCTTGGTCTTGGCCGGGTCGAGGTCGGTGGCCAGGCCGACCAAACCCCCCGGATGGACCTTCTTCATCGTCCGGCCGCCGCTGACGAGGGAGTTGACCCGCGTCACCAGGCCCTCGTACCCGCGAGGTCCCTTGTTCTCGGGTTGGATCTCGATCTCCTGGCCTGCAGCGAGCTCCCCCTGGAGCACCGAGCCACCGAGCACGCCCCCGACGAGGTTCTGGGGCAGGGTGCCGGGCTTGTTGATGTCAAAGGACCGGGCGACGATCAACCGCATGGGGAGCGTCGTGTCCACCTTGGGTGAGGGGATCAGGTGCTCCATCGCGCCGATGAGCGCGTCGATGTTGGCGTTGTGGTGGGCGCTCACCGGGATGATGGGCGCCTTTTCAGCGACCGTCCCGGCGACGAAGTGGCGGATCTCCTCGGCAGATTCCTTGGCGCGAGCGTCACTGACCAGGTCGACCTTGTTCTGCACCACGATTATTCGCTCCATGCCCATGATCTCCAGGGCCATCAGGTGCTCCCGTGTCTGCGGCTGGGGGCAGGGTTCGTTGGCAGCCACCAACAGCAGCGCCCCATTCATCAGCGAGGTCCCGCCGAGCATGATCGCCATCAATGTCTCGTGGCCCGGGACATCAACGAAGGAGATCGCCCGCTCGAGCGTGCACTTCTTCCCGCTGGTCGGATGGGTCTCGGCGATGCTATAGCAGTCGGGCTCTGGCAACTCGGGGTCGCGGTAGACCGCGGTGTCGGCGTAGCCGAGCTTGATGGAGATGCCGCGCTTGATCTCCTCAGAGTGCTTGTCGGTCCACTCGCCGGTGAGCGTCTGGGTCAGCGTGGTCTTACCATGGTCGACGTGTCCGACCATCCCGACGTTGACTTCCGGCTGTTGGGGGACCTTCATTCATGCTCCAAGAGGCACGACCACCGCATCGGCGCGTCCGCGCCTGCGGCAGGGCACACTACTCCTTGCCGCCGCTGGACTGCAGCAGGTCCTCGATCGCCTTGCTACCATGGCTGCTGATGCGCATGTTCAACTGCACGATGTCTTGCGAGACGGTGCGGCCCCGGTAGGACTTGCGCTGGCGCTGCCCGTGGCGGGGGGCATGGAAGCCGGCGCTGGTCGAGACCAGCACCTTGCGGCGGCGCGGCCCATCGACATCCTTGCGCATGGGGAAGCCCTGGCCGTCAGCGCCACCGGTGAGCACCAGCTTGTACCCCGGCAGTCCGACGAAGATGCCGTCGAACTCGTCGCCCAGGGCCTTGCCGATCAGCGAGTTTGCTTGGTGGCCGCTGACGGGGGTCTGGTAGCTCTTCCCCGACTTGGGGTCGCTGACTACTGCCTTGAACTCGACCATCTTCGACCTGCCGGAGCTTGCCCAATCCGCTCCCCTTACATAAAGGCTGCACTCGTCGGCAGCGCGCAAAGGAGGCGCGCCCGTCGAGGGATGCCGCCGACCTACAAGGTGAGCTCGTGGCCCATCTGGTCACGTTTGGCCTCGAGGTAGGCACGATTGTGGATATTGGGGAGCGCTTGCAGCGGAAGACGCGATTCGACGCGGATCCCATGGGCGCGCAGGCTGCGGATCTTGCGCGGGTTGTTGGTGAGCACCTCGACCGAGGCGACCTGCAGGTCGTGGAGGATCAGGGCAGCGACTTGGAAGTCGCGGCTGTCGGCGGGGAAGCCCAGGTGCCGATTGGCTGCGACGGTGTCGAAGCCCTGGTCCTGCAGGTGATAGGCGCGCACCTTGTTGGCCAGTCCGATGCCGCGGCCCTCCTGGCGCAGGTAGAGCACGACGCCGAACCCGGCGGCGTGAACCCGGCGCATGGCGTCGTGCAGCTGCTCGCCACAGTCGCAGCGCAAGCTCCCCAGCGCATCCCCCGTCAAGCACTCGCTATGGACGCGGGTGAGCACCCGCTCCTTCCCGGCGACCTCCCCCACGACCAATGCAAGGTGGGTCGCGCCCTCCTCGTGGTAGGCGGTGACACGGAACTCCCCAAAGGCCGTGGGCAGCTTGGCGCTGCTGATCCGTTGGAGCAGCAGCGTGTGGCCGTCCTTGGTGTAGGAGAGCTCACGCGGGCGGGCGACCGGGGTGTCAAGACTTGCTGGCACGGCCATCCTCGCACGTCACGTCTACCGACTCAGGTCGGCGGGGCAAGCAGTGCTGGTGGTCCGTCCCTACTTAAGTGTTCACCCCACCCGCGGGCGGACAGGGGGAAGCGTGAGTGAGCGAGAGGGCCGATCGTCCCGATCCTGCTCATCCAGGTCATCGGCGAACAGCGCCCCGATCGCCCGCGAGCCGCTGCCGTTGACGTGTTCGAGGAACGTGCTCAGCGGCATCCCCTCGTCCCAGACGAGCACGAGGTTGCCGCTACGAGTGCTGGAGACCTTGGGCAGGCGGTCGTACATCAGCTTGCCCATTCCCTCGACGAACTCGAGCTCGGGGGCGAAGATCCGCCAGCTGTCGCCGCGGATGCCCTTGATGCGGTAGGCATACAACGGCACGACACCCGAGCGCTCGCACTGAGCGACGAAATCGGTGTATTGTTCGGTCAGTCGTGGATTGGAGCTGAAGTGCAGCCGCGCCTTGCGCGAGGACTTGACCTCGATGGGGAAGCTGAAGTCCCCGCGCAAGGCGACGAGGTCGACCCCGAGGCTGCCCGCGCCGCGGATGACGAGGAAGGGCTTGGAGGCGCACAGCAGATAGGCCGCTCGCTGCTGGGCCGTGGTGGTCTTGGTCGAGGCGAGGATGGCACCGCGGTCCCCGCCGAGGATCGACCGGAGCTCTCGCTCGTAGGAACTCCCGCTCATCGCGGTGCCATGGTTCTGAGCCTATAAGGGCCGGTCGCTGAGCCGCCCGTCGGCACGGTGCTGGGTCTTCACGGTCAGCCGACCTGGAGCGTGAACACCGGTCCCTGCAGGGTGACGCCATTGGTGAGGGTGACCGCGTAGCGCACGGAGACGGTGCCCGCCACCAGGTAGGGCCCCAACGGTACCTCATAGGAGCCATCGGCTCTGAGTGTGGCGACCCGGGTCTGCCACCACAGCTCGGCGGGGCCCCAGACGTCGACGGTCACCTTGGCGATCCCCTCGGAAGTGACCACCGCGAAGGTCGCATAGACGACCTCGTTGGGCAAGAAGGGATCCAGCTGCAGCACGGGGGGGCCGAACTCGACGTCGATGTCGAAGACCCCGAAGGTGGTCGTACGCGAGCCCAGCACCAGGGGCAGCAGGGATGGGTCGGTGCTGGTAGGGAGCTGCACGATGTCAAGGACCACCTCGTAGGTGCCATTGACCGCGTCGTCGATGCTCACGTCGACGCGGAAGCGCGCGGTGGCATCGAAACCCAGCGCCGCCTTGGGCAGCGGGAGCCACTGGTTGTCCTGCAGAAGCAGCCCGCTGGCCTCCAGGGTCCGGCCGTCGGGAGTGAAGATCGTCGCCCGCACCTGTGGTTGCACCTGCAACGAACCGAGGTTGTGCAGCCGACCCTCGATGGTGATGCGGGTGGGGTTGACCAACGAGGCGTTGGGGACGCTCAGCTCGAGGATCTCGATCGTGTCGACGTGGTGGACGACGACCCGTTCGGCCATCAGCCAGCCATCGACCTGCGAGTCGGTGGGGCTCGAGAGCACGGTCTGCAGCAGCCGATCGACCCAATCGTCGCCCCCGTCGGCTGCGGCGATGCCCAGGGCCGAGGCGATGCGGTCGCGGGCGACGCCGTTGTTGACCCAGTAGCCCCAGACCTCGACCGAGGTGCTGATGTAGGTGGGCCCATGCAGCACGCTGAGGTTGACCATGGCCGCATGGTAGACCTTGCCGTCGTCGCCGCGCGCCGAGAGGCTATAGACGCCGACATCCATCGGCGAGGCCGTCACCAGCAGGGTCACCCCGGTGGGATCGATCAGGTGCGCCGCCAAGGCGACCGTCTTGGCAGTCGTGCCCGTGGCGTAGCCACTCAGGTGGACGTGCGTGATGGTGCCGTTGGCGATGCCCTCGGGGGGGTTGGTCGCAATCTCCTCCAGGGAGGTGTCGATGATCAGCGGCGCGTCCTCGACGACGAGATCGGCGACCACCAGCGGCAGGCTGGCGTCGTGGTGTCGCAGCAGCGCGCCACTGTCCCAGAGGGTGCCAGTGATCGAGAGGAAAGCCACCCCAGAGTTGGGCACCGCGTAGTCACCGATGATCGCCACCGCCATGGCATCGGTCAGGTGCACATCCTTGCGGTCGAGCACCTGGGTGAAATTCTGGTCCCACAGCAGTGCGACCGTCGGGTTGGGGCCACCGCCGACGCTGATCGCCTGCTCGGCACCCGTGCCGAAGGTCTCCTTGAGCAGCGCGGCGAGCTCGGCGGTCTGGAAGAGGTAGGCGTAGCTGCTCAGGTGGACGCCCCGGAGCACGGTGTGGCCGGCAGCATTGGTGCGCAGCTCGTCCCAGAGCTGGAGCACCTCCCGGTCCACGATGTCGTTGGTGCGGTCCTCCAGCTGGGTCAGACCCAGCTTGATGGTGAGGTTGAGGGCGCCCACCGACGTGCTGATGCCCAGCTCCTCGTTGGCCCGCGAGCCGTGCAGCGGCACGACGGGCAGGGTGACCCGGCCCCACAGCGACTCGTTGCGCAGCTCCTCGGGCGCGAGGATCGCCCAGAAGGTCAGCTGGTCGATGCGGCTGTCCTGCTCGAAGAGCAGCACCAGCTGGAGGCGCACGGCGCCAACGAGGTCGACGAGGCGATCGAGGGTCTTGGTGGGGATGCGGTCCTTGACCGCTTGGAGATCGATCTCCGAGGAACGTCCGTGGGCGAGCACATCACCGCTGACCGGCTGCGTGTCCAACAGGTGCACGGTCGATGCCAGGACGAAGCGGGCGCCCAGCAGGTAGCCGACCTTGAGCACCGCCAGGGTGCGGACGAAGGTCCGATTGAACTGCGCCTCGTCGCTCTCGAAGACGAAGTCGAGCTGGGGCAGCTTGCTCAGGAAGGCGCGCGGGACGACGACGCCGTGGATCGTGACGTTGGTCCACAGGGCCGTCGTGCGGTCGAGGGCGACGTAGGAGAGGTGCTCTGCGGGAGTGCGCGACACCCCGATGGAGTGGTTGCCCACCACCAGCCCAAGGGCAGTGATGTCGACCACGAGGTTGGTGAAGTCCCTGCTCCCGACCGAGGTCGTCGCGACGCTCGTCGGGAGGATCTCCCCCAGCACGGGCAGCGCCGCGCCGGCGGGGTGCTGCAGGGTGAGGTCTCCATGGAGCACGACGCGTTCGCCCAGCCGGCTCTGCAGCTCGGCACCCAGCGTGACCTGCTCGACGTAGGGGCGCTCCTGCTCGAGGCGTGTGATGACGTAGCCGACGTCGGTATGCCCGCCGGCAAGGGCGGCCATGCGGTAGTTGCGGCCGGTGCCATCGTAGACGAGCAGGCCGCGGCGCGCGTCGGAGCCGTCGGTGGGGTTGGTGCCGAGCTGCTCCTCGAGCTCGTTGGGGACGCCATCGCCATCGATGTCGTCGGGGCTGGGCGGGTAGATGACCACGGGCCCCTCGTTGGGCGCCACTGGCTCCTCATCGGACGGCTGCGGGGCCCCCAGGGGGCTGACGCTCATCAGCGGTCCGGCCACCGACAGCACCAGCAGCAGGATGAGCAGGCAGATCACCCCAGCAGCGACGAACAGGGGCTGGGCACGCCGCGGGACCGGGCGCAGCGCGCTCGGCGGTGCGTGGCGGTGGGTCTGCTGGCGCTTGGGGCGGGATGCCGAGGCTGAGGCGTGGGGCAGGACCTTCGCGGGAACGGCCACGTCATCGGTCTGGGTGATCGAGGTCACGGCTGGGGCCGCAGTGCGAGGCTTGGGTACCGGGCGCTTGAAGTCGAACTTCTGGCAGGCCTTGCAATAGAGGAACCCGGCGGCATGGTCGGCCACCAGCGGACCGCCACAACTGCCGCAGTGCGGAGCGTTCGTCTGCTTGGGCATCTGGCAGGCTCCCCCGCGCGACGGCGGGGGTCCTCTCCTTCTCGCGCGCGATATTTAATGGGTCCTGGGAGGACCCTGGTCCTTCGGGAGCTCCCCACGTGCCCGGGGTCCTTCAGGGGGTGCCCCGAAGGGCGACGGGGACCAGTGACCCGGGGCGGTAGCCCTTCTCATCGATGGCGACCTCGGTATAGCCCAACCTCTCCAGGGGGGCGACCACGTTCCCAGCAGCGCTCAGCTGCTGGAGCAAGGCGACCTGGTCGGCGTCGACCTCGATCGAGCCCCTGGTGCCGTCGGTGCGCACGCGCACCTGGCGGAATCCCAGGCTACGCAGGTGCGCCTCGGCGCCCTCGACGCGAGCCAGCAGCTCGGCGGTGATGGTGGTCCCAAAGGGGATGCGGCTGCTCAGGCACGCGGCGGCAGGCTTGTCCCAGTTGAGCAAGCCGATCAGCTTCGCCATCGCCCGGACCTCCTCCTTGGTGGCCTCGATCTCCGCCAACGGATGGTCGATTCCCGCCTCGGTGGCGGCGGCGATGCCTGGGCGGTACTCCTTGGTGTCGGAGAAGTTGACCCCGTCGACGATCCGCACGTATCCCTGCTCCTTGGCGACCTTCGAGAGCGCAGCAGCCAGCGCCCCCTTGCAGAAGTAGCAGCGCTTCTCGTCGTTGCGGGTGATCTCGCCGACCGCCAGCTCGTCGTGGGTGACCTCGAGCAGCTTGATGCCGATCATCTTGGCCGTCTGCCGCGCCGCCTCGAGCTCGACCTTGGGCAGCGTCGGTGAGACGGCGATGACCGCCAGCGCATCGCGGTCGAGCTCATCCTTGGCGACCTTGGCGACCAGCGAACTGTCCACGCCGCCGCTGAAGGCGACGATCGTCTTGCCATGGCCGGTGAGCTTGGCCCGCAGGATCTTGATCTTCCGCAGCGTGGGGTTGGCCATGCTATAGGCGGCTGCGCGGATCTGAGCCTCCCCAAAGCCGGTCATCGGCTCCGTAGGCCATCGGCAGCGCCATCAACCTTTGGGAGTCGCGGTTGGCAAGACCGCGCTGTTGATGAGGGAGGGCGGCACTGCCGAGCGCCATGTCGCTGCCGCGACTGCACTACGACGTCTCGATCGCCCGGGCCCATGAGCACCTGGCACTCGTGCACTTCGAGGCCCACTGGCCCGACCCTGCGCCCAAGGACGTGGTGGTGCGCTACCCCCGGTGGACCCCGGGGTCCTACCTGATGCGCGAGTACGCGCGCGACGTCCAGCAGCTGGAGGTGCGGGACGCATCAGGGGCGCTGCTGGTGCCCGAGCGCACCGCGGTCGACCGCTGGAGGGTCCCGCTGGGGGGGAGCCAGAGCCTTGCAGCTCGCTATCTGGTCTACTGCCACGAGCGGTCGGTGCGCGGGTCGCACCTGGACCTCTCGCACTTCCACTTCAATGGCGCTTCGCTCTTCGCCTGGCTCGAGGGGCTCGACACGGCCCCGGCGACGCTTGCCGTCCACCTGCCCCACACCTGGGGGATCTCCTGCGCGCTGCCGCGACTGCCTGGGCATGCGCACGACCCACCCGGGACGGTGCGCCTGGGACCTGCCGACCACCATGCGCTGCTCGACAGCCCTGCCGAGGCGGGAGCGCACCCGGTCTTCCCCTTCACGGTCGCCAACGTCCCCTACGGCATCGCCATCGCCGGCACGCATCGCGGTGACCCTTCGGTGCTGCTGGCAGACCTCCAGCGCATCGTCGAGGACTGCACCTCGCTCTTTGGTGGCCCGGTCTACGATCGCTACCTGTTCCTGTTGACCTTGGCGGAGAAGGGCTTCGGGGGGCTGGAGCACAAGCTCAGCAGTGACAACCTGGCGCCGCGCACCAGCATGACGGAGCGGGGGCCGTACGTGCGGCTCCTCTCCCTGCTGGCCCACGAGTTCCTCCACACCTGGAACGTCAAGCGCCTGCTGCCCAAGCCGTTCCTCCACTACGATTACGGCATCGAACAGATCACCCCCAGCCTGTGGCTGGCGGAGGGGCTGACCGACTACCTCTGCCGCCGCTGCCTGCTGCGCACCGGCCTTTCCTCCCCCAAGGAGTATGTCACCAAGCTGGGCGAGGGGATCCGCGACTACGAGCAGGGTGCGGCGCACACCATCCAGTCGCTGGCCGACTCCAGCCGCGAGACCTGGGTCAAGTTCTATCGGAGCGACGAGACCACCGCCGACAGCCGGGTCTCCTACTACCGGCAGGGGGAGCTGACCTGGGCCCTGCTGGACCTGCAGCTGCGTGCCGCCTCGGGCGGTGCGGCGACCGTCGATTCGTTCATCGGCGCGCTCTGGCACCGCTGCGGGGTCAGCGGCAGAGGGTACACCGAGCAGGACGTCATCGACCAGCTCGCGACGCTGCTCCCTACCTTCGACGCAACGGCATTCCACGCCGCCTACGTCGAGGGGACGACGCCGCTGCCCCTGCAGGAGGCGTTGGCGTCGGTGGGCTTGACGCTCCTGCGCAAGGGCAAGGAGGACGCCGATGACGACAAGGAACCGACCGCCACGGCTCAGAGCCGAAGCCACGACCCGCTGGGCGGCTGGATGGGGGTCGTCCCAGGTGTCAGCGGCAACCGCCTGATCCTCAAGGAGGTCCGTCGTGGCGGTCCAGCCGCTGCCGCGGGACTCTCCCCCGATGACGAGCTCATCGCCCTCGATGGCGAGCGGGTCAGCGACACCGACCAGCTGACCTCGCTGCTCAAGGCCCTGGCCCCGAAGACGCCGATCAACGTCCTCTTCTCGAGGGAGGGCATCGTCTCTTCGACCACCCTGACGTTGGGCCGCCCCCCGGCCAAGAGCATCACCATCATCGCTGACCCACAAGCGACCGAGGGACAGGCCGCACTGGGCGATGCGTGGCTCTGCGGTGGGCGCGGCCGGTTGCCCAAGGCGTAGGTACCCTCAGTGGTGGGCCCCACCGGTCGCCTGGTACTGGTGCGCCTGCGGCTTGTGCCACGGGGTGCAGAAGGAGCAGTGGTCGCAGTGGCTCCGATGCAGCCCGACCGGGGAGACTTCGTCATGCATCGCGGAGCGGCAACGGGGGCAGTGCTCGGTGCGCATCGATTCGTAGTTATACTTGACGAAATGGCGGCCGTCGTGGATCGTGGTGCGCTCTCCCATCGGGTCGGCCTCCCGGCGCGGATGGGTGCGCAGCTTGGCAAGCGTCCATAAAGGTTGCCACCAAGCCGAGCAGCTGCCTCCGCTTGGGTGCCGATAGGCACTTCAAGGGACCGGGTACTCTCCCCCCTGGGGCTCTGCGATGGAATCCACTGGCGCCAAGGGACTGAAACTGGGCGATGCGTGCCCCACCTTCGAGCTGCCGGGCGTCGATCGGTCGACGCGCAACCTGAAGAGCTACGATGCGATCCGGGTGTTGGTCATCGGCTTCACCTGCAACCACTGCCCCTACGTCCAGGCCTGGGAGGACAGGATCATGGAGCTGCAACGCACCTTCGCCTCCCAGGGGATGCAGATCGTCTGCATCAACTCCAACGAGACCCAGAACTACCCGCAGGACAGCTTCGACCACATGGTCGAGCGCGCCCGCGAGCGGTGGTTCAACTACCACTACCTGCGCGATGAGGACCAGGCGGTGGCCAAGGCCTTCGGTGCCGAGTGCACGCCGGAGTTCTTCGTCTTCGACCAGCAGCGCAAGCTGCGCTACCGCGGGCGGCTCGACGACGACCACGAGCACCCCGACAAGGTCACCAAGCGCTACCTGCGCGATGCCATCGAGACGCTGCTGGCGGGCAAGCAGCCAACCACACCGACGACCCACGCGATGGGTTGCTCCATCAAGTGGGAGAAGGCAGCCTAGGACCGTACCGTCCGACCCTCGTCCTCTCCACTACGGGGGAATCTCCCCGAGTCCCCACACAGCGGGCCGATTCATTGCCTGCGGCCGCAAGCCCTACCATGTGACCAGACTGAAGGGCGCTGCAACGTCGGTGGGGACGATCGTCGGAAGTTTGCCCCCATGCAGGGTATGGGCAGACCTCCCGACCCTCTGCCATGGAACGAGGCGGGCTCACGCCGAGTGCATGTAAGCGGACGAGAATACGAAGGCACTCTCGTGGACTTTCCTGTTTGCGCGAATGCGCCATCGTAAGAATCGCACAATGGACCGATGAAGTGAGACATGGTTGACTCACACAGCACTGCCTCAGGAATAGGCTTAAGGGCTTTCTCAGCAGACACAGACCGTGGCCGGGCGAACGCACCGCAGGGGGAAGAGGAACGGCGCTCCTCGGAAAGAGAAGAGGTTCGCTCGTCGCGGTCGGCCGACGGCCCTTGACAATTGGATCTTTCTTGCGAAGGCATCCTGGGGGGACGTTCTTGAGATTCTTGGAAAGGATCCAGTCTTCGGTGCTTTCGATCAAAAGCCCTACGAGATTCCTGACCCAGAGAGTGACTCCGGCGAGTGGGCACGGCTCTCAATCGCTCATGAAAAGGCGATGATGAAGACTCGCAAGTCCATTCAGTATCTTAGCACTCCTGACGTTTTGCGAATCCATGATGAGATGATTGATGCCTATGGTGGGGACCACGGAATCCTCGACCAGGGAAAGGTTGATTCGGCGCTCGACCGAATCATGTACTCCCGGGTCGGAGGCCAAGATGCCATGCCCTCAATCATTGAGAAGGCCGCGTTCCTGATGCACTCGATCTTGCGGTACCACCCTTTCGCGGACGGACAGAAGAGAACCGGGTTATCGTCAGCATTCGTCTTCTTGGGGCTCAATGGGTACTACCTGTGGTCGCGCTCGCCCCTCGACGAGGTCCACTTCGCCATCCATGTTGCCCGAGGAGAGTTCGAGGTCGCGGACATCGCCAAATGGCTTGCCATGAGGATTGCACCAGGGATGATTCTCCAGGACCAAGGGATCATCGATTCTTCCCTGCGAGCAGTGGATAGGCGGCGCCAGTGTACCGTGTGTGGGAAGCGAATGAGGGTGAATCAGGAGATTATCACTTGCCCTGGGTGCCACGCCCGCTATCGCGTGTCCTTGAAGGCGGCAGTCTGGCGCCGTACCCACAGGAATCAGAGAGAGTTGTTCATCACTGAAAGCCTGCACATCCTCGGGGAGGGTTGAGGCGTCCCATTGCTGGGCTGTGTCAGCGTTCCTGAGACTGACAGGGGTATCGAGATTGCCAGGGTTCCTGGTCCGCGCGATGGATCGGACAACCCATGATATGATGCCCGTGGAGCTTGTGGGCAGCCGCCAAGCACACACCAGGATCAGTGGACCACTCGCGGCTCCATCAGACATCCAACGCTGGGGGGAGCGTGCGTTTCGCTCGGGCCTTACCGGTTCCAATACCGTGCCTGCGGGTGCAGTGTCACGACCGCCGCCGTCGACTGCTCGGGCAGCCACGCCGCGCCGGCGGTGAGCTCCAACCCGATGCGCGAGGTCTGCAGCAGGCGCTCGACGATCCGCTGCTCCTCCGTGCTGGGGCAGCTGGGGTAGCCCCAACTGTAGCGCTTGCCGACGGCGGTGGGCAGACGGAGCTGCGTGCGCACACGTCGGTGGGTCCACTCGGCGGCCGCCTCAGCCAGCTCGACGGCAAGGCCGTGCAGGTAGAGGTACTCGGTGTAGTCGTCGGCCGCCATCAACGCGTCGCAGGCGATGGTCGCTCCTGGGCCGACCGTGACCGCCTGCAGGGGCAGCACCTGCAATCCCGAGGGATGGTCGGTGGCGAAGTAATCGGCGACCGAGGTCCCTTCGCGGCCACGTGGGAAGGAGAGCACCGCGTCGGGGGTGCGTTGCGGCGGGGCTATCGATGATCCCTCCTGCGGGGTGGGGATGAACACCTCCAGGCTCTCGCCCCTTGGTCGACACAAGAAGTACCCGTGCACACCGCGGGGAGTGAGCACACCGCTGGTGCGGTGGGTCTGCTTGAGGCGATCGAGGATGGGCAGGTAGATCCCCTGCCGCAGCCTCTCCCACTCGGCGGCACTGGCGTTCTTGGGCTTGGCGCGCCACCAGCCTATGAGCAGGTCGTGCTGGTTGATCAGGTCCAGCAGTTCCTCCAGCGGGAGCGGGTCGATCAGGGCAGTGCCCCAGAAGGGCGGCTCAGCGCGAGGAAGGGGCGGAATGGCTGCCACCGATGCCGACCTCCGCGTGAAGGGTTGCGACGTGGTCGTCATCGTCGCCGCCGCGTGAGAGGGCCACCAGCTCATCGAGGATGGCCAACCCCTCGAAGGCGTCCTTGGCATAGTGGGCTCCTCCGGCATATCCCTCACCAATCCGCCCGACGAAGCGACGGTTGATCGCCGCACCACCGCAGATCAACGGGTAGCGCAGCCCCTGCTCCTGGAGCAGCTTGGCGATCAGGGGCATCTGCTGGGAGGTGGAGACCAGCAGGGCTGACAGGCCGATGGCATCGGCATCGAGCTCCTTGGCCTTCTCGAGGATCACCGTGGCCGGGACCTGCTTGCCCAAGTCGACGACCTCGTACCCGTTGTTGACCAGGATGGTCCGCACCAAGTTCTTCCCGATGTCATGGACGTCACCATAGACCGTGGCGAGCACCACGGTACCCTTGGTGTAGCTGGCGTTGCGCTCGAGCAGCGGCTCGAGGTGGGCGACGGCCACCTTCATCAGCTTGGCGCTCTCGAGGACGAAGGGCAGGGCGATGTTGCCTGCGCCGAACTGGTCGCCGACGGTGCGCATGGCCGAGATGAGGACATCGTTGATCAGGTCCAGCGGCGGGACGACCTGCCGGGCGTCATCGAGCAGCTGGATGAGGGTGCGACGGGCGGTCCCCACCTCCTCCTTGCGATGGACGATGGCGTAGTGGACCGCTTCGGTGGCGGTCAGCTGGTCCTCGGCAGCGAGCTTCTCCGAGACCCGTCCCTCCTCGGCGGTGCTGTCGGCAAAGTGGCCAAGGAACGCCTCCAGGGCCTTGGGGTGGCGGGCAAAGAGCAGGTCTTCGGTGACCTGGCGCTCCTCCCGACCGATGTCCGTGATCGGCAGGATATGCTTGGCATCGACGATGGCGGCATCCAACCCGGCCTCGACCGCATGGAACAGCAGCAGCGAGTTGAGCACGCGCTTGCCGCGGTCGAGGTCGTTGCTCAGACCGAAGCTGCAGTTGCTGATCCCCAGGGAGATGTTGATCTGCGGGTAGGTGGCCTTGATCGCCCGGATCGCGTCGAGGGTCTGGACCCCGGCGTCGGCGTAGGCAGGGTCGCCCGTGACCAGGGGGAAGGTCAACGGGTCGATGATGAGGTCGTGCACCGGCACGCCATACTCCTTAGCGAGCCCCACGAGCCGGTCGGTGACCTCGCACTTGCGCGCAGCGCTCAGCGCCATCCCCGCGCTGTCGATGGTCAGACCCACGACCAGGGCGCCATGGTCGCGGACGACCTCGAGGATGCGACGGCCCTTCTGCTCATCCTCGAGGTTGAAAGAGTTGACCACCGCGCGACCGGGGAAGCGCTCCAGTGCGGCGGCGATGACCTCTGGTTCGGTGCTGTCGATCTGCAGGGACGCGTCGACGGAGCCGCCGTCGGAGCGCCAGAGCGCGTCGACCGCGAACTGGACGCACGCGAGCTCCTCGAGGTCGTTGTGGGCGGCGGTCAGGTCGAGCAGCTGCGCACCGCTGTCGACCTGCTTCTTGGCGATCGCCCGGATCGCCGCGGCATCCCGCGCCGCGAAGGCCTCGCGGGTGCGGCCGTAGCCCAGTGCGTTGAGCCGTTCGCCGATGAGCAGGGGCGGGGGGTCCTGGCGCACGGACACCCGGCGGAAGGGGGAGCTGATGCCGGCAGCAGGACGGGTGACCGTGCGCCGCGGCTGCAGCCCGTCGACGCCGTCCCGCAACAGCCGGATGTGCTGCGGCGTCGTACCACAGCAGCCGCCGACGAAGTTGATGCCCAGCTCCTCGACGTAACGCCGCAGCGTACGCTCCATCTCCTGGGCGGTCAGGCCGTAGAAGGAGCGTCCGTCGACGTTCTCGGGGATCCCGGCGTTGGGGATGCAGCTGACCGGCAGGTCGGTGTGGCTGCTGAGGTAGCGCAGGGCATCCTCCATCTCGATCGGGCCGGTCGAGCAGTTGAGCCCGACCGCATCGACGGGGAGTCGCTCGATGAGGCTGAGCAGCGCGCTCATCTCGGTGCCCAGGAGCATGCGCCCCTGCTGGACCGAGACCGAGATCATCACCGGCAGCCGGGCGGGCAGCTGCGCGTTGACCACTGCAAGCCCGGCGATGGCCGCCTTGACCTCAAGGAGGTCCTGCGAGGTCTCGACGAGGAAGAGGTCGACGCCCCCCTTGGCCAGCGCCCGCCCCTGGGCGGCGACGCAGTCGCGCAAGGTGGCGTAGTCGGACTGACCAAGCGAGGGGAGCAACCCCGTCGGGCCGATGCTCCCAGCGATCCAGT
This sequence comes from Thermoplasmata archaeon, assembly GCA_023265395.1. GTDB lineage: Archaea > Thermoplasmatota > DTKX01 > JAHFTX01 > JAHFTX01 > JAHFTX01. The sequence goes on from JAHFTX010000004.1 coordinate 42,637, forward strand.
GGGGGCCGGGCGCGCCCACCGCAGCGATCGCAGCACGCGCCAGCTCCACGGCGGCGACGTTAACCTCCTCGAGCCGGTCACCCAGCCCATACTCGCGGAGCTTGGGCAGGTTGCCGCCGAAGGTGTTGGTCTCGAGGACTTCGGCGCCCGCACGCAGGAAGTCCTCGTGGATCCCTTGGATCATCGATGGCTGGACGAGGTTGAGGTAGTCGTTGCACCCAAGCTTGCCGCCATAGGTCTGTTCCGTCGGGCGGTGCGCTTGAATAGAGGTCCCCATCGCGCCATCGAACACCACGACCCGCCGACGGGCCTCGCGCAGCAGGTCGGTCATGGACGCCTCTAGAGGCAACAGCCTTCGCCACAGCTGCCACCGGGCGGCGTGATTGGCACCTTCGGGGGGTGTGCCCCGCGAGCGAGTCGTCCCATGCCTTCCCCCTTGGATGCCAACGACTTAAGCATAACGTGCATAACCGCTGATAAATACGCAACTATGAGTAGTGCTTTGCCCCGTCCCTCCAGGACACCCTCGGAGATGGATCCCCCGGCTGAGGACCAGCCGCGGGGACAAGAACACTCATGCCCACCGCCGACTGGTCACCACAGAGGATTGCGGCATGTTCGCGCGCGGCGGAGTGCTGGTGCTGGCAGCGATGGTGCTGCTACCGGCAGCGATCCCAGCGATCGCTGAGGGGCCCCTGGCGACCCTCGGCAACGTCGAGGGACCAGGCCGCACCACGTTGCTGCGGCCCGTCCACGTCCCATCCATCCGCGCGACGACCAGTGCCAACGACGCCTCCCTCCCCTGGTGGGAGCGCACGTCGATGGACCTCGACCGCGATGGTCTGGCTGATTCTCTGGAGCTACGACTCGATGCTGCCCTCTCCCCCTCGCCCGCCGTGACCGAGGAGGGAGCGCACCAGCTGTGGCCGCGATTGCCCCTCGACGCTCCGTTGCAGGTCTTCGTCGACACCGATGGCGACCCGACCGATTGGCAAGTGGAGGCAATCGCTGCGCTGGGGTTGGATGTCGTCGAGAGATTCGACTTCGTCGACGCCATCCAAGTCAACGACGTGCCGCCCCAGGCGATCCCTGACCTGCTGAGGATCGACGGGGTCGTCTTCGTCGAGCCGCGTGGGGTGCCAGTGCTCGCTGGAGACATCCAGACCCCCTCCAACAAGGTGCGCGACTCGGTCGAGTACTCGCCCTCCACCGCCTGGGATCTCGGCTACCTCGGCCGCAACGTGTCGATCGCCATCATGGACACCGGCGTCGACAACGGCCATCCCAGCTACGCCGGCAAGTGGCTCGGCGGGGTCGACGTCAGCAAGCCCGAGACCCCGCTCTGGCCCCGCGACGGCACCTTCGACGCCGACGATACGCAAGGGCACGCCACCAGCTGCACGGGGATGGCCATGGGCACAGGAGCCCCCGAGGGCACCTACATGGGGGCCGCCCCCGAGGCCAAGCTCGTCGACCTCCGGATCGGCACGATCTTCGGTGCCGCCCCCGGCGAGGGACCGCAGAACGTCTACGACGCGACCATCCAGGGGACCCAGTGGGCGATCACCCACAAGGACGACACGTGGGCGGGTGCCTCTCCTGAGTACTCCGGCATCGAGGTGCTCTCGCTCTCGTGGGGCAACAACGTCGGGGGCAGCTCCGACGGCACCGACGTCTACAGCCGCGGCATGACCCAGCTGGTCAACGCCGGCATCGTCGCAGCGGTCGCTGCAGGCAACGCTGGGCCCGACAACGACGGCTTCGATGGCCTGGGGAGCTCCGACGAGGTGATCACTATCGGCGCTACCGACGACCAGAACACGATCAACCGTACCGACGACGTCATCGCCGATTACAGCAGCCGCGGCCCGCGTCGCGACGACGGCGACGGCTACCCCTACGACGAGCTCAAGCCCGACGTCTCCTCCAGCGGCACCGATATCATCCAGGCCAACTTCGACCGCTTCGGCGATGGCAGCAGCGGCACCTACGGCCCGCGCGGCAGCGGCACCAGCTATGCGACCCCCGCCGTGGCCGGCACCATCGCCGTGATGCGGGAGGCCAACACCAACCTCACGCCAGCGGTGACCAAGGAGATCCTGCGGCGCACCGCCGAGCGCCGTGGCGATGCCTTCGACCCCGAGGTCGACCCGTTCTGGAACAAGGACTTCGGCTGGGGGATCATCGACGGCTACCGCGCCACCAAGCTCGCGTCGGAGATCGATGATGTCTCGGCCATCGACGTCGAAGTGCAGACCTTCATCACCAACGTCACCGTCGGCAGCAGCGCGCTGACCGTCTCGGGGGTCGCCTGGCACCGTGTCGGTGAGGAGCTTCGCGCCGTCGAGGTCCGGATCGACGACGGGCCGTGGCTGCAGGCGCGCGACGAGGGCGTCGACACCACCTTCCAGAACTGGTAGGTCAAGATGCCACTTGCCGGACAGGCGGTGGGCAACCACACCGTGCAGGCGCGAGCGATCACCGAGGGCGCGGTCGGGTTGCACGACGAGTCCACCTTCACCCTGACCTCACCACCCTCGGCGACGAGCTCCAGCGTCGGCTCGGGTTGGCTCCTGTGGTTCCTTGGCGCGCTGGTGATGGGTGCCGCGATCTTCGTGACCTATCGGCACCTGCGGAACCGCCGTCTGCGCCCGACCCTCGCCCAAGAGGTCGGGAGCGAGCCAGCACCGGCCCACGCCGACCCCGCCGACGTCGTGGAGCGGTAGGGCTAAGGCCTGCGTGTGGCAACGTCACCGATGGTCCCCCAGAGCGCGGACCTCGCGGGCGGGACCTACCAGCAGCTGCGACTGGAGGTCACCACGGGGCTGACCCCAGAGCAGGTGCGGCGCCGCCAGCATCGGGTGCCGACCGACATGGTGTTCGTCTTCAGCGCCCCCGGACGAGACCCTGTCCACTGCACGATCGAGGATGCCCAGCCGATGGCGCTGGGCGAGACTGTCCTGGCGCTGCTGCACACGCGCAAGCGCTACCATCGCGACTTCTTCGGCCAGGGCCCCTTCCACTGGGAGTTCTGGCTCAGCCCCGTCGGCGGCGAGGCGGTGCAGCTGAGCATGCGCCCGATGGGAGGGCACCTCGTGCCGCGGCGCACCATCGAGGGTCAACGGGAGGCCGTCGAAGGACTCCTCGTGGGCGCCGCCCAGCTCGGCTGGGACACCTCACGCATCCACAGCACCGGCCTCGCCGCCTGGCTCGACGCCTATTATGAGAGCCCGGTCGGGGCGTGGCTCTGCCTGCAATTCGACGAGCTGCGGGTCGAGCTGCCGCTGCGCCGAATCGTCGAGGAGACGCTTGGCGCCATGGACCAGGATGCCGCCATCCAGGGTCGTCGCCTCAAGCCCGCCTTCGATGAGCGGGAGGACGAGGCGACGCGGGTCAGCTCAGGACTGCGACGGTGGTTGACGCCTGAGGAGGCCGGGCGGACCAAGGGCTGAGAGCAGCGCTCTTGCCGACCGTCGAGCTCTCAGACCATGGCGACCGACAGGTGAGCCGTCAGCCCTTGGGCCCTGGCGGTACCGGCTCCATCATCACGATAGCTCCCTCCACCGTTGAGGCATTCGCGGCCGGGGCAGGAGAGGAGCCTGAACTAGGGATCACCAAGAGACCACTGGCGTGATCCTGGTCCACCCAGCCGGTCAGAGCTGATTCCCAGGCAGGAGGCACCCGGGTCGTCAAGCTGCGGGACGACGTTGCCACTGATCCAGACGATCCTACGTGCCCGGCGGCCGCTGCCACGGAGGGACCACACCCGCTGGGCCGTAGGTCCCCGGGGGGTACGCCCCAGGGGGCGGGCCGTAGGCGCCGTAGGGATCTGGGCTGTAGATCGGAGGATAGGGCCCTGGCGGGGCGTAGGGGTGGTGCTGCGCGTAGGGGGAGCCGTACCCCGGTGGTGGCGGCTGACCCGCACCGTATGGGGCGTAGGGCGGCGGGGGAGCGGCCATCGGCGGCGGGGCCCCGGGAGGGGGGAGATAGGGTTGAGGTGGGGAACTGACCAACCCATAGAGCAGGACGATACTTCCGATCAGACCAAAGAGGAGCATTCCGCAGGTCAGAGCGGGAATCGCGGATCCGGATCCACAGTCCGAGATGTTGACGTGGGAAGTGTTGTTGAGAGCGGTCCTATCCTGCTCGCACGAGACGGTACTATCGATCTCGAGGACCAAGGCATAGAGGAGGCTCCCCGTCAGTACGAGCAGGGCCACCCCCGCGATCACGAAGTTCTGTCGCACGGTTGGTCCCTGCTCCCCTTGGTCTGGATTGTTCCTGAACGTCCATACACATCCAACGTGATAGTTTTCGCGGCATTCCCCGGGGGAGCCGCGCGCGATCGTCACGGACCTTGCGCATGTGACTCGATTCCCCACAACAGCCTCAGCAGGAGAAACTCCTCAGGTGGTGCAAGAGGATGAGAAGGTGAATCAGGCCATTCGGAGGGGAGTACGGGTTTCTGCGCGAGGCAGTGGCGGAGCGTGGATGACCTCGACGGGCCCCGCCCAGGTCGACTCGACGAATCCGACGGCGGCATCCCAAAGGGAGGCAGGTGCCCATCTCAGAGGAGAATCTTGCCGCAGAGGTCCGGCGCCCTCAGGTGTGGGACTCGCGTCGAGCGGCAAGGACCAGGAAGAAGGGGATCCTCCCCGTGCATTCGAGCTCGGGGTAGGTCGCGATGTCCTTCTTCGTCGCCCGAGGCTCGGACAATCCGGTGATGGCGAAGCCGCTACTGCCGAGCAGCTTGAACCAGCTTTCGAGCGGACGGTGCCAATAGATGGTGTCAAAGGGCCGTTTCAACCGCGGCATCGTCCAGTGGGTGATGCCGGTCCGCTCCTCGAAGTACCGGTCGATCTGGATCGCGCCCAGATGGCCGTTGGCATCGCGTTCCCACGTGTCTGCGGCAGTGTTGACGGGATGGGCGATGGAGAACACGAGCCGTCCGCGGGGTCGGAGCAGCCGGTGTGCCCCGCGGAGGACTCGCGGGAGGTCTGGCATGTCCATCAAGGACATGCACCCGACGACGAGGTCGAAGGTCCCTGGAGCCCACGCACGGGAGGCGCTCCGTGCGTCCATCGCACGAAAATCGATTCCCAGCGGCTTGCGCGCTTCGCGCGCCTGTGCGCGCGCGATCATCTCGCGCGACCAATCGATCCCGGTGACCTTCGCACCACGGCGTGCGAGGCTGCGAGTGAACCTCCCTTGCCCACACCCGAGGTCGAGGACCCGCCGACCGCGGATTGGCCCGATCGCCTTGAGGAGGGCGGGTCCGTGCACCCGGTCTCGCGAGTGGTCCTTTCCAGATTCCTGGAAGTCGTCATAGGCCTCGATGGAACGATCCCACGCAATCCGGGCTTGCGCCGCCACCCCTCGTCGTCGTTTCCCCTGCGCCATCGAAAACCGCACCATCTGGGGATACTAAATGCGGCCCTCTCCCCGGAGGGGAGCCTGCACGGGATGCGCACGAGGCGGTCGAGGACCGTACCTGCTGCGTCGATTACCGCACCAGAAGGGTCCATTCGCACCAAGCCTCATACCATGGAGACGACGCAACGAGGGGTGGCTTCACGCACCCAGGGGGCGCCACAAGGCGCAAGGTGGGAATACCTCGGGAAGTAGACCATGAGCCTTACATAGGCGACCTCGGCTGCAGCGCCCATGGCCGATGGTCTGACGGAAGCGGAACAGGGGACGCCGCTCGAGTCTGAAGCGCCGGCCGTCGCGACCCTCGTGCCGCTGCCCGACATCATCCCAGGGGACCTCCCCGACGGTACCGTCCCGATCGAGGCGATGGAGAGCATCCACTGGACTCCCCCTCGCCCGCGCTGGCGCTGGCATCCCTTCTCACCGGGAGGTTACATCGGGACCGTCCGGGTCGCACAGGGGTATCGACTCATTGAGTTCGGGTTCCTCTTCGCCCTCATCCTCACCGCCGGCAGCAACGCCCTGCAGGCAGCCATCGTCAGCTGGGGACCCTCAGCTGCACCGACCGACGTGGCTGGCCTGGTCGGGTTGCTGCTCAACCGCGTTGGACTGGCACTCGCTCTGATCGGTCTGGACCTTTGCGGGTACCTCGATACGCTGGCGATCATCCTCGGCTTCCTGCTGGTCACGCTCGCGGCGGCACAAGCGCCGCGCCGACCCCGGACACTGCTCCTGAGCGTGGCAGCACTGGCGTTGTTCCTCGTCATCGTCGCGGCGGACCAGATCGGTGCATACGCCGTCCTTGGTGGAGGCCTGGCAGGCGCGTTGGTCCGCGCCGTGCTCGTGGCGACCCCATTCCTGTTGGTGGCCTCTGCCTACAGCACCAGGCTCGAGCAGTCCCTCGTGACGACCTACGCGGCCACGCTGTTGCTCGCCCAGTTCGTCGGCTCGCTGCTGCCGCTGCCTGCCCTCCAGGTGGTGCTGGCGAAGTTCCTGGTGGTGTGGGTCGCGCTGGCGGCCGGAGCCATCGGGTTCCACCTGCTCGCCAATCGCCTCTCGGCATTCGATCCCGCGCCGCCGCTAAAGCAGCGACTCCTCCCGATCGAGGTCCCGACCACGCACTCCGCCCGGATCGGCCTGCGCGCGCTGCGGCACAGCCGGGGCCATCAGGCCGCGGCTCTGACCGTCGCACTGTTGGTGCTGGTGAGCCTGCCATCGATCGCGGCCGTCGGCGACTCCTTGGTCGATCGGCCGACCCATCGCCTCGCCGGCGGGATGGTCCTCACCCCGATCGAGGTCACGACGGTCACGGGCAGCGTCAGCGAGGGAGAGACCATCGAGATCCCGGTCGAGGTCACACAGAGCATGGTCGTGGCGCTCAACCTCACCCTGCTCTTTGCCGACGAGCCCGACCAGTCGCGGCACACCAACCAACCGGATTCCTTCTCGGTCGAAGCGGCGGTCCCCGGGGGTCCCATCGCCAGTGGCGCGGCGACGAACCCCCACAACGGGGAAGGCAGCATCGCCCTGACCCTCTACGACGGCGATCAGGTCGACCTAGACGCGGTACCCGTGAGTATCAACGTCACGCTCTCCGACGCCGGCGACCAGACCCCCAGCATCGGACCCAACGTCCTGGGGCTTCGGACCAACGCCGACCGCTCCAACGATTTCTCCCTCACCCTCTACGTCGTCGCCTTCCAGCCGGCCGATGGATAGCGTGACGCGCAGCCGCGTCACCGCGGCCTTCTTGAGGGGAAGCCCCGCTGAGGCCTTGGGCGCGCACATGGGACGGATGGGGGGATTCGCGACCGCCGCCGGGACCGCGGGCTTCGCTGCAGCGCACCCGCTGGGACACCAGCGCGCCCATCTGCGCCTGGGTGGGACAGGTCTGACGGTCAGCGGCGTCGGCTTCGGTTGCTACCGCGTCTCCTATCGCAGCCCGTCCCATCATCAGGCCCTGGTGCAAGCGCTGCTGGGCGGTGTCAACCTCATCGACACCTCCACCAACTACACCAACGGCGAGAGTGAGCGCTTGGTGGGTGAGGTCCTCACCGAACAGATCGGGGGGGGAACGCTTCGCCGCGAGGAGGTCGTCGTCGTCACCAAGGCCGGGTACCTCCAGGGCGAGAACTACCAGATCGCCCTGATGCGCGAGTTCCACAGCAACCCCTATCCGGAAGTCGTCAAGATCCAGGACCAGCTGTGGCATTGCATCTCGCCGGAGTTCCTCGCCGACCAACTGGACCGCTCGCTCAAGCGGTTACAGCTGCGCAGCGTCGACGTGCTGCTGCTGCACAACCCCGAATACTTCCTCAAGGCGGCCCACATGCACGGCGCTGCAGACGAGCGCGTGTCCACGGAGTACTACCGCCGCCTGGGCGCGGCCTTCCTGCATCTGGAGGAGGAGGTGAACGAGGGTCGGATCGCCTGGTATGGCATCAGCTCCAACACCTTCGTCGAGTCGACGCAGGAGCCCGAGTTCACCTCGCTGCAGCGGGTGCTCGAGACCGTCGGGTCGGTGATTGGCAAGGAGCACCACCTGCAGGTGGTGCAGCTGCCCGCGAACCTCGTCGAACCGGGGGCGGCGCTCGAGCACAATCAGCGGGGTGGCACCATGTCCGCGCTGGAGCTGGCGGCCGAGGCGGACCTTGGGGTGCTCATCAACCGCCCGCTCAACGGCTACGACGCTCGGAGGCTGCATCGGCTGGCAGACATCCCTGCCACCAAGGAGGCGCCCCCCCCTGCCGGGGTCGATGCCCAGCTCCAGGCGATCGGGCGCTTCGAGGAATCCTTCCTCGCCCAGCTGCGGACGGAGCTCGGCGCCGAGCACGAGGCTATCGCCCCCCTGGAGTCCTTCCTGGTCATCGGCTCTCAACTGGGTTCGGCGTGGCGACGGCTGGGGAGCTATGAGAACTGGTGCGAGGTACGCGAGGGCGCCCTCGAGCCACGGTTGCGTGGGATCGGGCACGTCATGGCGGCAGCCGACGGGGGCGCCGGTGGACCCTTGCGCGTCCAGGCCCAGGACTACGTCGCGCAGGTGCGAGTGCTCCTGGGGCTCCTCGATGCCCACTACGCCGCCTCGGGCCGCGCGGAGCGACAGGCCTGGCATGACCACCTCGAGCCTGTGCTCCCCCCTTCGTTGCAGGGACTCTCCCTCAGCCAGAAGGCCATCGTGCTCCTGCGCAGCCTGCCTGCCGACCCGTGCGTGCTCGTGGGCATGCGCCAGCCCGCATACGTGCGTGATGTGATCGGCGCGATGGCGTACGAACCTCCTGCGGCGGGCGCAGAGCTGTGGCGAAGGATCGGCGGGGCACCGCCGATGCCAAGGGAGTGATCGTCATCCCGCGGCGCAAGTATGGCCGGTTGACCCGCCCGGTACCCCCGACGCCCAAGGAGAAGTGCCCGCAGTGTCTGCTGGGCCGCCCCTGTCCGATCCATGGGACGACGGGTGGCGTCGCGCCCGACCTTCGCCAGGGAGGTCAGGCGCCGCAGAAGCCAGGCAAGCGCAAGAGGGGCCCCAAGCAGCGATTCAAGTGAGCGCCCGGAGCGCGGCCAAAGGGCTACCGCTATTTTGTCGCCGGCGCACCGTGCGGACGTACGAGCAGTACCGAGGCGGTGCACCGCTGGAGCACCGATTCGGCGACCGAGCCGAGGATCATCGGGGCCCAGCCGCGGCGACCGTGGGTCCCCATGACGATCAGGTCACATCCGATCCGTGTGCTGACGCGCTCGACCTCTTCGGCGATGATGCCATGCACCAGATGAGTGTGTGCGCGCACCCCGCGGGAGCGTGCGGTCCCGGCCGCTTGTTCGAGTACACCGCTCCCGTGCTCTTCGAGCTTCTCGAGCAGGCTCTTCTGCGCATCCAGGGGCAGCGCCTTGGGGGCTGCCTGCACGATTCGCCGGTCGATGACATGGATCAGGTCGATCTCGCCGCCGCTGCTGTGGGCATAGTCGATCGCATGGTCGAGCGCGCGCTGCGCGACGTCACTGCCGTCGAGGGGGACGAGCAGGTGGCGGAACATGCACTCAGGCCCCTGCCGATGCGGCGGCCCCTTCGCGGACGATGAGCACCATCTCTGGGGCAAGCTGTGCCACGGCGTGCGCGACGCTCCCGAGCAGAACGCGCTGCAGTCCCGTGCGCCCGTGGCTCCCGATGACGATCAGGTCACACCCCTGCTCCTTGGCGCACGCCAGCAGGCGTTGTGCGATGATCCCCTGCTCGAGATGGGTGGTGGCGCTGACTTGATGGCGCTTGGGCACGGCCTCCGCCTCGGCCAACAGCGACTCCCCCGCAGCGTGGAGGGTCCGCACGATCTCCTCGACCATCGGTTGGAGGTGGACCATGCGGGCCGTCTCCAGCGCGCGCTGGTCGATCACATGGACCAGCACGAGCGTGCACCCGGGGTACTGCTTGGCGATGTGGCACGCGAAGTCGAGAGCCCGAAACGAGCAGTCGCTGCCGTCGAGGGCCACGAGGATCCGCTGGAAGCTCGTCGCTGCCACGGTGCCCCACCTCAGGGACGTACCAGCAGGATGGGCACGTCGGTCGTCGCAAGGACGCCTTGGGCGACACTCCCCAGGACGAGGCGGTCCCACCCCGTCCGTCCATGGGTCCCCATCAGGATCAGGGTCGTCTTGAACTCCTTGACGGAGGCGCCGATCTCGGCAGGGACGTAGCCGTTGCGCAGCTGGGTCGTGACCTTGACGCCCGCATCCTTGAATCGCTTGGCGGCCGCTGCGAGCACCTGCTCGCCCTCCTCGCGCATCTTGTCGGCGAAGAACGTGTAGTCAGGCTGGACATAGGAGGGCTCCGCCAGTACGTGGATGCTGTCATCGACGACGAAGACCAGCCGGACTTCGGCCTTGAAGCGCGTGGCGACCTCGATGGCCAAGGTGGTGGCTTTCGCAGCGGGCGGACTCCCATCGATCGGGACCAGGATTCGTTCGAGCATCGATTGACCTCCGTTCAGACCTTCAACGGACCAGGAATACCGGGCACGGCGACTCTGCCAACACACCTTGGGCGACGCTCCCCAGCAGCACGCCGGCCGCACCTGTGCGGTTATGGGTCCCCATGACGATCAGGTCGGCGCTGAACTCCTTTGCAGCGGTACAAATCTCGTGGGCGACGACCCCCTCGGTGCCAAAGACGGAGACCGGGACGTCCCAGCGGGTGCAGCGCTCCTTGCCAGCCTCCAGCACCTCGCGGCCGCTGGCGCTCAACTGCTCGATGATCTTCGGCTCGGTAGGCGCCATAAGGCGGCGCACCGTCGCCGTGGTACGGTGGTCGACGACGTGCACCAGGCGGATCTTGCCCCGCGTGGTGCGGGCGATCGTCAGGGCATAGTCGAGGGCCTTGTCAGAGAGTTCACCGCCATCGAGGGCGACGACGATATGGTCGAACATCTCTCCTCCTACGCCGCCTCCCAGAGCGGTTCGCGCATCGGCACGACGATGACGGGTGCGGGGGAGTTGCCCACCACGTGGGCGCTGACGCTGCCCAACAACGCGCGGGCCAGGCGGCCGCGCCCGTGGGAGCCCATGACGATGACGTCGGAGCGCTCGACGAGCACGGCCTTGAGCACCTCGCGACCCGGGGGGTCTCCCACCAGCAGACGGGTGGCGGGCCGCACGATGCCCGAGGCCGCCATGGTGGCAGCGGCCTTCTCGATGAAGGCCTGGGGGAGCAGAGCCTTCTCCGGCGCGACGCACATCAGGGTGACGGTCGCGTTGCGTGTGCGACCGAGTGCTTGGGCCGTTCCCATGAGCGCTTGGGGGACCGCGCCCTCCTGCAAGGGCACGAGCACGCGCAGCCCCTCGGGGGACGCTTGGGAGAGCCGGTAGGGGGTGACCCCGACCTTGGCGGTCTGGGTCAGCAGCGCGATAGGGCTGTTGCGTAGGAGGTAATCGGCCATCGAACCGAACGCGTTGGCGCGGTAGCCGGTCTTCCCGTGGGTGCCGATGGCCAGCAGGTCACCGCCCGCTCGCTCTGCAGCAGCGAGGATCCCATCGGGGTAGCGGTCGATGATCGCCTTGACCTCGACCTTGACGCCGTGGCCCTTGGCCATGCGCGTGACGGCGCTCAAGGCCGTCTCCGCCTCCTTGTGGAGCGCCGAGTACTGCGCCTCCTTGGTCTCGTCGATGAGGGTGAATGCGTGAAGCGTCGCCCCCAGGGACTTGGCCAGCATGGCCGCTTGCTCGGCGGCGAGGAGCGCGTGTTCGGAGCCGTCGACGGCGACGACGATCGAATCGAGGTCCAGTGTCGAGATCGCTTTGCCCATGGTCATCCCCTCCTGATGTCGTGCACCTAGCTCTCCCACGCGCAGTCGCTACAGAGCAGTCCGCCGTAGCGGAACAACAGAGCCTCTGATGCCTTGCCGCACTTGTCACAGACCCCTTCCTCGCTCTCGTCGGCCATCTGGTGCTCGGTGCCCGATGTCGTGGCGGAGAGGACTTCCTCAGGAGCCTTGCCGGTCAGATCGCGGAGGCTGATGATCCCGACGAGCTTGCCCTGCTCGGCGACCGGGAGGTGACGGATCCCCAAGTGGTCCATGCGCTCGAGGGCCTGGCGCAAGTCCATATCGGGCGTCGCGCAGAAGATCGGACTGCTCATGAACCGGCGCACCGGCACGGCCGAGGGCCGTTCGTCGAGCAACAGGAACCGCTGGGTGACGTCGCGTTCGGTCACAATCCCGACTGGGTGGCCACCACGCACGACCACGAGGGAGGCGATGCTGTGGTCCCGGAAGATCTCCGCCGCCCGGTACGCGCTGGTATCCTCCTCGATGGTCACGACCTTCCGCTGCATCGTCTCACGGACGGTCGTCGGTTCCTTCTCTGGATTCTTGTGCGCTTTGGCCATGGTGGTCCCCTCAGTTCGATGTGGCTGCCAATACTGCCCCGATCCGGCGCACCAACTCCGCGGGGTCGAAGGGTTTGGTCAGGTAGTCCTGCACCCCGATCACTCGAATCCCCATCTGCTGGTCGATGCTCGAGGTCTTGGCGGTGAGCATGACGATCGGGATCTCCTTGGTTCGTCGGTGCTCGCGCAGCTGTCGGCAGACCACCCAACCATCCATCTCGGGCATCATGATGTCGAGGATGATGAGGTCCGGCTGGTCCTTGCGGGCGACGCGCAGCCCCTCCTCACCGTGGGTGGCGGTCAGGACGCGGTACTTCTCGGCCTTGAGCACCGTGGCGATCATGGCCAGGAGCTCCGGTTCGTCGTCGATGACCAGGATCGTCTTCTGCGCCATGACGTCTCCACCCCGCAGGCCATCACTCCGTCCATCAAGCTTGTGCACTCGAGCGAGGCTTGCCGCGCGCATCGGTGCGCACCGGAGTGGGCACGGAGAGCGCTTCGGTCAAGTCGCCGTACTCGTGGTTCTTGGGAGTGACGAGGTCGCGCAGGGAGAAGATCGCCCGGTCGGGAGGGCGTGCGAAGATCTCGTTGATCGTGTAGGCCTCGGTGAAATGGGCATAGGCGGCCTTGTAGCGGGCGAAGTCCTCGAAGGCATTGATGAAGAGGAGCTCGTTCTTGCCATAGGCCGCGAAGATCGGTGGACCGATGGTGCGGACCAACTCCGGGACGTAGGACTTCAGTCCTTCACTCAGGGTATGGTTGAACCAGCCATGGGTGACCAGCAGGACTTCGAAGCCGAGGTACTCGAGGTTGGGGATGGTGCGCAGGGCGAAGAGACGCTCGCGCGCGAGGCGCTTCTTCGTCCGACCGATCGTCATGCGGGAGGCAGGGATGCGGGTGCTCAGCTCCAGGTCGTGGCACGCCGGGTAGCGCACCAATCCACCCAGGACCTCCTGGTCCTTGTCGCTAAGCGCTGCTGGGGGGCCAGGTTCGAACGGGAGGGGGTCCGTACGGACATCGAGAGGTTGGTCGGGCCAGAAGGTGTGCTGGAGCAGGTTGGCGTAGTCGAAGTAGATGGGGACGCTGCTGAGGGAGAACGGGAACTGGATCATGCTGATGGGCGCTTCGAGGTAGCCGATCGATTTGAGCGCACCTTCGAGGTCTTCGGTGTTGCGTCGGACCGTGGTCAGGTCCGCGCCGATCTGCAAGAAGAGGTCCTGGTTGGCTTCGCTGATGCCGAAGACGAACTCGGGGCGGCGGAGCACCGAGCTGACCAGACGGACCTTCTGCTCCAGCGGGGGATGGGCCGAGAAGGTCAGCAGCGATGCCGAGAGCAACTCGCAGCCGAGGCGGTTGAACGCCGGGACGCGGACGGTCTTGAAATACCCCCCTCGGGCAAGCTTGAGACGGATGGAGGTGACGGTGGGCACCTTGAGGCGTACCTGGGCGCTCAGCTGTTTGTCCGTCGAGCCAGGGTAGCGCACCAGACCGTAGAGGACCCGCCGCTCCGTCTCGAGCAAGGCCTTGCGTGCGGCGGTCACAGGCCGAGAGAATACGAGCGCTTCCTTATTCTTTTCCTAAAAACTGAATGTATCTGTTGATTCAAGACTGTATTAATGAGCAGATACTTCCGACGGCTCGGATGCCGGCGGGCCATCGACGGGGAGCACCAGCGAGAAAAGCGCACCGGCGCCCGAGCCCAAGGGCTCGAACCGGTTACGGTCAGGATGGGGGATGGGCGAGGTCAGGGACAACTCGCCGCCATGGAGGTGGGCCAGCTCGGCGCAGATCGCAAGACCAAGGCCCGGGCTCGAGGCCGTCAATCGCTCGGCCTCCGGGGTGCGATAGAACCGCCGGAACACCAGCTCCTGGTACTCCGCAGGGACGCCTGGCCCACCATCGGCCACCTCGAGCACATAGGCCTCGCCGACGCCCTGAGGCAGCTCGTCTGGGCGTGCCCGACGCAAGCCCACGACGACCCTCTGACTGCCGCTGCCATACTTGATGGCATTCTCGATCAGGTTCCCGAGCAGGTCCAGAAGCCGCTCGCGATCCGCGCGGACCTGTTGGTTCTCCAACCCCTCCTCGATGAGGGCACCCAGGGTGACGCCCTGTTGCTGGGCGCGCAGCTGCGCGCTGTCCATGAGGTCGCGGATGACTGCTGCCAGCTCGACCCCGCTCAGGCGCAGCAGCAGCTGGTCCTGGTCGATCGTCGAGATGAGCAGCAGGCGCTCGAGCAGGCTATGGAGCCGCTCCCCCTGCTGCACGCAGATCCGCAGGTAGCGCTCGATGTCCGGAGGAATCTCCCCCGCCTTGCCCGATTCGATGAAACGGAGGTATCCGAGGATGGTAGTCAACGGCGTGCGCAGCTCGTGAGAGATGTTGCTGATGAAGCGGTTCTTGAGGGCGTCCTGCGCGGCGAGCGCCTCCAATCGCTGGCGCATCCGCACGGTGTCGGTGGGTTCCTCGCCCAGGTCGACGATGCCCCCGATCGTCTGGCCCAGCCAGCGCAGGTAGTCTCCGCCCACGACGGGTCGGACTTCGTCGATGCGGAAGATCAGGTACGAGGAGGCATCCGCCCAGAAGGGGTCGAAGACGTCCCCGTGCTCCTCTCGAAGCTGGTAGAGCGCTGCCAGCTCCTGGTAGCGCGGGGAACCGAGGAAGCACTGTTCCATCAGCGTGCAATGGAGACGCAGTCCGCGCAGGAAGTAGGTCTCGCGTTCCGGCTCGACGACCAGGAGGGCCATCTGCTTGGTCTGCAGGATGTTGCGGAAGGAGCGCTGCAGGAAGACGTGGGCCATGACGATGTGTTCGGGGTCGAGCACCATGCAGGTCCCCACGAACGCGACGTTGGGCGATCCGTCGGTGGTACTGGTGGCAATCACCTTGACGGTCTTCTCGGAGCGCAGGAACTCGTGGATCTGCTCATGGCCCAGCGGTGGGACCAGCTGGGCGAGCGCTCGCTGGTTCTCCGAGAGTTCCAGCAAAGGTGCTCGCATCCCCATCAAAGTAGATGCAGGACCTAATAGGACTGTGGCCATTCACCTGAGAACGTGCATAGGCTACCCTGGAAGGATGAGCAAATGCATGAACTCCCCTGGAGGGGCGAGGGGGGTGCCTCTCGAGGGCACGGGCCGAGGCGCGCAGACCACTGACCTTAAGACCCCAGGGCGACCGAGCGGAGGAACCGGTGTCCCATGGACGAGCCACTGCCGTCGCCGATCTCTGAGCCATTCATCCAACGACACCGCGCGATCCTCAAGGCAATCACCTGGCGTGCCATCGGTGCGACCACCACCTTTGGGTTCTCGATGGCTGCGGCGATGTACCTCGTCAACGACCTGAAGGCGGCGCTGGGGATCAGCACCACCGTGACCATCATCGAATCGGCTGGGAAGGTCCTGATGTACTACTTCCACGAGCGGGCGTGGGACGCCAAGGTCCCCTTGCCCCGGCGCACGGGAGCGACCGCCGCGACGACGGATGCCGCGGTCGGGACACGTGCGCGCGTCCCCTTGCTCGCGCGGCTGGCCCGCGATGGGCTGGACTAGTCCGCCGGCTCGATGTGCAGCTCGTGGGTGATGGTCGCCCCTGCGGCGCGGAAGGTCGCCAGTGCAGGGCAGTACTTGGTCATCGACAACTCGATCGCACGGTCCGCGGCCTCGCGCTCGACAGCGCCGCGTAGCGTGTAGATGACGTGGATGGCCAGGTAGCGGCGCGGGTACTCCTCGGCCTTGGTCCCGCGCACCTCGACGGTCAGCCCCTTGAGCGGTTGGCGCTTCTTGCCCAGCACCATGACCACATCCATGCAGGTGCACGCTGCCGTCGCGGCGAGGAAGATCTGGTAGGGCTGGTGTCCCTGCTGGACCCGACCGTCGTTGTCGGTATCGAAGACGATCGCCCGCGTGTTGTTGTCCGTCCCCACGAAGGTCTGGTCGTGGGACCATCGGGCGCTCCCTCGGTGGATGACCGGCTCGGCCATGGCCGGTAGGTCATCGTGTAGCGCTTGAAGCCTTCGCCACAGACGGGAGGGGCTTCGATGCTTCAGCCCAATTGGTCGAGCAGGGCGTCAAGGTCGTCCTCGTCGGTCGTGTCCTTGGGAGTGCTCGGCGCCGCCTTCTTGTCCTCAAGCAGGGCACTGATGTCCTCGAGGGAGGACTCCCTGCTCGATTCTGCGGGTGCCCCATCCGTCGGCGGCATCGGACCGACCTCCTCTTCCTCGACGTCGATCGGGAAGGCCTCACCGAAGCTGGGGGCTGGCACGCTCTGCGGGAGCACCTCGCCATCCTCGGGCGCGGCCACCGGTTGGGGGGTCGCTTCCTCCCAGCGGCTCTTGGGCGCTGCTTGCCCAGTCGAGGGAGCGGTGGTAGCCGTTCCACCTGCGGCCCCAAGGTCGAGCCCTCCGCGGAACGTCGGCTCCTCGTCGAGTGCATCGGCGAGATCGTGAGCGGTCCGTGCGGTCGGCTCGGTCTGCTCGGCGTCGTCATCGGCCTCGCCGGGCGGCAGCGGCGGGGTGATCGCAGGCTCTTCGCCGGGGAGCGGCCCGAGCTGAGAGCGTTGGCGCCGCCGCATGAGCACGATGGCGACGACGATTCCGCCCACCAGCAGTGCGAACAGGAGCCAGTTGGTGGACAGGATCGTGGTCACTTGCTCGATGGGGGAGGGTCCTGGAGGAGGCACGACGGCCTTGGCGGTCGTGAAGGTGAAGAGCTTCTCGCCCCCCACGATCGCTAGGCCCTGCGCCGATTCGGCACTCGGACCTAGGCGCACCGTGTAGTGCGTGCCGTCCTCGAGTGGGGTGCTGGGGGTGAGGGTGACGTTGCGACCCGTCCAGGAGAACGTACCGGTGATCGCCGGTACGAAAGTCAGTGCCGACTCGACGCTGCTCTGGTCCATCAGGGTCGAGAACCGCAGCACGATGGTGGTGTTGACCGGGACGTCGGTCGCCCTGTCGGCAGGGGTGGTCGACCGCAGCTCCGGTGGTACCACCGGCTCGGGGATCAGCACCGTGATGTTGGCGGCCGCGTGCGAGTGCACCAACGTCCCGTTGGCGTCGACGTAGGTGGAGTCGAGGGCTAGCGGGTAGGTGCCGTTGCCCAAGGTGACCCCCACGACCACCTTGACCGTCAGTGGGAAGGTCCCGATGGAGACCGTCGTGAGGTTCCAGTGTCCTGGTGCATCGGCGTAGGAGGCCGAAGGGTCGCGAAGGCTCAACCGGCCGTCGTACCGGAGGTTGAAGTCCGCCCACGGCAGAGGACGATTCCCAGCATTGGTGATGCGAATCGTCGCCGTGACCAGCGAGTTGGGGCGCACCGGTTGGGCCGACAACGAGAGCGAGGAATCCATGAGGATGATGGGGGGAGCCAGGAGACGGACGCTCACCGGCAGGGCGATCGCCAGCGGCCGGGGAAGCCCGGTCGCACCCACATAGCTGACGTTGCCGCCCACGGTGACGTTCCCGCTCTGCGGTGCAGAATCCACCAAACGCAAGGTCAACCGCAGCAGATGGCTGGTCGATGGCGGGAGCTTCAGGGCAGCGTAGTGCCAACCCCGGGCACCCTCCGGGCAGGGGATGCCGCACAGGGGTGGCGAGAGGTTTCCTTCGTCAGTGTCATCGAGGACCTCCAGCAACGGATCGATGGCGAGCACCAGGTCTGCCTCGACGGCGTCGCCACCGCCATTGTTGGTGATGTTGACGTCGACGACCATCACCTGACCGGCGTAGAGCTCGGTCCGCGTCGTCTCCAACACAAGGGACAACGCCGGCTCGGGCCCACCCAGGAGCTGCGCGCTGACATCGCTGGAGGTGCCATTGGCGACCTCCTCGAGGACGAGGTTGGTGTAGCGATAGGAGACGTTGGTGACGAGCGTCGCGACCTCGTCGAGCGCGGGGTCGACCGTACCGGTGATGGTGAGGTTGCCCCCGGTACCGGCGTCGATGATGCCCAGCCGGAACTCGTTTCCCACCTTGGCGGCTTCGTCGGAGGAGGTGGTGTAGGTCCACAGGTCGGTGTCGAACAGATGCGTCAGGGTCAGGGAGCCGGCGTCACCTTCCCCGATGTTGAGGTAATCGATGCGCAGCGTCAACTGCTCTCCGGGCAGCGCCGCGGGCCGGTCGAGACTGACCGCGACGACGACCTGCGGGGGCACCAGAGGGATGACCAGCACCTGCCAGGTGTTGCCCTCGACCAACGGGAGCAGGACCCCTGAGGGGCTGGTGTAGGTGGCGTTGGGCTGGGTCGTGAGGTTGGTACCCTCGGGCGTCGAAGCAGAGATCAGTCCCGTGACGGTGAGGTTGTGGGAGCCGGGTTGGACATCGAAGATGGTGAAGGTGTCCCCGATACGTGCAGTGGGCTCGGAGGTGGCGATGAACTGCATCCCTGCTGGCAGGGTGAACTGCAGGTCCATCCGTGCGGCGGCTGACAACCCGGTGTTGTTGTAGTAGACCGTATAGAGCACTTGCTCGCCACGGGAGGCGTTGGTACGGTCGGCGACCTGCCCCAGCTCGAGGGCGGGGATGTGCTCCCACGAGAGGTGCACCTCCTCGACGAACCGCGTGTCGCGGATGCGGCCGGATTCGTGGGTGATGGCGATCTGGTACTGCAGGAATCGGGCTGAAGGGGAGTCGACGACGGCGCCCGAGGAGGTGATCCACGGTTCCCAGGGAGCGTCCGCCAAGGAGAGGGCGTCGTCGGCGCTGCGGGTGCGCATGCGCACATCGGTGAAGGGGCCGTTCCCGGCGGTCTCGGTCCACCCCAGCGTCAACCAGGCGACGGTCTCGCCCGCGTCGATGGGCGGGGAGGTCCAACTGCCCCCGGTGGTCAGCATCAGCGCCTCGCCGACGCCGTTGCCCGTGCCCGCACCAGAGATCGTGTAGGCGTCGTCGCAGGGGCCCAGCAGCAGGGTCCCCAAGCCACCGAAGGGACGGTTCCGCTGGGTGATCGCCCCCGTCGATTCGGTCAGCTGCACCAGTTCGCCGAACCCGGCCGTGCCGAACCAGTCGTTGCCCAGGCCGCCGGAGGAACCCGCCAGCAGGGTCTGCTCGCCGTTGAAGGCCACACCGACACCGATGAACTGGTCGGTGACCGGGTCGAAGCGGCCGATCAGCGCCGAGTTGCCGTTGGTCGCCTGTGTGCTGACGTAGACGCGACCGTCGGCGCCGAGGTCAAGGTCGGTCACGTGGTTGGTGTTGACCAGGACGCCGCCCTGGTCGGTGAGGAGGCCGTTGGAGAGGTCGAGCGTCGCCAGGTGCAGCACGGACGCCGACCCCAGAAGGACCCGGCCATCGGGCAGCAGTGCAGCGCTGTCCCACGAGTCGACGCCCGCGACCTGCGCGGCAACGTCGTGCCAGGTGACGAGCTCGGTGAGCGGGTCGATGGAGAAGATCCGGCCCCCTACCTGGTCGTTGGCGCCGATCGTCGCTCCCCAGACCGTCCCTGCGGGGTCGACGAAGAGCACGCCGATGCGCGCGCCCGCGAGCAGCGGACCGCCGCCGATGGTCGAGAGCACCGTGCCGTTGTAGGGGTCGATCCGCAGCACGCTGCCATCACTCGGACCGCCTGAGCCTACCCAGACCTCGCCCGGCTCGGTTGCGACGATGGTCACCAGCTGCTGGGCCGGCAGGGGGGAGGCTCCTCCGTTGTAGAGGCTGATCCCGTGGGTGTCGGTGTCGAGCAGGTAGAGCCGGTCGCTGACGGCAAAGCCGGGGGCGGCGATCCCCACGACGGTATGACCGTCGGGCAGCAAGGCCTGCGGGCCCACCGGTCCTAGCCCTCCGGGAAGTCCGCGGAACCAGCTATAGGGCTTGAGGCGGACCAGATGCCCGTCGTTGGCGCCCCCGCTGGTACCGACCCACAGTGTACCGTCCGGCGAGGAGACCAGCGCGGTGACCGCGAGCTGGCCGCCGATGACCAGGTCGAGGTTCTCGGCGCGACGACTGACCGGGTCGTAGCGCAGGAGCAGGCCCCCGTCATCGGTGCCGAAGTAGATCATGCCATCGTCGCTCAGCAGCGAGGCCCAGGTCGCCTTGGTGTTCCCAAAGAACATGTCGAACAACGGGGTGCTCGGCGCGACGGCGGGATTGACCACGAAGCCGGACGTCACCCCGGCAGCGCCATCCTCGTCCGTCATGCCCCAGAGGAATCCCAGGTCATCGAAGACCAGCGCTTGGGCGAAACGGTCGCCGTTGTTGACGACGCGGGTCTGGTAGCCGGTGTTATTGCCTGGACCCACGCGCACGACGTAGGCCTCGTTGGCGCCGTTGGTCGAGCCGACCCAGATGTCCCCGTCGGGTCCGGTGACCACCGACCGGACCGGTCGGCCAAAGCCCAGGACGCCACCGAGATTGCCCAGGTTGGTCGCCACCAGCGTCGCCGCATCGACGCGGATGAGGCTCCCGCTGTTGGAGCCCGCCCACAGGGTGTCATCCTGGCCGACGCAGATCGACCAGATGCGCTGGGTCGTCAGCGAAGCCCCGCCGTTGGCCTCGATGACCGTGTCGCTGGTCGGGTCGTAGACGAAGGCGTAGGCCGGTTGGTCGTTGACCGTGACGCTATCGGTGGCGACCCCCCAGACCGTCCCGTTGGCGGCAAGGGCCAGCGCCGTGATGTGGTCCTCGCCGGCGATGGCGGCGAGACCACCGTTGAGCAGCGAGAAGGTCAGCGTCTGGGGGTCGAAGGAGAACAGGCGGCCACTCTCGTAGGTGCCACCCACCAAGGTGCCGTTGGCGAGCCTCACCAAGCCACCGATGGTGTTGTCTCCGAGGATCGGTGGACCGAGGTCGAGGATGTTGTCGAGGCCGACCGCACCGTCGGCGATCGCCAGCGGCTGGAGGTTGACGCTGGTGCCCGTCGCGAAGTCGGCGGCGGTGCTGACGTTGTACCAGTCCATCGCGCGGCTCGAGGGCGTCGCCATCGGCTGGGAGCGGACTGCAGCGTGCGTCGGCAGGGACGGCGAAGAGGGGACCAGGAGCACCTGCGCGCCCGCCAGTGGGCTGAGCAGCAGGGGCAACAGTATCGAGAGGGTGATGACGGTGTGGCGCATCGCGATGCCCCCCTGTGGCGGTGGGGGTGCGGGCACAAAAAGGTTGGGACGCCACGGGAGCCCCTCCGTCGGGGGCACCGGGGAGCTCGGGCCTATTCGAGGTCGCTGAAGATCTCGTCGATCTCAGCGTCGGAGCTGAGGGCGCTGAGCGACTTGACCTGGGTGATCTTGCTGACGATGGCCTTGATGGGTGCCCGCTGCTCCACCTCCGAGACCTCTGCCTCGATGGCCGCGACCGATGTCGGGGAGGTCGACGGCCCACTGCCGGTACTCACCCGGGTCGGGCCTGCGACCTGGCGTGCCACCGGGACCTGCCCCAGCGCGCTGCCGCGCTGCGCACCCTGGAACTGCGCCTGCAGGGCGGCAAGTTGCGCTTCGAGGCCGTTGATGTGTTCCTTGTAGCCATCGGCCTGCAGCCGCAGGGTGCGTTCGCGCCACTCGTAGTAGCGGACGACCTTCTTGACGTCGTCGAGGCTATGCAGGTCGCCCGTGTCGAGGATGTCGTTGAGTACTGCCATCAGCTGCTCGGGGAACTTGCGGCCAAAGCGGGTGACGAGGAAGTGGTGGAAGCTGTCGTTGACGGAGATCAGGTTGTCCGTGCTGGAGAGCTTGAGGCCGCGCATCCCCTCGGGGCGCTTCCCATCGCGACCCTTGCCCGGCATCAGCGACCACCGCATCCCCGCAACGGCGACGCGTGCTTATGACCGCACCGGCGGTCCATGCACCGGTTCGTCGTCGACGGCGAAGCGATGGTGTCAGGGCGCCACCGTGCGCCTCATGGGGCTGCTCCCACAGCCACCCCGTTCCGCTGGGTAGGTTTTTAGACCCCCGTCCGTTGCGGGAGTCACCAAGGCGAACAACGGCCGTGGGGGGTCGCACATGACGACGGAGTTCATCAAGGGTCTCGAGGGCGTGATCGTCGCCGAATCGATGAACAGCTTCATCGATGGCAAGGAAGGCATCCTCATCTACAAGGGGTACAACATCTTCGACCTCGCTGAGCACGGGACCTTCGAGGAGATCGCCTACCTCTTCTTCTACCGGCAGCTGCCGACTCAAGCGCAGCTGCGCGCATTCAAGGCGATGCTGGCCAAGGAACGGAGCATCCCCAAGCTCGTCCGCGACACCGTCAAGGCCCTCCCCAAGGGCACCCACCCGATGGCCGCGTTGCGCACGGGCACGTCGATGCTCGCCTCCTATGACGAGGAGGCTGACGATACCACCCACGATGCCAACGTGCGCAAGGCGGTCCGACTGACGGCCAAGCTCAATGCGCTCACCGGCGTCGTCGCCCGTGCGCGAGAGGGCAAGGGGCCTGTCCCTGCCGACCCCAAGCTCTCCTTGGCCGGCAACCTGCTGCTGGGGATCACGGGAAAGCGGCCCACCAAGCGCGCAGTGCGGATCATGGACGTGGCACTGATCCTCCACGCCGACCACGGGATGAACGCCTCGACCTTCTCCTCACGGGTGACCTGTGCGACGCTCTCGGACATCTACAGCGCCGTCACCTCGGGCATCGGCACCCTCAAGGGCTCGCTCCATGGCGGCGCCAACGAGCGGGTGATGGCGAGCCTGATGACGATCGCCAAGCCCGAGGATGCGGCCCAGTGGGTCGCTGACAGGCTCGCTGCCAAGGAGCGGATCATGGGCTTTGGCCACCGCGTCTACAAGACCTTCGACCCGCGAGCGGTGATCCTCAAGAAGTTCTCCGAGGACCTGGGCAAGGAGACGGGCGACAACCGTTGGTTCGACACCTCGGTCAACGTCGAGAAGGCGGTCATGGAGCAGAAGGGACTCTACCCCAACGTCGACTTCTACTCCGCATCGACCTACTACGGCATGGGGATCCCCATCCCCATGTACACTCCGATCTTCGCCGCATCTCGTGTCGTCGGGTGGTCTGCGCACGTCATCGAGCAACACGATGACAACCGGCTGATGCGCCCGCGGGCGATCTACGTCGGCCCCAAGGACCTCAAGTGGGTCCCGGTCAAGGAACGCACGTGAGCCCCAGGCTCACGACCAGCGGACGGTTTCCCCCGGCGGGTTCCCATGCGACGGATCTGTCCCCGTGACGGCGATCCGCTGGTCGCACAGGCGATCCCCGTGGGCCGACGCAGCGTCGAGGTCGACGCCTGTGCGCGCTGCCAGGGGCTCTTCCTCGATGTCGGTGAGATCGCCCAACTGACGGGGAACCGGGGCCTGCACCGCTATCTGACCACCTACCTGGGGACTGATACCGACAGCAAGCTGGTCTGTCCCTCCTGCGGGGGACTGATGGACACCGAGGAGTGCGCGGGGACGACCGTCGATGTCTGCGTCCGCTGCAAGGGAGTGTGGCTCGATGCTGGCGAACTGCAAGCGCTCCAGCAGACGACCGAGGACTTCTCGACGCTCTCGGACGACAAGATCCACGAACTGCTCGACGGGGCGCACAAGAGCAAGCGTTCGCAGGCCTACATCGCCTGGCTGCTCTGGACACTGCAGCGCAAGCGCGCCAAGTGACGGGCGCCCCTGCCCCGATAGACGGACGGCGGACCTGCCGCCGTCCGTCACGAAGCTCGCTACTTGAGCTTCCCGATGATGTCGTCGATGCTCTCTGGTGACTCGGCAGCCGGGTGCTCCGCGCTGGCGTGAGACCCTGCGGGCGGTACCTCCGCGGCTGGGGGGGGAGCCCAGCCATCGTCAGCCGGCGGTGGGGCCTGCGGGCCACCCAGCGGGTTCGAGGGTGTCGGCGTCCATGCCGGCGCAGGCCCTGGCGGTAGGGGGGCCATCGGCTCCGTGGGGGCTGCAGGCATCGGCGGCCGTGCCGCCGGTTCCATCGGCGGCGGTTGCTTGCGGCGGCGAGCCACGAGCGCCAACGCGATTCCCAGGACGAGGCCCAGCAGCAGCCCGGCCACGAGCAGCCACCACTGGGTGTCGTTGCCTGCCAGGGTGAAACCACCCGCCTGCTTTGTGATGGACGAGGAGGTCCGTCCGACGTTGCCCGCGGCATCCTGCGCTTGCGCCTCGAAGGTCGTCGTCCCTTGGGAGACGGACAGCCGGACCTCGAAGGAGCCGTTGGCTGCCACCGTGGCCGTGCGCCCATTGACTAGGACCCGGGCACCGGGCTCGCTGGTGCCGCGCACCGTCACTGAATCTTTGGTCACGGTCGACCCATCCCTGGGCGAGAGAATCTCGATCGGAGGCGCGATGGTGTCGACGGTGACACTGACGCTGTCGTTGCCGTGGTTGCCGACGGCGTCTGCGGCCTCGACGATGATGGCCGACGTCCCCTCGGGCAAGGTGAGCGAGATCCCAAAGCCCCCTGCGGCGTCGAGGGTGAGGGCCACTGGTGTGCCGTTGCCGACGGTGTAGGCGACCAGCGCGCCGACCTCGCTGACCCCTTCGAGACGAACCTCGCTGTGGTTGGTCAGCAATCCCGAGGTGGGCGTGGTGATCATCACGATCGGCGGGATGCTATCGCGGATCACCCGCAGCACCCGGGTCGTCGTGCGACCCAGATCGTCGGTGGTGGTGATGGTGATGATGTTGAGGCCCTCCTCCAGCGGGACCTGCAGCAAGAAGGTGCCATCACCCTCGATCGAGTAGCTCTGGCCATTGACCACGACGGTGGTGGCATCGCTGCTGCCGTTGAGCACCAGCGATCCCTCGGCCGTCGACTGCTCGTCGGGCTGGTCGACCTCCAGCGTCGGCGGGCTGAGGTCGACGGCGAAGGTGCGACTGGCTTGGACAGAGTTGCCGGCGGTGTCACTGACGGTGAAGGTCACGGTGTGGGTACCCTCGTCGAGCTCGATCATCGACCAGCTGAACGATGCTCCCGCCAGTCCGATGGCGACGTCGTCCTCGATGATCAGGGGTGACGCGTCGCCGACCTGGAGTTGGTGGCGGCCGCGCACCATCGTTCCCAGCTCGGTCAGGCCGACGACCTCGACATGGTCGACACCCAGGAGCGCGCCCTCGTCGGGCTGCAGGATCCGGACCCCCAGGGGGGAGACCGAGTCGATACTGAGGTTGAGCCAGGCGAAGGCGCTGTTGTTGAGCCCATCGGTGGCTCGCAGGTCGAGCAGGTGGTCGCCATCGGCGAGGGTGAGGTTGACGGCGTAGCTGCCGTTGGCGGCCACCGCGGCGGGCATGCCCGCGACCACCAACTGGGCCCCCGGCTCGGTCATCCCCAGCAGGGTGACGTTGCCATCGCGAAGGAGCGCGCCCTCCGTGGGACTGTCGATGGTCAGCACCGGCGGGGTCGTATCGACGAGGATCTCGATCCCATCGGGGTTCGAGATACGGCCGGCGATGTCGATCGCCTCAGCGGAGATCGTGTGGACGCCATCGGTGAGGTTGAGCTGCGAGGACCAGCTGGTGGTCCCTGCGGCCGCCACCGTCACGCCATCGACGCTCAGTTCGACATGGTCGATCCCCGAGTCGGCATCGGAGGCGTTGCCCGAGACCAGGACCATGGGGTCGTTCGTGGCAAACCCGTCGCTGGGGCTCACCAGGTCGACCGTGGGCTTGGCCGGATCGGCCAAGACGACGATGACCCGGTTGGGGCCGACAGCGTCAGCCGCAAGGGCGAAGGCGACCGTCCCATCGGCATTGGCGACGGTTGCGTTGGCAGTGAAGGGGTCGAAGACGCTCGAGCCCACGAGCGTCGTCTGGCTGACCATCAGCGGGATCCAGGTCGCATCGCCATTCCCGTTGCTGGTTCGGGAGGCCAGGGGGGCCCCGCTGACGTTGGTGATGTCGATGTCGGCGCCCGGTGCTGCTGCACCGTTGGACCATTGGACATGGACGTCGGCGAACCAGGAGACGTTGAGCCGGCCCCACTGGTCGGTGAACTGCGCGTCACCAGGAGTGAAGGTGCTGCTGAGCACGTCGATGTCGTTGTAGCGGTTGGTCCACGATCCTGCCAGGACGAAGTCGAAGCCCGATTGGGCATCGACGGTGCTGTTGATCAACCCCACATAGGAGGAGGAGCTGGAGACACCGATGGAGGTGTTGGACTGCACCGTGACGTTCTCCGCCACTACCTGGGAGTTGAAGATGGCCTCGATGCTCGCCTGGGTGGCGGAGATCAGGCTGCTGTCCTGCACCTGCACGCTCGAGGTGTCGCGCACATTCAGTGCCTCCCATTGGGACGAGACCGTCGTGCGCGTCAGTCGCGCCATCGAGTAGTCCTCGACGTAGACCCCAAAGCCCCCAAAGCCCCAGGCCTCGGAGTCGGTCAGGGAGAACTCGCCGAAGTCGCCGGCGTAGATCGGAGGCTCGGGGCCGCGACAGATGAGCACCGAGTTGGTGATGGTCGTCACGGCGAGGTTGGTCGAGGTCAGGGCGATGCCGATGTTGTTGACGTCAAGGTCGTTGAAGGTCGCCACCCCACGGTCGTCGACGGAGACCGCCGGGGCTCCGGTGTTGGCCAGCAGACGGATGTCATCGAAGGTCGCGCTCGAGCCATCGACCACCCCGATGGCGGTGGTCAGCGACGAGACATCGCTGTCGCTGTAGCTGCCCTGGCCGCCATCGTCGATGAGCAGCGCCACCTGGTCGAGGCTGTCGATGGTGTTCCCGCGGGCGGTCGGGTTGCTCTGGTCGAAGACCCACAGCCCGCCGGGGTTGTCGGTGATGAGGTTGTCGACGATGGTCGGGTCGCTTCGCGCGGTCAGGTAGATCCCAGGTGCAGGGAAGCCCGCACCGGAGGAGGGGTTGAATTGGATGGTGTTGGAGTCGATCAGGGGGTCGGAGCGGCTGAGGAGGATCCCGGATTCGCCCCAGGCGTTGCCGTTGTCCCACAGGGTGTTCTGGCGGAGTGTGCCCGCACTGTCGAAGAGGCGGATACCGTCGTTGCTGGAGTTCTGGATGGTGTTGCCCTCGATGAGCGCTGCGCCTCCGAGGTAGGAGACGATGCCCTCCTGGGACATCCCCTGGATGAGGTTGTTGGAGATCTGCGGCGTCGAGCCCATGACCTCGACGGCCACGCGGTCATGGACGAAGCTGTTGCCGTCGACGATGGCGTTGCTGGTGTGCAAGCGGATACCCTCGGGCCAGTCGGCCCGTCCGATGTGCTGGAAGATGCTGTTGGTCAGGTCGACCACCGACCCGAGGTAGGCCTCCACCACGACGTTGTCGTTGAGCACGCCTTCGACGAGGCTGTCCTGGCGCACCGTCCAGTCACCCCAGACGTAGAAGGTCTGGACGCCGCCCACGGTGGTGTCGACGTGCAGGTCAGAGCCCTCGACCGTCAGGCTGCCGCCAGCGCGGACGAAGACGCTCCCTTCGACGGTCAGGTCGCAGTTGTTGGTCATCAGCAGCGAGCCGCCGCGCTGGATGTCGAGGTTGCCCGTCACCACCGTCCAGGTCTGTCCATCACACACCTCAGCGGCGTTGATCGTCCAGGTGCCGTTGACCGGTGGAGCGGCACCCACGGGCAGAGCGCTCAACAGGGGGAGGATGGTCAACAGGGCGATGCATAGGCAATAGCTGCGGGGGACGTTCGACATGAGGTGATGCCTCCAGAATGGTTTCGAGGTCGTGTGGAGGCTACTTGAAGGCTTCGGGGGCCTATCCCGCGGCGAATCTCACACCGGGAGGGGCGTCGCTCAATCGGCTGGACCGGCCGTGGGCGGGCTCTCCTCGGCACCCAGCTCGGCCTCCCAGTAGCGGTCGATCAGCAGCGACGCGCGCTGGATCTGCTCGCGCAGCCCCCCACCGATATCGGGGAGCACGGGGCCCGTGGCCGGGCTCTTGGCCGCCAGGGCGGTGGCCATGCGACCTCCGAGTTCGGCAAGCAATCCCGTGAGGCTGGCGAGGTTGTCGCTGGCGACGAACACCTCGATGGCCTGGGGCTCCTGCAGCAAGGTCACACGCACCACCAGTTCCTCCTGCGTGTCCTTGACCATCCCATAGGACCATCGCTCGAGCAACCGCGGCCCCTCGGCCGTGAACTCCCGGACCAGCTTGATGTCGTACGCCCCGACCGCTCCGACCAACGCGGCTCGCGCCTTGGTCGCCCCCATCCCTGGGGGGAGGGCAAACACCCGCTCGTCGGTGTAGGCGAGCTTCCCCACCAGCTGCCGCAGCATGGCGAGGTTGACGGTGCTGGGGGTGTAGAAGATGGGGCAGACGATGTCGACGGGCTTGCGGCGCAGCGGGGTCGACTGCAGCCGCCCGCGGCTGTCCTTGTAGGTGAGGGTCCCCTGGATGTAGGAGACTTGGCAGATCAGCGGCTCGAGGACGATGGCGACGGCCCGCTTCTCGCCGGGGGGGACGGTGCCCAGGACCACCGCGGAGCCATCCATCGGCAGCGACGGGTCGACCCGCACCAGCAGCAGGCTGTTGCGGTCATAGTCGAGCCGCACCGTGGCGTCGGTGATGGCGTGGGTGCTCTCGTTGAGCGCGGCGACCTTGACCCGCACGTACCCTTCGAAGAGCTCGAGGCTACTGCGCGCCTTGACCGCGTCGGCGCGCTCGACGATCGTCAGTTGGTCCTTGAAGCGCAGGAGCGGGCGCAGCTCCTCCTCGATCCCTTGCAGGTCGTCGAGGTCCCCCGACCAGGGGTCGAGCCTGCTGCCATAGAGCCCCTCGAGGCGGTCGAGGGTATCTTCCATCCCCTCGCGCAGCCCTGGCGGCTCCGGGCCGCGCAGCACCAGCGCCAGGAAGGTCCGTGCCTGCTGGGTGAGCACCACCTTGCGCTGGGAGAAGGAGAAGGACTCCACGGCCCCGCTGCGGAAGGAGTCCTGGGCGAACTCCTGCACCGCGACCATCATGCCGCCGAGCACCGTCTCGTCGGCGATCGCGGTCGGGTCCCCCTGGGCGACGAGCTGGGTGATCGTGCGCCCATCGCGGTGGATCAGCAGCAGCCGCTCGATGTGGAAATCCTCCACGCCAGGGTCGGCGGCGATGACCTGGACAGCGTCGCCCCGCAGCAGGCGCTCCTGCCGTTTGGACTCCAGTTGCGCCGAGAGGGCGTCGGCACGCGCGTGGGCGGCCGCGGTCTGCGCCTTGGCGGCGATGACGGCGGCGCGCGAGGCCAGCACGGTCGCCTTCGCCTCCCGTCGCGCCGCGGCGGTCTCGGCACGGGCCGCCCGCGCCTCGGCCTTGGTCGCCTGCAGCTGCGCGGAGCGGGCTTCCTCACGTTCGTCGGAGTCGGTGTGGGCCCCGGCAGTCCGGCGGCGGTACAGGATGATGCCGGGGGCGAGGAGGGCGAGGGCCAGGGCGGTGCCCAGGACCAGCGGCTGCGGCAGCACCAGCACCACCAGCAGCAGCTGCAGCGGGACGCAGCCACCCGCCAGCCAATGCAGCGGCGTGATGGAAGAGCCTCCGGCGCGCTCGCAGTGGCGACGCAGACGCCCGAGGACGATCAGCGGGAGCGCGCCCAGCACGACTGCGGCGATGGTCTGCACCAGGGAGTCGTCTTGCCAGCTGAGCACGCCGACGTAGAGGTCGTCCTGGCTGACCCCCCCAGCGTCGCGATGGGTCTCGTAGACGTACCGCTCGATGAGGGCGAACCGGTACCGGCTGAGGGTGCTGCCGGGGGAGATGTCCGGTGAGGCGTAGCCTGCCCGACCGGCGCGGATCGTCTCATGCCGGACGCTGACGCTCCCGCCATAGGTGGCGTTGTCGCCCCGCAAGGGGTCGAAGAGGGCGTAGGTGACACGACTCTCTTCGAGGAAGGCCCGCCCGTCATGGGGGTCGACGATCGCCGAGTAGGTGAAGCGGATCTCCAGCGGTGCGCTGCTGCTGGAAGGACCGACCAGGTTGTCGGTGTCGAGGGTGATGCGTTTGTTGACCAGAGCGACGGTCTCGATCCGCGCGCCATGGAAGTGCAGGTGCGCACTGGTCAGTCGACGGTCGATCTCGCTGGTGTAGGCCTTGGCCTCGGCTTCGTCGATGGTGCCATCGCCGTTGGCGAAGAGGGGGTCAGCCTCGATCGCTTGACGCACCCTGGTCGTCACGGGCCCCTCGAGGCGCCACGTCAGGTGTCCGCCACCGTCGTCGAAGAGCAGGCGCAAGTCGCTCGTGACGTCGAGAGAATCATGGCTGTCGCCGATCGCAGCGACCGGTGGGACGAGGGAGAGCAGGCACGCCGACAATGCCGCGACCGAAGTCAACGATCCGAGCCACGTGCGGCCGCGGCGACTCCTGCGTGGTGTCCCCATCGGCGCCGCGTGCATCGGCGGGGAATTAAGGCCTTGCTTGACCATTGCGCCGGGCGGACCACGTGCTGCGCAGCAGTGCGGCGCAGCTCAGGACCGCGAGGACCTCGACCACTCCCGGTCCAGGCGTCGGCGCCGGGAGCGGACCGGGCTGGGGCTGTTCGGTGGGCGGTTCCTTGACCGGAGGCCGCGGCGCAGGAGCTGCTGAGACGACGATGCGCACACTGTCCGTCGCCACCCCACCCTGGTCATCGGTCACGCGCACCCGCACCTCGTAGCTGCCCGCAGCAAAGGTGTGGCTCGGGGCGACCACCGAAGCGGTGCCCCCATCGCCAAAGTCCCACGCGTAGGCGGCGATGCCGCCATCGGGGTCGGTGGCGTCTGCGGTGAAGTTGACCTGCAGCGGGGCGCTCCCGCTGGTGGCTGAGGGCAGCAGGTGCACCGTCGGGGGCGTGTTGGGTGGGCGGGTGACGGTGATGACGATCTGGTCGGTGGAACTCTCGCCGCGGTCGTCGAGCGCCTGGGCAGTCACCGTGAAGCTCCCCGCGGTGACGAACGTGTGGGTGACCTTGGTCCCCGATGCTGTCGAATCGGCCGACGCGTCGTTGAACCCCCACCGCACGGAGGCGATCGTGCCGTCGCTGTCGCGGGCATCTGCGCTGAAGTGGACGGTCAGAGGCTTCGAGCCGCTGGTGTGGTCGGCAGCGACGTCGATCGTTGGGGGGGTGTTGGGGGCTGCCGCGACCTCGATGGGGACCGAGTCGGAGGCGGTCGCGCCCTGGTCGTCGGTGACGGTGAAGCTTGCGGTGAACGTCCCTGCGCTGGTGTAGGTGTGCACCACCGAGACGCCATCGGCCCCTTGCCCGTCCCCGAAGCTCCAGCGCGCGAGCACGACCTTGCCGTCGCTGTCGGAGGCTGCGCCACTGAAGGTGACCTCCAATGGCACGCCACCGGAGGTCGGGTCGGCCGAAGCCGAGGCGGTGGGCGAGGCGTTGGGGCGCATCCAGGCCTGGCTGCTCTGGTGGTCTGCCCAGGAGCGGGGGAAGGTGCGCGACGCACCCTGCGGCCACATGGAGGTGTCACCCTGGTTCTGCCCGTAGATGAAGTACGCCCAGCCGATGGTCGATTCCTGCCCCTCGACGATCCCCAGCGCTGCGTAGGAGATGCGCATCTCGGCCGACCACCGATCCGGCTCCTTGATGTTCGCCGCGGCATCCCATCCGTCGACGGGAGCATCGACCCAGGTCAGGCCGTTGCCGTGCCGCTCGATCCACACGTCGCGGGCGGGGTTGGCGGGGTTGAAATCGAACTCCCGGTCATCAGGGTCGGGGCGCATGGAGCCGCTGTGGCCCAGGTCGGCCAGGACCCGCACGTCGTTGAGACCCGTGTACTGCTCGGGGATGTCGAAGGCGATGTAGACGTCGGCGGGGAAGAAGTGGGTGCGGACGTAGGCGATCTTGGTCGGTGCGAGGATGATCTGCCGGACGTCGTCGTCATCGGCCCATTCCGACTCGAAGAGCTCACCATCGAGGGTGACCGGCGGGCCGAATCGGGCGTCGATGATCTCACCCGAGTGGGCGGAGACCGGCAGCGGCGGCACCAGCAGCGCGCCGGCGCATAGCAGCAGGAGGATCACTCCGCGGCCCATGGGGCGACCACCCCCTCCACGGGTGTTTAACGCTTGTTGTCAGGTCCTGACGGATTGCCTACGGCTCCGAGGGGAGCTCGGCGCCCACGACCAAGGCCAACGACGAACTGCCGCCGGCGGCGTTGAAGGCCGTGACCGCCTCAGCAGACCCAAGGTAGTCGAAGCGCACGGGCCAATGGGAGAGAGCCGCCTTCGTCTCGGGAGGGACCTCGACGCGGCCCGCGGGCGGCCCGAGCCCCAGGAGGATCTCCTTGGCACCCTCGCTGAGCAGGAACTGCAGGTCCGCCTCGTTGAGCAGGTCGGTCTCGACGCGGAACCAGGTCATGACATCATCCCCATGGATCAAGACGTCCTGGGTATAGCTCGTGCCATCGATGACGACCTTCCCTGGTTCGAAGTGGTCGATGAAGGGCATCGATCGCGGGAAGGGTCATGCGCTACAAGAGCGTTGGTACCCACCGATGGGAACGAACACCGGTGCGCCGCGGCACGATTGCGACCTCTGTCCCCGTCTCGCACGGTTCCGCTCCGACCCCTCGACGGCACCGCGGCACCTGGGTGGACCTCTGCCCGGGCCCTATCTCTGCGCGCCCGTCCCGCCCTTCGGTCCGGCACAGGCACCGATGCTCATCGTCGGCCTGGCGCCCGGCTATCATGGGGCCAACCGCACGGGCATCCCCTTCTGGGGCGATGGAGCCGGTGAGGTCCTCTATGATGCCTTGGCAGCCGCCGGATGCGCCCACCTGCCCGCTGGCCCTGGGCCTCGAACCGCCGCGCGCGGGCCCCGGCTCCAGCAGGTGCGCATCACCAACGCCGTCAAGTGCGTCCCGCCAAAGAACAGGCCCACCCCGGCGGAGGTCCGCACCTGCGGCATGGCCTACCTCGCCGCGGAGCTGGCCGCGCCGGAGCTGCGCGTCGTCCTCACCCTTGGACGGCTGGCGTTCGACGCCACCTTCCGTGCATCGGGCCGTCGCCCACCGCGCTTCGCCCACGGCCTCGAGCAGGTCCTCGATCGTGGCGACCCCCGTGGGCAGCTGCGCCTGGTGGCCTCCTACCATTTCAGCCGCTACAACCTCAATACCGGTGTCCTCAGCACCGACCAGGCACGCACGATCGTCGCGCGGGCGGTGGCACTCAGTGGCGGCGTGACGGATCCGCCGCGGGGATGACCGACGGTGGGCGGCGACGCCGGCACGCCGCAGGGCGTTCAGAACCGGGGCTTGCGCACCGGGCGCACGACGGCATAGCAGTCGCGGCAGTAGACCGGTCGCTCGGCGGTCGGTTCGAAGGGGACCTTGGTGGCAGCGCCGCAAGAGACGCACTTGGCCTCGTAGAGGGTCCGTTGCTGCTGGACCCCGCCCGACCGTCGAGGATCGTTGAACATCGTACACCTTTCCCCGTCTGAGGTACTTGAGCTACACGGAGGTCATTATTTAACCTCTCCTTTGGGCAGCCGACCTATGCCCAAGGTGGAGGGAGGCCGCTGGCCTGCTCGAGCTGCTGGGTGCCGGCACGGGCCAGACCCAGCCGAGGTCGGAGGTCGAGCGCGGCACCCCACAGGCGGATGGAATCATAGGCGTTGTCGATGTCCTGCTGGAACATCGCCTGGGTGAGGCGATCCCCCAGCGGCTCGGCCCGGACGGTCTCGAGGTCGCACACCTCGCCGTCCATCGAGATGTTCGATGGATGGAGGCTGCTGAACTGGGTCGACAGCAAGGGATGACCGGTCACCTTCCGGATCTCGTTGGGGTCGAGGCTGAAGCAGACCCCGTTGGCATGCGCCACCTTGAGCATCGTCCCGACGGCCACGGCGACGCTCCGGACCATCTGGCGACGCATCGCCTCGTCGAGGTCGGCGCCAGCGTACATGCCGCGGGTGCTCGCTTGCCGCGGCCCGCTGCCGACGGCTTGCATGCTCGCCGACGTGTGATGGTCGGATGGTCCTTCGGGCGGAGCGGGTGCTTCGTCCGCCCCACCGCCAAGGTCCGAAGCCTCTGGGGGTTGCACCTCGCTGGGCTCGAGGAGGCGGTACTCCGGGATGCGAGCGTGCAGCGCGCTGCCGACCTGATGCAGGACGCAGACGCGGCCGAAGTCCTCCTCGGCAAGCTCCCGCACGGTCGTCATCCCCAGGGGAAGGGCACCACGATAACGCAGCGTGCCGTGATGGTCCCGCGGACCGTGGACGCTCATCGACCCCTGGTCATCCCATGGCAGGGCGGCGGGGCGGGCCAGCACCAGGGGCTCGACCAAGGAGGGGGTGATCCCCTCCTTGCGGCAGATCGCCCGCAGCATCAGGCCGACGACGAGCTCCCGCGCACCGACCTGCACGGGCAACCCCCCAAAGTACCCGAAGGAAGGGAGCAGCGGACTCTCGTTGACCGTGATCGGTGCGCGGCGGTGCATGCTCGCCGATTCGTCGCGCAGGAGCACCGCGCGACACCGCCAGCCGCGCTCGCCGTTGCCCTTGATCGCCCACACCAGTCCCGGTCGCGGGTGGTGGAACGCGCTGCGTCGCGGGCGATAGGTATGCCACAGCGGTCCGCGCAGGAAGTCGTCTGTGCGGTCGTCGCCGGGGCAGATGGGGGTGGCGCTCAGCCCCTGGAGCATCCGCCCGTATCGTTGGATCGCGCCGCGATGCTCATCCTTGATCGACTCGAGACGCACCGGGCTGTCATGGGTGAACGAGACCTCGGCGTGCTGCACCGTCTCTGCAAGCGTGAGCCGCTCGCCCGGGACCATGATGGAATCGGCAAAGGGGCCTGGGGGTTCCGTGCTGGCGTCGCTCATGCCCCGCTCCTTCGCTGCGTCTGCAGCGGCGCGCGTGCCTTGGAACTTGCGACCGGTGGCAGCTGGCGGATGGTTGTCCGGCACGGGCGCAGGGCTATACCCGCGGTGGTGGATGGTGCCCCGTGGCGAGCCGCCCATCCGATTCATTGGTCTGGCGAAAGAAGACGCGACCCGATGCCTTCGAGGAACGGCAGCTGGCCGGCCGCAGCCACGCCTCGATCGACTCCCTGCGGGCGCGCTTGCGCGAGCGTGAGGTGCAGACGGTTCTGCGCTGGGACGACCACTGTGGGTGGGTCCACGGCATCGAGGTCGACGGCCGCACCCTGCCGGCACACCTTGCCTACGACCAGGAACGCCCTGAGGGGCGGCTGGAGGTCCCCATCGACCAGGAGGGTGCGCTGCGGGCGGTCGGGCTGCCCCCGACGGCGGGCGTCCCGCTGCGCCTCGCTCCGGTGCGCCGCGGCTCCAAGCAGGTGTGCGTCCCGCTCGATGACCACCACTCCTTGCGGGATTTCGAGGCGTTGGTGCTGGCCTTGGCGCTCGTCCACCGCTAGTGGCCACGCAGGGCAGTGGATGTCCAATGCAGGGGGACGGGTGATGGTTGATAGCCCCCACCGACCCATCGCTGCCATGGCCGAGCAGCCCACCCCGACCAACCCCCTGGCGCGCGCCAAGGAACGGATGGTGGCGGCTGCGCGGCAGCGCACCCCCAGCGGTACCGATGAAGGGAGGGTCCCAGCGGGGCAGAAGCTGACCCAGGGCTTCCCGGTCCTCGACCTGGGGATCCGCCCTCCCTTCGATCCTGCACGATGGCGGTTGACCGTCTCCGGGTTGGTCGGTAAGGAGGTCTCGCTCAGCTACGGCCAGCTCCTCGCACTGCCGCCGACGGAGCTGACCGCAGACTTCCACTGCGTCACCCGCTGGTCCAAGCTCGATGTGCCCTGGCGCGGGGTGGCCTTGCCCGACCTCTTGGCCCTCGCGCAGCCTGACGACCGGTGGGGATTCCTCATCGAACATGCCAGCGACGGTTACACCACCAACGTCCCACGCGCCGACCTGGATTCGCAGACCGTGCTGGTGGCCTACGAGCTGGAGGGCAAGCCCCTTCCGCTCGAGCATGGCGGTCCGGTACGACTGATCATCCCCAGCCTCTACGCGTGGAAGGGCGCCAAGTTCCTCGATGGCCTGCAACTGTCGGCGACCGACGAGCCGGGGTACTGGGAGGTCCGCGGCTACCATGCGCGCGGACGTGCCTCCTTGCAGGAGCGTTTCGGGTAGCACGCACGGTGCGCATGCATCCAGCGGGGGTGTGGGGGGTCGCCGAGCGGACGGGCCACCAGCTTAATCCGACCCGCGACCCTGTTGGCGCCCGAGGCGCTGATGCCCGCTCACACTGGGGCCGTCGACCCATCTGCCATCCGCTTGGGGAAGCACCCGGCGCGGCGACACCGGCAGCACGCGCGGCTGCGGGACCTCGTCCACTGGCGGCTCTATGGGATCCTCGCCTCGGTCATCGCCACCGTAGCCATCGGGACGATCGGCTTCACCGCCATCGAAGGACGTAGCACCATCGATGCGATGCACCTGACGATCCAGACCTTGACGACCGTCGGGTATGGCGATGTGCCTCTGAAGACCGACGAGGGCAAGATCTTCTCTGATGGCCTCGGCGTCGCCGGAGTGGTGATCGTCACCATCGGCCTGGGATTGATCGTCCAGGGCTTCGTCAGCGGCGGACTGCGCGAGACCCTGCGCAAGCTCGACTACCATGACCGGATCGAACGCCTCGAAGACCACGTCATCGTCTGCGGCTATGGGCAGGTCGGCTCGGCGGTGGTCGACTACCTCCTCAACGAGCGACTCCCCGTGGTGGTCCTCGACCGCGACGAGGGCGCGCTGGCGAACCTGCCCTTGGAGGTGCCGCGGGTGTGCGGTGACGCCAACAGTGACGACGTCGCCCTCGCCGCCGGCGTCGAGCGCGCCAGCTGCCTGATCGCCACGACCTCTGACGACAGCGACAACCTGCTGATGGTCGCGACCGCCAAGCTCCTCAACCCCAAGTTGATCGCCATGGCACGCTCGGGAGAGCCCGAAGACCTCCAGAAGATGCAGCGCATCGGGGCAGATCTGGTCATCTCGCCCGAGCTCGAGGGGGGTCAGCAGATGGCCCAGGTGCTGGCAGAGGCTCCCAGCGGGGTGATCGTCTGTGGGCATGGTCTGACGGGTCACTCGGTCATGGCCGCGCTGGTGGCGGCGGGCCGGAGCGTCTGCGTCATCGATCTCGATGCGACGTGCGCGGAGCGCCTCTTGGCGGGGGTCACCTTCGTCCACGGCGATGCCACCAAGGAACACGTGCTCATGGAGGCGGGGCTCAAGAACGCCACCGGGGTCGTCGTGACGATGGACAACGACGCGGCCAACCTCATGACGATGGTCTCGGTCAAGGACCTGCGTCCATCGGTGACGGTCGTCGTGCGTGCGGCCCACCCCGACAACATCAAGAAGATGCTCGCGCTGGGCGCCGACGTCGTCATCTCGCCCGAGGGCGCGGGTGGGATCGCGCTGGCGCGCGCGGCGGCCCAGGTCATAGAAGCACAACGGCAAGGACAGTGAGCCCCACCGTGGTGCACCGCAGGCGAGGGAAGTGGGGGCACTGGGATTTGAACCCAGATCAGCGGGTGTCCGCCATGGTCGCGCCCGGTGTGGTGCGACCGCCCACCCGTCCCTGATGCACGCGGCTCGTGCTCCAGTCAGCCCTCATCCGCTGCCCGGAGGCAGCGTCGGCAGACCCGTCGTCGATCATCGCGGCGTGCGGTCGAGGTGGGCGTTGTGGTACATCATAACTGGAGCCCGCGAGGATCCCAGATTACCCCATACCCCCACTATGTGTGCGTATGGACCGGCGCAGGGTCATGCCCTCGCCTGCGTCGGAACTCACTGGCCCTTGGCGCGGCGCTTCTCGCGCTTGCGGCGGCGCATCTTCTTCTTGCGCCACTTCCAGCGCTGGTTGCCGCGCTTCTTCCACGCCCGTGAGCCCCGCTTCAAGGTACCCCTCGTCGGTCGCCCATGCTGATGGGCTTCGCTCCGATGCTGGCGGGGCTATATAAAGCCGAAAGGTCGGGCCCCGTCGGTCGTGATTCTGGGCGAGCCGCAGCGCGTGCGACAGGGCATCACGCCTACCGATAGGGGAGGAACTCCTTGCCCAACAGCTCGCGTGCCATGATGACCCGCATGACGTTGAGGGCGCCCTCGGCGCCGACGACGTAGCTGAGGATCCCGCGCAGCCCCATCTCCAGCTCGTAGTCGGTGGTGTAGCCGGCGGCACCAAACCAGGTCATCACATCACGTGCGACGTCGGCGGCATACTGCGGGGCCCACAGCTTGCCGATCGCGACCACCTTGGAGATCTCGTTGAGGTCGAATCGCCCCTCAGCGCGGTGCGCATCGGTCATCCAGGCCGCCTTGTAGATCTGGTCGCGCACCATCTGCACGCGGGACCAGTGGTCGACCAGAGGGAACTGGATGCCCTCGAACTTGGCGATGGGGCGGCCGAAGGCCTCCCGCTGCTTGACGTACTCCATCCCCAGCTCGAGGAACCGCTCGGCGCACCCGACGCAGGCGGCCGCCACGAGGATTCGAGCGGTGCTGAAGCCCTCCATGAGGGTCAGGAAGCCCTTGTCAGCCTTCCCGACCACCTGGTCCTTGGGCACCCGGACGTCTTGGTAGCGCAGCTCGCAGGTGCTGATGCCCATGCGACCCATGTTGGTCTGGCGCGTCACGGTGACGCCGGGCGCGCCGGCGTCAACGTACATCAGGGTCAGACCCAGGTGTCCCTTCTCCTCCGAAGGCGGGGCGCTGGTGCGTGCCAGCGTCAGGTGCCCCCCACCGTGTGCCGCAGCCTCGGTCCCACCGCTGATGAACAGCTTGGTGCCGTTGAGCAGGTAGTGGTCCCCCTTGTCGACCGCGGTGGTACGCATCGCGGCGATGTCCGATCCCCCGGAGGGCTCGGTGGTGGCGATCCCCAAGAACCACTCCCCCGATGCGACCTTGGGCAGGACCCGTTGCTTGCAGGCGGCACTCCCGTGGGCTGCTAGCAACGACGACCAGCCGGTGCACAGCAGATAGTAGACCGCCGTGGCCATGCTCACATCGGCGCGACCGACCTCCTCGGCACCGATCGTCGCCATGACCGTGGTGCCGCCTGGTCCGCCGTACTGCTGCGGGATCATGACGCCGAGCATGCCCAACTGCCCCATGGAGGAGAGCAATCCTCGCGGGATCCGCTCCTCGGTGTCGATCGTGCGTGCGATCGGGGCGAGGTTGGCGTCGCAGAACTCGCGGACGGTCCGTTGGTAGAGCTGGTGGGTCTCGTCGAGGGAGAAGTCCATCGCGACGCCTCGGCGCGGCAGCGGTGCAGGACGCAAGAAGGTTTGCGCACGCACGACGGCAAGATAGGGCAGGAGCGGGCCCGCCGGGAGGTCCGGGCGGCGGGGATGACCCGCGCGCCATTCGAACCCGGGACGCCCAGCTTAGAAGGCTGGTGCATTGTCCAGGCTATGCTACGGGCCCGCCGGCACACCAGGCGCCTGGGGGCTCAAAAAGCCCACCGACTGGCCCGTGGGCGAGCGCTCGCACCGGTGACGGGACGAAAAGAGGGGGGGGACCCCGCGGGCACTCGCCCGCGGGGCCTTGTGCGACCGGCAGCGCCTGCCGACCGACGACTACGGGTCGTAGAGCCAGATCACCCAGGACGTCTGTGCCTCGGGGATGCCATCCTGGTCATCGTCGGTCATCTCGCTGCCGACGATCAGCAGGGTGGCGTTGTCGATCTGCCCATCGCTGTTGTTGTCGATGGCCTCGTAGCCGGCGAGCGCCCAGTAGGAGTAGCTGGGCATCCCGACCGACCCGTTGTCGAGCACCTGGTACCCAGCGACGAACCCATACTGGTAGTCGGGGTTGCCGTCGCTGTTGTTGTCCATTGCGTGATGGACCCAGATGAAGCCGGTGTGCTCCTCGTAGTTGCCGTCACTGTCGCTGTCGACGGTGTGGTTGCCCATCACGAGGAGCTTGAACTCCTCGGGGTTGCCATCACTGTCGTCATCGACCGCCGAGAAGGCACCCATCATGAAGTCGGTGACCTCAGGGGTGCCATCGTCGTCGGAGTCCTCCTTGTGGAAGGCGCCGACGGCCGCAGCGAACGACTCGGGCGTCCCATCGCTATCGCTGTCGGAGATCTGGACGACCCAGACGAAGTCCTCCTGCAGCTCGGCGTTGCCATCGCTGTCGCTGTCGACGGTGTGGTTGGCCACGAGCATGCCCGTGACGTTCTCGGGGTTGCCGTCGTCATCGGCATCGACCATGCGCCAGCCGCCGATGATGATGCTCCGCTCATCGATCGCGCCGTCGCTGTCGGTGTCGTTCTCCTGGACCACACCCTCGAAGGCGGCGGCCTCCTCGACCGTTCCGTCCTGGTCGATGTCGACGGCGTGGATGAACTGCGCCGCTTGCGCGGTGCTCTCCGGGTGGCCGTCGTTGTCGTCGTCCCTGGTGGCGTTGGCGTAGGCCAGTGCCAGCATCTCGTCGGCGGTGCCGTCGTCATCGTTGTCGATGGCGCGGAAGCCCAGCACGACGGCGCTGTAGGAGGAGTTGTGACCCGTCGACTCTGGGTCGAGCTGCTCGGCAGCGATCGCCAGCCCATGGAGGACGTCGGTGGTCCCGTCACTGTCGAGGTCGAGCGCCTGGAGGAACCAGGCGGCCGTCGTCACGGTCTCGGGATTGCCGTCATCATCGTCGTCGATGGTGCGCGAACCAGCCCAGATCTCGGCAGCGTCGTCGACGTGACCATCGCTGTCGGGGTCGAGCACCCGCCGGCCGCCCATCCAGTACTCGGCCTTCTCGAGGTTGCCGTCGGCGTTGGAGTCGGTGACGTTGAAGAGGATCCCGACCTCCCGTGCCGATTCAGGGTTGCCGTCACTGTCGTCGTCGATGTACTCGGCGGCCCAGATGAACCCGCCCCAGGTGTCGGGGGCGTCGGTGTCATCGATGTTGCGGCTGACGTTGACCATGACCGCCAACGCGAGGTAGTCGGGGTTGCCGTCGCTGTCGTTGTCGTACCGCAGCAGCTGCTTGGCCACGGAGACGTTGGTGTTGATGGTATCGTCGTCGTCGAGGTTCCACAGGGTGTAGCGATACCAGAAGACCGCCACGAGCTCGGGGTTGGAGTCGTTGTCCTCGTCGACGTAGCGGTAGGCGTAGACCCAGTGGAACGACCATTCCTCGTTGCCATCGTGGTCATGATCACGGGAGCGGTTGCCGCTCGACCAGTCGCTGCCGTTGAAGGGCTCGGTGAACGTGTCTTCGTCGAGCACCTGCTCGGTCAGGGACCCATCCTCGACCTCGGGCTTGGTCAGGTCCTCGGGGGTGTCGTCGACCTCGGTGCTGTGGTTGTCGAACAGCTCGGTCTGGTCGGCATGCGACTCCCAGTCGGTGAGGTTGTCGCGGCCATAGACGTCGCGGCCGGTGGTGGTGTTCCCCAAGGTCGAGTTGAGGCCTGTGGGGTCGAAGCCCTCGATGGTGCCGTCGTCGGCGTCGTTGTCGCCGTCGGCGTCCTCGTCGAGGTTCGACTGCACCGCGACGTCGTCGACCTGCGAGCGCGCCTCGCCGTCGAAGTCGCTGGTACCGTCGTCGTCTTCATCGAGGTCCTCGCGGATGCCGGTGCCGCCCTCGGCTTCGGCATCGTCGACCTCCTGGAGGCCCTTGGCCGCGGTCCACGGCAGCGGGGCGAGGGTGATCGTCACCTTGGTGGAGTCGCTGGCAGTGGCGCCTTCGTCGTCGGTGACCCGGAAGGTCGCCGTGGTGGTGACCTCCTCGGGGAAGCTGTGGCTGACGCTGGGCGAGGTGGTGCTGTTGTACTCGAAAGTCCCGTCACCGTCGACGTCCCATTCGTAGCGCGCCAGCGTGCCATCGAGGTCGCTGCCACTGCCACTGAGGGTGATCGCCTTCCCCGTGACGCCCGAGACGTCGACACCGGCATCGGCCGTCGGGGCGTTGTTGGTGACCACCGCGGTCGTGTTGGCCGTCGCGGTGGCTCCCAGGTCGTCGGTGACCCGCACGGCGATGGTGTAGGTGCCGCTCTTGCCGTAGGGGTGCGAGCCCGTGGGGGAAGTGGCGTTGGAGACCTCGTAGGTGCCATCACCGTCGAAGTCCCATTCGTAGAGGGCGATTTGCCCGTCGACGTCGGCTGCAGTCGCCGTGACCTCTAGGGGGGAGAGCGCCTTGCGCTCGGGCACCTGGGGCAGGCTGACCGTCGGCGCATTGTTGAGGATCATCGCGTCCCCATGGGCCGTGGCGTTGGCGCCGTCGTCGTCGACGGCGGTCACGTCGATGTGCATCATCCCGGGGCGGGCATAGACGTGAGTCGTCGAATTGGTCGTCAGGTTGGCGTCGACGGTGCCGTCACCGTCGAAGTCCCATACGTAATAGCGGATCTCCCCGTCGGAGTCACTGCCGTTGACCTTCAAGGTCACCGGCTGGGTCGCCAGGGTGTCTGCGATGGGCTCGAGGCTCAGTTCGGGTGGCAGGTTGGCCTTGGGGGTCGGTGTGCCTCCGAGGCATCCTGCGACCGCCATGCCGGCGAACGCCAGCACGAGCAGCCAAGCGATGGTCTTCTTGCTGTTGGTCATCGAGGGTTCCTTCCTTGTGTCTGGATGGGGGCCTCCGTCCCACGGTCCTGGTCGAAGCGGACCTCGACCAGTCCCGAGGGGCGCGTGCCCCCTGTTGGGGGGATTGCGGACCTGGGACGCCTTAAAGGCATCAGGAACTTTGGTCGAAAAGAATCGGCCACGGGATGGAGGAATCCCTTCACGATTCCCCCGCTGCGCCGATGGCCGGTTCGGCGTGCGCTGCAGCCGAAGCTGGGAGGCCTAGAGTCCCTTGCCACAGAAGGGGCAGAGCAGCTGGGGGCTCAGCGGGCTGATCGTGACCGTCTGATGGCACGAGGGGCAGGGTTTCTCGAGCTCGAACTCGAACTGCTGCTCCAAGCCCAGGAAGATCTGGCTCAGTCGCTGGGGGGTGTGCTCGTCGCCGCGGATGAAACCGGGCGAGAGCTGCAGCGCCTCCTCGAGGTGCTCGATGTAGTCGGCGTAGAGCGACAGCCCCTTGTTGAGGCGCAGGGCGTAGGAGGTCTCGTCGGAGTACTTGGCGGCGATCGCCGAGAGCAGCTCCCGCTCGTTGGCCTTGCCGACCTTCTCCTCGATCTCGTTGATGCGCGTCGAGAGGCCCTGCTTGGCCAGGTGGACCTGCTCCTGGTGGTCCATCAGCAGCTTGCGGACCCGCTGCTCCCTCGTGCTCGATTCGGTCGCCGCCGTCCGAGAGCGGGTCTCGAGGTGGTGGACGTAGGCCTGGGTCGCGCGGTCGAGGCGGTCGACGGCGTGCATGGTCTGCGTGATCATGAAGTAGAACTTGCCCAGGTTCTGGTTGGCGATCGAGCTCGTCGGGCCGTAGTAGGTGTGGGCGGCGACGACGGCCTTGCGACGGCGCTCGAGTTCCTGGACCGCCAGCAGGCACTCGTTGAGGTAGACCCGCAGGATGGTCTGCAGCTCCAGGGTGCGATGGTCGATGGTGGAGGCGGCGGCTGCGGCCATGGTCGTCTCCCCATCGGGGCGGGACGTATCAACCTTGCCTAGCCGAGGGGCCTGCGCCCGTGGGCGCACCAAGGCATCGCTGCGCATGCAGGCGTGGTGGATGGCGGTCGCCGATACCGTGCTACTCCGTAGCATGGTGTCGCGGGGACCCGTGACAGCACAAGCACCTTCAAGGGGGATTGCCATCTAGGGTGTTCGCGCCTCGCGTGCCGACCTCCCCCCAACGCCAGAGGGAGACACCGTTGCGCACAGAGCCCCACGACCCGAGGATCGGCCCACCATCCCAGCGATGAGTCATAGTGCACCGATAGCTTGATAGACCTTGACACGGGTGAGCTGAGGTTCGACCCTCCCAAGGAGATGTCCCCCATGAACAACGACCGCGCCATCGCACGCAAGAGCCGAACGGACGAACGCCCCACTGAGGCGGACGCCCCGACCAACGGCCCTGGCGCCGCGTTGCAGCCCCAGGCGGCAGCGCCGACGAGCGGGCAGGAGGATGCCCTGGTGCTCCAGGCGCGCGCCCACCACGACGAGCTCGAGCAGCTGCGCGAGGGGCACGACCGTGAGGTCCGCGACCTGCGCTGGGACCTCAGCCAGAAGGAGCGCTCCCTCTCCTCCTTGCAAGGGCAGCTGCAAGTGGTCGAGGAGCGGATGCGCAAGGTCCAGGAACCCCCGCTGATCTACGCCTACATCCTGCGCCTGGCTGGCTCCGACCTAAGCGAGAGCGAGGTGGCGGTGGTCCGTGGGAGCGACCTGCTCAAGGTCTCCACCGGTGCGATGGACAAGGCGACGCTGGGCCTGGGCCAGTACGTCTGGCTCCATCCGCAGAGCTACGCCATCATCGGCGCCAGCGACCAATACCACAAGGGGATCATCGCCCGCGTCTTCGACATCGACGAGCATCGCCTGGTGCTCTCCCTCGGTGAGGGCTCCGAGCGCCGCGTGCTGCCGTTGCCGGTGGGGTTGGAAGCCCCCCTCAAGC
The DNA here is from genome assembly GCA_023265395.1 of Thermoplasmata archaeon. Taxonomy (GTDB): domain Archaea; phylum Thermoplasmatota; class DTKX01; order JAHFTX01; family JAHFTX01; genus JAHFTX01. The sequence goes on from JAHFTX010000004.1 coordinate 87,191, forward strand.
CCGGCTACCAGCTGGCGGTGCTCCCGCCCTCGCTGGAGGTGCTCGAGGTCCTCCCCTCGCTGGAGGTACGGGACCTCTTCCTTGGGGAGCGCCCCAACGTGCGCTACGGCCAGATCGGTGGCCACAGCGGGATCATCGAGCGGATCAAGGACGTGATGGTCCTGCCCTTCGAGGAGACCGCGCTCTTCGAGCGCGTCGACCTGCAGGCCCCCCGCGGAATCCTGTTGCACGGCCCCCCCGGCTGCGGCAAGACCATGCTGGCCAAGGCGATCGCCACCGAGCACCAGATGACGTTCTTCAACGTCTCGGTGGCCGACATCCTCAGCAAGTGGGTCGGCGAGAGCGAACGCATCATCCAGGAGCTGTTCAAGCAGGCCAAAGAGCGTGCGCCCTCGATCATCTTCTTCGACGAGATCGAAGCGCTGCTGACGACCCGTGGCCGCCAGGACACCTCGGGGGTGCACAAGAACATCCTCGGCCAGATCCTCGCCGAGATGGACGGGCTGCTCAGCCTGCGCGACGTCTTCGTCGTCGGCGCCACCAACCGCCCCGACATGCTCGACCCCGCGCTGCTGCGCCCCGGCCGCTTCGACGAGATCATCGAGGTGCCGCGACCGGACCGTTCGGGGGCGGCCGAGGTGCTTCGAGTCTACCTCCATGACGGATTGCCGCTCCATCCGAGCGGACGCGCCCAGGGGCAGTCGCCCACGGAAGCATGGGAGGCGCTGCGCTCGGCCGTCCTTGACGAGATCTACGGTGACGATGCCTGGATCAAGGTCAAGGTCGACCCCGAGGCGCACGAGGCGGTCAAGACCCTGCTCCGCCGCGACGTCATCAGCGGCGCCATCCTCGCCGCCGTGGTGCGCACCGCCAAGAAGAACTACGTCAAGCGCGTGCGCGGCCTCACCCCCGACGAGCAACAGGCCGATGGCATCAGCCATGCCGACCTGAGCGCAGCCATCGAGGAGGAGACCATCGAGCACGCGCTGACGGAGTACTACACCTTCCAGAAGCGCCAGCGCGAGCTGCAGCGCGCCCAGACGGAGGAATGGGGCGACCCGATGGTCGGGTAGGTCGCACTCCCGACCACGACGGAGAATGCGACCACAGGCAGGTGCACAGATGCTCCCGATGATTCAGGGTACCGAGCACGAGTACACCCTCTACCACCGGCGCCTGCAGGAGCAGGGGGTCGACCCGCACACGGTCGGCCTCCGGCTCCTGCGGGAGTCGGACCTGCATGCCGCAGGGGAGTTCACCACCAACCAGAGCCGCGCCTACTACGACGTCGGCCATCTGGAGATCTCGACGCCGGAGGTCACCAACGCCATCGACCTCGTCGTCTGGGAGAAGGCCGGCGAGAAGATCGTCGACTGGTTGCGCAAGGTCATCGAGGAGCGCTACCTCTCCGCCGGGGAGCGGTTGCTGGCGCTCAAGAACAACACCGCCCCCGACGGCACCAGCTACGGCTCCCACGAGAACTACTGCGTCCCGCGCTCGCTGCCCTTCCCCGATGCCTACGTCCGTGGGCTGGTGCCACACTTCGTCAGCCGCATGATCTACACCGGCGCCGGGGACCTGCTCGACGGGCGCTACGTGCTCAGCCCGTCGCTGTACAAGACCTCGGTGATGGTCTCGGGCAACACCATGCATGGCACCGGGCTGCTCAACACCCGCGACGAACCCCACGCCGCCCCCGAGCGCTGGCGCCGTCTCCACGTGCTCGTGGGCGACGCGCTCATGAGCGAGCCGGCGATCCTGCTGCGCCACTTCACCACCCAGGGCATCCTCCAGCTGCTCGCCGAGGGCAAGCTCGAGGATGCCCCACAGCTGCGCCAGCCGCTGGAGGACATGTGGACGATCGTCGAGCACACCAACCCCGAGCGGTGGTGCTTCGACCTCGTCGGTGGCGGCACCATCTCCCCCATCGCGGTGCAACGCTACTACCTGGCCAAGGTCGAGACGCTGGTGAACGAGCCCTGGGAGCGGCAGACCCTGCAGCGCTGGGAGCGGGTGCTCGACCTGCTCGAAGCCCGCGCCACCCACAAGCTGGCGCGCTGCGTCGAATGGGTCGACCGCTACATCGCCATCGGCGAGGCGGTGGCGTCGTTCCCCGACGACCCGGAGATGGCCATGAAGGCGGCCAAGCAGTATTCCGAGGTCGGGGCCGACCGCAGCATCTTCTACCAGCGGCAGGCCGACGGACTGATCGACCGCATCATCGACGACGAGCAGATCATCCATGCGATCCACCACCCGCCGCACGACACGCGCGCGGCGCTGCGTGCCCGGCTGTGTGCCCTCCATGAGGTCACCGGCATCGACTGGGCACGCCTGACCCACAAGGTGGACGGGGAGCTCCAGCGGCTGGTCCTGGACGACCCCTGGGCGACCGAGCTGCCAGCAGGAGGTGACTAAGACCATGACCCAACAGCAGGAGCAACGCAAGGCCAAGAAGGGTGATGCCGACGAGGCGCCACTCTCCTTCGAGGTCGGCAAGGTGTTCTCACCCAGCAAGGGCCTCGACCTGAGCGTCGCACAGGACAGCGCGCGCTACAGTGCGCGCAAGGGTCAGGGTGGTGACCGCCGCCAAGCGCTCGCCTAGCGGACGCCTTGGCGACGGCCACTGATTCCCCCCCAACGGGCCGGCGGATCGACGCCGGCCCGGCCCCCCACCCATCTGCCCCAGGTCCTTTCCCCAGGGCGAAGCACGGGCGAGGGCCTCATGGTGCTCAACTGGATAGATTTAGGTTATCCTAAAATCTAAATAGCCCCCCCGTTCTCAGACATTTCGGGTCACCGAAATGCGTTCGTTCCCAGCACTGCTCGCGGCCGCGATCCTCCTTGGAAGCCTCCTCCTGACGAGCACCGTCACCGGAGCGCCGACCCCCACGCCACTGGGGTCGATCAAGGCCTTCGAAGCCGAACTGGCACTTGCACGAACAAACGTCTCGACCAACGCCACTGCGGCGCTGGCGCACCTCGAGACGGCCAGAGGGCTCTACGTCACCAATCTCCAGCCGACAGCAAGAGCCCGCGATGCTGCGACGGACAAGTTCGTCCTTGCCGAGCTGACCGCCGCAACGGAGCGGATCGCCGCCGGGGACGTGACGGGCTTCGCGGTCGAATCCCAGTACCTCAAGAAGGTCCAATACCGCATCGCCTACCTGCAGATGTGGTACCACCTCAATGTCTCGAGCGATGTGGGGAAGGCAAAGCCCTGGTTCGACGTGCTCGCATGGAAGTTCAAGTGGACGGCCGATGACGAGGCCGTCCATGCGATGGAGGAGATCCTCGAGGACCCAGGGACGCTCTCCCATGAGAGTCAGGAGATCCATGAGGCGACCATCGAGCAGTTCGTCGACAAGGTCGTCGAGGAGGGGTCCGAGGCCAAGGGCAACCTCGTCAAGGACCGCGCCGAGGCGCGCGAGCAGGCCGCAGAGGCGACCGCCTACTTCATGGCCATCGGCGAAGAGGTCGAAGAGGAGTCGGGCGCTGAGACGCGCTATGCCATCGAGGGGTACCTCCACGCGCTCGTCGTCGCCGTCGACGCCGATGACGCCACGTCCCTGGCGAGGGCGCTTGCGGGGTACCAGAGCTTGCTGACCTACTTCGAGACGGGCTACCGACCGGGCGATCTCGCCGGGGCCACGGCCCGGATCGCCACCCTGATGGACCTCGTGGTCAAGGAGTACACCCTCGCCGTGGGGCCGGAGGGCGGCTCCATCCTCGATCAGGAGGAGTATGACGAGGCGGTGCTCTTCGCCAACGACGCCAAGGGGCTCTTCGGACAGTCCTTCGCTGAAGCCTACCAGGCCGATGCCGATCTGACGGTGGACGTCTTCGCGGACATCAACGCCACGATCACCCTGATCGAGCAGAAAGCCCGCCCCTCGCAGGTCGATGTCGAGGTGCTGGAGGTCAAGGCCCACCTGGCGGAGATCGGTGGAGGTCCGGGGGGAGAGCCCCTCACCCCGGCGCAGCACATCGAACGGATCGAGGAGCTGCTCGACAAGGCGGTCGCAGAGTACAAGGAAGGGGATCACGCGGCCGCGGGCGACGTCGTGACGGAGGCGTACATCTACCACTTCGAAGGGATCGAAGCACCCCTGGCGGCCAAGGACCAGGACCTCATGGAGAACCTCGAGGTGGCGATCTCCACCGACTTGCGGCGGATGATCGAGGAGGGAAAACCAACCTCCGAGGTCGAGGAGAAGGTCCGCTCGATCAAGGGCGACCTCGTCGAGGCGGAGGGGCTCCTCTCGGGGCAGACCCAACCGAGCACGGCGCAACCTTCCGGGCCCTCCCCGATGCTCATCGCCATCTTCGTCGGCGTCATCGCCATCGAGAGCCTGGCAGTCCTCTATCTGTGGGCACGGCTGGAGGCTGCCCGGCGACCCCTCGATGCGGCCGGTGCCACAGCGACACCGCGGCACGGTGGAGGAACCCGCCCGACCGCAGACAACACAGCGGATGACCACCGCAGTCGCGGGGGGCACGACGAGGAGTGAACCGGACCCGGGTCCTGGTGGCCCTGGCGGTGCTCGCCCTGTTGCTGCTCCCGACAGGATTCGCAGCCGCTGCCTCGCCTCCGGACTATCGCGGCGAGATCCAACGGGCGCGCGAGCTCGTGGTCGAGGCCATCGAGGCGCACCGTCAGGGCGACTTCTCCCGCGCGTACGACCTTGCGCAGTCTGCCTACCTCGACCACTACGAGGTGCTCGAGATCCCGCTGCGACCGCGCGATGCCACCCACGTCTTCGAGATGGAGGTCCTCTTCAGCGACTTCCGCGGGGCGATCCAGCGGAGGGACCCGGTGGCGATCGTCGAATCCTACGGTCAGCGCATCCTGCGCGGGCTCGACACGGACGAGCGGCTGCTCTACGAACCGGGCCCCGAGGCGACGGGGATCATCCTCACGACCTCGTTCGTGATCATCTTCCGGGAGGGCCTCGAGGCGGCGGTCCTCGTGGGGATCATCCTCGGCTACCTCGAGAGCTCCCGTCAGGCGAAGTTGCGTCGGTACGTCTACTACGGCGTCGTGGCCGCGGTCGGCGGAAGCCTGCTCATGTGGGGCGTCGCCAGCTACCTCATCTCCGTCAGCGGCCTGCAGCGCGAGCTCGTCGAAGCCATCGTCAACATCCTGGCGGTGGTGGTGCTCTTCCATGTCAGCTTCTGGGTGGTGCGGCGGATCGAGTGGAAGCGCTGGATGGAGTTCATGCGCGCCAAGGTGTGGTACGCCATCTCCTCGGGCGCCGGTGCCAGCCTCACGGCGGTGGCCTTCGTGGTAGTCTTCCGGGAGGGGTTCGAGACCGTGCTCTTCTACCAGGCGATCGTGCTGGCAGCCTCGGGCTTCGAGTGGGCGGTGGTCGCTGGGTTCGCGGCCGGGACGATCGCCCTGTTGGTGGTCAGCCTCGCCATCCTGCGCTTTGGCGCCAAGCTGCCGACGAAGCTGTTCATGGTGGTGACCGTCGCGATCTCCTGCTTCCTGTCGGTCGCCCTCATCGGACGAGGCGTGCGAGTGCTGCAGAAGATCGACTACGTTCCCCTCACGCGGATGGACGGGGTCGGGGTACCCAACCCCTTCCTCCAGGACGTCCTGGGGTTCTATCCTACCTGGGAGACGGTCCTTGCGCAGGTGGCCTTGCTGATGGTCTACATCCTGGGCCTGCTCTTCGTGGTGGTGATCCGTCCGGCGGCACATCGTGCCGAAGGGGTCGGCAAGGCACAACCGATCGCGGCACAGGCAGGGGATGCCGATGAGTAGCGTCCGCTTGGCCATCGACGTCGGTGGCACGTTCACCAAGGGGGTCGCACTACGGACCGCCGATGGTGCGCTGCGGCAGAAGGTCGTCGTCCCCACCACCCATGACGCTCTGCAAGGGATCGCGGTCGGGGTCATCGAGGTCCTTGCAGAGCTCATGTCGGGACGAAGCGCCCCCGAGGTCGAGTTCATCGGCTTCAGCACCACGCTGGCGGTCAATGCGCTGCTCGAAGGGGACAGCGTGCCTGTCGGCCTGGTGGCCATCGGTCCCAAGGTGAGCCGACGCCAGGTCGAGCGGGCCACCGCCGTGCCGGCACTGGATGCGCAGGGCCAGCGGCTGCGGCTGCTGCGGCAGTTCCTCGACGAGGAGGGGATGGCCCCCCAGTCGATCCGCGCAGCCCTCGAGGAGCTGCGCGACGACGGTGCGGGCTCGATCGCCGTGACGGCAGCCTATGGGGTGGACCGACCGGACCTCGAACGCCGCGTCGCGAGGGCGGCGTCCGCCATGGGACTGCCGGTGGTCTGTGGCCACGAGATGACCCTGGCATATGGACTACACATCCGGACACTGACGGCGGTGGTCAACGCTGCCTTGGTGACTCGCATGCGCAGCCTCACGCGCACCGTCGGGGATGCGGCGACCAACGCGACCGGCCGTCGCCTGATGATCATGCGCGGCGACGGGGGCGTGATGAGGATCGACCAGTTCGAGCAGCGGCCCATCGAAGGGCTGCTCGCCGGTCCGGCGGCGACCCTTGCCGGCGCCATCGGCCATGCAGGTGTGCGCTCGGGGCTGGTCGTCGAGGTCGGGGGCACCAGCACCAACATCGGACTGATCCTCGATGGGGCGCCACAGATGGAGTACGTGACCATCGGGGACCTCCCCACCTGCGTCCGCTCGATCCAGGTGCGCGTCGTCGGGACGGCTGGAGGGAGCCTCGTCCGGCTGCAGGGTCGCGCGATCGCCTCCGTCGGCCCGCGAAGCGCGCACATCGCGGGATTGCCCTACGCCTGTTTCATTCCGGCCAAGGGGTTGACGGGGGCGACGCTGGAACGCACCGCACCGCGCGCTGACGACGCGGGCGACCATGCGGTCCTCCTGCTGCGTGACGGTCGCAAGGCGGCGATCACCCTCACCTGCGCCGCCACGACGCTTGCTGTCCTTGAGAAGAGCCCCGTACCCCCCGGGACGGACAGGCGCTCCGCCACGGCGGCGTTGACGATCCTTGGGGAGGCACTCGGATGCAGCGCTGGCGAGGCTGCGGAGGCGATGCTCCACCAGGCGGTCCGGGGGATCGACCCGGCGGTCAGCGACATCCTGCGGCGCGCCAAGGGGCGACGGCTGACCATCTACGGTGGTGGCGGGGGGGCGACCGTGCTCGTCCCAGCGTTGGCGCACTACCTCGACCTGCCCTACGAGATCACCCCCGATGCGGATGTGCTCAGCAGCATCGGGGTGGCCTGTGCCCCCGTGCGGGCCGAGGTCGAGGGCCCCTGTGACGACCTGGCGGCGCTGCGGCGCGTGCTCGAGCTGGCCGAAGCCCGCGCCTACGAGTACGGGGCCCAGCCGGGCACCGTGGTCGTCCACGGGAGCTTGCTCGCAGAACACGAGGGGATCCGCGCAGCAGCCACCGGTGCGGCCACCGGCTCCCGTCGCGTCGTCACCCGATCGACGGCGACCAGAGCCGCCGCGGATTCGCTGGGGACCGACCCGCAGGACCTCGAGCTGGCGTACCAGACCGAGCACCACTGGATCTTCAACCGCCCAGCGACGCGCCGCTGGTGGAGCGCCGTCCGCCCTGCCGTCGCGGTGGTCGATGACTTTGGCACCCTCACCTTCCTCGCGGAGGATGCAGCGGTGGTCCCTCCGGCGCGAAAGGGGCACGCCATCTCGACGGAGTCGTGTCGTCCGCTGGCGCTCATCGACGACCACCGGGTGATCGAGCTCCCCCGGCGGCTGATCGAGGCGGACGCCCTTCCCGATGTGGGCACCGATGCGCCTGTGGTGGCGATCGTCGCGCTCGGGTGAGGACGATGCGCGCCACCAAGCGGCAGGAGGTCCGGCGACGCTACGCCATGGCTGGGGGGTTGTTCCTGGGCGGGGTGCTCCTGGGCGTGGCCCTGGCGGGGCTCCTGGTCCCACCGCCGGAATCACCAAGGAGCACCAGCCTCGCCGACGCCATCGTCGAGCTGCGACTCCAGGTCCACTACCTCAACGCCTCCCTCGAACTGTTCCTGCTCGAGTACGGCGATGCGCTCAAGGACCCCTCGGAGCTCCCCGGAGCCCAGGAACATCTGACGCGTGCGGAACGCATCTACTCCAAGGTGCGGGCAGACCTCTCCCTTCTCGACTCCAACGCGACGGCGCGCGTCGGACAGGGGCTCACCGAGCTGCGGGCAGGGATGGACGACCGGCGAAGCGTCGCAGAGCTCCGGCCCATCACGGCCGAGATCGGCCGCACACTCGACGGGATCGTCGATTCGATCGGTCAGTAGGCTCAGCCGAGGCCGACGCTCAGGGCGAGGCGCGGATCGCCTGGACGATCGCGGCGTCGAGGACCTCGATGCCCGCATCGATCTGCTCGGAGGTGATGAGCAGCGGCGGGATGACCCGAATGGCGCTCGGACCGCAGGAGAGCAGCAGCAGCCCCTTGGAGATGGCAGCGTCGACGATGGCGTAGGCAAGCGGTCCGTTCGGCGCGCGGCTGGTGCGGTCCTTGACGATGTCGATCGCCTGCATCAACCCCATCCCGCGGACGTCGCCGATCGGTTCGTGCCGCTGCTGCAGCTCGAGCAGGCGCTGGTGCAGGTAGGTGCCCATGCGAGCGGCGTTGCCGATCAGGTCCTCCTGCTGCAGCACGTCAAGGGTCGCCAGTGCCGAGGCGCAGGCGACGGGGTTGCCGCCGAAGGTGTTGCTGTGGGCCCCCGACACCCCAAAGTCGAGCCCCTTGCGCGCCAGTGTCGCACCGATGGGGAGCCCCGAGCCCAGCGACTTGGCCAAGGTCACGATGTCGGGCTTGATCCCAAAGTGCTCCATGGCGAAGAGCTTGCCCGTGCGACCCATGCCCGACTGCACCTCGTCGGCAACCAGCAGGATGCCGTTGTCATGGCACAGGCGGGAGAGCTTCCGCACGAACTCGGCCGGCGGCACGACATAGCCGCCCTCGCCCTGGACCGGCTCGAAGAAGCAGGCGGCGACCTCCGCGGGGGGGAGGTTGCGCAGGAAGTACTGCTCCTCGATCACATCGGCGCAGTAGGTGCCACAGTCGCTGGGGTCGAGCTTGTAGGGGCAGCGGTAACAGTCGGCGAAGGGGACGTGGTGCACGCCGGGGATGGTCGGGCCGACCTTGGCCTGGTGGACGGGCTTGCTGGCGGTGAGCGCCAGCGCACCGAGGGTGCGGCCGTGGAAGGCGCCAAGGAATGCCAGCAGCCGTGGCCGACCGCTGGACCAGCGCGCCAGCTTGATGGCCGCCTCGTTGGCCTCGGTGCCGCTGTTGGAGAAGAAACTCTTGGCCGGGGCCTCCAGCGGAGCCAACTCTGCCAGCCGCTCTGCCAGGCGCACCTGCACGTCGTAGTAGAAGTCCTGCCCCTCGACGTGGACGAACTGGTCCAACTGGGCGCGGATGGCGGCCAGCACCTTGGGATGGCGGTGCCCCGTGTTGACCACCGAGACCCCGCTGGCGAAGTCGAGCAGCCGGTTGCCGTCGACGTCGGTGACGTAGACCCCCTGTGCCGAGGCTGCCACCACCGGTGCGCACTTGGTGGTGCGCACCAGTGCCGCCGTGTCACGCGCGACCACCTTCTGCGCGTTGGGGCCGGGGATGGCGGTGCGCAACTGCGGGCCTTCTGCCATCCTCGTCCCCTCGAGCCTGACAGGCCAGACGACCCTGATGAAACCGACGGCCGGAGCATGGCTCCAAGGAGGGCCCCGACAGGCGGCGCCGCCAGTTCGGGCCCCTCTCGTCGGGCGCGAGGCACCGATGTCGGCACCGCCACGACAAAAGGTATAAAGTCACTTCCAAGGTTCGCGAACCGCCCAAGGGGGGCGGTGTCGTTTGGAACAGAACAAGAACTTCGTTTTCACATCGGAGTCTGTGACGGAGGGCCACCCGGACAAGATGGCCGACCAGATCAGCGACGCCATCCTCGATGAGATGCTCGCCCAGGACCCGCTCAGCCGAGTGGCCTGCGAGACGTTGGTCACCAACGGGCTTGCCGTGGTGACAGGCGAAGTGCGCAGCCGTGCGTACGTCGACATCCAGAGCGTCGTCCGTCAGACCATCCACGACATCGGCTACACCGAGGGTGCGAGCGGCTACGACTGGCAGTCCGTCGGCGTCCTCGTCTCGATCGGTGAGCAGTCCCCCGACATCTCCAAGGGGGTCGACAAGAAGACCAACCGTCAGCGCCAACAGGGTGCCGGCGACCAGGGGCTGATGTTCGGCTACGCCGTCAACGAGACGCGCAGCCTGATGCCACTGCCGATCACGCTGGCCCATGCGCTGACTGCGCGGCTGGCCGAGGTGCGCAAGACCGAGGAGCTCGACTACCTTTTCCCCGACGGCAAGTCCCAGGTGACCGTCCGCTACAAGCAGGGCAGACCCATCCACATCGACGCCGTCGTGCTCGCCGCGCAGCACCGGCCGGGCATCAGCAGCGCGCGACAGGCCAAGGACCTGCGCAGCCTGGTGGCCGAGGAGGTGCTGCCAGCAAAGCTGCTGAGCAGGCGGACCAAGTTCCACATCAACGCCACCGGGGCCTTCGTCCGGGGCGGCCCCTGTGCGGATGCCGGCCTGACGGGCCGCAAGATCATCGTCGACACCTACGGCGGGGCGGCGCCCCACGGAGGCGGCGCCTTCAGCGGCAAGGACCCCTCGAAGGTCGACCGCTCGGCCAGCTACGCTGCACGGTGGATCGCCAAGAACATCGTCGCCGCAGGGATCGCCACCAAGGCGCTGATCCAGCTGGCGTACGTCATCGGCGTCGCCGACCCCGTCTCGGTGCTCGTCGACACCAAGGGCACGAGCACCGTCTCCGAGACGAAGATCGAACGTGCCGTCCGCGAATGCTTCGACCTGCGCCCGGCGGGGATCATCGAGGAGCTCGACCTGCTGCGGCCCATCTATCGCAAGACTGCCAGCTATGGCCACTTCGGCCGCAAGGGCAAGGACTTCACCTGGGAACGCACCGACAAGGTCGACGACCTGTTGGCCCACCTGTAGTCAGACCACGGGCCCCAGCGGCACGACCCACCAGCGACCGCACCGAGGGAGTGGACGTTCGTGCCCGCCCGCCTGGCGCGGCGCACCGACGACGAGCCGCAGATCGTCGAAGACCTCGACGAGCGGGCCCTGGCGGAGCAGACGGCGGCCGTGCGCTCTGCGTCCTCACAGCAACTCCACCAGCCGACACGGCCGCACGTGACCATCCCGCCCAACGCCTGGGGCGAACCCCAGCTGCGTCCGGCCGCCCAGCGACGGCTGCAGACGGCCCTGCGTAAGCACACCTGGGAGAGTCCGATGAGCGCCGAACGCACGCAGAGCGTCCTGCTGCTCGAAGCCGCCCTGCGGGCGCTGGGGTTGGATGTCGAGCGGTCGATGACGACCCACACCTACACCCGCTCGGTCGTGATCGTGCCGATTCCCGCGGTGGCGTCGGTGACGCGGCTGAGCGCCGGCACGGACCATCCGCTCGACATCGACGTCTTCGCCCTGCGACCCGCACCCTCGGCGGAGCTGACCATGGTGCGCCTCGAGCGGCTGGAGCAGCAGAACCTCCCCACCGCACGGGCCCTGCTGCGCGCCTTCGCCGCCGCGTTACCACGGCCCCCCTGGCGCTTCACACTCCGCCAGCGACTCCAGCCGGGGACGGGCCTGCTCGATCCGACCTACCGCACGGCGCGGCTGCAGTTCGAGGCCCTGCTCGGCGACGACGTGCGCTAGCCACCTAGCTCCGCAGCAGGTTACGGGCGATGATCAACCGCTGGATCTCGCTGGTGCCCTCGCCGATCTCGGTGAGCTTGGCGTCACGCAGATACCGCTCGACGGGGCAGTCGACCGTGTACCCCAGCCCCCCGTGGATCTGCAGCGCGCGGTTGGTCACCCGCATCGAGACCTCGGAGGCGTAGAGCTTGGCCATCGCCGACTCGAGCGAGGTGCGGCCCCCCTGGTCCTTGAGGTAGGCCGCCCGCTGGATGAGCAGCCGCGCTGCATCGAGTTCGGTGGCGCTGTCGGCGAGCATCCACTGGATCGCCTGGAAGCGGGAGATCGGATGACCGAACTGGGTGCGTTCCTGGGAGTAGCGCAGCGCCTCCTCGAAGGCGGCCCGGGCGATCCCCAGTGCCATCGCCGCGATGCTGATGCGTCCGCCATCGAGGACCTTGAGGGCCCCGATGAACCCGCCATCGACCGCACCCAGGACGCGTTCGGGTCCGAGGTGGACGTCGCGGAAGTGCATCTCGGTGGTCGTCGAGGCACGACAGCCCATCTTGCGCTCGTGGGCACCGACGTTGCAGCCGGGATCGGAGCGTTCGACGATGAAGGCGGTCACCCCCTTGTTGGCCTTGGCGCGGTCGGTCACCGCCATGACCACGTAGACCTCGGCAGCGTCGCCGTTGGTGACGAAGATCTTGCTCCCGTCGAGGACCCAGCCCGTGCCCTTGCGCACCGCCACCGTCTCCATCGTCGCCGCATCGGAGCCGCCATTGGGTTCGGTCAGGCACCAGCCGCTCATGCGCGTGCCAGTGGCAAGGTCAGGCAGGTACTGCCGTTTCTGCTCGGGCGTGCCCTCGATCCGGATGTGCCCCTGGCCCAGGGAGTTGTGGGCGGCCATCAGCAGTCCGATCCCGCCGCTGGCGGCGGAGACCTCATCGATGGCGATGGCGTAGCTTTGGGTGTCGAGCCCCGGACCGCCGTACTCGGGGGAGGTCTGCATCCCCAGCAGGTTCTGGGCGCCCATCTTGCGCACCACGTCCCACGGGTAGACGTCAGCGTGGCCGCTCTCATCGAGCTTCGCAGCAATCGGCACGATCTCCCGGGCGCAGAACTCCCGGACCATCTTCTGGATCGCCAGGTGCTCCTGGGTCAGCGCGAAATCCATGTCCGTCCCTGCCCCTCCATCGGGGGCATGCTCAAAAAGGTCGTGGTGCGACGCCCCCGGTCCGGGGAGATGGTCGGGAGGATCCTAGAGCGTGCCGGCCAGCCAGGAGAATATCCGGCGGAGGAACTCGGCGTTGTCCGCCTGCGCGTGGTGCTTGTTGGTCAGCATCGAGGTGTCCCCGATCCCGACGACACGCCCGCCCCGCTCGGGGGTGAACACGGAGGTGATCAGCGGCCCGCGCCGCTCCTCGACGGACTTGCGGGCATCACCGTCCATGTCGGCGAAGGACGAGGGGCTGCTCCAGGCCAGCGACGTGCCCTCGGGACCCTCGAGGCTGCAGCCGCTGAAGTGGCCGACCTCGGTGATGCCGCGAGTGATCGGATGAGGGGAGAAGACGGTGATTCGCGCGAACTGGGGCACCTTCTCGCTGCCGATGCGCTGGCCTTGGAAGAGGACCGACTGCCCGAAGGATTCGGTGGGGTCGGCGATCCGGTCGCTGTTGAAGGTCAGCCCCCAGGGCGAGGTCAGCTGGTTGAGCGTCGCGGCGTTGTTGAAGATGTTCCCCCACTCGGCGGTCAACAGCAAGCCCCCGCCGCGGTGCACAAAGGCGTGGACGGCATCGCACTCGACCTTGCTCAAGGGCCGCTTGGGGAATGCGACGACCAGCACGTCGATGCCCTGCAGCGACTCGGCCCCCAGCCCATCGGGATCACTGGCGACCCGCACCGTGTACCCCGACTGACGCAGTTCGGTGGCCAACCGGCTGAGCCCCTCGTCGCCTTCGTCGCGCAACCCGACGGTGCACTCGTGGATGCCATCGAAGAGGACCACGGGCATGGCGCTCGCTCCACTCCGGATGCACTGGGGCGCGCCATAAGACTATGGGGGTGGTCACGGCGCAGGTGGATGGACTACTCGTCACTCTCGTCGCCGGTGGCCCTGGGGGAGGTGCGTCGGACCCCGCCGGTCTGCGGCCTGGTCACCACCGCGTAGAGAATCACGGCGATGGCACCGATGCTGGCGCCTACGGCCACGAGGGTCAGTGAGCCGCCCGGCAACCCCAAGAGCAGTGAACCCCCGCTCTCGACGAGCAGCTGCTGGTCGACCTCGTTGTCGTCTATCCGCTCCTCGGAGATCTCCTTGTCGGGGTCGATCACCAGGCTGATGCCGTGGGGTCCGGCAGTGGCGGTCCAGTTGACCCCCAGGAAGATGTTGGTGCCCTTGGGTACGGCCCCGGTGGCGCGGCCGACCTCTTTCCCGTCGACCAGCACCGCGATGGTCACCTTCGAGACGTCGAGCGTGTAGGGGCCATCGTTGACCACCTCCCCGAATACCTGCAGCCGCTGTCCGGCCTGGGCGGTGCTGACCACCCGACCGTCGTGGAAGTAGCGGATCTCCCCCGCGTGGAGGTTCGCCTGCCGCGCGACCACCTCCCCGAAGGCGACGTCGTTGACGCGATCGAGGTCGACCAGCGTGTGCGAAGGGTCGACCTCTGCTCGCACCAGCGACACCCCCACCGGCGGGTCGTCCCAGCGCGCGCGCACCTGTGCCGCTTCGCCCGGCTCGAGGGCAGGCACGTCGCTGCTGGCGATCACCGCGCCACTCGAGTCGGTCATCTCGACGCTCGTCTCGGCGCTCCGTCCGGTGCCCATGTTGCGCACCAGGGCGGTCAGCGTCACGGGCGAATGTGCCAGCACCGTCCCCTCCGAGGCGACGGAGGAGCGGTCGACCAGCAGGTCGGGTCGCAACACCCGCACGACGACCGTGGTCCCCACGACGACCTGCGGGTCGGTCGAGGTGGCGGTGATCGTCAGGTTGTACAAGCCCCCGCGGGCCACCGCGTGCGCCTGGATGGTCAGGTTGGTGCTGACCTCCCCGCTGAAGGGCGGGAGTGTGAGGCGGACCGTCGGCAGGGTCCAGCGATGGACGTCGTCGAAATCACCGTCGGCGGAAAGGGTGACCTCGTCGGGGTTGTTGCCATCGTTGCGCAGGCTCACCGTGACGTTGACGGCGGGGGGCACACCTCCGGGGTCGAGGTCCCCGCCAGCGACGGGAGCAGCGCCCAGCAACACCAGTTGGTAGCGTGGTTCGATGCCTACGACCAGGTCGAGGGTCGCCTCAGCGACGATCCCGTCCACTTCGGTGGTGGCCCGCAAAGTCAGGCCATAGGGGCCTGCGACGACCTTGTTGGTCGGCAAGGTGACGTAGACCGCCAGCGACGTCTCAGCCTGCGGCGGCAGCGTCACGGAACTGCGCTGGAGCGCGGCCCAGCCCTTGGCGGCCCCCTCGAGGGCCAAGGCGATGTCGCCCTCGACGTTGCCGCTGTTGCGGACGCGGAAGGGGAGCACCAGACTGTCCCCCGGAGCACCGCTGGCCTGCGGATCGTCGCTCTGGAGCTCCACCCCCGCCGTCGGCGCGACGGTCAGGGTGATCGGGACCTCACTCCAACCTGCCCTATCGACCACGGTCAATCGCACCAGCACCGACAGGGTCGTCCCGAGCGCTGCCCCGCTGGGAGCCTGAAGATGGACCTCGATGGGGAGTGAATCGCTCGGGAGGATTCCCGTCGGGGGCACTCCGTCGCTGACCGCAGGCGTGACCGTGGCGTTCCACGATGCGGGAGCCCCGCTGAGTGCCAGTTCGTCGATCTCCAACGTCACCGGGGCAGTGTTGGTCACCTCGCCCTCGAGGATGACCTCGCCGCCTGCACGGATCGAGAGGTCGGTCGCTGCGTCGAGGTGCAGCTGCAGGCCGTTCCCCAGCAACGCCATCACGCGACGGGCAAGCTCTTGGCGGTCGCCCCCTGCGCTGATGACGCGCAGGTCCAGCGGCGTCGAGACCACCCGCCAGCTGTCGTCGACGACGATGCCCACCATCGGCGAGGTGTCGGTGTGCAGGGAGGTGTTCTGGTAGAGGAAGCCGACCCCCGGACCGCTGGCGATGTAGCCATCGGTCTTGTCACTCACCCCCGCCAGCGGTGCCGATGCAAGGGAGAGGCCAGCACCCAGGGGGACCTGGTCGCTGCCGTCGATGACCAGGGGGGTGCCGAGGTCGTCTTGGGACGCTGTCGGGTCGACACCGAGGCGGTCGCGGAAGAAGGAGGCCGAGCTGGTGCCACGGTCGAACAGGAGCTCAGGGGAGAGGAGCCAGAGACTGCCACCCTCTCCCAGATAGGTGTCCAGAACGGCCAGGTCAGCGGCCGTCAGGCTGCCAGCGACCGTACCGCCACGGCCATCCTGACCGGTCAGCCACACGACGGTCCCATAGGGGTGCAGCACCTCGAGGTCGGGCCCATCCCCGTCACGGCTGACGGTGGAGAGGTCGTAGGGGATCGCCAGCGAATCGAGCGCCGTCGTCACCGCGCCCTCGGCGTCGAGGACCGGGTCGCTGCCCAGCGCACCACCATTGCCCGGACCGGCGTCGTCGTCGACGACGAGCACGGTGGCTTCGCCCTCCGAGGCATGGATGCGGCGACTGAGGTGGTTGTTGGCGGCATTGTCGTCAGCGCTGACAACCAGCTGCGCCTCGATCGCATACTCACCAGCGGCAGCCACATCCCAGTCGAGGTCGATGGTGCGGGTCTCGGTCGCGGAGAAGGTCGATGTCTGCGCCTGCTGGGCGATGACCGTGCCGCTGGCGGTGCGCACCTGCACCGTCGTCGTCACGGCGCCGGGCGAGGAGAAACCGATGGAGCGCACGGTCAGGAGCAGCTGCTCGGTCTCCCCCACGTGGGAGGTGCCCAGCGGGGCCAGCGACTCGATCCGGATCTCCTGCTTGTGCTCGATGCCGCGCAGGTAGAAGTCGTCGAGGTAGAACCCCACCTCGGTGAACGCCGCGTCGGAGATCGCCCGTATGCGCAGCTGCAGCGACCCGCCGACGAACTCGCTGATGTCGAGGCCCACGTCATACTCGCCCTCATCGCGAAGGCCGTCGGAGTCGAGGTCGACCCAGTGGCTGATCCAGCGGAACCAGGTCAGGCCACTCTGGTCGAAGGTGGCGTTGGTCATGTTCTCCCGCAGCGGTTCGAAGCGCTGGCCGCCGTCGGTGCTGATGGCCAGCTCGAGGTAGTCGACGTTCTGCTCCATCGCCCCCATCCAGTGCCAGTTGAGGTAGACGGGGTAGGTGCTGTCGAAGTGGGAGACGTCGAGGACGGGGGTGAAGAGGGAGATGTTGGAGTTGTTGGGGTACTTGTCGACCACCTGCTCGGTGCCGTGGTACCACGCCGTCGGCGGGCTGTGCAGCTGCGGCGCGGGATCCCCTTCGATGGAGGAGGTGACGTGCCATTTGTCGTCGTCGAGGTCCCCCGACCAGCCGGTCGGCGAGTCGGCGGTGTCGAGCCACCGCGTGATCCCCCAGCCACGGTCGATGCCGAACTGGTAGGCGTCGTTGCCCGGCTGGGCGTCCCCGTCGTCGGAGCTGACCACCACCTGCAACGTCACTTCGGTCGAGTAGGTCGGCGAAAAGCCGCTCCAGTTGACGTCGAGGGACGTGTTGCCCCCGAGGATCGTCCCGAAGGCGGCGCTGCCCGAGACGACGACGCGGTTGAAGGGGTCGAGGACGGTGATGGCGATGCTGCCGCCGCTGGCATCCGCCGAACCGTTGTTGGCGACGGTCACCACCACCAGGGTGGTCCGACCGACGGTCCCGACGCTCTGACCCTGCCACTGCGGTGCAGTGTCGTACAGTTGCAGCAGCATCGGGCGCAGGTCGGGCAGGGCACGGCCGGAGGGATCCTCTGACCGGCCCAGGATCGGTTCCGCCCACTCGTGGGTACCGACATCGCCGCCCTCCGCCGGCACCGCCGCCGCAGCGGCGACGTTGGCGTGGGACTGCGTGGCCGGCGGGGTCAGTGCCTGCGGTCCCGCCATCGGACCAGGGGTGGTCGGATCCTCGGCGAGGGCGACGCTCGGGAGCACGAGCAGAAGTCCGATGAGCACGCCTGCAGCTGACCGTGCGCGCGCACCGATGGACACGATGGCGCTTGGCCGCTGGCCGCCCATAAGGGTTGGTGTCCACCCCGCTTCGCGCGGGGGCAGGAACCTTCTTGTAGAACCAACAGGAAGGGGCTGCCGTGGCGCAGGATCGCGCGCTGCCGCAGGACTTCTTGGTCCTCGGAGTGTTGCTGATGGTGGCCCTGGTGGCCTCCGCGGCCGTCGAGTACTCGTTGCCCGTGGCGACTGCGACCTCCCAAGGGCACGGCCCCGAAAGGCCCGTCCCTCCTTTCGAGCAGTGGCCCATCGTCCAGCAGCCGGTCACGACGGAGAACGGACAGACCGCCGAGGGTGCCTCGACCGACATCCTCGTCGAGCTCGATGATCCCAACAGCGTCGGCATGATCGCGACGTTGACCTGGACCGACGACATCGGCTCCAACGACGAACTGAGTCTGAGCATCGCCTTCGAGGGTGGGGCAGCCTCGACCCAGTCGAGCACCAGCGGCAATGTCGCCCTCAATGCCAGCGGCGACAGCCTCACGCCGATGGCGGGGAACTGGACCTGCACGGTCAGCGTCGTCCGCGCACCGGGCCTGATCAGCATCCTCCCCATCGACCGCGACAACGGCAACGCGTGGAGCCTGCAGATCGATGCCTTGGTGCGTCAGCCTCCCGTGGCGGGTTAGCGCCCGAGGCGATCCAGTCGGCGAAGCTCGCTTTCGATGGTCAGCGCTCCAGGAGGGAACGATGGCGAGCTGGGACCTGCAGGCGCTGATGATGGCCCTGACGGGCATCTTCAACCTCGGCCTGGGGATGCTGCTGGGTGCCCTGCGACTCCAGCAGGCGGAGCGCGATTCGACCCGGGGCCAGCAGATCGCCCTCTCTCTGCTTTCCTGGACGTTCGCGTTCAACGGCGTGGCAGCGCTGTTATACACTGCGTTCATCCTGAGCGATAACTCCCCGCGGCTCTTGCGCCTGGTCGGGGACTTGGACATCCCGCTCATCGTGCTGCTGGTGGCGTTTGGGCTCCACTTCCCTCGGCCCTTCGTCGGGCGCCACGCGCAGCAGCGCCTGCTCCTGATCCTCCTGGTCGTCGGCGCCGGTCTGCAGATGGCGATACTCTCGATGCACGCCCTCGTCGCGGCGGGGCAACTCCTACCGCGCTATCCCAACTCGCTGATCTCCTGGAGCTACCTGGTGGCCTATTTCTTCCCCACGTTCCTGTGGTTGCGCGAGATCGACCGCAAGTCCTCGGACCAGGCCCGGGGAGCCATCGCGCTGGTGATGTGGGGGTTCCTCTGCTATCCAGCCATCTCCTCGTTCTCCGAGGCGGTCCGCGTCATCGCGTTGGGGGGGGTCGTCCCGTCGAACACCATCGCTTCGGCACTCCTCTCGGGGATCGTGCTGGCGCGACTGTGGTGGGTCTTGATCCAGCGGTGGGGGGACTGGGGCTCCCCCGAGCGGTTCCATGCACTGATGAGCATCGTCATCGTCGTCGGAAGCGTCCTGATGGGACTCCTCGACGCCGCTGGCGATGCCGTGACCGGTCACGATGCCGGAGTGGTGATCGAGTGGCTGGTCTACACCGCTGGCTGGGGGATCATCCGCCCCTCCCTCTTCTCCTATGCGCTGCTGCGCCACCAGCTGCTGGGGTCCCAGCGGCTGGCGGTCGAAGGGATCGCCCTCCTGATGGCGCTGGTCCTGGCGATGGCAACGGGGCTGGTGCTGCTTCCCCTGCTGGGGATGAGCGGGGTCGATCCCGTCGTGCTGGTGTTGGCAGTGACGTTGGTGCTCATCTGGCCGATCTACCGTTTTGGAGGTCAGGCGATCTGGCGCATCGGGTACGGGACCGTCACCGGCCCGCTCGACCGGCCATCAGCCCGCGCGCTCTACTTGGCGAGCTTGCAATCGAGCGTCGTCGGCGGGCGGGTCGAATCCCCCGACGATGCCAAGGTGCTCCAGCGACTGCGCGACCGACTCAACATCAGCCCTCGTGAGCACGCGCTGCTGCTGGCAGAGCTTGCCTCGCACGAGGAGGTCCGCGCCATGGGGTCGATCAGCCGGGTGATGCTGATGCTCTCCGACGGACGACTGGTCGCCCACCTCTTTGCCGCACGCGACCCCACCGACGAGGATGTGCTGGCGGGGATGCTGATGGCCATCCGTGGCTTCGTCGCCCAGGGGCTCAGCGGGGGCGGCGGGGAGCTCGACACGATCAAGTATGGCGATGTCATCCTCGCGATCGAGACCCAGGACCAGCTGGTGCTCGCCGTGGCCGTCGAAGGGGCGGACATCCCCGAGGTCCGACAGACGCTCGGCGACTGGCTGGCGATCCTCAACCACAAGTTCGGTGGGCAGCTCGTCGACTGGGATGGCTCGATGAACAGCGTCGCGCCGATCGAGGTCGAGCTGCGCCGACTGCTGCGGAAGAGCTTCCCAGGCACCAACGTGGCGGAAGGCCCCTAGCCTCGAGTACGCTGCGCGCGGACCGTTGCGAGCTCCGTGGTGAGCTCATCAGCGGTGCTGACCGGCCGTTTGCACGCCTGATTGACGCAGACGTAGGCCGCGGGCGCTCCGTCGACCAGCCCACGAGCGCGGGCGAGGGCGGGAAGCGCCTCCACGGCTTCGTCCCCACGGACCCAGGCGATGGCACGCAAGGGGAGGTAGGTGCGACCCAGGCAGGCCGCCAACGCTTGCGTCCGCGCATCGTGGGGGGCGCCCACCAGGACCACCTCGACCGGGCCGGCGCGCAGGAGCTCGTTGGCGAGCAGGCTGCGACAGAAGGCGCGCGGTGCGCGGCTGACCTGCTCCCCCCAGTGCTCCAGCGCGCCGCGGGCAGCCTCCCGGAGGTCCTTGCGGTCGAGGAGGAAGGAGAGCCGCGCCAGCAGATGGGCCGCGACCGCGTTGGGCGCAGGGGTCGCCCCATCATGACCTTCGCGACGCCGGACGATCAGCTCCTCATGACCCACCCCCGTGTCGAAGAACGCACCCCCCGTGTCGCCAAAGCGCGTGACGATCTCGGTCGCCAGCGTCGTGGCGTGCTGCAAGTCACTCAAGCGCCCGCCGGCCTCGTAGAGATCCAGCAGGCCGGCGCCAAGGTACGCATGGTCCTCCAGACAGCCATCGAGATGGGCTCGACCCTTGCGACTGGTCCGCAGCAGCCGACCCTGGGGAGTGCGATGGGTCGCAAGGAGGAAGTCTGCGGCGCGCTCGGCCGCCCTCAGGTATCGGTCGCTGCCAGCGACGCGGGCCCCCTCGGCAAGGGCACTGATGACCAAGCCGTTCCAGGCGGTGATCACCTTGTCATCGAGGGCGGGTTGGGTGCGGCGCCGCCGTGCGGAGAGCATCGTGGTCCGCGCGTGGGAGAGACGTTCGGTCAGCAACGCTGGAGGTATCCCGAGGGCTGCCGCCACCTCGGGCAAGGGCTTGGCCACATTGGGGATGGAGCGCCCCTCGAAGTTGCCGCCAGGGGTGATGTCATAGGCCGCGAGCACCGCCTCACTCTCGACCGTAGGGAGCAGCTCCTGGACCTCGGAGACGGTCCAGAGGTAGAACCCCCCCTCCTCTCCCTCGCTATCGGCATCGGTGGCGCTGTAGAACCCGCCAGCGGGGTCCTGCATCTCTGCCAGCAGGTAGTCGAGGGTGCGCTGGGCGACCTGCAGGTAGGCCGCCTCGCCGGTGGCTTGGAACCCCTCGAGGTAGGAGCGTGCCAGCAGGCCGTTGTCGTAGAGCATCTTCTCGAAATGCGGCACGAGCCAGCGGGCGTCGACGGAATAGCGGCAGAATCCCCCGGCGATGTGATCGTGGATCCCCCCTGCCGCCATCGTGTCGAGGGTCCTGCGCGCCATGCGCAGCGCCATGGCGTCACCGCTCCGCTCCCAGTAGGCGAGCAGGAGGCCGAGCGCTGCCGTCGGGGGGAACTTGGGGGCACCGCCAAATCCACCGTGCTGGGAATCGAAGGAGGTGGTCAGCTGCTGCACCGCACGCTCGAGCACCGTCTCATCGAGGGCGGCGCTGTGGGCGTGCTCGGCGCTCTGCCGTAGGGCGGTGACCACCTGTTCGCCTTGCTCGAGGAGCGCCGCCCGGTCGCTCGCCCACAGCTTCGCGATGCGACGAAGCAGGGTGGGGAACCCCGGACGCCCATAGGCATCGACGGGGGGGAAGTAGGTCCCGCCGTAGAAGGGATGCTGCTGGGGGGTGAGGAAGACGGTCATGGGCCAACCCCCCTGCCCGTTGGTGAAGGCCAGCACCGCCTCCATGTAGATCGAATCGAGGTCGGGGCGCTCCTCGCGGTCGACCTTGATGCTCACGAAGTGCTCGTTCATGATCGCCGCCGTCGCCTCGTCCTCGAAGCTCTCCCGCTCCATGACGTGGCACCAGTGGCAGGAGCTGTAGCCGATGCTCAGCAGGATGGGCCGGTCGCTGCTCTTGGCAGCCTCGAGCGCTTCGGGGCCCCATGGGTACCACTCGACGGGGTTGTGGGCGTGCTGCAGCAGGTAGGGGGAGGTCGAGGAGGCCAGGCGGTTGCTGTGCGCCGGCGATGACACGCCCATGGGCCGGCAGCCGCCCGGAGGTATTTGGCCTCTCGTCCGTCGGCCTGACCGCCCCGCGCGACACCTTCTTGGGGGCAGGCCTGCTCCTTGTGATGATGCCGCAGCCGCAGGGCGCCAAGCGACGGCCGCGCAGGAGCGGGGGGCTCTCGTTCCCCCCCGAGGATGGTCCGGTCTCGCTCTTGCACGAGGATGACCTGCAGATCACGGCGGGAGAGATCGGGCTCTCGGAGCTCGGTGAGTGCATCGCTCGCCTGCGCAGCCGAGGCGATGCGCTCCTCGCACTGCGACCACCTGAGAGGTGCGCTGAACCGGCATCGGCGGTCGCGACGCGCCGCCGCTTGCTGCAGCTGAGCGGGGCACTGCTCGCCGCGGTCGGTCTGATCCTGACCCTCCCCCGGCTTGGCCGCGGTGACCTCGAGCTGCTCGACGTCCTGCTCGCCTTCGTCCTGGGGCCGGCCCTGCTCCTGTGGGGGGGCCTGACCTTGCGCCAGGGGATCCGGCTCACGCCCCTGACCGTCTCGGCGGGGCAGGTCGGTGGGGGACGCTTGCCCTTCGTGGTGCGCTTCGACCAGATCGAGCGTGCTGGGATCGTCCTGCAGGGGGATCGCTCCTCGGTCACGCTGCAGGTGGGGGTCCGCTACGTCCAGGCCACCTGCGCCTCGGAGGTGCCCCTGCTGACCCTCTCCGGACGGATGCTGCACGCCAACATCCCGACCATGGTCGTCTGGCACGCGACCATCGCCAGCAGGGACCAGCACGCTGCACGATGGGAGGTCATCCTCGAGAGCGCGGACGAGGAGGGCGCCGGCACGCTGCCGCCCCTGCAGGAGGTGGACCGCATCCGCTCGGCGCGGGAACCGATCGACCCGATGGAAGGGCTCGCACCCCAGGACTAGGGATCAGTGGGGCGGCCCAAGCGGTGCCGCGTGTTGGTACACCTGGTGCACCGGTCGCCGATCGAGGATCCCTGCCCGTGCCCAGCTGACCGCGTCCGCGAAGGCGTCGGAGGCGAGGAAGTCGGTGAAGGCGTC
Organism: Thermoplasmata archaeon; assembly: GCA_023265395.1. GTDB lineage: Archaea > Thermoplasmatota > DTKX01 > JAHFTX01 > JAHFTX01 > JAHFTX01. The sequence continues at coordinate 110,571 of JAHFTX010000004.1, forward strand.
GGTGGTCTTCCACTCGCTGACGATGAGGTAGCTCGCGCGATCGTTGACGTCTTGGAACAACTGACTGCGCACGTGCCCCGCAGCGGCACCCAGGACGGTGAGCACCTCCCCGAACTTCTCCTCGAAGGTCGGCCCCTTCCCGGGCAGGACATGGTACTGCATCCCGACCGTGATCATCGCGCCACCGGAGCGCCACTGGTCGAGCTGGGGCTTGAACGCTTCTGCGCCCTGCGGTAGACGCCAACCCTTTTCCCTGCGGTCTGCCTGGCCGCCTCGGGAGTGTGGCATGGTCGAGATCGAGGCGCCCGCCAAGGCGATCCTGCTAGGCGAACACGCCGTCGTCTACGGCAAGCCCGCCCTGGCTGTGGCGATCGACCTGCCGTTGCGCATGCGCCTGCTGCCCGCGGAGGGTTGGCGCCTCGACCAGGAGGAGTTCCAGCCCCGGCGACGCGGCTACATCGCCGCCGCCCTCGAGCGCGCGTGGCAAGGCGGACCGCTCGCGATGACCATCCGTTCGAGCATCCCCCCCGCCTCGGGTCTGGGGTCGAGCGCTGCCGTCACCTGCGCCACCTTGGCCGGCGCCATGACCTTGGCTGCGCGCACCTGGGACTCGCGGGCGCTTGCGTCGTCGGCCTTCGACGTCGAGTGGGCCGTCCAGGGGGCCGCCAGCCCCACCGACACCTCGACGATCGCCCACGGCGGCGGGATCCTGTTGCGACCCGCCGGGAGCGAGAGCTCGCCCCTGATCGATGGCCATCGCAGCCCGCTGTGGGAGCTCAGCCGGGGCGCTCGTGCCTGGGAGGTCAGCGCGATCGAGGTGCCGAGGCTCTCCCTGGTGGTCGGCAACACCGGCGTCAAGGGGCGCACCACCGACCTCGTCGCCGCCGTCCGGGCGCGTACCGAGCAGGACGCCGCTGCCCGGGCGGCAATCGAGCGGATCGGTGCACTGACGATGGAGGGTACCGAGGCGCTGCTGCGCGGCGACCTCGCGACGCTGGGTCAACTGATGGCAGAGGACCATGCCCTGCTGCGCTCGCTGGGGGTCAGCCACCCTGCCCTCGAAGCCCTCGTCAGCGGCGCCGCCCCGGTCTCGCTGGGGGCCAAGCTCACCGGCGCTGGCGGGGGGGGATCCATCATCGCCCTGACCGACGACGTCGAGCGCACGGCCCATGCGATCGTCAAGGCCGGCGGCATGCCCTATGTCGTCGAGGTCGACCGGCAAGGGACGCGGGTGGTGGGCGAGGCACCCTAGTGGCGGTGGTCGACTAGGTCAGCAGCGCCTTGGACCAGGTGAAGGTCCGTCGCAATTCCGCTACGAGCGAATCGAGCGGCTGCGGCGTCCCGTCCCATGCTGCCAGGCTCTCCCGGTAGGTCGACTCGAGCAGCTCGGCCCATTCCTCGAGCACCTGGGTCATCGACGCCGGGTCGGGACCCTCGACGACGGCCCCCAGCGCCAAGGTGCCCTGCCGGTGCACCAACAGCGAGGGATGACCTGCGCGCATCGTCCCGGTGCTCGCATAGTCGGGGTCGAGGGTCTGCAGCTGCAGCCGCAGATCGTCGACGACCAGGTCGAGGTCATGTTGCTCGGCGGTGCTGCGGGCAGCCGCCCCGACATGGGCGATCAATCGTCCATCGGCGTGCAGGACGAACAGGTCGGTGATCTCGCTCTGGCCCACCGCCATCGGGGTCGCCTCCTGCAGCTGGGCGAGCAGCTGGGCGTGGGCCTGCTCGGTCAGGCCCATCCCCGCGCGCAGCGTCCGCAGCGATGCTTCATCGGCTCGGTGCGGGATCCGGCCGGCCACCACCGCCGTCTGCAGGAGCAGCTGGTAGGTCTCGCGCGCGTTGACCCAGCGCACACCCATGACCACCCGCGTGACCCGGCGGACGAGGCGGAAGGCCGGATAGAGCATCAGCACCCCCACGAGGAGGCCTGCGACGATCCCCAGCGGGCCAAACCCGATGGTCCCGACGACGATCCCACCGACCGTGACGCCGCCGATCAGCGCGCCCAAGAGCGACAGGTCGCGTTCGACCGGCAGGTCGGGGGCGGTCGCCTGGAACTTGAGCAGCGTCAGGCACAGCAGCAGCGGCCGCAGCACCGTCCAGGGCATCACCAGCAGCAGCCATTGCTGGAGATGGGTCAGGGTGCGCGCGCCTCCGTCGACGGCGGCTGCCAGGACGATGGTCAGCGCCGGGAGGGTGACCAGCATGCCCAGGTGGACCCACTCGGGCAAGGACCAGCGGTTGCGGTTGCGATTGAGCCCCATCACCAGCAACGCCAGCGCCGCCAGCAGCAGCACCACCTCGACCACCCGCAGGCCTTCGACGACACCGCTGCTGTGGCTCTGCCATCGGGGGATCTCATACAGGCGCAGCTGCAGCGGCAGGGAGAGGAAGCCCCAGCTAGCAGCTGCGAGCACCAGCCGTGTCGAGGAGTTGCGTTCCCGGCCATACTGCGGGAGCCACAGGAACAACGGGACGAACCACCCGACGGCGTACGCGGTGATGTTGAGCGCCGTCAGGGCGGCCTCCGCATCGGAGGCACTGAGCACCCCCCGGGCGGCTTGACCATGGATCACCAGCTGCACCACCAGCTCGACCGCCCCCATGAGCGCCACACCGCTGAGCAGCACCACGGTCCTGCTGGGGGGGTAGCGCAGCCGCGGGAAGACCAGGGCGAAGCCCAGCACGATGGTGGGGGTGAGCAGGTCGAGGTCGTTGACGACCTGCAGCACACGGGGATCCACGCCGCCGAGCTTGAAGCCCACGAGGTAGACGACGGCGTTGATCCAGAAGAGCCACGCCAGCAGGCTCACGGCCAATCGCTGAGTCCAGGTCGAGGTCTGTTCGGACAGACGGAGGCGCAACCACGAGAGGTAGGCGGCAAAGCAGAAGTCGAGCACCAGGCCGCCCAGCTCCAGACCACCGACGGGGTCATCGAGCAGCATCGGTCCACCACCTCGGCGGCATCGAAGCCGGCCCCTGCTGGTGCGCAGTGGGGGGTAATAGCCCTAGGTGCGGGCCGCCCCGCCCATCGCCAGCAGACGGCGCCAGGCTGCAGCAGGGATCGGCATCACCGACAGACGCCCCATGCGTACCAGAGGCAGCGTCGCCAGCGTCGGTTCTGCCTTGATCGCAGCGAGCGAGACCGACCGAGGCAACGCCGCACCTGCACGCAGGCGCACGGCGACGATCCGTGGGTCTGCGGCACTCTTGTCGGGGAAGGGCGCACCGATGACGGTGGCGGTCCCGACGATTGCCTTGTCGCTGCCGGTGTGGTAGACCAGGACTCGGTCGCCATCGGCCATCGCCCGCAGGTGCAGCTGTGCAGTCGGATTGCGCACACCATCCCAGGTGACGGTGCCGGCCGCAGCCAACTGCGGGAACCCGAAGTCCTGCGGATCGGACTTGACCAGCCATCGGCCCTGCTCCGCCATGGCGGGCACCTCACTCCTTGAGCAGCTGTCGAGCGATCACCAGGCGCTGGATCTCGCTGGTGCCCTCGTACAGCTCGGTGACCTTGGCATCGCGATAGTAGCGTTCGACGTCATACTCCTTGATGTAGCCATAGCCGCCGTGGATCTGCACCGCCTTGTTAGTCACGAAGGTGGCGGTCTCGGAGGCGAAGAGCTTGGCCATCGAGGCCTGCTTGTTGACATCGAGCCCGCGGTCCTTGCGCCAGGCCGCCTGGTAGACGAGCAGCCGCGCAGACTCCAGACGCACGGCCATGTCGGCGAGCATCTGTTGGATCGCACCGAAGCGGCCGATGGGGCCGCCGAAGGCCTGCCGTTGCTGGGCGTAGGCCAACGCCTGGTCGAAGGCGCCTTGGGCGATGCCGATGGCCTGAGCCCCGATGCCGATGCGGCTTGCGTCGAGGGTCGCCATGGCGATGCGGAACCCCTCGCCGGGGAGCCCGAGCACCTGGTCGTCGGGGACGAACATGTCCGTGAAGAGCAGCTCGTAGGTCGTCGAGGCGCGGATCCCCATCTTGTCCTCCTTGACGCCCAAGGAGAACCCGTCGAGCTCCTTGGTGACGATGAAGGTCGTGATCCCCTTGTGGCCTGCGGCTGGATCGGTCTTGGCGGTGGTGACGAAGACGTCGCCGTCGCCGTTGGTGATGAAGGTCTTGGTGCCGTTGAGCACCCATCCGCCCTCACGACGGCTCGCGGTGGTCGTGATCCCGGCGGCATCGGAGCCGGCGTTCGGCTCGGTCTGCGCAAAGCCGCCCAGCAGCGCGCCCTTGGCCATGGGCACGACGAATCGCTCCCGTTGCTGATCGGTGCCAAAGAGCAGGATCGGCGAGGTGGCGACCGAGATGTGGACCGACAACGCCACCGCAAGACCCGCACAGACGCGACTGATCTCCTCGATGGTCAGCATGTAGCTGACCATGTCGAGGCCCGCACCGCCGTAGCGCTCGGGGATGATCACCCCCGTCAGCTGCAGCTCGATGAGGCGCTGCCACAGGTCGCGGGGGAAGGCATCCTCGGCATCGAGGGCCTTGGCGCGGGGCTGGACCTCCTGCTCGGCGAACGTGCGCACGGTGGTGCGGATGAGCTCCTGCTCAGGGGTCAGCGCGAAGTCCACGTCACCCAAGCCCGGCACGCCGACTTGAGGTTTGGGGCACGGTTGGAGCTCCCTCAGTAGGAGAGGGTGTCGGCCTTGAGGAACTCGCGGGCGACCGAGGTGGCATAGCATCCGCGGCCAAGCCGGAAGTTGAGGTCGACCCGGCTCTCGTCCTGGAGGTCGACCTCGACCTTCATGGGGAAGGGAGAGGCCAGAACCTCGCGCCGCACGCCCTTGGTGGTCAGCCGAGGGATCGCATGGATGGAGAAGTCCGACGCCTGCACCTTCTCCTCATCCAAGACCTTGCGTTCGAGCTCGCCTGGGTCGCCCTCGCTCAGGGGGGTCTGCATCCCAAAGACCGCGTGGCTGACGAAGGCGCGGCCGGCCTTGACCTGCCGAGCCGTGGCGCCGACGTTGGCCGCCGTCACCTTGACGACGTCGGCAGGCCGCGGCGCGCCGTTGCGGTCGGCGGTGAGCACCAGGTCGCCGATGACGGCGTCGTTGAGGGGCAGGCCCGAGCGGATCCTCGCGCTGAGGATGCGGTTGAAGAGGTAGGATTGGTACGCATGGATGAACATCAGGGTCAGGTTGCGTGGCAGCTGCTCGAGGGCGCCGCGGAAGTCGCCCGCGTGGGTGTGCAGGTGGTGGAGCATCGCCCGCTCGAAGCGCAACGCCTGCGGCATCGCTTCGAGGGCCGCAGCGAAGTCGTGGTCCTGCGACAGCCTCGTGCGGACCTCCCGCAGGCTGTCCTCCTCCCGCTGTGAAGGACTGCCCAGGTAGGTCATGACGGCACCTTCGATGTCCCCCTCGGTGAGCTTGCGGCCCACCAGGTGGGTGCACGGGCGAAGTGCCCCGAAGCGCTGGATGCCAAAGAAGTTGGGAGCGCCGTCGTTGTCGCGGAGCTGCTCGAGGGTGTCGGCGAGAACGCCCTCGAGGCGGCGCCGCGGTGCGAGGGTGACCCCGCTGACGGTCAACCGGAAGGTGTTGCCCAGCAGGGCGCCCAGATGCAGCGGGTTGGCCACGGGGTAGACGTCGCTGATCGTCACGTCCCGCAGCGCGATGGCCTGGACCGATTCGACCGGAGCACGAAAGGACATCAGCTGCGTCGTGATGGCGCGCTTGTCCTTGGTGCCGGCGAAGGCGATGGCGTTGCGGCTGATGCGCAACTGCGAGGAGAGGCTCTCGACCAGATGGTTGGTCTCCCAGTTGGTCGAGGTGATGGTGGCGACGCAGTAGGGGCCCTGCTGCCGCGGAGGGGGCTTGCTCTGCTCGATGACGACGAAGTCCTCGGCGGTGGCCCGCAACCGTCCCCCGATCCCGGGGGTGTCGGTGAGGAACACCTCCATCCCGACTGTGGCCTCGTCCTCGGCGGCGTCGCGCACGGTCGGACGTCCTGCGGCTCAGCCAGGGGCCTTGTGGGTGAGGACCTCGAGCTCGGCGAACTCCTTGGAGATCGCCTTGGCAGCCTTGCGCAGCACGCCGGTCGCCTTGCCCTTGCTGACCTTGACGAAGAACCGGGGGTTCTCGAGCAGGGGGTGGCCCATGGTGTAGCTGGCCACCAGCACGTCGCCGTCCTGGAGCAGCTTCTGCTTGAGGGGCTCCAGCACCGTCTCATCGACCCCCACCATCTCGAGTTCGAGGGCTTGTTCTGTCTCCTTGTTGAGTATGCGGAACTCCATGTGAGTACTCCTTGCCTACCGTGTCCAATGCAACTGTTCGACGGGGAAGCACACCAGGGTGGTGCTATTTGCAACCTCGCCGAACTGTACGATGAAGCGTGCCGCAATCTCCTCGCTCTGGGCCTCGAAGAGGACGATGCAGTCCCACTCCCCGAAGGTCGCGAGGAACTGGATGACCTTGACCTCGTCGGGGACCTTGGGGTGCTTGAACTGGCGGATCGCCTCGGTGTACTTGCCCGGCAGGGACTTGAGCAGCGTCATGAACCGCATGCATTGGCCTCCAGTCGGGGCTCCTGCCCAACGTCGCCCCCTGCTATAAAAGTCCCACCGGTCCCCCGGGTGGCTGGTGGCGCTGCGAGAGGCGGAGAGGCGTGCAGCGTGTGGTTGCCAAGTGTAGAGTCATCGGGGTCGACGGCGATGCGCGTCCCTGCCTGGTAATCGAGCAGCCCGTCGTCGTCGATGCATGCCTGGTTTGTGTCAGAACTCTGCATGCACCCTTCGATTCTCCCCTGTGAATCGCCCGCCATTCGTAGGGTTGCGCGGGGGCCGGACAAGCCTTGGGATAGGCCGCAGCTTTACTCCTCGGACGCTTCGGATGGAGTGTTGGGGACTATCAGGAGCCAATACCAGAGGATCCACGCACCGACCATGGCGACACTCCACAT